>CAYJEU010000062.1:0-1996 GCA_964369565.1 uncultured Bacteroides sp. | reverse complement strand
GGGTCTTCGCTGTTAGGGTCTTCAACAACAACTTTAACAGGCAAAGTATAACCGCCTGTAGATGTGTAAGAACCCATTTTTATTTTGATGTTAAAATTAGCTGTGCCATCATCTAAGGCTGTAATAGTGCCTTCGTTTAAATCAACATCCAGAACACTTATTTTGCTTGTGTTATAAGTAACAACATCTTCTTTGGGCTGCTGGCTAAAGCTGACAAGCGCATTTAACTCATCGCCTATTTGCATAGTTGTTTCTTCGCCTAAAACCACAGCTATAAATTCATTTTCATCGTCATCGGAATAAGCTATGCTCTCACCGTTTTCGTCTGTGAAATTGCCGGCAATTGCGCTTTGTAAGTCATCTGCTAAAAATAGCACATTATCTGCAAAATTCTCAAGTGATGTAATGGCAAAAACCGCGCCCGTGCTAATAACTTCTGCTTGTACTTCGCTTACAACGCTTGCAGAAAAAATATTGCTAAGCTCGCCGCCGTCAATAATTGCCACTATACCGCCTGCAATTTCACCGCTAACAATGGCGTAAGAACCGCTGTTTTCTATAGAGGCGTTCTTGCCGTTCATGTAGGTTGCAATTGAGCCTGCTATTTGCGCGCTTACATTTGCGCTTTCAACTTTCACATCGCTAATAGTTCCGCTATTTTGAATTGCTATGGTTGCGGCGCCGGTTTCGCCTTCAATTTCGGCATTTCTGATTATTAAATTGTTTACGCTGCCACCATCAATATGCAAAAACAAAGCGGCATCTTCGGCTGTAATCTCTAAGTTTTCAATCGCTTTACCGTTGCCGTTCAAAGCGCCTGTAAATTCCTCGGCAATTGGCTCGAACTCAATATCTGTGAAATCAATTGTGCTTTCAATGCTGAAATGCGCGTCGGGGTTTGCACGTATATTATCAAAATCTTCGGCTGTGAAAATTAAGTAGGGGTTTTCTTCACTGCCGTCCTCTATTAATGGCTCACTGTCATTATCAGCTTGTTCATCCAATAAAAGGCCGTCAAAGGGAATAGTGTTTGTAGCCAATGCCGAATATGGCATAAGCGACAAAGTAATTATAAGAGCAAGCGCAAAAGCGCAGATCCTCTCAAATTTCTTCAAAAATTTATGTTTCATAAAAGTCCCTTCCTTTTTTGCCAAAAATAAAATATGACAGTTAGTTATACACTTAGTTAAATTATACTACTAGTTTAAAAATATTGCAATATCTGCATTATTTCAATGTTTTTTGGAAATTAATGTCGGAAAATAGTATTGGTAAAATATAACTGCACAGCATATGGTGTAATTACTATATATAATTACTATATATAGTAAAGCAGTTAAAAACTTACTATACTTGCTTACTGTTATTACGCATTTGGCCTTGGTTTTATTGCAAAAATTCTGCATAATATTACAAAAAAATTACTTTTTGTAATATTGCATAAAAATTTTGCAAAATAATATGCGCACAATGGTAAAAAAGACTAAAACAAGGCGATATTAATGATGTGTAGCGAACGTTGTTGTTAATGTTACCAATTGAAAAGTTGAATTGAACTGAAATTTCAGCAAAATGCCTAAAAACGGCGCGATAGCTTTAATTATTAATAATTTCAAATATTATATACAAAGCCATAATGATGTTGTATAATAGAAAATACATTAAAAAAATACGAGTACATGTATTTTTTTAATAAAAGAGGTATATGTGTGGTTTTATAAAATTATAAAAGATAGTTATAAGCATGGTTATTGGTTTCATTGTTTTTTCGGTATTTCTCTGAGGTTTTTTATGGCACACTGGAAAGTGCGGTTAAAGTTAGTTCACATAATATAAATAATATGTAGTTATAACGCAATTCACAAACTAAAAAACAAAGCGTAGCTAAAAACAAAAGTTATATAGGATAAATAAACCTAAAAGTTAGCAAGCTTTAGCAGCATTAGAACAATGTAATCGTGAGCGTATGTCAATCTTATTGTTAGCGAGCGATTGT
>CAYJEU010000061.1:0-2265 GCA_964369565.1 uncultured Bacteroides sp. | reverse complement strand
TATAGCAAGGAAAAGCCTTGCAGTAATGCTAGCGCCTTACAAAAGGCTTTGACGCCGAAAGAAAGTTCACCCCTTTGTCATAAAACGGGTTCGGATTGCATCGGTTTGGCTATAATTATAGGCGATACACAAAATTAGCGTTAACGCAGGTTTTTTATTTGCCTTTGAGATTTTATTGCAGCATGAAGCTTTTATTTGACATATGGCTGCGTTTTTAGTATTATTAATACATTAAAAATAATAAAGAAATTAAAGAGAGGTATTAAAATGGCATTTGGCTTTAAGATTAAAAAGGTGAAACTACAAAACGAGTATACTTTGGTAGAATTATTTGAAAAAATAAAAGATACTGAATTTGCAGCAGGAAAACCCGAGCTTGTAAAACATGGGTTTGCAGATGTAATTGCATTCCCTGCGCTTGATTCACATAATCAAGTTCAAATATTACCGGCCAGCTTTAAAAAGCAAACGAATAAGTTTCAGGTGTTAAAAGCTGAGGCTGCAGGCGTAGGCAATTTTGTGGGCAATATTGTAAAAGATGAGCTAACAGACGGCTTGCTTAGCATTAGAGGTGTATTGGGGAAAAATGCAAAAAATATTGTTGAAATGGTAGAGGAAACCGCAAACCAGCTTAGCACAATGGGTTTATAATATTTACAAAAAAATAATATATGGTATGTAAAAATGCTACATAAATTACAGCACCCTTTAGTTTTATAAAGGGTGCTGTTTTGTATAAAGGTAAAACGAGTGAAGCTTAAAAATATGAAAAAATGCAATCAACCGAGCATAATAGTTGAAGTTGCTATATTATCGCAAAAAGCTTTATCGTGCTCTACAAACAATAAGGTCATATCACTTGTTTTTATAAGGTTTTCAATTTGTATGCGAGACAATATATCCACATAGTTTAAAGGCTCGTCCCAAATATAAATATGTGCTTTTTGAGAGAGAGATTTTGCAATTAGCACTTTTTTCTTTTGCCCTGCACTATAGTTTTCAATGGCGCCCTCAAAGCTTTCCCTTGAAAAATCAAGCTTGCGTAAAATAGAGCGAAACAAGCTAATGTCGAGCTGCTCTTTTACTTCAAAATCTGCTAACTTGCCTTTTAAAGAGCAAGTGTTTTGTGAAATATAAGAAATGATAAGCCCTTTTGCTTTGAAAAAATCGCCGCTATACAAAATATCGTCGCCTAAAACAAGTTTAATTAAACTTGTTTTCCCACTGCCGTTTTTTCCTTTAATATTAATTTTTTGCCCCTGAATAATTTCAAAATTAAGGTTTTTGAAAACAGTGTTATCGCCATAATTAACTGAAATGTCATTGCCAAACAGCAGTGTTTTTGAATGAAAATTAAGAGGGGTTATTTTTAAATTATCGGCTGTTTCGATATTTTTTAGCAAACTTTCTTTTTCTGCAATTTGCTTTTCTACACGCTTTTCAATAGATTTTGAGCGCTTCATCATCTTAGCGGCCTTATGCCCAATATAGCCTCTATCAGGCCTAAGGCCTGAATTTTTTGTGTTGTACTTAGTTTTTTCTATTGCGTTTGACCATTTAGCTTTTTCTTTCGCAGTTTCGCTAAGCCTTGAAATATCTTTTTTTAATTTAATGTTTAAATTGCTTTCAAAGTTATCTAAACGGTTTTTGTTTTCGCTCCACGAAGAAAAATTGCCGAAAGCAATTTCGATATTTGTTTTGTTTATAGACATTATATGATCAACGCAATTATCGATAAAAAACCTGTCGTGTGACACCAATATAAAGCCTTGCTTGCTTTTTAAATAATTGCTAAGCAATAGCCTGCCTTCAATATCTAAATGGTTAGTGGGCTCGTCTATTAATAAAAAATTGTTTTCGTTTGCAAACATAATAGCCAGTAAAATTTTTGTTTTCTCGCCCTCAGATAGCGTATTAAAAGGTCTGTAGAATACACTTTCGCTCACGTTAAGCAAAGAAAGCTCTCTTTGGATTTTCCAATTATTATCAATAATATCTATAACAAGCTCGTGCTCATTTTCGATGCTGTAAGGGAAATAAGAAAGCGCTGCAGAGCTTAAAATATGCCCTGTAAATTCAAATTCTCTTAGCAGTAGTTTTAACAATGTGGTTTTTCCTCTGCCGTTTCTGCCAATTAAACCTAGCTTCCAAGAAGTGTCTATATTCAAGTTGATATTTTCAAATATATTTTCTAAGTTGCCATCATAAGAAAATGTTAAATTTGAAATAGTTATAGTTGATATAATAACGCCCCCTCTCGCTTAG
>CAYJEU010000060.1:0-4030 GCA_964369565.1 uncultured Bacteroides sp. | reverse complement strand
GCACCAAAAATAAATTCAACTACTCTGCAAAGCAACACAAGTTCAATCTCTTTTGCCACTTTTCACGCTGAAAAGTAAAACGCCCTATAAAGCTTAGCCGCTAAAGCAAACGAAAAACCAAGGCATAAGCTTTGCGAAAAGCAAAGAAACCTAATAAAAAAGCTAACTCAAATATTACAAGCAAAGCAAAACCCTAATAAATCACAAACAAAAAAATTCTCAAGGAGAAATCTTATGCAAAAATTAAATTTAACAACAGAGCTTTCGGCAAACACTTACCCCGGCAGAGGCATTATAGTAGGGCGAAGCGAAGACAAAAAACACGCTGTTATGGCCTATTTCATTATGGGCAGAAGCGAAAACAGCCGCAACAGGGTTTTTGTTAAAGAACATAGCTGTGTGTATACAAAGCCGGCAGACAGCTCTAAAGTGCTAGACCCCTCCCTTATAATTTACGCACCTGTTAGAATTTACAAAAAAACACATATTGTGACAAATGGCGACCAAACAGACACAATCTACGACGCTTTGCGCCAAGGCCAAAGCTTTGATAAAGCTTTGCGCACCCGCACTTTCGAGCCGGACGCCCCCCATTTCACCCCCCGCATCAGCGCAACCGTGAAAGTTAAAGACGGCGAAATGAAATGTAAAATGAGCATATTAAAAAGCGGCTTAGCAGGCGGCACTACCACAATACGAAATTTTTACGAATATAGTAATTTGCCTGCGGGCGAGGGGCGTTTTATTCACACCTATAGGGCAAATGAAGTGCCACTTCCAAGCTTTTGGGGCGAGCCGTTAACAGTTGACATTAGCGGCGATATAGATAAATTTGCAAATAATATTTGGAAAAGCTTAAACGACGATAATAAAATTAGCCTTTTCGTGCGCTATATTAATTTGAAAACCGGCAAACACAAGCAAAAAATAATAAATAAATACGAGCGCATAAATTAAATTGCGTCAAACACACTCTACTATAAATTTAACGCGGAGGAAATTATGCAAAAAAACGAAATGCAATTGAAATATGGCACAAACCCAAACCAATTACCGGCTAGTATTTTTATGGCAGACGGCCAGGGCGAATTACCTTTAAAAGTGCTAAACGGCAAACCCGGCTATATTAACTTTTTAGACGCACTTAACGCGTGGCAACTTGTAAGCGAGCTTAAAAGCACAACAGGCATAGCCGCCGCGGCCTCTTTTAAACACGTTAGCCCTGCAGGCGCAGCTATAGGCCTGCCTTTAAGCGACGTTTTAAAGCAAATGTATTTCACCGCGCATGTTAGCGATATAAATTCATCGCCCATAGCGTGTGCCTATGCCAGAGCGCGTGGCGCAGATAGAATGAGCAGTTTCGGCGATTGGATAGCCCTTAGCGACGAGTGTGACGAAATTACAGCACGCCTTATTTCCCCCGAAGTTAGCGACGGTGTTATTGCGCCCTCTTACAGTGAAAAAGCGCTTGAAATACTAAGCGCTAAGCGCAAAGGCGGCTACAATGTTGTGCAAATAGATGCAAACTACACGCCGCAAGATATGGAATACCGCACAGTTTACGGTGTTACATTCACCCAAAAGCGCAACGATTTTAAAGTGACTGACGACACATTCAGCAATATAGTTACAAAAAACAAGCAATTAACAAAAGAGCAAATTCAAAATTTAAGCATTGCTTTAATAACGCTTAAATATACGCAGAGCAACAGCGTTTGCTATGTGCAAGACGGGCAAGTTATAGGCGTTGGCGCCGGCCAGCAAAGCCGCATACATTGCACACGCCTTGCAGGCGGCAAGGCAGATATTTGGCAGCTTAGAAAGCACCCTAAAGTTTTAAACTTGCCCTTTAAAAGCAATGTGCCAAGGGCGAATAGAGATAACGCAATAGACGTTTACATCAGCGAAGATTACAACGACGTTATAGGCGAGGGCAACTGGCAAGAAACATTCGAAAGCCGCCCCGAGCCCTTAACAGCCGAGGAGAAAAAAGAGTTTTTAAGCAAAATAACGGGCGTTTGCCTTGGCAGTGACGCGTTTTTCCCATTTGGCGATAATATAGAGCGCGCACACCGCAGCGGCGTTAGCGCAATAATTCAGCCGGGCGGCTCTATTAGGGACGACCAAGTTATTAGCACATGCGATAAATACAATATAGTTATGGCTTGCAACGGCTTAAGGCTTTTCCACCACTAACGTTTCAATTTTTAATTTGTATGTACAATTAGGTGCCTTAAAGCCTGTAAACGGTTAAAAAGCGCATAATGCAAAAAAGCAAATTGCATAACAGTGCATATTAATTATATTAAATTTCAACATAGTTTTTTATTTAATTTCACAATAGGCATTTTATAAACAAGCTTACGTATACTTTACCCTTTACCCTTTAAAATATTTTTAAAATACAGCGCAATAAAAACACGCTTTCTTTCATTATTTATATGAGGGCAAAATGCATTAAATTTTGCACTATAGTAATAAAAAACCAAATAGTAAAAATAATTAATACGAAGTGGAGCTTTAAGTAATGAACATTCTTGTTATTGGCAGCGGCGGTAGAGAACACGCAATAATTAAAAAAATTAAAGACGATAACCCCGAGCACGAAATATATTGTGCGCCCGGTAACGGCGGCATAGCCTATATGGCAAAATGCGTTAACATAGGCGCAACACAAATTGACGAAATAGTGCAGTTTTCAAAGCAAAACAAAATAGATTATGTTATTGTTACACCCGATGACCCCCTCGTTTTGGGCGCTGTAGATGCCCTTGAAAAAGAGGGCATAAGGGCGTTTGGCCCCTCTAAAGCGGCGGCGCAAATAGAGGGCAGTAAAGTTTTTAGCAAAAACTTAATGAAAAAGTATAATATTCCCACAGCAGATTATTTTGTGTTTGAACAGGCGCAAAAAGCACTTGATTTTGTTGAAAGTTACGAGAGTTATCCGCTTGTTATTAAAGCCGACGGCCTCGCTTTAGGCAAAGGCGTTATAATTTGCGCAAATAAAACAGAGGCGGCGCAAACCGTTAAAGAAATTATGCAAGATGGTAAATTTGGCGCCGCAGGCAATAAAGTTGTAATGGAAGAGTTTTTAATGGGGCCTGAGGTTAGCGTTTTGTGCTTTGCCGACGGCAAAAATATTTTGCCCATGCACTCCAGCATGGACCATAAGCGCATAGGCGAGGGCAACACAGGCCTTAACACAGGCGGCATGGGTACAATTGCGCCAAACCCCTTTTACACAAAAGAAATAGAAAAAATTTGCATGAACACTATTTTTATGCCCACCATCAAAGCTATGAAAGCTGAGGGGTGTCCATTTAAAGGCTGCCTTTACTTTGGGCTAATGCTAACTGAAAACGGGCCTAAGGTTATAGAGTATAACTGCCGCTTTGGCGACCCTGAAGCGCAAGTTGTTTTGCCTTTATTGCGCTCTAATTTACTGCGCCTTATGCAAGCTTGCACAGATGAAGTGCTTAAAAATATTAAAATAGACCTTAGAGAGCAACACGCAGCTTGCGTTGTTTTAGCAAGCGAGGGCTACCCCGAAGCCTACAAAACAGGCAAAACAATAACAGGGCTTGCAGGCGGCCAAATACTTAATTCCACAGCTACGGTTTACCATGCCGGCACCGCTTACAGGAATGGCGAGCTTCAAACAAACGGCGGCAGAGTTCTAGGCGTTTGCGCCCTTGGCGACGATTTAAAAGCTGCTGTTAAAAACGCTTATACAGCGCAAGAGAAAGTTATGTTCGGCGGCAAGTATCTGCGCTTTGATATTGGAACTATAAGGAATTTTTGATATTGCGGTTTGCTTTTATGGCTAAGTTTAGTAAGGCGTTTTACTTTTCAGCGTGAAAAGTAACAAAAGCGAAAGTTTGTTTTTAATATTTAAGCTTGCTTTTGTGTTTTTTCTTTTCGCAAAGCTTTCGCCTTGGTATTATATTTATAGCAAGGCTTTCTCCTTGGTTTTTTGTTTGCTTTAGCGGCTAAGCTTTATAGGGCGTTTTACTTTTCAGCGTGAAAAGTA
>CAYJEU010000059.1:0-4836 GCA_964369565.1 uncultured Bacteroides sp. | reverse complement strand
ACTTAGCAATAAACTTAGCCGTTTTAACGCTGAACTTAGCAAAAGCAATGCTAGCAATTTTAATGCCTTTAGCAATAGCCTTTGCGATAATAACAGTATACTTAGCGATAAACTTAGCTGTTTTAACGCTGAACTTAGCAAAAGCAATGCTAGCTATCTTAATGCCTTTAGCAATAGCTTTTACAATAATAACAGTATACTTAGCAATAAATTTAGCAGCCTTAACGCTGAACCTAGCAAAGGCGATGCTAGCAATTTTTATACCCTTAGCAATAGTTAAAATTATTAATTTAATAAACAAACCAAATCGTTTAAACAGCTCTAAAATTAATTGAGATGTGGAAAACGAAGAAATTCCGGTATTATTTAATTTGTTATCGTTGTTATTTTCTATATTATTATTGTTTGACAAATTAACTTTAACCACCTTAAAAATAAAAAAATAAAGAATAGAAGTGATAAAACACATCTACTCTTTATTATATAAGAAATTCTTGTTATTGTCTATACAATTAGGCAATAATTTATAATTCGTCCATAAAAGCATTATGGATAGCTTTAACTGCTTTTTCCGCATCATCTTTTGAAATTAAAACAGAAATTTTTATCTCACTTGTGCTTATCATTCTAATGTTAATATTCGCCTCAGACAAGCTTTCAAACATAGTTGAAGCTACACCGGGGTGGCTTTGCATTCCTGCACCTACAACCGAAACTTTAGCAACATCTTTATCCACTAAAATTTCAGTGCCGCCAAACCTTGAAAGGTTTTCAACCAGTGTTTTCTGCGCAACGTCAACATCATCAAGAGGCACTGTAAATATCAAGTCTTTATTGCCATCTCTACCGGTAGATTGAAGTATAATATCAACATTGATTTTGTGCTGTGCCATTAAGCTGAAAACTTTAAAAGACATTCCGGGAATATCCGGCACTTCTAAAATTGAAATAACCGCAACATTGGTATCTTTTGCTACCCCTTTAATTAACATTCCTTCCACAGATGTAACCTCCTTAACTTTAGTGCCGGGTGTATTTGTAAGCGATGAAAGTACTTCTAAATCTACTGCATATTTTTTTGCAAGCTCTACGCTCCTGTTGTTTAAAACTTGTGCGCCAAGGCTTGCAAGTTCAAGCATTTCATCAAATGTAATCTCATCTAATTTTTTTGCGTTTTTAATATAGCGTGGGTCAGCTGTGTAAACACCGTCAACGTCGGTGTAAATTTGGCATAAGTCAGCTTTAATTTGTGCTGCAATTGCAACAGCGCTTGTGTCTGAGCCGCCGCGCCCAAGAGTTGTAATATCATCGTGCCTGTTAATGCCTTGAAAACCAGCAACTATAACTACACGTTTTTTGCTAAGTTCTGTTTCAATTCTATGTGCCTCAAGCTTTTTTATTCGCGCTTTTGTGTAAGATGAATTTGTTTTAAAGCCGGCTTGCCAACCGGTTAAACTAATTGCCGGGCAATTAATTTGCCCCAGTGCCATAGCTAAAAGCGAAATTGTTATTTGTTCGCCGGTAGATAAGAGCACGTCCATTTCACGCTGAGATGGGCTATTCGTAATTTCCTTTGCTTTTTCAATTAAAACATCTGTTGTATCGCCTTGAGCAGAAACAACAACTACAACATCATTGCCGGCATCCCTAGTTTTTTTAATTGTGTTTGCAACATTAAAAAGACGCTCAGCATTCGCAACAGATGTTCCGCCAAATTTTTGAACAATTAATGCCATTCGTTTTCATACCCCCTTAAAATTACAGATATTCTACAGTTGCACCGATATTATCTGCGTTTAATCTATGCAATTTAAAAGCGCTTAAGCTTGCATCTTTGTTAAGCGCATCGCTGATTTCTTTATAAAACTTATCTCCACCGCTTGGCAATGCACATAAAATAGCAGGGCCTGCACCGCTTATAAAAACTGACGGAGCACCAAGTTTTTTTGCTAAAGCAAAAATTTTCTCGCCACCCTCAATTAAGGGAAGCCTATATTGTTGATGTAAAGAATCTTTAGTGGCAACTTGTAAAAAGTCGTAACGTTCCTCGCAAAAAGCAGTTGCTAAAAGCGCAGCTCTGGATAAATTATAAATAGCGTCTTTATGGCTAACGCTTTTTGGCAATATAGCCCTGGCTTTTTTTGTATACAGCTTAAATTCAGGTATTAAAGCTATAAATTGTAAACTTGGAAGCACTGCTTTTTTTAAAGAATAAACATTGCCTTCATCAAAGGCTGAAACAACAAAGCCACCGAGTAGGGCAGGGGCGATATTATCGGGATGCCCTTCAATTTGAGTACCAAGCGTTAAAATTTCTTGCTTTGTCATAGGGCTGCCAAGCATTGAGTTTGCAGCAAGTAGCCCTGCCACTATACAAGCGCTGCTAGAGCCTAAACCCCTTGCCATTGGTATACCGTTTGTTTGCACTATTTTTAGGCCTGTTAGAGGTTTACCGTAAATATCGAAAACTTTTTTAACAGTGCTGTAAACTAAATGGTTTTCGTTACATGGAACTTTGCTTTTGTCTGTTGTTGTGATATCAATAGTATCACTTTCTTCTATTAAAACTGTGTTATATAAACTAAGCGCCATACCCAAAGCATCAAAGCCCGAGCCTAAATTTGCGCTTGTTGCAGGAACAATTATTTTTAGCATAATAGCCCTCTTAAATTATAATTTAGCAAATTAGGTTTTGCAATTTAAACCCACGGTAAAATTATTCAATAATTTTCAATATATTATTTACGGTAATGTCGCTTTTTAGTGCCTTATTATTCAAAATGTCAATATTATTTTGCGTATATTTGCTTGTTTTAAATAAAATTTCACCGTTTGCGTTTTCTAATATTATTATATTGCCGTAAATATCATTTAGTGCGTGTTCATTATCGCAAAACACCCTTAAATAGAAATTAAATTCGTCTTCACAAATAAATTTGCCCTCTAAAGGTACACTTTCTTGCCAAAATAAACTTGTGTGCATTTCGCTTTTGTTTTTGAAAGCATCAATAATATCGGCAACAACTGCACTTGCTGTTGGCAGTTTACCTGCGCCTTTGCCGTAAAATAGCACATCACCCAGCATATCTGCATTTACTAAAACCGCATTATATACATCATCTACATTAGATAGACGATGCCTATTATTTAGCATACACGGCTCTACAGCACAGCAAATTTGCCCATCGCTCGCTCTTTTTGCCCATGCTATTAATTTAATTGCATAACCTGCTTTTTGGGCAGCAGCCATATCTGCAACACTTATATCTCTAATGCCTTTTGTGGGGATATTCTGTGTGAAAACTTGTGTGCCCGTTATTATACTTGCCAAAATAGCAATTTTGCGCTGGGCATCTAAGCCGTCAACATCTGCGGAAGGGTCTATAGTTTCCGCATAGCCGAGTTCTTGCGCAATGCTTAGTGCTTGCTCAAATGTTAAATTTTCCATAGCCATTTTTGTTAGCATAAAGTTAGTAGTGCCATTCAAAATTCCCATAACTTCATTTATAACATTCGCAGCCAAACATTGATGTAAAGGAGTTATAAGCGGCATGCCGCCGCCAACACTTGCCTCGAATAAAAAGCAAACATTATTCTGTTTTGCTATTTTTAAAAGTTCTGCACCGTGTTTTGCCACAAGCTCTTTATTTGATGTTACCACATGCCTTGCGCTTTGCAAACTTTGCTTAACAAATAAATAAGCCGGGTTTATTCCGCCAATAGTTTCAACTATAAGCTCTATTTCGTCATCGTTTAAAATAACGTCAATATTATTTACTATTAAATTTTCGTTTGGATGCCCTTTAAAGTCTCTAATATCGCATATGTATTTTACTTGCAGCTCTTGCCCAAGCCTACGCAAAACGCTATTTTGATTTTCACTTAAAACTTGTAAAACGCCGCTGCCAACAGTGCCAAAGCCTAAAATTGCAATTTTAGCCATTATAAATCTCCTAAAAAATAATTTTTAGCCCGCAAGGCGAACATCAACCACATAACTTTGAGTTAGAAGTAAGCTTGTGAATTCTTTCAAACTCATTTGCATACCGCTTGTTCTCATGCTAATTGAAACAGAGGCTGTCCCGTTAGACGGTGTTGATTGGTTAATAGTTACAATAGATGCACCTGCATTTGTAAAAGCTGAAATAAGCGTTTGCAGTGCACCTGTTTCGTCTTTTATAAGGGCGTTCACGGTGTGAACTTGTGCAATATTTTCAACATCAAAAATGCTGTCTTGGTATTTATAAAATGCACTGCGGGATATATCAACTTCTTTTGTTGCTTGCGAAACATTCTTTGCAGTGCCGTCTGCAAGCATTTTTTTTGCTTCTAAAACTTTTAAAAACACTTGAGGCAAAACACTTTCTTCAACTAACAAAAAACGCTTTTCCATTATATTCTCCGTTTCTGTTTTGTAAACAATGCAAATATTAAAGTTAATCATAGTTAAAAAATTTGAATTAAAAATTTTAATATGAAAACAATTTAATACAGAGTTTAACATGTCTTTGAGAAAAAAACAAGTGTAAATGAACGAAAAACAATTTTTCTACAATATGCACAACACTTATTCAAAATATTGGCAAATTATATTTAAAATATAGTTGATAATTGCAAAAATAGCACGATAAATCATAATAATACAAAAACAAAAAAATAAACCGCATGATTTTAGCAAAAATTTTGCCTTCAAGCGATTAAAGTTATAATATTGAAAATAAGAATGCTGAAAAAATAAAAAACACTGAACCCATATTTGGGTCCAGCGCATCGCTGATGGTGCCTCCGGTCGGAATCGAACCAACGACACGAGGATTTTCAGTCCTCTGCTCTACC
>CAYJEU010000058.1:0-4936 GCA_964369565.1 uncultured Bacteroides sp. | reverse complement strand
GAAAAAACAAAAACTATAAACTATGCCAGCTCTTAAATATTACAAGCAAAGCCCATAACCTTTTGCTTCTTTTCACGCTGAAAAGAAGGGCGAACCACAAAACTTAACCCTAAAAACTAACTAAATAACAAGGCACAAACCTTGAGAAAATCAAAAACTATAAACTATGCCAGCTCTTAAATATTACAAGCAAAGCCCACAGCCTTTTGCTTCTTTTCACGCCGAAAAGAAGGGCGAACCACTAAGCTTAACCCCAAAAGCCAACTAAATAACAAGGCAACCGCCTTGAAAAAAGAAAAAACCAAAGCACAACCCTTGCAAAAAAAAATAAAACCACAAAAAGCAAAACAAAATAACCTAAAAAACAAAAAACGAACGGAGAAAACTATGGTTCATCGCATTTATGTTGAAAAAAAACACGCTCATGCCGTGGAGGCAAAGGCTATTCTTGCCGAAATACAAAATCTGCTTTTTCTTAAAAACGTTAGCGCTTTGCGCCTTTTGAACAGGTACGATGTGCAGGGCATAAGCAAAGAGCTTTTCGATAAATGCCAAAATATTGTTTTTTGCGAGCCGCAATTAGACGATGTATATAATAGCTTAGATGCCGCTATGAATACTCAGGGCGAAAATATTACTGTGTTCGCCATTGAATATCTGCCCGGCCAGTTCGACCAAAGAGCACACAGCGCCGCTGAATGTATTCAGCTTATCAGCTGTGAAAATTTGCCGCTTGTCGCCTCTGCAAGGGTGTTTATTCTGCAAGGTGATATTACGAGCGAGCAGCTTTTGCAAATTAAAAAGCACCTTATAAACCCGGTTGAAGCGCGCGAGGCAAGTTTAGAGGAAAAACAAACGCTTACAATGCAATATGAGGCGCCCGAAAAAGTGCCTGTTATAGAGGGCTTTATAGAAAAAACTGCGCAAGAGCTTAGCGCCATGTGCGATGAGTTCGGCCTTGCTATGGATAAAAGCGATTTGCTATTTTGCCAAAACTACTTCAAAAGCGAAAAGCGCAACCCCACTTTAACAGAACTGCGCATGATAGACACTTATTGGAGCGACCACTGCCGCCACACAACATTCGGCACAGTGCTTGAAAAAGTTGTTATAAACGACGCCTTAATAAATAAAACCTATAATCTATACGAGGAGCTTCGCCGTGAAGTGCACGCTGAAAAGCTTAGTAAAAAGCCGATAACTCTAATGGACATGGCTACTATAGGCGCAAAATACCTAAAGAAAAAAGGCGTGCTTAAAAACTTAGACGAAAGCGATGAAATAAACGCTTGCAGTGTAAATATAAAAGTAGATGTAAACGGCAAAGACGAAGATTGGCTACTTCTGTTCAAAAACGAAACCCACAACCACCCAACTGAAATAGAGCCTTTCGGCGGCGCGGCAACATGCATAGGCGGCGCTATAAGAGACCCTCTGGCAAACAGGGGCTATGTTTACCAAGCAATGCGTGTAACGGGCGCGGCAAACCCTCTTTTAAGCTTTGAAAAAACTATGCCGGGCAAATTGCCACAGCGCAAAATTGTGCAAACTGCCGCTGCGGGCTATTCGAGCTACGGCAACCAAATAGGGCTTGCAACAGGGCAGGTAGACGAAATTTACCACGACGGCTATTTGGCAAAGCGCATGGAAATTGGCGCAGTTGTAGGCGCTGTTCCTTTAAGCGCTGTGCGCAGGGAAGAGCCAAGCGCCGGCGACGTTGTTATTTTACTTGGCGGCAAAACAGGCAGAGACGGCTGTGGCGGCGCAACAGGTTCATCTAAAGCGCACAAAGTGCAAAGCCTTGAAACATGTGGCGCAGAAGTGCAAAAGGGCAATGCGCCGCAAGAGCGCAAATTGCAAAGGCTTTTCAGGAACGGCGAGGTTACAAGGCTAATTAAGCGCTGTAACGATTTCGGCGCAGGCGGCGTTAGCGTTGCCATTGGCGAGCTTGCCGACGGCCTTTTAATTAACCTTGACAAAGTGCCCAAAAAATACGAGGGCCTAAACGGTACCGAGCTTGCCATTAGCGAAAGCCAAGAGCGCATGGCGGTTGTTGTTGAGGAAAAAGACGCAAAAGCGTTTATTGAATATGCAAACAGCGAGAGCATTGAAGCGGTTGTTGTTGCTACAATAACAAAGCAAAAGCGCCTTGTTATGCAGTGGAACGGCAATGTTATTTGCGATATAAGCCGCGAGTTCTTAAACACAAACGGCGCCGATAAATTCAGCAGTGCACTTATAGAAAAAACGCAAAACTGGGTAGGCGGCAGTGCGTTCCCTGCTATTGACAGTGCATTTAATGAAAGCGGCAACTTAACAAATAAACTCAGCGCTCTTATGAGCGATTTAAATACATGCGGCAAAAAAGGTTTAAGCGAGCGCTTCGATTCCACCATTGGCGCAGGCAGCGTGCTAATGCCTTTTGGCGGCGAGCACCAGTTAACGCCGGCGCAATGCATGGCGGCAAAACTGCCTGTTTTACAGGGCAAAACAAACACCGTTAGCGCAATGGCTTGGGGCTTTAGCCCGTTTATCTCCTCACACAGCCCGTTCGACGGTGCTTATGCCGCTGTTCTTTTAAGCGTGGCAAAGCTTGTGGCAAGTGGCTTTAAAAGAGAAAATATTTACTTAACATTCCAAGAGTATTTCGAGCGCCTTTTGCAAGAAGATAAACGCTGGGGCAAGCCTGTTTCGGCTTTGCTTGGCGCTTTAAAAGCTCAGCTCGATTACGGCACCGCCTCTATTGGCGGCAAAGACAGCATGAGCGGCAGCTTTGAAAACATTGATGTGCCGCCAACTTTAGTTAGCTTCGCTGTTGCCCACGGTAAGGCGCACAATGTTTTATCACCCGAGTTTAAAAAGGCAAACAGCACCCTGGCGCTAATTGCGCCCGCAAAAACAAATGCTGAAAACCACGAGCTTTTGCCCTGTGCAAAAAGCCAAAACGCGCTGTTTAGCGCTTTGGAAACCCTTTGCGAAACCGATGGCACATTAAGCGTTTGGGCTCTTGAAGCCGCCGGCGTTGCAGGCGCTATTGCGAATATGTGCTTTGGCAATTTGCTCGGCTTTAAAGCGCATGAAAACGTAAATATGCAAACGCTGTTTTCAACGCATTTGGGCGGCTTTGTAATTGAATTTGAAAACGAGGGCGCATTTAATGCGGCAAAAGCTATTATAAATTCACACAGCGAAAATTTAGAGGATAGCAAAAAAATTACATTCACAGAGCTTGGCAAAACAAGCGAGAATTTCACATTCGAGGCTATGGGCGAAACGGCAGATTTAAGCGAAGTTTTAAATGCATTTGAGCAAAAACTTGCGCCTGTTTTCCCTTATTATTCAAACACAAAACAGCCTATGGCAGGCGATAAAACAATTAGCAGCGTTAACGATAGCGATGCAAAAGCGCAATTGGAGCTTTTAAATATTAGCGCTAAGGGCAATAGAGAAAAGCGCGCTTACAGCGGCATTGCTATAAGCGGCGATAATTTTGCAAACCCGCGCGTTTTAATTCCCGTGTTCAGCGGCACAAACTGCGAGTATGACAGCGCGGCGGCAATGCAGAATGCAGGCGCTGTTTGCGATGTGTTTATTGTAAACAATTTAACAAGCGAGCACACAAAACAGAGTGTACAAGCAATGTGCAAAAAAATAGACGAAAGCCAAATTATATTTATACCCGGCGGCTTTTCGGGCGCAGACGAGCCCGAGGGCAGTGCTAAATTTATAAATGCATTTTTCCGCAACCCCGCAGTAACGCAGAGCGTGCATAATTTACTTAATAACCGCGACGGCTTAATGCTTGGTATCTGCAACGGCTTCCAAGCGCTTATAAAAATGGGGCTTTTGCCGTTTGGCAAAATAGTGCAAACGGATGAAAACTGCCCAACGCTAACATTCAACAGCTTAAACCGCCACCAAAGTATGCTTGTTAGCACAAGAGTTGCGAATAACTCTTCACCGTGGCTTGCAAACACAAATATAGGTGATATACACAAAGTGGCTATAAGCCATGGCGAGGGGCGCTTTACCGCAAGCGAGGATATGCTTAAAAAGCTTATTGAAAACGGGCAAATTGCAACGCAATATGTTAATGCAAGCGGCAATGCTACAAACGACTTGCGCTTTAACCCCAACGGCAGTGCGCTTGCCATTGAGGGTATTACGAGCGAATGTGGCAGAATTTTTGGCAAAATGGCGCATAGCGAGCGCTATGGCGAGCACCTTTATAAAAATGTGCCCGGCAATAAAACACAGGATATTTTCAGCGCCGGTGTGAATTATTTTAGGGGGTAAGCTGTTAGCCATTAGAGATTGGTTTGTTTTTGTTATTTAGGCTTGGCTTAGCTTTTCAGCGTAAAGCAAGCAAAAGGGAAAGCTTTTTTGTAGTGTTTAGGTTTGGCTTTATGTTTTGAGGTTTTTCTTTTCGCTAAGCTTGCGCTTTGGTATTATATTTATAGCAAGGCTTTCGCCTTGGTTTTTCGTTTGCTTTAGCGGCTAAGCTTTATAGGGCGTTTTACTTTTCAGCGTGAAAAGTAACAAAAGCGCCGGGGGTTTCGATGACGCACCGCAGTGCTAATGCCGGCGAGCAACCGCCGACAGGCGGCTCTTGGCGAGCGGCGCCCCCGGACCCCTAAACGATTACTGCTAAGATACGCACCATAAGCATCTGTACAGCCAAAAAAGAACAATTCTTAATGACAGCTTTTTCGTCTTACACCTGCTAATGGTGCTAGATAGTATTAAATTATAAGTTACCTTATCTTCTTTAAGTTTCTTTACAAGTTTGCTTTAGTTTTTAACTAAATGAATTTTGTGAAAACTAAGCAAAGTTAAAAACAAGAGATAAAAAACATAAATCTCAATTAATTTAGTTTTTAAATAAAGCTAAGTTAAAATAAAAACGTATAATGCAATTCATAAACTTTTATATAAA
>CAYJEU010000057.1:0-6414 GCA_964369565.1 uncultured Bacteroides sp. | reverse complement strand
AACTTAACCCTAAAAACTAACTAAATAACAAGGCACAAACCTTGCCAAAAAACTATAAACTATACTAGCTAACTCAAATATTACAAGCAACAAAACAAGGCACAAGCCTTGCCAAAAAACTAAAAGCAACACCACAAAAATAAGAAGGAGCATTTTGCTATGTTGAATGACATTTTCTTGCAAATGCAAAAAGAGAATATAAAAGAGCTTATATTCGAAAAAAGCGGCCGTGCGGCCTTTAGAGAGCGCATAACCGCTTATAAAAACAAAAGCATTTTGTACGAGCGCTTTTGCTACGGCGAGGCCGCAGGCCTTGTTTTCTCTCTTAGCGCAAAAAACGCCAGCGAAGACGGCAGCGTGCTTTGGGATTACGACGCTTGCCAAAACAGCAAAAAACACGAGGCGCCCGTTAAAATAACAAACGCAAGCATAGATGCTCTTTATTTCGACGATAAGCAAGTTGCCTGGAACTGTATTAAAAAGAAAAAAGGCTTTTTGTTTTTTTAAATAGCATAGCAGCTAAAGGGTAATCGGTTCATGTTATTATCTGTCGGCTAAGCGCAAATATTCAGGCTATCGCCCTCACTATGAGACAAAGCGAATTAATATGCCCCTACACCTTGAAATATTGAAAATATTATCATATAATGTAATAAAAGCAAAAAACAAAAGAGGTGTTTTATTTGGCAAACAAAAACGATAGCGGGCAAAAACAAGATTATATTTACGCTCTTGATATCGGCACACGCAGCGTTATTGGCATACTAGCCGTGCCCGAGGGCGATAAAGTGCGCATTATAGCGCTTGAAAAAGAGCAACACGCTGCCCGCACTATGATGGACGGCCAAATAGAAGACATAGAAAAAGTTGCACAAGTAGTGCAAATTGTAACAAAGCGCCTTGAAGAAAAAGTAAATTGCACGCTAAAACGCGCTTTTGTTGCCGCCGCAGGTAGGGCACTTCGCACACAAAAAGGCAGCGCAAAAATTGAATACGATGCGCCGCAAACTTTAAGCACAGAACAAATAAACACATTGGAAGCGGCGGCAGTAGCGCAAGCCGAAAAGAATATAGCGCAAGAACTGCATGATAAATCGCAAGAATTCGGGCGTTTTTTCCTCGTTGGCTACACCGCCACAAAACTTGTTATAGACGGCTACCCAATAACAACGCTGCAAGGGCACTCGGGGCAAGTTGTGCAAGCGGAAGTTGTTGCAACATTTTTGCCAAGCGAGGTTATTGAAAGCCTTTACTCTGTTTTGCGCATTTGCAATTTACAAGTTGCCAGCATAACGCTTGAGCCTATTGCGGCATTAAACGCCGCTATTCCAACAGATTTGCGCCTTTTAAACCTTGCGTTAATTGATATTGGCGCAGGCACCTCTGATATAGCCATATGCCGCGACGGCGGCGTTATAGGCTACACAATGGCAACAATAGCGGGCGATGAGATAACCGAGTGCATAATGAAGGCGTGCCTTGTGGATTATTTAACGGCAGAGCGCATGAAAACCCAGCTTGCATTCACCGAAGATATAGAATTTGTTGATATTTTAGGCTTAGAGCAAACACTGAGTGTTACAGAGCTTGAAAAAATTGTAGAGCGCGAAAAAACCATGCTCACAGACGAAATAGCGAGCGAGATAATCAAAATTAACGGCAATGCGCCCTCTGCTGTATTTTTAGCGGGCGGCGGCAGTAAACTTGCAGATTTATGCCAGTGTGTTGCAAAATCGCTGGGAATGGATAAAAAGCGTGTAGCCATTGCAGGCGGCCATTTTAAAAACAGCGCTGTTTCAGATATTATAGATTTGAACGACCCCGAGTATACAACGCCGCTCGGCATAGCTGTTTCTGCGGGGCTTGGCCTTTTAAGCGACAGTTACCGCATTAAACTAAACGGTGAAATTGCAAAGCTGTTCAGAAACGAGGGCGTTAGCGCGCTTGAAATACTTATGATGAACGGCTACAGCTATATTGATTTAATAGGCAAAAACGGTAAAAACTTAAGCGTAGATATAAACGGAAAACGCAAAATTTACCACGGCACTCCCTCTGTTCCTGCCATGCTGCTTGTTAACGGCGAAGAGGTTAGCCCCTCTTTTGTGCTCCACGCAGGCGACGAAATTGACTTTGTTGCCGCAAAGCAAGGCAAAGATGCGCATATTACAGCGGCTCGTGTTTTAAAAGACTATGGCGCCGTTAGCATTTTGGTAAACGGCGAGGGCGTGCCTAAAACTTATGTTTTAAAAAACGGAGACTTTATAGAAACCGAAAAGCCCAAAGCACCAAAGAAAACGAAAAAAGCTAAAGGAAAAAGCGAGCGAGCAAGTAAACCCAGCTCTTCAGCGGCAAACGCAAAAAACACAAAGCAAGGCGCGAGTGTTAAAGAGGCTGTGAATACAAAGCAAAGCGAAAATGCGCCAAAGCAAGAAGCCACAATCGACATTGGTTTGGCCCATATCGAAAGGCAAAAACAAAGCTCGCAAAATATAACCGAAAACAAAAAAGGCGAAAGCGCAGCGCAAGCAGAGCCTGTGCAAATTGAGCAGAGAAGCGCAAATGAAAGCGAAACAGAAAACACAGCGCAAACAAAAAAAGCGCAAAGCACAAGTGAAAGCACAAACACGCAAAGCAAAAAGGCATACAAAAGTTTTACTTTAAACGATGCGCCGCTAAAAATGCCCTTGAAAACAGACGGCAGTGAATATTATTTAATGGATTTGTTAGAACTTAGCGATATAGACTTTACAAACAAAGACAAAACTGTTGAAATGAAAATTAACGGCAAAGATGCAAATTTTAGCGACGTTTTACAAAATGGCGATGTAATAGAAATAACTTAATGAGAATTTTTATATTGCTTAGAAATTAAGGCATTTATGTTTTTGCTTTTTGCTAATATAGCTTATTGTAAACTTTAGCCAAGCCGATATAATCCGAACCCGCCTAAAAGCACATAAATTGCAATTTTCTTAAAGCTAAGTAAATTGCGCTATAATTTCTAAGCTTTTTTAATTTTAACACATTATTTTTTTCTTAAAAAAAATTGCATTTAAAGTGTTGACAAATGCGCCTAACATTTGTATAATAATAAAAGTCCCCTCTTAGTGGTGACGAGAATAGCGCACGGCCCCTTGGTCAAGCGGTTAAGACGTCGCCCTCTCACGGCGAAATCAGGAGTTCGATTCTCCTAGGGGTCACCAAGTTTGCTTTTATTCTCAGCATATTATTATATATTCCTCAATAGCTCATTATATATTCCTCAATAGCTCATGTCGGTATTTAGAGATTCTTAGCGACACTAAGAAAAAAAGAGCTTAGAAGCTCTTAAGTCCGACCCTCATTTATCAACAAATTTGTTTATACATTAAAGTTATAAACGTTTGTATATATTCCTCAATAGCTCAGTCGGTAGAGCATGCGGCTGTTAACCGCAGGGTCGTTGGTTCAAGTCCAACTTGGGGAGCCAAATGCACAAAGCCCGAACATCATCACTCAAGTGACATGTTCGGGCTTTTGCCTAGTTATATATAATTTAAACGCTCTTTATTTTTTTGCTAATGCTATAAATTCAAATTATTTAACGTCTTACAATTAAATTATGCTTGACAATTATACATAAAACATGTATATAATTATTAAAGGTATTAAAGTTAAGGAGAGGTAATATGGGACTTTTTTCTAAAAAAAAGAAAGAAACCGTTGTACAAACAGATGATCGCGAGCAAAAAACGTCTTCGCTTTATATAAATAAAAAGAAGCCTAAATTTGCCGCCATCGGCAAACAAAGCTTGCACGACAGAGAAAATTATGTCAACATAAAAAAAGCCGTACAAGAGCTTGGCTTTACCGATACTGTTGCAGAGGTAACTAACCCGCAAGAAGTTACAAGCTATGGCTTTATTGATTTGCCTGCTTTTGCCATTAACGGAAAAGTTGTGTGGCAGGGCGGCGTTATTACTCAGCACACCGCAAGAAATTTAATTGTGCGCTCCGGTTTAAAGCCGTAATTTAAAGAAGTAGGTATGTAAAAAATGAGATTGGTGGTAAAAGTGGGCACGTCCACATTAACACATAAAACAGGGCTTTCAAATTTGCGCTTGATAGAGGCACTTTGCCACACATTGTCAGACGTAAAAAATGCAGGGCATGAAATATTGCTTGTTTCCTCCGGCGCAATAGGCATGGGCCTTGGCAAGCTAATGATATCGGGGCGCCCAGAGGATATTCCCACAAAGCAAGCCGCCGCCGCTGTTGGCCAAAGCGAGCTTATGCAAAAGTACGATCATTTATTTGCCGTTAACAATCACACAGTGGCACAAATTTTGCTAACGAATGAAGATTTGCACTCAAGCGAAAGGCGCTTTAATATTGAAAACACTTTAACGCGGCTTTTAGAGCTTGGCGTTATACCTATAATTAACGAAAACGACACCGTTGCAACAGAAGAAATTAGCGTTGGCGACAACGACACATTAAGCGCGTTTGTAGCCCTTAGCGTTAAAGCTGATATGCTTGTGCTTTTAACAGATATAAACGGCCTTTATGATTGCGACCCAAATAAAAACAATAACGCAAAGCTAATTGAAAAAGTTTACGATATTACTGAAGAGCTTATGCAAAGCGCAAAAGGCACAAGCAGTAATTTGGGCACAGGCGGCATGATAACAAAATTGCACGCAGCTAAAACAGCAACGCAAAACGGCATAAATGTTGTTATAGCAAACGGCAGTAACCCCGCATGCCTGTATGATGTTTTAGAGGGTAAAAGCGTTGGCACGTTTTTTGCCGCAAAGGAGAAAAACGATGACAACACGTGATATTTTAATTGAAGCAAAAAAAGCGAAACCCTTTGTTGCCATGCTTAATGAAAGCGAAAAAAATGCTGTTTTAAATTTAATTGCACAAAACTTATTATTACATAAAGAGCAAATTTTAAAGGCCAATGAAACAGATATGCAACTGGCAAAAGAGCATATAGCGCCTGTTATGCTCGATAGGCTGCGCCTTGATGAAAAGCGCATAAACGATATGGCGCAAGGTGTTTTAGCGCTTATAGAATTGCCCGACCCAATAGGCGAGGAGCTAGAGCGCTTTGTTCACGAAAACTCTATGGTTATCCGCAAAATTCGTGTGCCTATGGGCGTTGTTGCCATGATATATGAAAGCCGCCCCAATGTTACAGCAGATGCAGCAGCGCTTTGTTTAAAAAGCGGCAACGCTTGCATTTTGCGCGGTGGCAAAGAAGCTATAAACACAAATAAAGCTATAGTTTACGCTATGCAAACTGCGCTGAAAGAAAAAGGGCACTCGCCTAGTTTTATTCAGCTTATAACAGACACTCATCGCCAAAGTGCCCAGGAGCTTATGCGCGCACGCGGCTTTGTAGATTTGCTTATACCGCGCGGTGGCGCCGGGCTTATTCGCTCTTGCGTTGAAAACGCACAGGTGCCGTGCATAGAAACAGGCACAGGCATATGCCATGTATATGTAGACGAAAGCGCAGATATAAACATGGCGGTAAATATATTAACAAATGCAAAAACAAGCAGGCCGTCTGTTTGTAACTCGGCAGAAGTTTGCTTAGTGCATGAAAATATAGCACAAAGCTTTTTGCCCGAAATGGAAAAAGAGCTTGCAAAACTTGCTGTAGAGCTGAGAATTTGCAAAAAAACACAGCAGTACATAAACGGCAAACCTGCAAGCGAAATAGATTTTAACACCGAGTTTTTAGATTATATATTGGCTGTTAAAATTGTGCCCGATGTTCAAAGTGCAGTTGTGCATATAAACGAGCACGGCACAGGCCACAGCGATTGCATAGTTGCACAAAACAAAGCAAACGCCGAGTATTTCACTAAAAATGTAGATAGCGCCGCGGTATATGTAAATGCCTCCACACGTTTTTCAGACGGCGGCGTTTTCGGGCTTGGCTGTGAAATAGGCATAAGCACACAAAAGCTTGGCGCAAGGGGGCCAATGGGGCTAAAAGAAATTACAAGCTATAAATATTGCATAGATGGCGACGGGCAAATTAGGGCTTAATTTATATTAGCTTTCGCTAATACAAATATTTTATTCTATGGCATTTTGCTCGCCGCCTACGCGGCAACCGCCAAATATACCAATAAATAACACTGCGTGTTATTTATATTATATGAGGCACGAATATAATATAAATTGGCATGCGGGGTATCCTTGCCCTGCGCCATAGAATGAGATATGAATAATCGTAGCGAAGCGAGATTATTTATATTATGCGTACTTTTCACTAAATTCACCCTGTAAAAAATAAAGCAAACTTATAAACACACTTATATAGGATAATATAACTTTTAATTTAGCTTGCTTTAGCGCCATTAGCAGGTGTAAGACGAAAAAGCTGTCATTAAGAATTGTTCTTTTTTGGCT
>CAYJEU010000056.1:0-6522 GCA_964369565.1 uncultured Bacteroides sp. | reverse complement strand
AAGCAACACAAGTTCAATCTCTTTTGTTACTTTTCACGCTGAAAAGTAAAACGCCCTATAAAGCTTAGCCATTAAAACAAGCAAAAAACCAAGGCATAAGCTTTGCGAAAAGAAAAAACACAAAAGCAAGCCTAAACACTACAAAAAAGCTTTCACATTTGCTACTTTTCACGCTGAAAAGTAAAACGCCTTACAAAGCTTAGCAATTTAAGCAAACAAATAACCAAGGCGAAAGCCTTGCTATAAATATAATACCAAAGAGCAAGCTTAGCGAAAAGAAAAAACACAAAAGCCAAGCTTAAATATACAAGGAAAAGGCTAACTTCCATTTATTTATATCATGCCATGCCTCGGCTAAGTTTACTTAACTTGCAAATTAGAAATTCTATTTTCATAAAGTTGGTGCAGCTCGTTTATATCAGCATAGCTGTTAAGAATACTGCCCTTTTCAAGCATATCTATCATCATAAGCAAATATGCGCTGTCAGAGCCGTGGAAGCCGTCTACAAAATAGCTGTCGTCTATATTTAAAATAGCAGGGTCGGTATAATGGTAAAACTCAAAGCCGCATTCCTCGGCAAGTGCACTAACGGCGCTTTCTATTTTGTATATATAATCCATATCATCGCGCGCATTTATAGCGCTCATGCCACTTTGCGATAGCGGCGGCGTGAATGTTATAAGCTCTATGCCGTTTTCATCGCAAAAATCAGATATGAATTTTATGTCGTTTAGCGCCATTTGCTCTATATCATCGCCCGGCAAATAGCGGCCGCTAATTTCGTTTATATCTGTTAAAATATGCTCAACACGCTCGCTGTCGGGCTTTGTGTTTTCGTAAACGTCGCCATAAATATAACAGCCATATTCATCAAAGCCGTTGCCGGATACTTTTGCGTTAACACCTATTTTATCTAAATTTGTAAACATATCATATAAATTCAGTTTGCCCTCGATTAAATCTGCATACATATCTTTAGCGGCAATGTTATATGTTATATTATCGCCTATATATAGCCAATCTTCATGAAAAGCTGTTGTTGCGCCTATGTGCCAATCTGTGTTGAAAAAATATTCGTCGAGGCTAATTATAAGCACTTTTGGCAGCGCCTGCTTTTCTATTTTAGGCAATGCTGTAACAAGCCCTGTTGTTGTGGGCGAAAGCGAGCCGGCGTTGTAAAAGCTAACGTCGTCGTTTAAGAAAAAATCTCTTATTTGTAAAGAGCGTGAAGTGCCGGTTACTAAAACTTCTGCCTGTTTTTGATGTATCATGTTAAATTTATAGTATGTTGCATCGTTTGAATAGGCTTTCCCGTATAAAAAATTTTCGCCTAAAAAGCCTTGAACATAAGGCACAAAAGCTGTTGGCAAAATTTCGCCCGATAAAAGCACAGGCGACAGGCTAAAAAGCAATATTAAGCAAAAAGCTGTTATTTCAATTACAATTTTTTTCATCGCTGTCCCCTTTCCGTGTGCATAAAATGTGTTTTTGGAATTTGCCTTTTATTTTAAAATTAAAACTGGAAATAAATAAACTGCGAAGCCGCACTGCTTGCAGGGCCGTAATTGCCGAAAATTAAAATTAAATTAACAACTAGTATATAGCCCGCCCATTTCAGCGGCGCCGGCGTTTTTTCGCCCAATTTTACATATTTGCCTGTATACTGTAAATAAGAGCAAATAAATAAAAAAACAAGGCCTACTATAATTACAATTGCCTGCGTGTTATCAATTCCAAGCGAAGTTATATTAAAATATTCTAAAGAGTAGTACTTTAAATTGAGCATGTTTTTTACTATTACAACACTTTCGCTCATGCTGTTTGCCCTAAAGAATATAAAAGCAAAAGCCGCTAAGAAAAATGTTATAAGGCGCGAGTATATATTATAAAAGGCTTTGTTTTCGTTTATGTGCAGTGCTTTGCGCATTTTGCTTCGCGCGCTATTTGTAACAGAGCCTACAATTTGGTAAAAACCGTGCAAAAAGCCCCAAAATAAAAACGTTAATTCTGCGCCGTGCCAAAGGCCGCTAACTACAAAAACAACAAACACATTTATATAAGTGCGCAATGTGCCTTTGCGGTTACCGCCAAGGGGAATATATAAGTAATCTTTAAACCAAAGCGATAGCGATATATGCCACCTGCTCCAAAATTCTTTGATACTGCGAGAAAAATAAGGGTTTTTAAAGTTTTGCATAAGCTTAACATTCATGCACTTAGCACAGCCTATTGCTATAAGCGAATAGCCCGAGAAATCGCAATAAATTTGAATGGCAAATAATAAAGAGGCTATAAAAACTTGGGCACCGAAATAATTATGTGCGCCGTTGAACACTGTGTTTACTACAACGGATATATTATCGGCAAGCACAACTTTTTGAAAAAAGCCGAAGAGCATAATTTTTAATCCCTGTTTAAAATTATTGAAATCGAAACCGCTTAAATCGTCTATTTGCGGCAAAAGGTTTTTACTGCGCTCTATAGGGCCGGCAACAAGCTGGGGGAAAAAACTAACGAAAAGCGCATAGTTAACAAAGCGGTGCTCGGCTTTAATTGTGCCCCTGTAAACATCTATTGTGTAGCTTAGCGCTTGGAATGTATAAAATGAAATGCCAACGGGCAAAAGTAAATTTAAATAGGGCACTTCTAATTCAAGGCCCGAAAAGCTTATAACTTGGAATAAACGCGCAAAGAAAAAATTGAAGTATTTAAAAAGGAAAAGTAAAAATAAATTAACAGCTAAAACAGCTGTTAAAACAGCCTTTTTTCGTTTGGTTTTCTGCGCTTCGTGCCTGTTTGAAACATTTATGCGCTCTATAAATATGCCGCCGAAATATGTTGCAACTATTGAAAACAGTATTAAAAAAACATAGGAAGCGCTCCAGTTCATATAGAAAAAAAGGCTCGCAAGCAGTAAGAAGTATTTGCGTGCTTTTTGCGGCAAAATATAATAGAAAATTAAAACAATAGGGAAAAAAACCAAAAACTGCCACGAGTTAAATAGCATAGCAATACTCCTTTCAAATTCATTCATACAGATTAAATATTATATCATATTATTACTTGTTTTTAAAGCGTTTAAATGTTAAATATGCATTTATTCAAAAATGAGGCTTTTGGAATAAAAGCAAAAAGGCACATGTTTAGCAAAGCCGCTTAAATAAAAGCAAAACCACTTAAATAAAAGCGAGGCTATTAATAATAAAATTAGCTTAAGCGGCTTTTTAAAATATTAATTGCAGTTTTTAAGTAGCTTTTTATAGCTGTAATCTATAGCCATAGCGCCAAGGGGCGCTGTTACTATAATGCCTAAAACCGCCACCGATAAAATTATATTGCCGCTTTGCATACCCATAGATAGCGGTATTGCGCCAATTGCCGCTTGCACAGTTGCCTTTGGCAAATATGCAAAAACGCAAAACAATGTTTCTTTAAAGGTTAAATTCGTTTTAACAAGGCTTAAAATAACGCCTAAAGTGCGAATTAACAGGCCTATAAAAATTAATAAAAGCGCAGGTAGGCCTGCTTTGAGTATATAGGAAGGGTCTACTGCGGCGCCAATTAGAATAAACAGAATAATCTCGGCTACAATCCACAGTTTGCTAAATTTAAGCGATAGAGCGGTAACTATTTCAGCGTTTGTTTTTACTTTGTAAACACACGCCATGCTTATAATTGCCAAAAGCCCTGAAAACGGTATAAACGCTGCTTGCTCTGCGGCTACAACAATAAAGGCTATAGCTAAAAATATAACTACTTTAACGCTGTGCCTTATTTGCCTTCTATGCTTTAGCTCGTAATTGAAAAATAGGCTTAGCGCAAAACCTATAATGCCGCCAATTATTAAACCTAATAAAATTGAAAGGGGTATTGACAAAAAATTGTAAACACTAACGCTTTGCCCCATAGCCATTGAGCTGAATGCAGTGAATAGAACAATAACAAAAACATCGTCACAAGAGGCGCCTGCCAATATTAGCTGTGGTATATTTTTGTTTGTGCCGTGCTTTTCCTCTATTAAATGCACCATGCGCGGAACAACTATTGCAGGCGACACCGCCGCAAGAACTGCGCCCAAAACAAGCGCCTCGCTTTGGCTTATACCCAGCAAAAGCGGCGCAAATATAAAATAAGCTAAAATTTCAAAGCTTGCCGGCAAAAACGCCATTAAGGCAGCGGGCCTGCCAATTTTATTTAAATCGCCTAAATTTAGCGATAAACCGGCCTTTATTAAAATTATAATCAAGGCAAGCTCTCTTAAATCTGTTGATATATTTAATATGTCCTCGTGTATTAAATTTAAAACAAAAGGCCCTAAAACAATGCCGCTGAAAAGAATACCAATTACCCTTGGCAGCTTAATTTTTTTGAAAATGCTTGAAACAAAAAGCCCTATTAATAGTAATAAGCCGAAAGATAAAAGCATACTATCCCCTCCAAAAATTGAAAAAGCCACTACTTAAAATCACAAAAAAAGCTGATAATCCCTGCGACGTTAAATCACAGAAGTCATCAGCATAAAAGCGGTTTAGGAAAAATCCAAGGGAGAACCTCATTCCCTTTTGTATTATAGCATAGCAATAGGCGTTTTGTAAACAGTTTGGCGCACATAAAGGCTTTAAATGTATATAATAATGTGATATACTATATTAGT
Source organism: uncultured Bacteroides sp. (assembly GCA_964369565.1). Lineage (GTDB taxonomy): Bacteria > Bacillota > Clostridia > Oscillospirales > Ruminococcaceae > Ruthenibacterium. Next base: position 1,867 of record CAYJEU010000056.1, on the reverse strand, counting down.
AATTTATTCGGAGGTTAATTATGAACGATAAAATTAAGGCTTTTTATGAGAGTTTAAAGGGTAAAAATGTTGCGTTTATTGGAATAGGCGTAACAAATATGCCGTGTATAGACCTTTTTGCAAAGCACGGCGCTAATATTACGCTTTGCGATAAAAAGGAAGATGTTAACAAGTTAAGCTGCACAAAAGAGTGGTTAGACGAGCGAGGTGTAAAGCTTTCGCTTGGCGCAAATTACCTTGATGGCTTAAACGGTAAAGATATAATAATGCGCACCCCGGGCTTTGCCTATTATAGCGATATTTTGCAAGCGCAAATTAAAAACGGCACGCTTGTAACAAGCGAAATGGAGCTTTTTATGCAAACTTGCCCTTGCCCTATAATTGCGGTTACAGGCAGCGACGGCAAAACAACAACCACAACTTTAATTGCAAAAATGCTTGAAAAAAGCGGCAAAAAAGTGCACCTTGGCGGAAACTTAGGGCGCGCACTGCTTCCAATTGTGCAAGACATGAGCGAGCAAGATATAGCTGTGGCAGAGCTTTCCAGTTTTCAGCTTAGCGGCATGAGAAACTCGCCCTATATTGCGGTTGTAACAAATGTTACGCCAAACCATTTAGACCACCACAAAGATATGCAAGAGTATATAGACGCAAAGCGCAATATTTTGCTTAACCAAAATAAAGCAAGCATTGCGGTTTTAGGTTTTTCTAACGAATTATCGCGTAAAATGCAGGAGGACGTTCAAGGGGAACTGCGCTTTTTCACAAGGCATAGCGAGCTTGAGAGCGGCGCATATTTGCGCGGTGATGGCATGCTGGTTTATAAGAAAAACGGCATAGAGACAGAGCTTTTACATAAAAGCGATATAGCGCTGCGCGGCGAGCACAATATAGAAAACGTGCTTGCGGCGGCGGCGGCAGTTTTTGATTTGGCTGGCGCAAAAGCAATAGCGGACATAGCACAAAATTTTGCGGGTGTTGAGCACAGAATAGAGCCTGTTCGAAAATTGAACGGCATAATGTATTATAACGATAGCATTGCAACAAGCCCAAGCAGGGTTATAGCAGGGCTTAATGCGTTTTCACAAAAGCTGATTATAATAGCGGGCGGCTCGGATAAAGGCGTTAGCTACCAGCCTTTGGCAGACGAAATTTTCAAAAATGTTAAAGTTGTTGTTTTAATGGGGCAAACGGCAGATAAAATAGAGCAAACAATTAAAAACAGCGCAAACTACGCAAACAGCGATGTGCTTATTTTAAGGGCAACAGACATGCAAGATGCTGTAAACAAAGCCACTGCCGCAGCGAGTGAGGGCGATATAATATCGCTGTCGCCGGCGTGCGCCTCTTTTGATATGTATGTTAATTTCGAGGCAAAAGGCAGGCATTATAAAGAGATTGTGAATGCGCTGTAAGTAGGTTTGGGTTTTGTAGTGTATCCTTGTTTTCGCAAGGATTGTGAATTGTTATTTTTGCTTGTAATATTTAAGTGCTAGCATATTTAATAGTTTTTTGGCTTTTGGCAAGGTTTGTGCCTTGTTATTTAGTTGGTTTTTAGGGTTAAGCTTTGTGGTTCGCCCTTCTTTTCAGCGTGAAAAGAAGCAAAAGGCTGTGGGCTTTGCTTGTAATATTTAAGAGCTGGCATAGTTTATAGTTTTTGATTTTCTCAAGGTTTGTGCCTTGTTATTTAGTTAGTTTTTAGGGTTAAGTTTTGTGGTTCGCCCTTCTTTTCAGCGTGAAAAGAAGCAAAAGCGCTGTGGGCTTTGCTTGTAATACTTGAGAGCTGGCATAGTTTATAGTTTTTTGATTTTTTCAAGGTTTGTGCCTTGTTATTTAGTTAGTTTTTAGGGTTAAGTTTTGTGGTTCG
>CAYJEU010000055.1:0-6781 GCA_964369565.1 uncultured Bacteroides sp. | reverse complement strand
CTTCTTTTCACGCTGAAAAGAAGGGCGAACCACAAAACTTAACCCTAAAAACTAACTAAATAACAAGGCACAAACCTTGCCAAAAAAACAAAAAGCACAAACCTTGAAAAAACCAAAAACTATAAACTATGCCAGCGCTCAAAATTTACAAACACTATAAATAAGCGCTTATTTTCTTATTTAAAAAGCTAAAACAATATCCATAAAAACATCGTGTTTTTCCATTGGTATAACGCCGTTTTTTTGCAAAAACAGCCTGCGGCAAAGCGCCGCTTTTAATGCACCTTTTTTCATTTGCGGCAAAAATTTATCATAATAGCCGCCGCCATATCCAAGCCTTGCGCCGCTCTCATCTGCCGCGAGGCACGGTATAGCCGCTATATCTATTTCATGCGGCTTTATTAGCTTTGCACTCTCGCTCGGCTGCTTAATATTAAACATTGTTTGCGTTAATTGCTCGGTGCTTGTTATTTGCCTTGCTTGCATTATTCTCTCGCCTTGTTTTGTTTTTGTGCAAAACGGAACACACAGTATTTTTTTGCTTAATAATACATTTTGTATAATTTCATCTGTTTGTATTTCTCTTTGTGTGCCTATAAAACAAAAAACTGTTTTAGCGTTTTTATATTCATTCAAATTCAAAAAAGCTTTGCATATTTCATGCGAAGCTTTTTTGTTTTTTTCTTCATCTACTTCTAATTTTAACAGGGTTTTACGCAGTTCTTTTTTATTCATTAACTTCTCTTTTCAAGTTTTTAACTTCGCTCATAAGCTGCATTTCTGTTATAATTTCGCCCTCGTAAGGGTAGCTTTTTATTGCTTTTTCAAATATTTTTTCACTTTTTGCCATTTGCTTATCATCATGTGTTATATGCCTTGCAAGCGCATAGGCTGTGCGTGCAAATTCAGGCATATTTGCCATGGCTTTTGCCACTTGCTTATATGGCTTATCCAGCAATTTTACTATTTGCTCCTTGCTTTCGCCAAGCATTATAAGGCAAAATATTTTACTGTTTGTCAGCTGTATTTTATGTATATCTAAAATTGCGTTATTATTTTTAATAAGCTCATTTGCTTTTTCAATAAATTCGCTGTATTTATTTTCGTCCAGCAATTTTAAACAGTAATTAACTCTACACGCGGCGCTTAATGCATCTGTTTTTTCGCTGCCCTCTTTTACTTCAAATAATTCGTCGGGAAAATGCTTTACCCTAACGCCTTTTGCCATGTAAACCGCTGTTTTCATCTGCTTAAAAAACGATGTTCTCGCCTCTTCGCTTTTTCTAATTTGTAATATGTTCATACCGTCGTTATTCACCGATATATTAAGCGGAATTAAATTTGTTGCAGCCATAAAAACGCCAATCGCACCTGATGTAAAACAAATAATTTGCAGTGGTAAATTATTTGTTAAAGCGGTAATTGCAAATGAAAAAATGCTAAAAATTATATTTGCACCACCGCCCATAACATTATATAAAAAATAAGGAATATCGTTATAATTTTTATCGGGCGGCGCCATTAAACACTGGCCGCCTGTTCCCGCAAGCTTTAAAGTTTTAAAAGCATATTTACCGTTTTTCTTTACAATCATTATATTAAAAATGCGAAAAGATAAAAAAGAGTAGCCCGATAAAAGCCCGCCTATTAAATGGCCGAATTCGTGCACTGCAATTTGTAAAACTATCCCAAAAACAAGCGCTATAATGCCCATTATATAATAAAAAGCAATATTTTGCACACCTGTGCTTTTTATTAAATTTAGCATTGAATAGCCAACTAACGCGCCAAATATTAAGCCTGCTATTATCATAATTATATTTATAACTTTTTTTATCATTCTATCCTCTTTTTTATTATTTTTTAATTACGCTCTATTTCACTCATACATTATACTTTATCGGCAAATTAAGTGCAAGTAAAAGAATAAAGCCGCAGCCCCCTTTTATCCGCTAGTTTTAACCGTTTGCTCTATTACATTTTTCAAAAAAATTATTGCTTTTTAAAAAGTTTTTAGCTTATTCATTCTTAAAACTTTATATATTTTACCAAAAACTCTTTTAAATTTAATGGCTGTTTTTCCTTGAATTTTAAGCGTTTTTGTAGTATAATTATTAAGGGTAAGCGTCCATTATGGCAAACGGCAAAAGCCAATATAAATAATATTGTTTTTTGACATAATATCGCTATTTATAAAACAAAAATATATATTGCAAAAAGCTACCTTGTGCCGTTTTGGTGGCTTTTCTCATTTTTACGGCAGAAACGGAGAAGTTTATTTTTATGGATTCATTTGATGAAATTTTTTTGGCGGTGAAAGATTACTGCAAACAGCGCATAGTACCTGCCTCTTACACTTTGTTTATAGAGGGTATGAAGCCTATTTCATTTGAAAATAACGAAGTAGAACTTCGCATAACAAGCGAGTTTTTAAAAAATATGATAGAACAGCGTTATCTGTCGCTTATTTCCGATGGTTTTAAAGAAATTTTAGGCTTTAATGTTAATATAACATTATCTGTGCCCGAGCTTGTGCAAAACCCTGCAGACGGCGCTAGCAGCAATTATTCCCACACATTTGCTAATTTCATTGTGGGCAGCTCAAATAAATTTGCACATGCCGCTGCGCAAGCTGTTGCTGCAAACCCATCGGGCGCTTATAACCCTCTGTTTATATGGGGCGATTCAGGGCTTGGCAAAACCCACCTTTTAAACGCAATAAAAGCAGATATTCAAAATAATTTTGAAAACTTTAATATAATTTATGTAGACGGCGAAACATTTACAAACGGAATTATTACGGCAATTCGTGAAAATAACACAGCAGCTTTCCACGAGAAATATCGCCAGGCAGATGTTTTACTCGTTGACGACGTTCAATTTATAGGCGGTAAAGATTCAACACAAGAAGAATTTTTCCACACATTTAACACTCTTTATAATTCCGGCAAGCAAATTGTTCTTTCCAGCGATAGGCCGCCTAAAGAGATTAAAAGCCTTGAAGACAGGCTTCGCACACGCTTTGAGATGGGCCTTATTGCAGATATAGGCGCGCCCGATTTTGAAACACGTGTTGCAATTATTCGCCGCAAGGCAGATTTATTGCAAATTAACTTGCCCGACGATGTATCGGAATACATAGCGAATAAACTTAAAAAGAACATTCGCCAATTAGAGGGCGTTGTTAAAAAAATTAACGCATACCGCATTTTAGAGGGTATAAACCCATCTATAGGTATGGCGCAAAACGCTATTAAAGATATTTTAAGCGAGCAATTACCGGCGCCCATTACAATAGAGAAAATATTGCTTGAAATTAGCCGCACTTATAATGTTACTATAGACGACTTAAAAGGGCAAAGCCGCCGCAGTGCTATATCTAACGCGCGTAAAATAAGCATGCACATTATACGCGAAGTTACAGGCATGAGCATGGAGGAAATTGGCGAGCAATTTGGCGGCAGAGATCATTCAACTGTTGTTTATGCAATTAACACCGTGCAAAAAATGATGAAAAACGAGCCTCACACTAAAGAAATGATAGAAGATGTTATTAAAAATATAAAGCAATAAAAGTGTTATTTTAAAAAATATAAAAGAAATTATAATAAATAAAATAATAAGAAAGTATTAAACAAGTTTTAAACATTTAACATAAACTTTCAATATAAATTGTTGAAACATTGATATTTTTAACTTTTCAACAATTTAATTAACATATTTTAAACAGTAAAATTTTTAAAAAAGCCGCTTTTTATAAGCATTTATTTAACTTTTAAACTTTTTAACAGCCTCTACTACTACTACTACTTTTTATTTATATATATAACTAATTTTTTAAATTATTTAAAAAAGAAAGGTTTTTTACCATGCATATTAAATGTGATAAATATTTATTAAATGAAGCTGTTTTAGGTGTATCGAAAGCAGTTACCCTTAGAAGTGCTGTTCCTGTTCTTGAGGGTATACTTTTAAAAGCCGACGGTTTTACTTTAACATTAACCGGTTACGATTTAGAAATGGCTATTACCACAAAAATAGAAGCTAATGTATTAGTGCCGGGCGAAATAGTGCTTAACGCGAAACTTTTCAGTGAAATGGTTAGAAAATTAGTTAATGATGAAATAGAAATTAAACTTGAAAATAATAATCAATGCTTAATAAGCGCAGGTATAACAAAATATAATATTAACGGCATGGAAGCTGCCGATTACCCCGATTTGCCAAATACAGAAACTGAAAAGACATTCAGCATTAATTCAAAAGAATTAAAAACAATGATAGACACAACTATTTTTGCAGTTGCTACCGACGATAAGCGCCCGGCGCACACAGGCGAGAAATTCCTTATAAATAAAGATAGCTTGCAAATTGTAGCTTTAGACGGTTACCGTTTAGCTATTACTTCGCAAGAGATGAGCGCTAACAATGAAATAGAAATAATAATACCGCAAAAAACATTAGTTGAAACCATTAAGCTTATAGGCGAAGATGAAAATGTTGATATAGCAGCAAATAGGCGCTTTGTTGTTTTTAATACCGAGCAATATACAATTATAAGCCGCTTAATTGAGGGCGAGTTTTTAGATTTTGAGCGCGTTTTACCGAAAGAGCACACAACAAAAGCTGTTGTAGAAGTTAAAGAATTTATAAATGTTGTTGAAAGGGCAAGCTTAATTATTACAGAGCGAATTAAAAACCCTTTAAAAATAACATTCGATAATAATATTATAACTGTTAGGTGTACAACATCTTTAGGTAAAGTTGTAGACGAGCTGCCTTGTGAAATGGAAGGTGAAAGTTTAGAAATAGGCTTTAACAACAGATATTTATTAGATGCTTTAAGGCATTGCGGCAGTGATAAAGTTGAATTTTATATGAATGGCGCATATACAGCAGTTAAAATTGTGCCTATAAACAACGAAAATCTATTTTATTTGGTATTACCTGTTAGGTTTAGAAGCGATAACGATTAATTAAGGAGTACTATGAATAAAACAACTATTAAAATAAATTCAAATTTTATTCAACTTTCTGCACTTTTAAAATTTGCTAATGTGTGCCAAAGTGGCGGCGAGGCTAAAATTGCAATACAAAGCGGCCTTGTTAATTATAACGGTGAAGTTTGCACACAGCGCGGTAAAAAAGTTTATCCGGGCGATATTATAAGTTTTGAAGGCGAAGAAATAAGGGTTGAAAGTGAATGATATTAAATGAAATAGAAATTTTGAATTTCAGAAATATAGAGCATATAAAATTTAAACCCAGCAGTAAATTAACAGTTATTTGCGGCCAAAACGGGCAAGGGAAAACTAATTTGCTTGAAAGTATTTGGATGATAACAGGCGCTAAAAGTTTTAGGGGCGTTAAAGATAGCTTTTTGATAAAAAAAGGCGAGCAGGCTTCTATTATAAATGCTAATGTTAACAGCGCAAACAATAAAAATGAAAACGAGCAATTTACATGTGAAGATAGTGATATTAAAATTACTATTATTGATGAAAATAGTGATATATCAACTAAAAAAGGTAGGTTTGCCCATATAAACGGCGTTGATTATAAAAGGGCAATTAATATAGCCGGCATTGTAAATGAAGTTGTTTTTGAGCCTAACCATTTAAGGCTTGTTAAAGGGAGCCCTGAAAACAGGCGTAAATTTTTAGATGCGGCACTTTGCCAATTATACCCCTCTTATATTAGTGCATTAAGGAAATACATGCGTTTAATACAGCAGAAAAATGCACTTTTAAAACAATATTACAGGCAAAATTCGCCTGAGGAATTACTTGATGTTTACAATGAGAATTTAGCAGTTTGCGGTGAATTTATTGTTGAAAAGCGAAAGGAATATTTAAAGAAATTCAGCAATAATGCAATAGAGCATCACGCAAAAATTACAGGTAATAAAGAGAGTTTTAAAATAGATTACACACCTTGTTATGATGAAAGTTTGATTAAAACATTAGCGCAAAGTAAACAAAAAGATATTAATGCCGGTTTTTGTACAAAGGGTCCACATAGGGAAGATTTAATATTTAGTATTAATGAGAGTGATGCAAAAGTTTTTGCAAGCCAAGGCCAGCAGCGCAGCATAGTTTTAGCTTTAAAACTAGCTGAAGCGCAGATGATATTTGATATAACAAGTGAAAAGCCTATTGTTTTACTGGACGATGTTTTAAGCGAGCTTGATGAAAGTAGAAAAGATTATTTGCTAAATGAAATAACAGGAATGCAAACAATTATAACAACTTGTGAGAGCTCGGCTTTTGAAAGTATTAACAATGAAGTTTATTTTGTTGAAAACGGTAAATTGATTGAAAGTTAGAGGGTTTTTAGTTTTTTTGGCAAGGTTTGCGCCTTGTTCTGTTGCTTGTAATATTTGAGAGCTGGCATATTTTTTAGTTTTTTGGCAAGGTTTGTGCCTTGCTATTTAGTTAGTTTTTAGGGTTAAGTTTTAGGGTTCGCCCTTCTTTTCAGCGTGAAAAGAAGCAAAAGGTTATGGGCTTTGCTTGTAATATTTGAGAGCTGGCATAGTTTATAGTTTTTGGTTTTTTCAATGTTTGTGCTTTTTGTTTTTTGGCAATGTTTGTGCCTTGTTATTTAGTTAGCTTATGGGGATAAGTTCTATGGTTCGCCCTTCTTTTCAGCGTGAAAAGAAGGAAAAGAAATTGAACTTGTGACGATATGCAGAGTAGTTGAATTTATTTTTGTTGCTCTTAGCATTTAAGCTCGTTTACTTAGAGGCTTTTACTTTTCAGCGTGAAAAGTAACAAAAGCGCCG
>CAYJEU010000054.1:0-6919 GCA_964369565.1 uncultured Bacteroides sp. | reverse complement strand
GCTTAGCCGCTAAAGCAAACGAAAAACCAAGGCATAAGCTTTGCGAAAAGAAAAAGCACAAAAGCAAGCTTAAATATTAAAAATAAACTTTCGGTTTTGTTACTTTTCACGCTGAAAAGTAAAACGCCCTATAAAGCTTAGCCATTAAAACAAGCAAAAAACCAAGGCATAAGCTTTGCGAAAAGAAAAAACACAAAAGCAAGCTTAATATTAAAAAAAGCTTTAGCTTTTGCTATTTTTCACGCTGAAAAGTAAAACGCCTTAAGTAAACGAGCTTAAATGCTAAGAGCACCAAAAATAAATTCAACTACTCTGCAAAGCAACACAAGTTCAATCTCTTTTGCTTCTTTTCACGCTGAAAAGAAGGGCGACTCACAAAACTCGAACTCTAAAGCTAACGAACGAACAAGGTGCAAACCATGCGATAACCACATAACATTATAGGCAAAACCAGCTTTTACCGCTCGCCAAGTGCTGCTATTATATATGCCTATAAAAAATAACCTTTCACTATCATATTTTGATAGTGAAAGGTTTTCGCTTTTATAGACTATACACATAATACACATAACCTTACCTATAAATAATACCCCATGGATTATCCTTTGACATATCAGGCTTCATTTCATCATTCCATGAACAATATGCCTCTGCATAATCCTCTGTTAAAAACATAGGCAAATACTCTTTAAAATTAGGAGCGCAATTCATGCTTTCAAAGTTTTCTGTATTTGCCCAGAAAACTTTGCCCTCGTCAGTTTCTGAAAGCAGCTCACCTGAATAGTCAGTAGTTTTATAAAAATATGTAAAATACCTATCTTGTGTTTTGCTATTGAACCAATACATAAAGCCACATGATTTTAAATTATGAATATCCAGACCGGTTTCCTCTTTTATTTCACGAATGGCACTATCATATATTGTTTCATTATGTTCTGCATGGCCACCCGGGAAAGAAATTCCCGGCCAGCTTTTTATTCTATCCTGAACCACTACCTCGCCTGTATCAGGGTTTTGTACCATAACCATATTTGTTATTTCCAGTTTAGGCATATGCGCTCTCCTATAAGTATAATTAAACAAGTGAAAAGTTAAAATGCCCTTTACGCCATGCTCAAAAATATTTGAAATATCACGCTTTTTTCAAATTAACAAGCTTCTCGGCGTTGTTGTTGTTCTCCATTTTTACCAGCACTCTCTTAAACTGGTAAGCAAATAAAGAAACGGTTATTGCAATTGCAATGCTATCTGCTATTGGCTCTGCGAGGAATATGGCAAAAACTTTGTCTGTAAAGAAATTTGGCAAAATATAAATTAGCGGTATAAGCAATATAACTTTGCGAAGAACAGACATAAGCAAACTGCTTTTTGCATTGCCCAAAGCTAAAAATGTGTTTTGGCACGCAAGCAAAGCGCCGTTAGAGAACGAAACCGCCATGTATACCCTAAGCATTGTTGATGTGTAGGCCACAAGCTGTGCATCGCTATTAAAAATTAAAATGAAAACTTGCGGGAATAGCATTACAATAAGCCAAAAAGCAGTTGTAAAAACCGAGCACGAGACTATCAAATATTTAAAAGCTGTTTTAACACGTTGAGGGTTATTTGCGCCGTAGTTATAGCTAATTATTGGCTGTGCACCCTGCGTTAATCCCGATTGCGGCAGCGAGGCAATTTGCCGCACGCTAACAATAATCGTCATAGCGCCAACGGCTAAATCGCCGCCGTACTGCATAAGCGAGGTGTTGAATGTCATGCTAACAAGGCTTTCGGTAATGCTCATTATAAAAGGCGATAGGCCCAGCGTTAATATTGGGATAATAAACTTTATATCAGGCTTTAAATACTTGAATTTAATGCGCAATGTTGTTTTTTTACCCATTAAGAACAGCAAAATCCAAAGAGCTGAAACGCCTTGCGATATTATTGTTGCAAGCGCCGCACCACGAATACCCATATCGAAAACAAAAATGAAAATAGGGTCTAATATAATATTTAAAACGGCGCCAATTAAAACAGTTAGCATGCTTGTTGTGGCAAAACCCTGCCCTGTTATATATAAATTTAAGCCAAGCGTAATTTGAACAAATAAACAGCCTATTGTATAAATTGATAAATAATCGTAGGCGTAAGTTATTGTGTTTTCGCTTGCACCCACCATGAATAAAAGCTCTTTGCCAAATAACAAATATATAGTTGTTACCGCAAGTGATGAAAATAAAAGCATAAAAACAGTGTTGCCCAAAGTTTTTTCTGCGCTTTTAACATCTTTTGCGCCAAGGTGCTTTGACGCCCTAGGCGCGCCGCCGGCACCGGCAAGCATAGCGAAAGCCGCATTTGCCATTATAAGCGGCACACAAATACCAACGCCCGTTAGCGCAAGCGTGCCTATACCCTCCATGCGACCTATATAAATTCTGTCTACTATATTATAAAGCAAATTAATTAACTGCGCGGCTATGGCAGGTGTTGCTAAGCGAAAAAGAAGCTTGCCTATTTTGTCTTCCCCAAGAGCTTTTGTTGCATTTGATTGCATTATATAATCTCCTTATGGTTGCTTCGTAAACATTTCGTTTTTACAAGAAAAAATACCCTGCCAAACATGCAACAAACATTAACATAAAAAGTATTATTGTTATTTTGAGCGTTTTTGAATAGTTTTTTGGTGTAATATGCCCGTTTTCATCTAATTTTTTTATTAAAGGGTGCAAGCGCACAAAGTACATTGGAATTGTAACTATTAAAACACAAATTGTTGTAATTTTAGCCTCGCTGCTTGCAAACAGCACAATTACCAATAAAAGCGCAATGAAAATTAGCTTTGAATTGCCCACCCAATTTATTAAATAGCGCACAAAAAGCTCGTCGTTTTCATTTTCTTTGGCCTTCCGCCAACCGTCAAAAACACTAATAGCATTCCCATATTTAAAATCGGGCGCAAAGTACAAAATTAGCACATTTAAACTTTCAAGTACAATAAAAATAATAATAGGTAAATTTAAAAAAATATCCAAAAAAAGCTCCTTTTTTTAGTGTTGTTAATAAGCGTAAAGGGGTAATTAAAATTTGCATTTTTAAAAAATAAGCGCAATACCGCGATATAATTAGGCAAGCGCTTTTTTAAATAATAAGTTATCGCTAAAAGCTTGCTGAAAATTAACTAAATTCTATCTGCCAACTTCGCTTAAAAGCAAGCCCTCGTTATGCTCAAGCGCCCAGTTTATATTCCATGCGCTTGTGAAAAGAAGTAGGCGCCTGCCTTTAAAATCTAAAACCCTTTTTGTGTCTGCCGTAAGGGCAAGCTTTTCTATACTAAAAGTATCGCTTTCTTCGTTATCTACCCAGCGTATAAAACTATAGGATAAATTTTGCAAGCGAATATCCACATTATATTCGTTTTTAAGCCTGTACTCAAGCACTTCAAGCTGCAAAACGCCAACAACGCCAACTATAACTTCTTCCATGCCGCCCAAAAGCTCTTTGAAAATTTGGATAGCGCCTTCCTGGGCAATTTGCTCTATACCTTTAACAAATTGCTTGCGTTTCATGGTGTCTACCTGTGAAATGCGCGCAAAATGTTCGGGCGCAAAAGTGGGTATACCCTCGAACGCAAAAGCGGCTTTGGCGCTTGTTATAGTGTCGCCAATAGAGAAAGTGCCGGCATCAAACAGGCCTATAATGTCGCCTGCGAACGCTTCGTCCACGGTTTCTCTACCATCGGCCATAAGCTGGGTGCTTTGTGTAAGTTTAAGTTTTTTCTTGCTTTGAACGTGGGTAACGTCCATACCGCGCTCGAATTTTCCGCTTACAATGCGCACAAATGCAATGCGGTCGCGGTGGGCCTTATTCATATTAGCTTGTATTTTGAAAACGAAAGCTGAAAAATCTTCACACTCAAGTGGGTTAATTTCGCCGGCATCGCTGTTTCTTGCAAGCGGTTCTATGGTTAAGTTTAAAAAGTCTTCTAAAAACGGCTCTACGCCAAAATTTGTTAGAGCGCTGCCAAAAAACACGGGCGTTAATTTGCCGTCGTCTACTTTTTGCTTATCAAATTCGTAAGATGCGCCGTCTAAAAGCTCTATATCATCGCATAAAGCTTCGTGCAAAGTGGGCGTTAAAAGCTCGTTTAAATTGGCGTCGCCCGGCTTTGCCGATATTTTCTCGGCTTGCTGTGCGCCTATTTTGCCCGAGTGGGAAAAGGCGAGAATTTCTTTTTTATTCCTGTCGTAAACGCCCTTAAACTCTTTGCCGCTACCTATGGGCCAGTTCATGGGGTAAGTTTCAATGCCCAGAACTTTTTCAAGCTCCTCGAGCAAATCGAAAGTGTTTTGAGCGTCTCTATCCATTTTATTAACAAAGGTAAAAATGGGTATGCCACGCATAGCGCAAACTTTAAAAAGCTTTTTCGTTTGCGCTTCCACGCCTTTTGCGGCGTCTATAACCATAACGGCACTATCTGCCGCCATAAGTGTGCGGTAAGTGTCCTCAGAGAAATCTTGGTGGCCGGGGGTGTCGAGGATATTTATGCAAAAGTTGTTGTATTCAAACTGCATAACAGACGATGTAACGGAAATTCCGCGTTGCTTTTCAATTTCCATCCAGTCGCTAACAGCGGCCCTGGCGCCTTTTTTACCCTTAACTATACCGGCTTGTTGTATGGCGCCGCCGTATAAAAGCAGTTTTTCGGTTAATGTGGTTTTACCGGCGTCGGGGTGGGAAATTATTGCGAATGTACGCCTTCTTTTAATTTGGTCTACAGTGTTTTGAAACATGGGGTTCCTTTCAGTTTTAATATATGTGCAAATTTATTTATAAATTTTTACCTTTATCTTGAGCTAAACTGAATTATTGCAAATGAAATCCTTGCCGTAAAGCTTATGCTAAAAGCGTTTTAAGCAATGCAGCAAGTTTAGTTTGTTAAGTTTAGCATAAACCGCTTTATTATGACGGTTTTAAAGGTGCCTTAATATAATATCAAAAATTCACTTAAACTTCAAGTTCTACGCTCTCGCCGAGCTTTTCTTTATTATTGCGCAATAATGGCAAAATAAATTCATCTAAATATTCGCTAACTTGCTCTTTTGCTCTGCCTGTGAAATTCTCGGGCACTAAAAGGGCGTTTATTTCATCTTCGCTCAAAGCGAATGAGGCATCGTTACTAATGCGCTTAACAAGGTCGTTTTGTTTACCCTCTTCTTTAACAACTTTTGCAGCCGCTTGCGAGTGAACGCGCAATTTTTCGTGAAGTTCTTGCCTATCGCCGCCTTTTTTAACGGCGCTCATCATAATATTTTCAGTTGCCATGAACGGTAATTCCGCCATAATGCGCGCTGTTACAACTTTAGGGTACACAACAAGCCCTGAGGTAACATTTATCATTATATTCAAAATGCTGTCTACTGCTAAAAAGCCCTCTGCCATTGCAATGCGCTTGTTTGCGCTATCGTCTAAAGTGCGCTCGAACCATTGTGTGCCCGCTGTGAACGATGGGTTGATAACGTCTGCCATAACATAGCGTGCCAGCGCACAAATGCGCTCTGTGCGCATAGGGTTGCGCTTATACGGCATAGCCGACGAGCCTATTTGCTGTGTTTCAAACGGCTCTTCCATCTCTTTGAAATTAGCAAGAAGGCGAATATCGTTTGCAAATTTCATCGAGCTTTGCGCTATGCCTGAAAGGGTGCTTAGAACATTGTAATCTACTTTGCGGCTGTAAGTTTGGCCGCTAACGGGAATTATACGCTCGAAGCCGAAATCGCTTGCAATGCGGTTATCAACATCTTTTATTTTAGCGTCATCGCCGCCAAAAAGCTCGACAAAGCTTGCCTGTGTGCCTGTTGTGCCCTTACTGCCTAAAAGTTGTAAGGAGTTAATGCGGTGCACAAGTTCTTCATAGTCTGAGTACAATTCGTTTATCCAAAGCGTTGCCCTTTTGCCAACTGTTGTTAATTGCGCAGGCTGCAAATGGGTATAAGCAAGAGCCGGCAAAGCTTTATATTCATCTGCAAATTTCGCTAAATTGTCAATAACATTTAATAGCTTTCGCGCTATTGCATAAAGCGCTTCTTTTGTAATTATAATGTCGGTATTATCGCCAACAAAGCAGCTTGTAGCGCCTAAATGTATAATGCCTTTTGCATCGGGGCACTGAACGCCAAAGGCGTGAACATGGCTCATAACATCGTGGCGGCACTCTTTTTCGCGCGCAATTGCAACATCGTAGTTTATATCGTTTACAAAGGCTTCAAGCTGTTTAATTTGCGCATCGCTAATATCAAGGCCGTTTGCCTTTTGCGCCTTTGCGAGCGACACCCACAATTTGCGCCATGTAGTGAATTTTTTGTCCTCGCTGAAAAGAAATTGCATTTCTTTAGAGGCGTACCTTGTTTGGAAAGGTGAGATATACGAATTGTGTGACATAGTTGCTCCTTTGTTTTTTTAAATTTATTTGATTTGGTTTTTTGTTCTTTTTAATATTTTAGCTAGTTTACTTAGAGGCTTTTACTTTTCAGCGTGAAAAGAAGGAAAAGGCTGTGGGCTTTGCTTGTAATATTTGGGTGCTAGCATATTTTTTTGTTTTTTCTCAAGGTTTGTGCTTTTTGTTTTTTGGCAAGGTTTGTGCCTTTAGTTTTTTGGCAAGGTTTGTGCCTTGTTAGTTAGCTAGCTGTAATGGCTAAGTTTTATGGTTCGCCCTTCTTTTCAGCGTGAAAAGAAGCAAAAGCGCCGGGGGTTGCGAGTCCCCCGGACCCCAAACGCTGTGCCCTAACAGCCGCAACAAAGAACAATCACAATCGCTCGCTAACAGTAAGATTGACATACGCTCACGATTACATTGTTCTAGTTGTTGCTAAAGAGCAAGAGCGGTTAAGCTTATTTATCCCCGTAAGGTTTATTTATAACTTTGCTTTATATAAAAGTT
>CAYJEU010000053.1:0-7431 GCA_964369565.1 uncultured Bacteroides sp. | reverse complement strand
CGCACCATAAGCATCTGTACAGCCAAAAAAGAACAATACTTAATGACAGCTTTTTTGTCTTACACCTGCTAATGGTGCTAAAGTAAGCTAAATTAAAAGTTATATTATCCTATATAAGTGTGTTTATAAGTTAGCTTTATTTTTTACTTAGTGAATTTTGTGAAAAGTACACATTATATAAATAATCTGCGCTTCGCTTCGATTATTCATATCTCATTTTATGGCGCAGGGCAAGGATGCCCTGCATGCCAATTTATATTAGCTAACGCTAATATAAATAATCTGTGCGTTGCTAACCCCTATAAGATATTATTCAACAAATTTGCCGGCTAGTGTAATTAAAACGTCCACCATTTTTTCCATGCTGCTCACCGGTATATACTCGTATTTGCCGTGGGCGTTATAGCCGCCCGTTGAAAGGTTAGGGCACGGCAAGCCCATGAAAGATAGCCTCGAGCCGTCTGTTCCGCCCCTTATAGGGTTTATTATAGGCTCAACACCATGCTGCGTAAATGCTTGTTTTGCGTTTTCAATTAAGAACATGTGCGGCTTAACTTTTTCTTTCATATTGTAGTAGCTGTCTTTCACTGTTGCGCTAACGCTGCCCTCGCCATACATGAAGTTTAAGTGCTGTGTAATGTTTTCTATAACTTTTTTTTTCTCTTCAAATTTCTCAAAGCTGTGGTCTCGTATTATATATTCCATTTTTGCATGTTCAACTGTGCCCTCTATGCCGGTTAAATGGAAAAACCCCTCGTAATTTTCTGTGAACTGTGGCTTTTGAACGCTAGGCAACATAGTCTCGAATTCAACAGCTATATTAAGCGCATTTTTCATTTTGTTTTTCGATGAACCCGGGTGTATATTTTCGCCTTTAATTTCTATAACAGCGCTTGCTGCGTTAAAATTCTCATACTCTATGCCGCCAATTTCGCCGCCGTCTACAGTATAGGCAAATTCTGCGCCGAATTTTTCAACATCAAAAAAGTCTGCGCCGCGCCCTATTTCCTCGTCGGGCGTAAAGCCTATTTTTATTTCACCGTGTTTTATGCTGGCATCGTGCATTAAAATGTCTGCAAATGTTAAAATTTCGGCAACGCCTGCCTTGTCGTCTGCGCCTAAAATAGTAGTGCCATCTGTTACAACAAGTTTTTGCCCTATATATTTGTTTAAGCTGTCAAATACTCGGGGGCCCATAGTTATGTTTAGCTCTTCGTTTAAAACAATATCTGCGCCGTTATATTCTATAACACGTGGCTTGATGTTTTTGTTTGGCAAATCGTCAACGGTATCCACATGGGCAATTAAGCCTATTACAGGCGCGTTTGCATTTGCGGGAATTGTGCCGAAAACATAGCCGTTCTCATCTATAGCGGCATCTTTGATGCCTATATCTTTCATTTCCTCTACTAAAAACTTGCCCATTTCAATTTGCGATTGTGTAGACGGCACACTTTTATTTTGCGCTAAAGATGTACTCTCAATTTGAATGTATTGCAAAAATCGCTCTAAAACAGTTCTCATTTTGTAAATCTCCATTTTCTAATTTATAGCATTTAGTATTTTAAAATTGCTTTATGCTTTTCAAATTAATAAAATTAAAAAGCATTTGAACAAATGTATATGCTGTATTATATTTTAATACATTTAAGGGTAAAACTCAAGATGGTATAAACAATATTCACTATACCCTAATTTCAATTTGTATTATATGCGCTCTTTGCATAAGCCCTTAAGCGCCTTAAACTGCTCCTAAATAAAAATTCCTCCTGTGGTAGCTGTTTTCATTCTACCATAGGAGGCTCTTGTTTTTATTGCTCGTTTTTTTACTTTTGTTCAATATAGCAATACATTTTAATTTGTGCAGCTGTTATTTTGCTGCTTTTTTCTTTGCGCTTACTGTTTTGCTTGCAGCTTTAGCTGCAGGCTTCGCGGCACTTTTAGCAGCAGGTTTTGCAGCACTTTTAACTGCAGCTTTAGCTGCGGGTTTTGCTGTGCTTTTTTTAGCAGGCGCTGCTTTAATTGTAATATCTTTCAATTTCAGCGCTTTCTCAACACTTTTATGCACTTTTAATTTGCCCAGTGTAAACGCAATAACAGGGTCTGTTTTTCCGTTTAAAATTTTAATTAAAGTGTCGCCGTCTGCAACTAGCTCTGCATCGCAATCCAGATAATCATATGGTTGCAAATTAATATTACCGTTTTCTATTTCACCGTAAAACTTTCCCTCGCCCTCGCCTGTAATTGTAAATTGATATACAAGGCGCTCTTTAATTTTGCTTGCATCTGCACCGCTTAATGTGCTTTTAACCGTGTTAAATATTTCCTCAAATGTCATAAAACAGTCCTTTCTTGTGCTCGCCATTGGCGCTTTAGGTTGAATACTGAATTAAATAGTTTGGTAAAACTATTCCATAAAAGGCATTTTAGCACATTTTTAACGGAAAATCAATGCTTTTTTATCGACACAATGTTACATTTATATTTTAAATAGTGCTTTTTATTGCTTTGAATTCGCAGGTAAGTGCACGTTTTAGGCAAGCGAATGTTGTCTTGCCGTTTTGCGTGAAGTGGCCAATTTACCCGTATGTTGCCGCTTATCATTCCTGCCAAAGGCGGAGAAACCCGCTGTTGCCGTTTTTAATAGCTCGCCTTGTTTTGCGGCTCACTCACAGCAAAATGTCCTTGACAAACCATCAAGTATAATGTAGAATTAATTTGCGAATAATTCTTAAATTCATAAATTTTCAAAGGAGCAATTATGGGCAAATATAACACACAGCAAAGAAAATTGATGATAGATTTTTTCAAAAATAATGCGCATAAAACATCTTCTGTGGGCGAAATTTGCGAGCAGCTAAACGCTTTAGGCGTAAGCACAAGCTCTGTTTACCGTAATATAGCCGAAATGGAAGAAGAGGGTATTGTGCGCAGAGTTAACGAAAAAAACCGCAAGGGCGCGCTTTATCAGTATATTGACCCTGAGCACTGTGTGGGCGTTGTGCATTTAATATGTGAAAAATGCAATTTAACGTTCCATTTAAACCGCCATGTTTCGCAAATGCTAACTAATATGGCGCTTGAAAATTATAATTTTCATATAAATGAGCAAAGTGCCGTTTTATATGGCAAATGTGAAAAATGTTTTCAAATGTAACCGCATTTTTACAAATTTTTCACATTCAAATGATATAATATATTAAAGGAGATGCCATGCATCAAATTACATGCGAAAATTTAGCAATAGGCTACGACGGTCAAGAGCTGTTAAGCGATATTAATTTTTCAATAAACCAAAAAGATTATATTTGCGTTGTTGGCGAAAACGGCGCGGGCAAAAGCACACTTGTGAAAACAATGTTGGGCTTACTTCCTAAAATAAAGGGCAATATAATAATGGGCGACGCTCTTAAAAGCACCGATATAGGCTATATGCCCCAACAAACGCAAGTGCAAAAAGATTTTCCCGCCTCTGTTAAAGAGGTGGTGCTTTCGGGCTGTTTAAATAAGCAAGGGCTTAGGCCTTTTTATAACAAAACCGAAAAACAGCTTGCGCTAACAAGCATGAAAAAGCTTGGTATAGAGCATTTAAGAAAGAAATCTTACTGCAATTTATCGGGCGGCCAGCAGCAAAGGGTTCTTTTGGCAAGGGCGCTTTGCGCAACGGGCAAAATTCTGCTTTTAGACGAGCCCACAGCAGGCCTTGATACAAATTCAAGCGAGGAAATGTACAATATAATAAAGCAATTAAACGAAGAGGGCATTACAATAATTATGATTACGCATAATTTACAGCGTGCCATAGAAAACGCAAATTTTGTGCTAAGCGTAAATGATAAAAAAGTGTCGCTTTTGCAAAAGGAAGATTATTTAAGCGAGAAAAGAGGCCAAAATGACACAATTATTTGAAACGCTGGCATATTATTTCACATTCCCCTTTGTAATTTATGCTTTTATAGTGGGCATATTAGTGGCGCTTTGCTCTTCTCTTTTAGGGGCAACGCTTGTGCTTAAACGCTTTTCATATATTGGCGACGGCCTTTCCCACATAGCTTTTGGCGCCATAGCGATAGCCTCTGTTTTAGATGTTGCAAACGAGAGCATTTTGGTGTTTCCCGCAACTGCACTGTGTGCGGTTTTGCTTTTGAGAATAGGGCAAAACGCAAAAATAAACGGCGATGCCGCCATAGCTATGATGAGCGTGGGCTCGCTTGCCGTTGGTTATTTACTTTTGAATGTTTTCCCTGTTTCAACAAATTTAGCGGGCGATGTTTGCGTTACGCTTTTCGGTTCAACATCTATTTTAACGCTAACGCCGTCAGATGTTGCAATTTGTTTGATTTTAAGCATATTTGTTTTGGCCATTTTCATTATATTCTATAATAAAATTTTCTGCGTAACATTCGATGAAACATTTGCGCGCGCAATTGGCATTAAAGCCGGCGCATATAATTTGCTTATTGCAATAACAATTTCAGCGGTTATTGTAATAGCCATGAACCTTGTTGGCTCGCTTTTAATAAGTGCGCTTGTTGTGTTCCCGGCGCTTTCGTCTATGCGCATTTTTGGAAACTTTAAAACAGTTATTTTATCCTCATCCATAATATCGGTAACGTGCGCAACCATTGGAATTTTATTCAGCATTGTTGCAGGAACACCCGTAGGCAGCACAATTGTAACGGCAAATATTATAGTGTTTTTTATTGCGCTTGCTTGCTCGAAATTAAGAAAGGCATAATATGAAAACTTTATGTAAACTGCTTTCGTTAATAGTGGCTTTAAGCTTAATAACTGCGTGCTCACAACAGCAAGATGAAGATGTTTTGCAAAACGCAGTGCCGGGCGACACGGTGCAAGATTTATTTATAGGTAACCCCGACGCCGCTCAGCAAGCGCAAAGTGAGCCGGAGAGTACAGCGCAAAGCTCACCCGAGAGCACCACCACACAGCATATACCAACCCAAGAAGAAATAGCACTTGCGCTTGAATCTGCAGGCGTTGTAACATCTGATTATGATATAGATTTAACTACAATGAGCGACACTATGGTTTACTCGCAAGTTTACGATATAATGGTTAACTACACCGCATACATGGGGCAAAGCATAAATTTAGTTGGCCAATTTAACAGCCTATATTATGAAGAAATTGCTCAAACTTTGAGCTTTGTTATTATTAACGACGCCTTAGGCTGCTGCCCGCAAGGGCTAGAACTTCGCTTTGAGGGCGATGTAACTTTGCCTGATGTAAACTCAAATATTAGCATACAAGGTGAATTTACAACATATAAAGAGGGCGATTTTGAATTTTTCTGCATAATGGTGGAAAATATAACGGTAATTTAACATTATTTTTTTGTTTGCGCTTAAAACAAAAAAATAAATATTACAACTTGCTTTTTTGTGTTTATTATGTTATAATTAATCGGCTATAGGGGAAAGCCCTATAGGAACCCAAACGAGGCGAACGGCGAATACTCTTTATTATGCCATCGCGCTTACCGCCGCTTTGTTTAGGGCAATTATAAAAAAGAGAGGTATTATTATGCAAGACAAAATCACAGTTATTGAATCAAACCGCGTTCACGAGAAAGACACAGGCAGCCCTGAGGTGCAAGTTGCAATTTTAACAGCTCGCATCAACCACTTAACCGAGCACATGAAAGCTAACAAGCACGATTACCACAGCCAACGTGGCCTATTAAAAATGGTTGGCCGCCGCCGCAACCTTCTTTCTTATTTGCAAAAGAAAGATATTATGCGCTACCGTGCATTAATTGCAAAACTTGGTTTGCGTAAATAAGTTATTTATAAGGCAAACGACTATGTCGTTTGCCTTTAGAATATTAAGAGGGTAAATAGGCAAGGCAAATATTTATGCAAAAACATAAATATATACATTAAACCATGTATAAACTTGCACTATTAACCTAAACTACATCAACATTCCGCCCACTGTTAGCAATGAACAGAAATTTTTACACATATATTTTTTATGCAAAAACAGCGTGTAAAAACTTGTGTTTGTTGCTAAGAGGGCGGAGAACAAAAAAGCCGAAAGGCAAAAGGAGAATAATATGGCAATAGAATTCACATCTGCAAAAGAAACTTTTGCAAACTTCAAAACATTTGAAACAACTCTTGCAGGCCGCCCACTAATCATCGAAACAGGAAAAATGTGTGCATTATCAAACGGCAGCTGCCTTGTTCGCTATGGCGAAACAGCTGTTTTATGTAATGTTACAATGAGCGATAAACCCCGTGAGGGCATAGACTTTTTCCCTCTAAGCGTAGATTTTGAAGAGAAAATTTATTCTGTAGGGCGCATACCCGGCAGCTTTATGCGCCGTGAGGGCCGCCCGGGCGAAAAAAGCGTTTTAACAAGCCGTGTGGTTGATAGGCCAATACGCCCACTTTTCCCTAAAGACATGCGCAACGACGTTAGCGTTGTTATGACAGTTATGAGCACAGACCAAGATTGCAGCCCTGAAATTGCAGGCACAATTGGTACATCTATAGCTCTTTCAATTTCTGAAATACCTTGGAAAGGCCCAATTGCAAGCGTTTTTGTTGGCCTTGTAGAGGGCGAAATTGTTATAAACCCAACCGAGGCGCAGCGTGAAGTTAGCGATTTACAGCTTACAGTTGCCGCAAGCGCAGAAAAAATTGTTATGATAGAGGCAGGCGCTAATGAAGTTGACGAGCAAACAATGTTCGATGCTATAAAAGCGGGCGATGCTGAAATTCAAAAAGTTATAACATTTATTAACGACATTGTTGCACAAATTGGCAAGAAAAAAGTAGCATTCGAGAGCATGGAGCTAGACCACGATTTGTTTGAAGCTGTTAAAGCTGAGTTCCTTGACGAATTTAAAATTGCTATGGATACAGACGATAAAACAGTGCGTGATTCACGCCTTTTACCGATAAAAGATGCTATAAGCGAGAAATATGCCGAGGAGCACGGCGCCGGCGTAGTTGAAGAGCTTATGTACAAAATGCAAAAATATGTTGTGCGCCGTTGGCTTTTAGATGAGGGCAAACGTGTAGACGGCCGAGGCATAAACGAAATTCGTCCGCTTGCAAGCGAAGTTGGCCTTTTACCTCGTGTTCACGGTAGCGGTATGTTCACACGCGGCCAAACACAAGTTTTAACAACTTGCACACTTGGCACATTGCGTGATGCACAAATTATAGACGATATAAGCACAGAAACCGAAAAAGCTTATATGCACCACTATAACTTCCCACCATATTCAGTTGGCGAAGCAAGAGCGCCTCGCTCACCGGGCCGCAGAGAAATAGGCCATGGCGCCTTAGCAGAGCGCTCGCTACTGCCTGTTCTTCCAAGCCAAAGCGAATTCCCATATGCTATGCGCCTTGTTAGCGAAATTTTATCGTCAAACGGCTCAACAAGCCAAGCGTCAATTTG
>CAYJEU010000052.1:0-7859 GCA_964369565.1 uncultured Bacteroides sp. | reverse complement strand
CGAAAAGAAAAAACACAAAAGCAAGCTTAAATATTAAAAACAAACTTTCGCTTTTTTTACTTTTCACGCTGAAAAGTAAAAGCTCACAAGCAAGCATGCTTTAAGCCTAGAATAAAGAAAAATCAATTCATCTCTTCGTTCAAAATAATCGAAGCGAAGCGCAGATTATTTATAATATATGAGGCACGAATATAATATAAATTGGCATGCGGGGTATCCTTGCCCTGCGCCATAAAATATAAGCAGCCAAAACCGAAGCTTACTTATATAGTTAAAACGCTATACAAAAAAATTAAACCACTCCAATTTTTAAAGCGAACCGAAAACATTGTTTCATTTCACGCTTTATTTATTGGAGTGGTTTTTTGCATTTGAATTTATTGCGTTTAATTAAAAAGTTAAAACTACTTGCGCTCAAAAATTGCCTTTGCCGCTTTTTTACCTGCGCCCATGGCAAGAATAACTGTTGCGGCACCCGTTACAGCATCGCCGCCGGCATAAACGCTCTCGCGCTTTGTTAGCCCGTTTTCATCTTGTGTTATTATCCTGCCGCGCCTATCAATTTCAAGGCCTTTTGTAGTTGCGCTTATAAGTGGGTTAGGGCTTGTGCCTATGCTCATAATAACGCAATCGGCATCTATAACAAATTCACTGCCCTTTTTAACAACGGGGCTGCGGCGGCCGCTTTCGTCCGGCTCTCCAAGCTCCATTTCAACACATTCTATTTTATTAGCGTGCCCATTTTCATCGCCCAAAATTCTAACAGGGTTAGTTAAAGTTTTAAAAATAATGCCCTCTTCTATGGCGTGCTCTACTTCCTCTTTTCGCGCCGGCAATTCGTTTAAACTGCGGCGGTAAACCACGCTAACGCTATTTGCTCCAAGCCTTTTTGCACAGCGTGCAGCGTCCATTGCCACATTGCCGCCGCCAACAACAACTATGTTTTGCCCGCGGTAAACAGGCGTTTTGCTGTTTGCCTCATACGCTTTCATCAAATTGATGCGTGTTAAAAACTCGTTTGCGCTGAAAACACCCTTTAAAGCTTCGCCCTCAATATTCATAAAATTGGGCAGGCCTGCGCCACTGCCAACAAACACAGCCTCGTTGCCCATGGCAAAAAGCTCGTCTATATTAAGCGTGCGCCCCACAACAACATTTGTGTGAATTTTAACGCCCAACTTTTCAAGGGCACTAACCTCATATTGCACAATGCTTTTCGGCAGGCGAAACTCGGGTATGCCGTAAGTTAAAACGCCACCGGGCAAATGAAGCGCCTCGTAAACATTAACTTCAAAGCCAAATTTTGCAAGCTCTGCGGCGGCGGCAAGCCCTGCGGGCCCACTGCCAACAACTGCCGCTTTGCGCGCGCCTTCTTTAACTTCTTGCACTTTTTGCGCTGAGTTCTCCCTTTGCCAATCTGCAACATAGCGCTCTAGCCTACCAATGGCAACGCTCTCACAGCCTTTTTTTATGCCCCTAACACATTTTCCCTCACATTGCGATTCCTGTGGGCAAACCCTACCGCAAACAGCGGCAAGCGACGTATCTTTATTCAAAATATCAAATGCGCTTTGCATATCGTCCTTTGCAACCTCGGCTATAAAAGCCGGTATATCTATTTGCACAGGACATGCCGCAACGCAAGGCTTGTGCTTACATTGCAAGCACCGCTGCGCTTCTAAAACAGCCGTTTGTCTATCGTAGCCAAGCGCTACTTCATCAAAATTATTCGCCCTTATTTTGGCGTCTTGTGCCGGCATCGGGCACTTTTTTTCTTGCATATTCATTTATACTTTCCCTCATAAATTCTTAATGCTAAGCCGCTATAAGCTAATACCAAACCGCCTATTCCTCACAAATATTGCGGTATGCTGTGTTATTTTCACTTTCAACACAAACTGTATTACCCCTTAACAGCTTTGTTAATTTTCTTTGCCAATCAAATTACAGTTATCACCGTATTCATGCCCTTTATACATAGAGCTGCGGCTTATTGCCTCGTCGAAATTAACAAGGTGGCCGTCAAAATCGGGGCCGTGCACACATGCAAATTTAACTTCGCCGCCAACAGTTAACCTACACCCGCCACACATACCTGTGCCGTCTATCATAATAGGGTTCATGCTAACAATTGTTTTTATATTATGTGGCTTTGTAACTTCGCAAACAAACTTCATCATAATTAGCGGCCCTATTGCTATAACAGCGTCATATTTCTCGCCGCTGTTAATAAGGCTCTCAAGCGCATTGGTTACAAAGCCTTTATCGCCTGCACTGCCGTCGTCTGTTACAAGCACATATTTGTTGCTTACAGCCTCAAACTCGCTTTGCAAAATAATTAAGTCTTTATTGCGAAAGCCAACAACGCTGTGAACTTGCGTGCCTTGCTCAAAAAGCGCCTTTGCAACAGGGTAAGCAATGGCGCACCCCACGCCGCCGCCCACAACCGCCACTTTTTTTAGGCCCTGTATATGTGTTGGCTCGCCCAGCGGGCCTACAAAGTCGGCTAAACAATCGCCCTCGTTCAATGTGTTAAGCTCTTTTGTCGCATTGCCCACTACCTGGAATATAATTGTTACTGCGCCCGTTTTTTCGTCTGTGCTTGCTATTGTAAGCGGCACACGCTCGCCATCGCTTGTGGCACGAAAAATAATAAACTGCCCCGCTTTTGCCTTGCTTGCAACAAGCGGCGCATAAACATCCATTTTTACAACCGCCTGGTTCAATTCTTCTTTTTTAAGTATTTTATACATATTACCCTCAACAAGTTTTGTTTTTTGTTTTACATCTTTTTATTTAGGTTGTCATAGCCTTGAAGTTTTAAAAGCCGCCCCAGAGTAAAACCTTTAGGGGCGCTTTCTTTGCGTTTGTTTTACAACTTTTTATATAGCTTTAAATGCATTGCTTAAATCTTCTAAAATATCGTCTATATGCTCAAGGCCAACAGAAAGCCTTATTAAGCCCGGCGTAATGCCTGCTGCTATAATTTGCTCGTCTGTCATTTGCCTGTGTGTGCTTGTGGCAGGGTGTAAAACGCTGGTTATAATATCAGAAACGTGCACTTCAATGGGTATCATTTCTAAAGCGTCCATAAACTTAACAGCCGCCGCCTTGCCGCCTTTAACAGAAAAACTAATTACGCCGCTTGCGCCGCTTAAATATTTTTGTGCTAGTGCATAATCGCCGTTGCTTTCAAGCCCTGGGTAATTCACAAATTCAACTGCACTGTTTTTCTCTAAAAACTCTGCGCATTTTTGTGCGTTTTCGCAATACCTATCCATTCGCACAGCTAAAGTTTCAAGGCCTAAGT
Organism: uncultured Bacteroides sp.; assembly: GCA_964369565.1. Classification (GTDB taxonomy): domain Bacteria; phylum Bacillota; class Clostridia; order Oscillospirales; family Ruminococcaceae; genus Ruthenibacterium. The sequence goes on along the minus strand of CAYJEU010000052.1, from coordinate 4,549 downwards.
TTAGTAAAAACGCGTTCAAAGCGCCAGGATATGCCCCAATGTCACGCATTAATTGCACCCTTGCTTTTGTTATGTAAGCAGCTTTGCCAAAATTTTCTGTGTAAACAACGCCATGGTAACTTGCATCAGGCTCGATTAAGCCTTTGAATTTTTGCGGCGCACAGTTCCAGTCGAAGTTACCGCTATCTATAATAACGCCGCCTATTTGAAGCGCGTGCCCGTCCATATATTTAGAAGTAGAGTGCACAACAATATCTGCGCCGTGCTCGAAAGGCCTGCACAAAACAGGCGTTGCAAATGTATTATCAATTATTAACGGCACATTGTTTTTGTGCGCTACAGCGGCAAATTTTTCAATATCCAAAACCCTTAAAGATGGGTTAGACAATGTTTCGGCATAAACCGCCTTTGTTTTCTCGCTAAAAGCTTTTTGCAATGTTTGTTCATCGTCATCGTTGCTAACAAAGCGGCAAATAATGCCCATTTTTTTAAGCGTTACGCTAAGCAAATTAATGCTGCCGCCGTAAAGAGAACTTGAAGCAACAACTTCATCGCCCGCCTCACACAAATTTAAAATTGAAAGCAAAGTTGCCGCTTGGCCACTTGTTGTGCAAAGCGCGCCCTCGCCGCCCTCAAGAGCTGCAAGCTTTTCTTCCACCATTGCAACAGTTGGGTTAGATATGCGCGAGTACATATGGCCGGCTTCGCTTAAATCAAACAGCCTGCCCACTTGCTCGGTAGACGAGTATGTAAAAGTGGTGCTTTGGTAAATTGGCATAGCTTTCGGCTCGCCATTTTGTGGCGTGTAGCCGGCTTTTAAACATTTTGTTTCTATTTTCATTTTATACCTCCGTTTTTTGCTATAAAAATTATATAACATTATAAATTTATGCTTTTAAAGTTATGCTTGTATATAACTATACATCGTTTATTATAGCATAAATTAGCACTGCGTGTAAATAGCGCAAATAAACTAAACTAACTAAACCGCTAAACAAAACAGCCGCAAAAAAGGCAGCTCATAAGAACTGCCTTAACAACCTAAGTTTTCAACTATTCATTTTTGCCTTTTGCTATACTTTCGCCATGTACAAAACACTGTTACAAGCGCTTTTTGCTAAAGCCAAATTACACAGGAACAAAAAGCAATATAAACGAGGTTATAAGGCCTGTAACCGAAAGCGCTATGCCGCTCATAGAGCCTTGAACTTCGCCCATTTTAACAGCCTTTGTTATTCCGAAAGCATGGCTGCTTGTTCCAATGGCTATTCCCTGCGCAACAGGGTTTCTTATTTTAAATATTTTGCAAAGGTAAGGGGCCAGTATTGTGCCAAACACGCCCGTTAAAAGCACGGTTACCGCCGCAATTGCCGCAATGCCGCCTTTTCCTTGTGCAAGCTCCATCGCTATGGCAGTTGTTGTGCTTTTTGGCAGTAGAGATGCTATTATTTCGCTGTTTAAAACAAAAAGGCGGCAAATTACATAAACGCTTACAACGCTGGTTATTGCGCCTGTTGCACAGCCTAAAAGCACAGGCCAAAAATACTGTTTTAGCACTAAGCGCTGCTCGAAAATATTTATTGCCAAAACGGCGGTGGTGGGTATTATCATAAGGCTTAAAAATTGTGCGCCGCTGTTAAAATTATCGTAGGGAATGTTGAATAGCAGCAAAACCGCAATACACATTGCAGAGCTCAAAACAAGGGCGTTAAGCACCGGTATTTTCAGCTTTTTATAAATTAAATCGCCAAAATAAAATGTTACAAGGCATAGGCTTATTCCAAATAAAGGGCTAGAGGTTATTGTGTTAATCATCGTCAAACTCCTCCCCTTTTTGCTTAATAAACCTGCTTGCCCAAAACTGAACAGTTAAGCCTGTTGCAATAAAAACAAGCGGCGTTGTAATTACAATTACAACTAAAAGCGCAAGCCAAATTTCTTTTAAAATGTCTATATAAAGAATTATAGATACGCCTGCCGGAACAAAAAACAAAGCCATATTATCTAGCAAAACTTCTTTTATTTTAGTTAATTGCACAGGCTTTACAACTTTTAAAAACAACAATATAAGCAAAACAAACATGGCAAGAATACTGCCCGGTATTGCAAACGGCAAAAAGCTGCTCACCACTTCACATAAAAAGCAAAGCGTCATTATAAATGCGGCCTGAAAAACTAAATTGTTGCTATTTCTTTCTTTTTTCAATATACTTTCCTCAATTCATACGCCTTGCGCTCTATTATTTTAGCGCAAATAAATATTCCTTCGATTAATATTATACCACAAAACGAGGGCGCTAAGCAAATAGTGTACACTTATGCGCCACTGCATTGGCAAAGTGTAAGTTGCAAAGCGCCTTGTGTTTTTAGTGCACAATAGTAAAAGGCTCCCAAAAACTTGGAAGCCTTTTACAGAGGGGTGGAAAGTATAAAACAAAACTTGTATGTAATTTGATTATGCTTTAATTATAGCGCATTAATTTTATTTGTCAAATGTAAAAATAATGTTTTGCTTAATAAAATATATTTACAAGCGCAATTATATGTTGTATAATAAGAAAAATAAGCATTATGCATTTATTAAATTAAGTTTTAAGAAAAAAACAGCAATTTCGCTTTATTATTCATGTTTTTTACAAAGCAAATTTTGCAATAATTTGTGTATAATTTCAAATATAAAAGAGTAAGGGGAATATTTATGGACGATATAGACAAAAAAATACTGGATTTATTGACAGAAGACGCAAGAATGAGCGTTAAAAACATAGCGAGCCGAGTGTGTTTAACAAGCCCGGCAATTAGCGAGCGCATTAAGCGCATGGAAAAAAACGGCGCAATAGCAAAGTATACTATAGTTTTAGGCGACGAAATGAAAAAGGCGCATATAAATGCACTTGTTAGTATATCGCTAGCGGAAAAAGACAGAGATTTGTTTTTTGAAACGCTTAGAAAATTTGAAAACGTGCGCCGCTGCCATCATGTAACGGGAAGTTACAGCTATATTATGAGAGTTGACTGCACAAATATGGCAGAGCTTGAAACTATTATAACAGAATTTCAAAAAGTGGGGCAAACAAGCACACAAATAGTGCTGTCTACCCCACTTGACAGAACAAATAATGTTGGAATGATGCTTTAAATAACCCGCTTTATATATTATAATACATTATATAATATAAGAAAATGCAAATGTAGCCTTTTAGTAGTTTACGGTTAAGTTTATAGTGCAAACAAAAGCGATAAGCCTTTAAACAAACATCATTGGAAGCACATAATATGCAACGCAGATATAATGCAAAACACTGCCGCCTATAACAAACAAATGCCAAACAGCGTGCATATAGCGCACTTTTTTCATAGAATAGAACACAAGGCCGCCTGTGTAGCAAACGCCGCCTAAAAGTAGTAACCAAAATGCATTTGGTGATAAAGCGTTAATTATATCGTCAAAAACTAAAATAGCTGCCCAGCCCATGCCAACATATAATAGCATAGAAAGCTTTTTAAATTTGTGCATATTAACCGCATTTAAAATAACGCCAAGTATTGCAAACGCCCAAACGCTTGCGCAAACCAATTTACCCATAAATGTGTGCCCAATAGGTATTAAAGTTAGCGGCGTGTAAGAGCCTGCTATTAAAAGAAAAATAGAGGAATGGTCTAACACGCGCATAATTTTTTTTGCACGCTCATTTGTAATGCTGTGATAAAGCGTGCTCATTGTATAAAGTAATATTAAAGATAACCCATAAATTAAGCAAATCACAAAGGCCACTGCATTGTTGTTTGCTATGCATTGGGCAATTAAATAAATTGTGCCAATAACGCAAGCAATGCTTGCGAGCCCGTGGGTTACACCGTTCAATATTTCTTCGCTTTTGGTATAGAAAAGCGTTGGGTTATTGCCTTTGTGCGCCATTATCCGTGCGCTTATTCTATCTGCTTTGCTTAGTTTTAATGCTTTTTGCATAATTAAATCGCTCCTGTTACATAATATTAGTATAAACTTTGGTAAAACATTAAGCCGTATATAATAATTTACAACATCATTTTACATCATATAATAAACAGTGTCAATAGTTTTTTAAAAATATTTAATATAGTTTTTAAAAACAGATAATAAAAATTGACGTAACAAAGCTAAAAAAGCGAGTTAAAAACAGGAAATTAAATTAAAAGCAAAAAAATGCAAATAAAAGCAAAAAAAATGTTGACAAACCAAACAAATAGTAATATAATAATTAAGCACCTTAAAAAGAAGGTTTTGTGGCGGTATAGCTCAGTTGGCTAGAGCATTCGGTTCATACCCGGAGTGTCAGCGGTTCGAATCCACTTACCGCTACCAACAGCTTTATGCAAAGCTGCAAACGTATTTGTTGCAATAGCGACGGATGTGAGGCGCTTACAGGTTTTCATAAAGCTATATTAGGCCCGATGGTCAAGCGGTCAAGACATCGCCCTTTCACGGCGGTAACCGGGGTTCGATTCCCCGTCGGGTCACCACTCGTCGCAAACTACGCTTAGTTTGCGACGACTTTTTTTTGCAAAA
>CAYJEU010000051.1:0-7952 GCA_964369565.1 uncultured Bacteroides sp. | reverse complement strand
CAGCCGAAGCCGACGAAGAAGCCGAAGAGGTTGAAGAAGCTGAAGAGACTGACGAAAGCGAAGAAACAGAAGAAGCTGAAATTAGCGCTGAGGAAGAAGAAGCTGAAGAGACCGAGGAAAGCGAAGAAAGCGAAAAGGTTGAAGCTAGCGCTGATGAAGAAGATACAGAAGAAAATACCGAAGAAGGCGATGAAACCGAGGTAACCGAGGCTGAGGAAGAAGCAGCCGAAGCCGACGAAGAAGCCGAAGAGGTTGAAGAAGCTGAAGAGACTGAGGAAAGCGAAGAAACAGATGAGGTTGAAGTTAGCGCTGAGGAAGAAGAAACCGAAGAAACCGAGGTAACTGACGAAGAGGAAGAAACAGCCGAAGCCGATGCCGACAAAGAGGCCGAAGACCAAAATGCTAATTTTGAGCAAGATGTAGTTCATTATAATCAAATATCTGATTTGAATATGCTTGAGGGCATTGAAACACTTGATGATGCTACACAAGAAATAAATGAATTTTACACAAGCGAAGATGCAGAAGAAAAAGAAACTTTGCCTGTGGAAAACTTGCAATCAGACGATGAAGATGTAATTGATGAACAAGATGAAATTGTAATTGATGAAAATGAAGACGTTTCAGGAAAAGAAAATGCAATTGAAGACAATGAAGAAATTGAGCAAATAATTGAATTAAATAAGCTTGATAGCACAGAGCAAGCCCTTGATTTAAGCGAGGGCGAGTTTACTGAACAATTGCAAGAAGAAATTGAGAATAAAGATGATGAACAAGATTTAAATAAAATTGAAGGATATAGCCAAGAATGTGAGCATTTAGATGCAAAAAGCAGTGAGGAAGAAGAGCTTTCACAAAGCGAAGCTGAAGAAGAAGACGAAGAAGCCGAAGATGATATTTATGACGATATTAGCGAGTTAAATAAACTAGAGGGTATTAATAACGATATATTGCTTGGAAAACAAGCTGAAATTTTACCTGATAAAAGCAAATCGGTGAAAATTGAACTAAATAGGGCAAAAAGCAAAGTGTCGCTGTTTAGGCAAAATAAGTTAGAGTACCAACAAAAAAACGCATTAGCACAAAAGGAAAAACAAAAGAAAAAGCAAAAGAAAATAGAAAAGAAAAGGAAAAACTTAGCAAGGAAAAGAATAGGTTGCTTTGGAGTTTTTGTTATTTTTTCTTTATTAATAATAGTGGGCTGCGTTTATACTGTTTACGATTTAGTTGGTAAGCGTTTGCTAAGCGAGCCTAATGAAGTAGAGCTTCCAAACTTTATTGGCTTATACTCAGATGATATTATAGATGATTCACAATATAGTGTTTTCGATTTCGAGATAGAACAAGTATTTGAAGAGGGCATGAATGCAGGCATGGTTTTATCGCAATTCCCGGTAGCGCCAAGAACGGTTAAGGAAAATTCTAGAGTTATTTTGCGTGTAAACACGCCTCCGCAATTGGTTGAAATTCCCGATTTGGAAGGAATGGACAGAAGCGAAGTTAAAGATGAACTTCAAATATATGAATTATCTGCGTTTTTTAAAACAGTAGAAGATGATACGGTGCCTAACAATACTGTATTATATACAGAGCCGGGCGCAAGAGCAAGCATATTACAAGGTAGCACAGTTACCGTGTATGTTAGCCGAGACCCTGCCATTTCAAATGTATTCGTTCCGGGCGTTGTTGGGCAAAGCGTTTCGCAAGCTATAGACACCTTAAATGCAGCAGGCTTAACCTATGATTTAACAGGAACAGCAAGCGGTACAGTTTTATCACAAAGCCCGGCAGCAGGCGCTTATGTAACGCTCGGTGCGTCAATAACGCTAACTACAAGGTCAGCTGTACAAACTGCGCCTATTGTAGTATCCAACTCGCCAACCGATGGCCACGCGCATGACTTTGTTTTAGTACAGCCGGATATTGGCGGCGGTTATTCAATGTACACATGCCGATTATGCGGAATGCAAAGTTTAGGCTAACAACAAGCACAATTGTTGCACTTTTTGCGTATTATGTAAAGAAAGCATAATACAAAAAAGGAGGCAATTATATGCAAGTTGTAATTTGGAAAAGTCCTAAAATATTATCGGGTTTATTGCGGGCAATGTTTAAAATAAAATAGCAAAGATAATGTAAAATTTTGTTTGTAACACCATTTTGCAGAGGCCTACATTTTTAATTTTAAATAATTGCGATGTGCAATTTTAACATTAACAATGTAAGGTCTCTGTGTTTTTTTGGCATAGTGCGCAAGGGGAATTAAAACAGTATAACAGTGAAAAAATATAAGTAGGCTTATGAGGAAAATGAAAGAGGAGAATAACAATGCATTACTTAGATAATGCCGCAACAACAAAAGTGGATGAGCTAGTGGCAAATGTTGCAGATGAAGTTTTACGAGAGCATTTTGCAAACCCGTCAGCGCTTTACAGCTTGGGCATGAACAGCGAAGATATAATAATTAACAGCAGAAAAACTGTAGCGAAAGCGCTGAACTGTTCTTTTAACGAAGTGTATTTTACTGCAAGCGGCACAGAGGGGAACAATTTAGCAATACAAGGTGCGTGCAAAGCAAGGAAAGCATGGGCAAACCATATTGTAGCAACAGGCTTTGAGCATCCCTCGGTTAGAAAAACATGTGAAAGCTTGCAGGAAGAAGGGTTTACTGTAAGCTTTGTTAGCCCCGAGAGTAACGGCGAGGTTGATTTGCAAAAATTAGTGGACGCCGTAAACGATAAAACAGCATTAGTTTGCGCAATGCACATAAATAATGAAATAGGCACTGTTATAGACGTTGTAGAACTTGCAAGATTAGTTAAAGGGAAAAATGCTCGGTGTGCTGTTCATATAGATGGTGTACAAGCATTTGGAAAAATTAAAATAAGTTTGCCGCAAAGCTTAATAGATAGCTATGCCGTTTCAGGGCATAAAATTTATGCACCTAAAGGAATTGGTGCGCTTTACATAAAAAACAATTTTAATATTAAAAGCATAATGCAAGGTGCAAGCCAAGAAAACGGTATGCGCCCGGGAACGGAAAACATTGCATATATAGCGGCTTTTGCAAAAGCGTGTGAGTTAATTAGCAATGCGTTTTGTCCGATAGAGTTAAAAAAAGAGCTGCTTAGCGGCATAAAAGGCATAAAAGAAATTACAGTGAACAGCCCTGAAAGTGCACACCCGGCAATAGTCAATATCTCGGTTGAAAGAATTAACAGTGAAACAATGCTGCATTTTTTGCAAAGTAAAAACATATATGTTTCAGCGGGAGCCTCGTGCAGTAAGGGCGCACCAAGCCATACGTTAACTGCAATGGGCGTTTTAAAAAACACTGCGAAATCGTCGCTTAGAATTTCTTTTGGGCGCCACACTACAAAACAAGATATAGATGCACTTGTTAATGCATTAAATGAAGGCGTAAAAAGCTTATCAAAATTTTAATATAAGAAAAAGGGATAATTATGCAAGAAATTATTTTGGCATATCAAGGGGAAATGGCTTTAAAAGGCCTAAACAAAGCAACATTTGAAAGTGTTCTATTAAAAAACATGCGCAGACGCTTAAAAGGTGTGGGCGAGTTCAAAGTGTACAAAGCGCAAAGCACAATGTATGCAGAGCCCTTAAGCGAGAATGAAGACATGAACGAGGCATTTTTGCGTATGAGCAAAATTTTCGGCATTGCAACTTTGAGCAGAGCCGCAATTTGCGAAAAAGATTTTGCGCAAATTTGCAATACAGCAAAAACATACTTAAAAAATGAGCTGCAAAACGCACGCACATTTAAAGTTAGTGCAAAGCGTAGCGATAAAACTTTTGAAATGGACAGTATGCAAATTGCAAGAGAACTTGGCGCAGAAATTTTAAAAGATTTTTCCCATTTAAAAGTGGATGTTAAAAACCCACAGCTTAATGTTGTGGTTGAAATAAGAGATTTCGGTGCTTATGTTCACGGCGGTAAAATTCAAGGGGCAGGAGGCCTGCCGGTATCAACATCAGGTAAAGCAGCGCTAATGCTTTCGGGCGGCATAGATAGCCCGGTAGCAGGCTACTTAATGGCTAAAAGGGGGCTTTCACTTTGCTGTGTGCACTTTGCAAGCCCGCCATACACAAGCGAGAGAGCAAGGCGAAAAGTGCTTGATTTAGCACAAAGTTTAACTGCATATACAGGCAATTTAGCGGTGCATGTAGTGCCATACACAAAGCCGCAGGAATATATTAAAAACAATGCTCCCGACGTGCTTTTCACCGTTTTAATGCGCAGAAGCATGATGAGGATAACTGAAATTATATGCGAGAGACAAAAAGCACTTGCAATAATAACAGGCGAGAGTTTAGCGCAAGTTGCAAGCCAAACATTGCAGGCGCTCGCATGCACAAATTCTGCACAGAATTTGCCTGTGCTTCGCCCTTGCATTGGTATGGATAAAACACAAATAACGCATTTAGCACAAAAAATAGGCACATTTGATATTAGCATACAGCCTTATGAAGATTGCTGTACAATTTTCACACCTGCACACCCTAAAACCAAGCCGTCACTGCAAGAGATTTTAGAGGCGGAAGAGGGTATGCCCGATTTATTTGAACTTGAAGCAGAGGCGGCAAACGCTTGCGAGCTTGAATATATAAATATGTAAGGGAAATTTTATGAAAGCTGAAATTATAGCGGTTGGTACAGAATTGCTTTTAGGCGATATTTTAAATACAAATGCGCAGTTTTTAAGCAAAGAGCTTGCGCATTTGGGTATTGATGTACACTTTCAAAGCGTTGTGGGCGATAATGAAGTGCGCCTTAAAAGCGTTGTAGAGCATGCACTTAAACGCTGTGATTTGCTTATGTTTTCAGGTGGCCTTGGCCCCACGCAAGACGATTTAACAAAGCAAACGGTATGCAAAGCTTTTGGCGATGAACTTAAATTAGACGAAGAAGAGCTTGGAAAAATTAGGGCATTTTTTGCTAAATGGAAACGCACTATGCCTGAAAATAATATAAGCCAGGCAATGCTACCTGTGCGCGGCAGAAAAATAGTAAATAATAACGGCACAGCGCCGGGAGCAATTTTTGAAAAAGACGGTAAATATGCAGTGCTTTTACCGGGGCCGCCAAGGGAATTGCAGCTTATGTTTAACGAGCAAGTTAAACCATGGCTTTCTTCTTTAAGCGACAGTGTTATGCATTCATGTGTTTTGCGTGTTTGCGGAATAGGGGAAAGCCACCTTGAGCCTAAAATTAAGCATTTGCTCTGTGCAAAAAACCCAACGGCCGCCCTTTATGCAAAACCGGGCGAAGTTACTATAAGAATAACGGCTAAGGCAAAAACATTGCAAATGGCAAAAGAAATGTGCGATAAATCTGCCGCTGTGTTTTACGATGTAGTTGGCGAGTATGTATACGCAAAAGATGCCTTGAATATGGAAGAAGTTATAGTAAGCGAATTCATAAAGCGCAAAAAAACTTTGGCTATAGCCGAGAGCTGCACAGGAGGCCTAATCGCCCAAAGGATAACGTCAATAGCCGGTGCGAGCGAAATTTTGGGGTATGGGGTTATAACATATAGCAACGAGGCAAAACAAAAAATGCTTAATGTAAGAAGTGATACATTAAGCAAATATGGTGCTGTAAGCGCGCAAACTGCCGCACAAATGGCGTGCGGTGTGATGCAACTGGCAAACAGTGATATTGGTGTTGCCATAACAGGTATAGCAGGCCCCGGTGGCGGAACGCCTGAAAAACCCGTTGGAACTGTATTTGTTGCAGTGTGCAACAGCGAAGATGTTTTTGTGCAAAAGCTATCTATAACAGGGCGCACGCGTGAAAGCGTAAGGCTTTTTACCGCGCAATATGCTTTAGATAATGTAAGGCGCATGGTTGTAGGTGACAATCAGCCAAAGTGCCAAAAGTTTAAAGTGGGCGATGAAATAATATGGGCTGATGAAAAGGAAGTAGACTTGTAAAAACAAAGTTTTGCTATAATAATACCGGTTAATTTGAGCTACATAATGTAGTTTTGCAAAAGGTGTTTTATATTGGCCGGTATAAAAATCATATAAGAATGAGGAAAATAATGCAGGACGAATATTTTATGGGCCTCGCATTAAAAGAGGCAAAAAAGGCGGCCGAGAAAGGCGAAGTGCCCGTTGGTGCGGTAATAGTAAAAGACGGTGAAATAATTGCAAAAGCGCACAATACAAAAGAGAGCAAAAAAAACGCAATTAACCATGCCGAGATATTAGCTATTGAAAAAGCTTGTAAAAAGCTTGGGGGCTGGCGCCTATGGCAGTGTGAGCTATTTGTTACGCTAGAGCCTTGCCCTATGTGCACAGGCGCTATTATAAACAGCCGCTTAAAAAGGGTGGTTTACGGTGTGAAAGATGAAAAGAGCGGCTGTTGTGAGAGCGTTGCCAACTTTTTTGAAATGCCCTTTAACCATAAACCCGAGGTTAAAAGTGCAGTGCTTGAGAAAGAGTGTAGCGCTTTGTTATCTGAATTTTTTAAAGGCCTTAGAGATAAACTAAGAAGCGGAGAAAAAGCAAAATGGAAAAAACCGTGATAATTACAGGAGCATCTTCGGGTATAGGTGCGGCTTGTGCAAAAGAGTTTGCGCAAAACAATTGGAATGTTGCAATTTGTTACAACAAAAATGAAAGCGCGGCGCAAAATTTAAGTGCGCAAATTAACGCCCAAAACAATAGCAAAAGCACAAAAGCGTTTCACGTTGATGTTGCAAATGAACATAGCGTAAATGAAATGGTTTTAGCTGTGAAAAAACATTTTGGCGGTGTGAATGCCCTTGTTAACAATGCAGGAATTGCAAGTTTTCAGCTTTTAACACAGCTGAGCGCCGAGCAATGGGATAATATTTTTAATGTAAATGTAAAGGGCGCTTTTTTATGCACCAAAGCTGTTTTGCCCGATATGATAAACGATAAAGAGGGTTTTATTATTAATATGTCCTCTGTTTGGGGCTGTGTTGGCGCATCGTGCGAAGTTGCTTATTCGGCCTCTAAAGCGGCATTAATAGGTTTTACAAAAGCTTTGGCAAAAGAGCTTGGGCCAAGCAATATAAACGTAAACTGCATTGCGCCCGGCGTTATTGATACAAAAATGCTGGGCAATTTATCAGGGGAAGATAAAATAGAATTAGCAGAGCAAACGCCTCTTTCAAGGATTGGGTCACCCGAAGATGTAGCAAAAACGGCGTTATTTTTAGCGAGCGATGGCGCTAAATTTATAACAGGGCAAATAATTGGCGTTGACGGCGGGTTTGCGGTTTAGGTTTTAATGGGCGAATGAAACTTATATAATGAATGGAGAATATTATGCTATCTAAAATTGAATTTGAAAACGCAAGGTTAGATTGTGCAATTAAGCAGAAAAAAGGCTTGCATTTTATTTTGGCATCTATATTGATTTGGTCTATGGTCTTGGTTGTGCAATTATTGGATATACCCATACTTACAAAAAATCTGTTTGTGTTTTGTTGTACAGCACCTCTGTTACCACTCGCTTTTTTTATCTCCAAAATCATAAAAGTTGATTTTCAAAACAAAGAAAACCCACTAACTAATTTAGGAATAATATTTTCAATCAATCAAATATTATATCTCTTAATAGCAATGTGGATTTACAATGCTATGCCGAACAATATGCTAATGATTATTGCTATGATTTTTGGAGCACATTTAATGCCTTATGGTTGGTTATATAAATCAAAAACATATTTCGCACTTTCTGTGTTCATTCCAATAGCAGCTTTAATAGTCGGACTGAATTTTGAGGCGTATGTTTTAGCAGTTTTTATGATAGCAGTAGAGGTAGTGTTCAGTCTATGTTTGGTAGTTGAAAACAAATCGTTGCCTAAGTAAAGTGAGCATTTTGCGAGGTGCTAAAAACTTAAAACTCCGCTTTTCAGCGGAGTTTTAACAATACTAAACCGTAAGCCGGGTTC
>CAYJEU010000050.1:0-8221 GCA_964369565.1 uncultured Bacteroides sp. | reverse complement strand
CCCGACCTGCTGATTACAAATCAGCTGCTCTACCAACTGAGCTACACCAGCGCATTTATTTTTTAACGCTCAATAATTATACCAAACAAAAGCATAAAAAGCAATAGTTTTTTTAAAAATATTGTGCAATTTAATAAAATAAATTTCTCTCTTTTAATTATGCGCTTGCTTTTATCACATTTACAAACGCATAAAAAGCATTAATACATTGTAATCATTACAAATAATATGCTATAATAATTTCAAAAAGCACATAAAGCCGATTGTTTTCCCCTTTTGAGTTAAAAGCATTGCGCTGTGTTCATGTTTAATATTTATTAGCACAACATTCTTATAAATTATAATTCACTATTGCTTTTTTATTCTTTTGCTAAATTAAACTTATTGAAACGGAGTAACCAAACATGAAAACAATTATGCTAAGCGGCCAAGAAAATTATACAAAGGCGTTTTTAAAACTCCCTTATATGCTATATAAGGAAAATGAGCGCTTGAACAACAGGAATGAAGAGCTTGAGTTATTAAGCGGAACGCATGTATTATCGCACTATTTTACTGTGAAGGCCTTTTTAGCTGTAGACGATAATTTAAGCCCCCTAGCACGCTGCATAGTTACAATTTACCCCGATGACCCCAAAGCTTACATAGGGCTTTTTGAAGCGCAAAATAATATAAGCGCATGCACCGCTTTGTTTAAATTAGCGCATGAATATTGCTTGGCAAATAACAAGCTTGAAGTTGTTGGCCCGGTAGACGCCTCTGTGTGGATAGGCTACCGCTTCAAATGCAATAATTTTGGCACGCCTTATACGGGCGAGCCATATAATATGCCTTACTACAAAGAAATTTTCGAGCATTTAGGCTACAGTGTTGACAAATTATTTATAAGTAATATTTACGAAGAAGTTCAAGGTTATGTAAATAAAAAGGCGAAAAAGCGCCTTGAAGATAAACTGGCAAAGGGCTATATTATTAAAAGCCCTGATATGAATAACCTTGATAAAGAGCTTCGCGAAGTATTTCGATTGTTATCTGAACTTTATAGCGATTTCCCGGCTTACAAACAGCTTACTGAAGACGAGTTTGTGAAGTTATTTTATAAAATGCGCTATATTGCAGATTTCTCAATGCTTAAAACAGCTTATTATAAAAACGAGCTTGTTGGCTTTTTTATAGCTTTACCTAATTTCGGCAGTATACTTTGCGGAAATATGACGCCGCTTAAATTTCTAAAATTGCAATGGGTTAAAAGGCACACAAAAGAATTTATTATGCTATATTTAGGCGTGCAAAAAGGGCACGAGGGCCTTGGCGTTGCCATTACCCAATTGGTATTAGAGGAAAACGCAAAGCGTAAATTAAAGTTTATTGGCGCGCTTATTCAAGACGGAAAGGCAACAGGCTCGTATTTTGGCGATAAAATGAAAAGCAAAACAGAGTATGTTTTAATGCACAAGTTTTTAACAAAAAGCGATGAATAGTAATGCATTTTAGTTTGAGGCGCTAAAATTATTAGAGCATTTTATTAAAGCACTTTGCCTATTCACTTATGCTTTAAATTAGCAATTATTCAATAGCACATTACATTAACAAGAAATTTGTAACCTGTTTTGCGGCTTTTTAAAAAACCCACTTTTACAAAACACTTTTTTTGAAAATAGCACATAAAAAACAGGCTGTAACAATTTTGTCACAGCCTGTTTTTTGCAGTTCTTGTGTGTTTAATGGCAATTGGGATACTATAATATTATGCTGTACTTTTAAGCATAAACATCAATATATTTACCCTTAGCCGGTGGCGGTGGCGCCGCTTGCTTTAACATTTCAATTGCATTTTGCGCTATTGTTTCTTGCGAATCCATAGCTTTTTTTGTAACCGAAACGCTGTAATTAAACATAAAGCTCGCAGCAGACATATTTGTTGCGCTTGCGGCAATGTCGTTCATCATAAGCTTCTCCTTTATTGCTGGGGTTTGTTTGGTTTTGCACTTGGTGCAACCGGTTTAACTGCACAAGTTTCATCTTGTTTTTGCACAAAGTTCGGTAATGCCTCGTTTAATGCCTTAAGCGCCAATTCCTTTGCACTTGCAACGCTTTCAGCATTAGCCGCTTTTGCTTGCTCTAACTCTTTTCGCAAGATTATAACATCTTTAGGTGCATCTATTCCTAAGTTTATATTGCCCGACGCATCAATAGATAAAACCGTAAGCGTTATATTATCGCCTATTATAAGGCTGTCGCCCACTTTGCGGCGCAATATTAGCATATTATGCCTCCTGACTGTCTGACAGCGAGGGTTGCCCCTCTTTGCTTTCAAACTCGGCTAATGAGTGGCGCATATTATACTCGTCTGTTTCAAGTATAACTTGCATTGCATTCTTTGTTTTATCGTTAATAACAATTGGGCAACGCAAATTTACTGTGCTTGTGCCCACAGGCTCGCGCACAACGCAAAGCGTATAATAACAAAGCTCGTCGCTGTTTTCAGCTTGTAGCTTTTCAAGCTCTGCCTTTTGCAGCACCGGCGAGTAATCGGGCTTTAGTGCAAATGGGTTCATTGCAACAAAGGCAAGCGAAGGAGTTTTTATGCTTTGTAAGCAAAGCATATTACCATCACTGTTTTCAAAAGGTAAAAGCAAAAATTCGCTCTCCTCTTCAAAGCCAAAAATCCCGTTTGGGAAAATTAGCACATCATCGCTGTCGTATTCAACGGCCCCAAAGTATTTTGTTTCTGTAAGCAAAACAAAGCCCCCTCATTATTATAATGCGGCATAATATAACATATTATTTTTTACATGCAACACGCCTAAAAACAGCGCATTGCCACTTGTAAGCCTACATTAAGCTTGAACGTCTACCGGTACATGGTTTGGGTTTGAAGATGGCGGCACATAAAGAGGCTCGCCCACATATTTAATAATAATATCGGGCTGCTGTGTTACCGTTAATTCAATATCGCCGGGCACAAATGTGAAATCCATTTGGCTTAAACGCCAATTGAAATTCAATTTATCCATCTCATACTGAATGCTCATTTCGCCGCCCTCGAAAGAAAATTCCACGGGCGCATCGGGCATAAATTCAATAGTGCTTTGCCCCGGTGGCGCAATAACCGCGTTCCTTGCAAATTGCGGTATGGTTTCGCCGTCAACTTTAGCCTCCATAAGCAAACGGCCTTCTTGCGCCATTTGTGCAGTGGCGGAATAAGCCTGCTGTATGCCTTTGTTTGCTTCATTTTTTATGTTTGTGGCAAGGCTTGGAATAACAGAGTTTCTCGCTTCGAATGTATCGATATTAACTTTCAAAGGGTTAGATTTAATAGTTAAGCCTTTTTGGTCGCGAGTAATCTCCATTTCAGCAGTGCCACGCGCATATTCAAGTTTTGCATCTTGGCGCTTAAGTTGAATTTCAATTGGTATTGTTTGTATTTCTATAAGTGGTGTCATCGAATTTGCTCCTTCCTTCGCTGGCGGTATGCACATTTACCGCTGCATATAGTTTTGTTCCGTCAAAACTTTATTTAATTAATAATTGCCGAATTACTTCATGTAATCCATTAAAGATTCCGGTATTGCGTTAACGCCAACTTGTAAAGCGGCATTATAAGAGTTTTCAGCCCACATATAAGCTTGAATTGCCTCAACTAAGTCTACATCTTCTATGCTGGAGCGCTCAAAGTTAAGCGCCTCATATGTATCTTCAAGTTGCGATAAATTCTGCTCTAGCGATTGCGTGTCTGCGCTTAATTTTGCATGTTGCTCAATAAGGGCATCGTGCGCAACGCCAAATTTATCGAAAAGCACTTCAACTTCTTCCCTGCTGCCTATGCCATAAGATTTTGTTTCTATATCGTAACTTTGAAACATCTCTGAAATATCTATCATTATATCTGCAATGTTTTGTGGGTTGCCGTCTGCATCAACGCCGTAGCCTAAAATTCCAACGCCCGAAAGCGCGGCATTATATGCTGTTGCGGGAATAACTACCCCGTTAGCATCAAGCTCAAAGCCCCTGCCTATATCCACATATAGCGTTTCCGCATTCCAAACATCAAGCATTTCTTGATTTGTGTAATTTGCGGGCGGCGCAGCATTTGGGTTTAATATGCCTACGCCCGTTTCGGGGTCTATATATTCATCGCTTAAATTATGTGAAAGCGAAACGCCGCGAAACGCAACATAGTGTGAATCCCCGTCTTGCTCTATGGAAAAAGGCGCTTCATATGTATCTGCACCATTGAAAACATATTGGTCGTTATATTTCGAGTTCATGCCGCTTACAATGGCTTCAGCGCCCTGAAACATAACTTGACCTTGAATGTCTAATGTGTCAAGGTTTGTATCATTAAGGCCGCTCATAGCAGGAACTTTTCCAAGCGTATTTGTTAAATCATCTATAACGGTTTCCATATTGCTCCACGCAACTTGGTTTTTACCTATTACCGTAGATGTATTTTCATGCTGTGTATTTGTGGCGTTTAACGAGCTGTGAACACGAAAAGCCCTTGTTGCCGCTGCAGGGTCTTGGGCATAGCTGTCGAAATTGCGCTGGCTCATTACCTTTTGCATGGTTGCATCGCGCTGGTAAGTTGCACTTGCAAGCCCGGAGCGGTACATATACATGCTTCCGTTAGTTGTTATACGCATTTGTTTTCTCCTTTTGTTATTGAATTAGGATTGCGCCATCATAACCACTTTCATTTTATCACATATTCAAAAGAATTTCCAACACTTCGTCTAGCGTTGTCATAAGCCTGGCGGCGGCGCCGTAAGCAGTTTGGTAAGTTATTAAATTTGTGGCTTCGTCGTTCAAGTTAACGCCCATAATGCTCTCTCTTGCAACATAAGCATTATCATTAACTTCCATATTACTTGTAAGCGTAGCTGTTGCTGCCATTTGGTCTTCCGCTAAAGTGGCTTGAATTGAAAACAGCATCTCTTCAAATGAAAGAGTATCGCTAACGCCAACAGCATCCGGTTGTATATTTGTTGGGCTAAATGTGTGATTAGCACTAAAAGCGTCTAAAAACCTTGCAAGGTTTGTTCTGTCGCCGCTCGGGGCATTATCTTCGCCCGAAGACAGCATGTGCACATTGCCATCCGCCCAATCTTGTGAAACAGCTATGTTTGCAGCGGTAATAGGCACTGTTGCGCCTGCACCGTCTGATATATTAGACGAGAACAAATCGCCCGCACCTGCAACAGTTGTAGGTGTACCGTCTGCTTTTGTTGTGTTTATGGTGTTCATAACCTCGGCAAATGTAAACGCCAAAGAGTCTAAAGCTTGCTGGTAATACGGTATACCGCGCTTCGATGTTGAGTTTATATCTTCAAGCACATCATCGTTTGTTGAAAACTCACCGTTTTCTGTTAGCATTTCACGAAGTGATTGAAGCGAGCCATAAAGCTCGGTGTCGCCCAAAACAGTTGAGGTATCTGTATATTCAAGCTGCTGGCCGTCAACATCGGTTAAAGGGCTAACAGTTAAAGCATAGTTTTCACTTTCATCGCCTGTTGAAAACTGCGAAACATAAACGCCGTCTACAACAACGCCACCGTCTAGCGGCACCCTGTCTTCGTCTGTTAATGTTATTGTTAATTTCTCAACTTCAAAATTAGGTGCAAGCATTTCTGTAGAATAGCTAACATCAACTTTTACATACTGGCTTAGGCTATCTATCATGAGGTTGCGCTCATCGCGAAGCTCTAAGGCAGAATCGCCTCTTATTTCAGCATCTCTAATGGAAGTGTTAAGCTCTTGTATGCTAGTTAAAATTTGGTTAACTGTATCTACATCTTGATTATAAGCCTCGGTATAAGTGCGCTCAAGCTCGGCCAATTTATCGGCATATGAATTAAAAAGTGAGGTTAAAGATGAAGCCGATGAGCGAATTAGCGCCTCAAAGTCGTTCATTCCGTTTGTGTTGGCTGTGCTTATAAGGTCTCTCAGCGCATTCATTTGTTTAAGAATAACACCGTCGTCTTGGCCGTTTTCGCCGTCGCCGCCTTTTCCAACTTCGTCTAAAATAGCGGCTAAGTCTTCATAGCCTGCAAGTTTAGCGTCTGATGCGCCTAAATCGGAAAGAGAATTGCGATATGTTATATCAAGGCCTACATCACGAAGCTGTGCTATATCGCTAACAACAGCGCCTTGCCCTACATTAGCGGTGTAAACCGAGTAGTATTTATCCGATGTGGACGCCGACAAACTGTATTGCTCCACACGCTGGCGTGAATAACCTACAGTATTAATATTAGTGATATTATTGCCTGTAACATCAAGGCCTGTTTGAGCGGCGTATATGCCAAGCCTAACCGTTGTGAAAGAACCAAATGTTCCCATTAATTATCCTCCTGTGGCGCATGTTTTGTTTAAAGCGTGTGTTTTCTTTACAGCTTGCTTGCTGAGAATATAATTAAACTCGCGCTTGCCATTATAGCTTTGCAGTTGATGTGCTTTGCTTTTTTGCGCTGTTCTCTTATAAAGCAATGCCAATTATATAACGAAAAATAATTTTTTAGCCTGAATAATCTGTTTTTTTTGAAATAGAGCCTTGTGTGCGTGGAAGTATGTCCGGCAAATCTTCAACGCCGCGCTGTTTAAGCGCTTTTTGAATTAATTTGCTGTTCTTTTCTATAATATCTGCGGCACTTTTGCGAGAGAGCTGTAGCATATCGTTCTTGTTTAATATATCGTTAACCGCTTTTTGGGTTTGCTCTTTGTACTTTTCTTCGCAAATACCGGGCATTTCACGAAGCGTTGCCTTTATTCCAAGTGCACCTAATATTTCATTTCTGCGTTTTTCAAGGCCCCTTAGCTGCAATGAAATTGCCTGCTCTTTTTTTATTGCCTCGTTTAGCTCTTCAAGCCTGTGTAATTTAACAGCATTCGCCTTTTCGTTTTGCAGCGCGCTCAATTCGCTAAGCGCCTGTGATAAATTTTCTAAAAACTTTAAATAATCACTATAAGTGTAGTTCATATATTATTCCTCTTCACCTAAAAGCAAAATGCTTTTAGCAAGTTCTTGAGAGTCTATTTGATAATTACCCTTTTCTATTTCAAAACGCAAAGAATTAAGCTCGCTTTTTGTGGGGCGAACATGAGCTTTTTGAACAATATCAGCAGCGGTGTCGCGCACAAATGCTTCTTCGCCTGTTGGCCTTGCTGCAAACACGGCACTGTCGAAGCTTTGCGCTTTCGCGGCGGCTTTATCTTGCACACTTTCAGCTTTCGCACCTTGCGAAGCTTTAAGTGAAGCCAAGCCCAAATTGTTAGTTATTTTTAAACTCATTGTTATACTCCGTTCGCGAATATCTTCGCAAGAAATGATAAATTAATCCTATGTATATATAATCGTCAAGATTGCAAAAAAAATAAGAGCAAAATGTTCATAATTTTTAATTTTTTACTATAATTTCCAACAAAATTCCTTGCATTTTTTTGTGTAAGCTTAACTGAAAGCTAATTGAGCTTAATAAGCACATATTATGCTGAAAATAGCGTTAATTAAATGCGCTGCTCTATTGCTAAAGCGTTTTTAAATTAACTATCTAAAATAAGAAACCATATTTCCTTGCTCTAATTTTTTCATTTGTAAAGAGCTGTAAAAACTATTCGCCGGCACATCTTCAATGTCTGTAACAACTTGAAACATTCTTACATCTTTATATTTTTCCAGGCACGCATTAAACAAATATTTGCCAATACCTTTTCGCCTAAATGACGCTAATACGATTAAATCTTGCACCAAAACAATATGCTCTGCATCGCCAACACACCTTATAAAGCCAACCGGTTTATCACCCTTGAATGCGCCTAAAGTAAAAAGCGAATTATCAAATGCTCTTTTTAATTTAGCGTCGTCCTTTAAATAAGCTTGCCAATTGGAATCTAGATATATTTCTTTAATTTCACTTAAATAGTCCGAAGTAATCTCTTTGTATGTAAGCATAAATTTCTCCTTTTTAAAGCCTAAGTTTTAGATTATATGAGGCTCGAATATAATATAATTTGTCGTGTGCTCTGTGCCGAAAAACAAGATATGAACAATCGAAGCATAGCGCAGATTATTTATATCTTTACACGCTTGTTCACACGAAAAAAGCGCCGCTAATATAAAGAAAAAATAGCGCCAAAAGCTATTTTCACAAAAAAAGCGCCCTAAAAAAAGGGCGCAAAAAAAGCCGGCACCTACCTATCTTTGCGGGACGTCGCCATCCAA
>CAYJEU010000049.1:0-9894 GCA_964369565.1 uncultured Bacteroides sp. | reverse complement strand
TTAAATTTTGTAGTTTTGTGGCAGCATAAATGTCGGTTTAAGGTTCGAAAATTGTATTGATTTTTTGTTCCTTTTGGCGCATAAACTCTTTACGTTCCTTAAGCCTGTAGCTCTCGCCTTTGATATTGATGACGGTGCAATGATGCAAAATGCGGTCTAAAATTGCACTTGCGATTGTAAGGTCAGAAAAAACCTCATTCCACTGTGAAAACATCTTGTTTGATGTTAAAATTGTTGTGTTTTTCTCATATCTTCGTGCAATTAACTGGAAAAATAGGTTTGCACCTTGAATATCCATCGGTAAGTAACCAATTTTGTCGATAATCAGAACACGATATTTTGCAAAATGTTTATATAGTTCTGTTTTTTCATTCCTAACACCTTTCCGTGACCCCTTTATTTCTCTCAAATAAGTCTATCACTTTCTTTTTTTTCGGTGCTACACTTTTTTATTTATATTTGCTATAGTTTTATTTTAATAAAAACAGAAATGAAAGCAGTAGGATGCCGATTAGGGCTGGCGCCTGTTGTAGATATCTCTCGTGAAACAAGGTGGGGAAGGCTGCAATACATATGGTAAAGCGAGGAATGATAAAAGAAGGGGTAGAGCGCATAACAGCCCTGTGTAAACGCTATGATGGCACAAAGCGCAACCCTTGGAACGAGTTTGAGCGCGGTAGCAATTACGCACGTTTCATGGCAAGTTATGCAGTGCTTTTGGCATACAGCGGTTTTGAGAATGATATGCACAAAAAACAATCGGATTTAACCCAGTGAGTGGCGACTTTAATTGTTTTTGGTCGCTTGATAAAGGGTGGGGTGAAATAGAGATAAACGAAAATACTCTCACGATAAAAGTGCTGTATGGAAAGCTCACGCTGAATAAGATTAAATTACCCGCAAACATGAAAGTATCAAGAATAACGTGTGATGGAAAAGAAATTAACTGCGTTATAGAAGGTGCTGATGTTATTTTACCCAATTCAGTAAAGGTTAATACTTCTGTAGTTTTAGCATAAAACCCACTACAATTTGCTATAATTAATTGTAGTGAGCATGTAAGATTATTTAGTATAAAAACGCGATTGGAACAGATTTTCACCTGTTACAATCGCGTTTATGCATTTTTTCTTCAAGTTATTATATTAAAAGCTTGCGATAATCCATTTTTTGCCGTAGGGATAATTATTCCGTTTTTTCTAATTTTTGATGTGTCAATCAATATATTTCTCATTCCACCGTCAAACGGCTCAATTATCTCTTTGCTATAACCCATAACCTTTGCGGCGTGTTTATATAGTTCGTAAATAGAAATGTCGTTTTCGCTCCCAAAATTATATACGCCTCCTGCAAGCTCAAAGCATTTTGAAAGGTTGTCAACTACATTTTTTATATAAGTAATGCTGCGCATTTGATTGACATTTACTTTTACCGTTTGTTTGTTTTCTGCCGCTTGCTTTATTATTTGCGGCAAGTTTTTATGTTGAAACAAAGGTGATGCTGGCACATCATACATCCATGTTAGGCGCAAGTTTACAGCGTTGGGCAATATATCCAAAACAAGGTTTTCTGCCTCTAATTTTTGTTTTGCATATAAATTTTGTGGCGAAAGGCTTGTGTTTTCGCTAAGCGAAAATTGTTCTTTATTGCCTGAATAAATTTGGTCGGAACTGAGGTTTATCAGTTTGGCGCCAATGTTTTTACAGGCTTTTGCAATATAAAAGGGCGCTAACCTATTAACTTTGTCCGACAATTCAGGGTTTTGCTCTGTTATTGTTATATCAGAAATAGCAGCAGAATGTATTACGAAATCGGGCTGTGCTACTTTCATAAATTTTAGCACATCATGCTCGTTTGTAATATCAAAATCGTTTCTTGTTACAGGCACAATTTCAAAGCTGTTTTTTAATTCACATGCCGCACGCACTCCTAAAAAACCGCTTGCACCCGTTACCATAACTTTAGGCATAAAAACCTCCATTGTGTTTTAAAGCTATATATATTTGCTAATAATTTTGTGCATGTTTTCCCATTCGTTTTCCATATCACTCACAAGTTTGAACTGTGTTCTTGCTCTGTCTAAATTTTGTCCGTCTCTTGTGGTTTTAAAGTATACATCGCCCTCGAGGTAATCCGTTAAAAAACGTATGCCGCACTCTAATGTCATAAGTTTTGCGCCAAGCGGTAAATATTCAATTTCAGCTTTAGTTAATGTATCGCCACAGCCCTCTAAAAAGCCTTTTGCGTATATGTCAAATAGGTCTAAATCGAAATTAACTTTGTTTAAATCTTTCTCGTCCTCTGCGCAGTTGTTTGCGCCAAAGCGTATAGAATCGCCAAAATCATTAATGGATAGCCCCGGCATAACAGTGTCAAGGTCAATAACACAAATGCCCTCGCCGCTTTCGTTATCTATCATAACATTGTTGAGTTTTGTGTCGTTATGTGTAACACGCAGTGGCAAAATGCCCTCGTTTAAAGCCTTAAGTGCAAGGCCGCAGTCTTCTCTTCGTGCAAGTGCAAAACCAATTTCCTCTTTTGCATCTTTCACACGGTTAAGTTTGTCTTCTTTAATTGCTGTTTCTAACTTTTCAAGCCTTTTTACAGTGTGATGAAAATCTGTAATAGTTTCGTGCAATGTGTGTGCAGGATAATTCGTTAAAAGACGTTGAAAATTGCCAAATGCTTTGCCAGATGTATAAAAAAGCTCAGGCGTGTCTACAATGTCATAAGTTTTAGCATCTTCTATAAATGTGTAAAGTCTCCATGCTCTACCCTCTTCGTCTGTAAATAAAGGCTCGCCTTTTTTTGTACGGATAACTGTAAGCGTTTCACGTTCGATATCGCCGTTTTTTTGCTTTATAATCTCACGCAAGTAATCTGTTACACCACATATATTTTCCATAAGCTGCGATGGATTTTTAAAGGCCTTGGTGCTTAAACGCTGCAAAATATAACGTTTACACACACCACTTTGCTCTTGTGTATAAATGCAAATTGTGTTATTTACATGCCCATGCCCAAAATTTAGCGCCCCAACAACTTCGCTATCTAAATCGTATGCATTTATTGCACTATCCAATGTTTTAATATCAGGTTTAGACATAACATTCTCCTTATAATCACTATTATCAGCGCAAAATTAATATGTGCTGATATAATAATTATACATATAAATATATTTATTATAAATATCAAATTTTATATAAAATTTGCATAAAATCGGAAAATTTTTATATTGCCTTTATGCTTGAAGAAAATTCGGTTGGTGTCATTCCTGTTTGCTTTTTAAAGTGACGAGAAAAATAATGAATAGAATCATAATTGAGGGTTTCTGCTATTTGAGTAAAATTGTTGTTTCCCTCTCTTATCATTTTTTTTGCCTCGTTTATTTTCATTTTTCTAAAATAGTCCATAACGCCACTGTTTGTCACCTCTTTAAAAGCTTTTTGCAAATAGCTTTGCCCTACTAAATTATCACTGCTTATGCATGATATTGTAAGACGCTTGGTAATATTTTCTTGCATATAATTAATTATTTTGTTCACAAACTCACTTTTGGCACTATCTGTGATAACGCTTGTCAAAAAGTGGCTTTTTGCCGTGTTTTCGTGCCTTATCAATTCAACCAAAAGTTGTTCTATGCAATTGCATATTATTTGCTCTGCACCGAATATTGAGTTTTCATTTCTTTCGAAAAATTTAGTGTTAGGGTTATTAAGGGGAGTTTTGAAAGCATTGCCAGCTTCTTCAACAATTCGTGCTAAAAGGGCCCTTGTAATGTTATCCGCAGGGAGTATTTTTTCGTTGAAAAACTTCATGTATTCATTATTACATATAAAGCTAACCACAACTAAATTTGGCGCAACTATTCCATTCGAGCGCACTGTATGGAACTCTTTGGGCGCATGAAAAATAATTTGCCCCTTTTCCAAATTGTGTTCTTTCTCATTCGCTTTAACTGTAACTTCGCCTTTATCAACATACAAAAGCTCCCAAAAATCATGAGATTCCCCATTGAATTCGTAGGTGTTTGAATATTCAAAATAGTGCACAGTAACTATTCCGTCTACAACAATTGGTTTTTCGGGGATTATGGGTATATAATTTGCAATGTGTCCATCATCATTGTTTTTAGCATGTTTTAAAGTGTTGCTGTTCAGTTGCTTTTTAAATTCTCTGGGAGACATATTTTTTTGTTTCTTAAACATCTTTATAAAATAGCTTAAATCGTTAAATCCACAAGCAAACGCAATTTCTGTCACATTCATTTCGCCCAGTTGCAAAAATTCTGCTGCACATTCTATCCTATAAAAATTCAAATAATCAATAGGTGTTTTGCCCGTTATACGCTTAAAAGATTTACACAAATATTGTAAATTAAGCCCTGCCGTTTCTGCAAGTATTTCCAATGTCAATGATTTTGCGTAATCGTTGCGTATAAGGCGCAAAACATCTTTTATTTTTTTTATACGTTTTGTGTCGGCACTGCTATTCGCTTGCGTTTTTGCATTGCTTTTTTCTGATAATATTTCACCTATTATTTGAAAAATTAACCCTTGAGTGGCAAATTCATATCCGTGATTTTTGTTTTTTAATGTATAGAACAGCTTAATTATATGTGTGTTTTCTAATTTTACAGGGGGTATGTAATCGCCTTGCCCCAGTTCACGCTCATATTGTTCTTGCCTTATAGGTATTAAGGGCAACATTTTTTCAAGCGAGAACACAGCGCATTGGTATACACAATTTTCAGGGGTTCCGCCGTGTATTATTCCACTGGGGATAAAAGCACTCTCACCTTTACTTAAGACAAATACATTATCATTAAGCGTAAGAGCGAATTTCCCACTTATTATGTATATAATTTCACACTCTATATGCCAGTGGAAAGGCATTTGATACCTTGCGTGTGTGCTATCAATATTATAAAGCTCTAAAGGGAAATCACTTCTTCCTCTTTCAGCATTTTCGTGCGTTGCTAAAAATCTCATATAAACCTCAATATTATTATACTTTTTTATATTATAATACAAAATATAGCATAAAATCAATAGTATAATATATAATATAGTACTGTTTGGAGGAGGGTTTTAATGAACGGCTTAAAATTACAAATATGCGGTATATGCTATAAGATGTGACAACTCGGCTGGGTTGCGGCAAACGACGGAAATGTAACGGTAAAATTACCGGACGGCACTTTTCTTGCCACACCAACGGGAATGAGCAAGGCTTTTATCACAACGGAAAAACTGATACACATAAATGCAAGCAGTGAAATTTTACAGGCAGAAGAGGGTCTGCGCCCATCAAGCGAGATAAAAATGCGCTGGTGAGGTTTTAATCTGAACTTATAAAGTTCTTAATGTTTAAATATCCTTTATTAAAAGCATACATCTTAATTAGTCAAAAATAAAATTATATTAATGATACCAAGCATAACTTGACAGTTGCAATTTAATAGTGTATCCTTTAATAGAGAACATGTGTTCTTTATTAAAGAATTTGGTAGGTGGTAATATGGCTCAGGTTTTAAAAGATGAACTAAGAAAAAAGATATTAGTTGCTGCTAAAAATGAGTTCTCGAAAAAAGGTATTACTAATTCGTCTATGAGAGAAATTGCCCAAAAAGCACAAACTCCGGTTGGAAATGTTTATAAATACTTTGAAAACAAGCAAGATTTAGTAAATACAGTTTTGTCGCCTTTGTTAACAAAATTAGATAGCTATAATTTCAAATTACTAAGCGATAAGTCATTTTTAAACAGAGAGGTAATTAATGAATTTTTATTTAACTGGGTTGATGGCATTGTAGAGTTGCAAAGCACTTTTCAAGCTGAAATGAATATAATTGTCAACGACGAGCAAATTAATTGTGATTATCAAAAAAAACTTATCGAATTAATTACTGCAGTTGTGTTTACTACAAGGAAAGTAAATGCAGAAAACAGAGAAAGCCTTCAAATTATTTCTTGTATAATAGCAAAATCGATTTTTGCCGGGATTAGAGAAGGCGTAACTTTGAAGTGTAACAGCAATATAGATAAAGAAGAGTTTAGGAAAATTATGCATGCTTATATGAGAAATGTGTTTTTTATGGTAGATAATATTGATTAGGAGGAAAGTAAATTTATGAAAATAGTATTATTTGGAGCGAGCGGCAAAACAGGCCGCATAGTTTTAGATTTAGCCTTAAACGCAGGACACGAAGTTACTGCTGTTGTAAGAGATGCGAGCAAAATAACAGCAGAACATAAAAATTTAACTGTAAAAACCGCCAACTTATTTGATGAAAACTCGGTTGTTGAGGTGTCAAATGGTGCACAGCTTGCAATATCGTGCCTTGGCGGCGATGCAAATAACAAATCAACACTTTTATCAGATATGATTAAAATTATTGTGCCGGCAATAAAACAGGCGGGCGTTAAAGAGATATTCCATATAAGCTCTGCCGGAATACATGATGAAATGCCGGGCATTATCGCAAAATTGTTTGTGAATCTGTTCTTTAAAAATGCCATTGCAGACCATAAAATTGCCGCAAATATTATTATTAACAGCGGGCTTGATTATTTAATTTTAAGGCCTTTATCGTTAATTGATGGAGAAATGACTAAGAATTTTAGAACTTCTGATGTATCCGTTCCAAGTGGCGGTAAAAATATCAGCAGGCAAGATGTGGCATATTTTCTAACTCAAGCAATAGGCAAAGCGGAATTTAAAAACAAATCAATATGTCTTTGTTATTAGGCGCCCTAGGCACTGTATGCTAAAGTTTAAATTAATTTAAAACAAACACATTCACGGAGGATTAGATGAGCTATATAAAATTTTCAGATGTTAAAAAAACATATAGTGTAGGCGAAGTTAATATAAAAGCGCTTGACGGTGTGGATTTTGAAATAAATAAGGGCGAATTTGTTATTATTGCAGGTGCCTCGGGTGCCGGAAAAAGCACAATACTCAATATTTTAGGTGGAATGGACTATGTAACCTCGGGCGATATAATTGTAGACGATAAGAAAATTAGTTCTATAAACGAAAATGAATTAACCGAATATAGACGCTTTGACATAGGCTTTGTTTTTCAGTTTTACAATTTAGTTCAAAATTTAACCGCTATTGAAAATGTTGAGCTTGCCACACAGATATCAAAAAATCCATTTGATGCCAATAAAATAATAAACATGGTGGGTTTGAAAGAGCGCTCAGGCAATTTCCCTGCGCAACTTTCGGGCGGCGAGCAACAAAGAGTCGCCATTGCAAGAGCGCTTGCGAAAAACCCTAAATTACTGCTGTGTGACGAGCCAACAGGTGCACTTGATTACGAAACCTCTAAGCAAATATTAAAATTGCTTCAAGATACTTGCAAAAAGTACGATATGACAGTAATTCTTATAACACATAATCTTGCGCTTTGCCCAATAGGAGATAAAGTTATTAAAGTTAAAAACGGTAAAATTTCCTCTGTTACTTTAAATAAATCTCCACTGCCTATTGAGGAGGTCGAGTGGTAATGAAAAATAAATTACTGCTTGATACTTTTCGCACTATAAAAAAATCTTTAGGTAAATACATATTACTAGCGTTAATTGTATTTATGGGGGTTTCTTTTTTTGCCGGCATGCTGTCTATATCTTCTGCTATGGGCCAAAGTGTAGATAGTTATTTAGACGACTATTCTCTGTTTGATTTTCAGCTTTTTTCAAATTATGGCTTTGATGATGATGACATTAATACTCTTAAAAGTGTTGATGAAGATTTTATCGTTGAAGGTGGGCATTTTTATGACGTTGAGGCGAATTTTGGCGAAAATGACTATATTTTTAGAGTGGAGTCATGGAGCGAAGATAGCTTTATAAATAAGCTCTTACTTGTAGACGGAAGATACCCGGCAGCACCTAACGAAGTTTTAGCCGAGGCGCCCAATAATTTATATGAAACGCCTAAAATAGGCGATGTTATAACTATTGAAAGAGCCGGGGTAGAACTTGATGAGGTTTTTAAATATACAGAATATACTGTAGTTGGGTTAGTGAACACCCCAAATTACATGAGCCTTGAAAAGGGAAATGGCACCCTTGATAGCTTAACATTAAATTCATTTCTTTATATACCAAAAGAAGCCTTTGTTTCAGATTTTTATACAACAGCGTATATATCAAGCAAACAGGCCACTACACTTGACTTTTTCAGTGATGAATATTTGAATTTAATTGAAGATAAACAAACTGTAATAGAAACCGTTTCATCTACCGCGCAAACACAAAGAGCAGACAAAATTAAAGCGGATGCGCTTTTGGAATATGAAAGCGGATTGCAAGAATACAGCGAAAATTTAGATGAATTTAACCTTGAGATGCAAAAAGCACAAGATGAAATTGATATAGGGTATGAAGAAATTGAAATTGCAAGGCAGCAAATACCACCTGTGCCAGCTATTGCACAGCAAATTGAAGCAGAGCTTGAAAAAAGCGAACAATTGTTAGACGAGGCGCAAATAGAGCTTACGAGCGCACGTGAAGACGGGCAAAAGGAATTTGATGATGCACTAAAAGAACTGGAAAGCGCCAAAGTAGAAATAAACGAGCTTGAAGATGGAAAATGGACACTATTAACAAGGGAAATGCATTATTCAATGGCAACATACAAAGATACAGTAAATCAAATGCAAATTATAGGGCTTATTTTCCCTATATTCTTTTTTCTTGTAGCGGCGCTTGTATGTTTAACAACAATGAAACGCATGGTTGATGAGCAAAGAGGGCAAATTGGCATTTTCCGCGCACTCGGTTATAGTAAGTTTAACTGCGCTTCAAAATATTTAATATATGCACTCAGCGCTACTTTAATAGGCGGAGTTATAGGCGCTGTGCTTGGTATCATGATTTTTCCGCCTATCGTATATGGCACGTGGAATATTATGTATAATTTACCACCGCTAAGCTATGAAACACCATGGTTTAATATGCTTTTAGCAGTTGTTATATTTTTAGTTTTAATGGGAATTACCACTTATAGTTCCATTAAGGCAGAAACAGCGCAGGTTACAAGTGTGCTACTGCGGCCTAAAGCGCCTGTTGCAGGTAAAAAAGTGTTTTTGGAGAAAATACCGTTTATTTGGAATAAATTTTCTTTTACCACTAAAGTTACAGCTAGAAACTTAATTCGTTATAAACAGAGATTTTTCATGTCTGTGTTTGGAATTGCAGGCTGCACATGCTTACTTGTTAGCGGATTTGGAATGCAAGGCTCAATAGGTGGCATTGCCGATATTCAGTACAATGAACTGACATTATACACAGCTTTGGTGTCAACTCAGGAAAGTACAGAAGATGCAGCTAAAATAATCAGCGAAATTAATGGCATTGATAACAGCCTTGAAATGCAGGCAATCACAACTTATGCCACAGAAACTATCTTTGGCGATGAAGAACTTGTTGCATATATTCAAGTTTATGCCGGCAATGACGAATTAAAAAGCATGAATATTATAAGAGATACAAGTTCAAAAAACGAAATTGCATTGCCTGATGATTCTCTGCTAATAAGTAAAAAACTTTCTGAATTATTGGGCGCCGGCAAAGGTGATGAAGTTTTAATTAAAGGCATTGATGGCGAAGAGCAAACTGCCACCATAGGCGGAATATATGAAAAATATATAAATCATGAAATTCTAATGAGTAATGGATATTATGAAGAGCTTTTTTCAGAACCTATAGAAAGTAATGCAATATTAATTAATGGCGATTTAAGTAGTGAGGCAACTCGAGATGAAATATTAAGCCTTGATAATGTAAACGGAATAACATTAAATGAGAGCATTATAGCAAGCTTTGATAATATTTCAACAAGCATGAATATTGTTGTTGCTGTTATTATAATTTCTGC
>CAYJEU010000048.1:0-10714 GCA_964369565.1 uncultured Bacteroides sp. | reverse complement strand
CCCGACGACGAAACCCCAAGTAATATAGAAAAAGGCACTTGGCAGCACAGCGGTTCTGTACACTCTTATATTTTAGCAGACGGAACTCTTGCAACAGGGCCTCATACAATAGATGGTGCACAATATATATTTGATGAGAGCGGTAATGTTTACCGTTATTCTTTCCAATATGGCGATGCTTGGTTTATTGCCGATAGCAACGGTGTACTATATTCAAACGGCTTTTTAAGCTATAAAGAAAGCACCACTTATTACAGCAGTGACGGTGGCGCAAGGGTTGGATGGATAACATCGGTTGACGGCAATGAATATTATCAAGAGCCCGGTAAATATGGGCGCACAAACGAGCTTGCAAAAGGCGTTGCAGTGGTTGACGGCAGCACCTATCTATTCGCAAGTGACGGCGCAAAACAAACAGGCACAGGCTGGGTAGACGGCGTTTACTTAGAAGATGGCATTGTTCCAACAGGCAGGTTAACCCTTGACGGTAAAACTTATATTATTGGCGAAAACGGCTTGCCATTAACAGGCGAATTTGCCTTTGAAGGCGTTAATTATTTTGCCGACGAAAACGGTGTTATATACTTAGATGCTATTCGCACAATGCTTGTGGGCGAGCAAACTTATTTGCGCTATTACGACGCCGACGGGCAAGTTCCCACCGGCTGGATTGAAACACAAGGCGGCGATTACTACCAAAACGATGAATTTTATCTGCTAACAGGCCGCCAAGATATTGGAAATAGCACATATTTCTTCGGCACAAACGGCATGCTTTCAACAGAAGACGGCTGGGCAGGCGATTACTATGTTGTTGACGGCAAAGCCCTTGAGGGTATGCAGGAAATTGATGGCGAAAGCTATTACTTTAAGGCCGACGGCATTGTAACAAAAGGCGCTTTCACCTATGAAAACAACGATTACTATGCCGATGAAAGCGGGAAAATTGTTAAAAGCCAAATAATATATAACAATGCGCAAGTTGGCACATATTACAATGAAAACGGCATTGCTGCAAGCGAAGGTTTTTATGAAGTAAATGGTGAGAATTATTACCAAACAGCAAATAAAACCCTTGCAACAGGCAAACTTACGCTTGGCGATAGCATATACTTCTTCAGTGCGCTAGGCGTTCAAATCACAGATACAGGCTGGGCAGACGATTACTACTTACAAGATGGTATAGCGCTTACAGGCGCATATACAATAGCCGATGTTTTCTATATATTTGCACAAGACGGCAAAGTGTATAAAGGTAAGTTCTCTTACGAGGGCAACAATTACTATGCCGATGAAACAGGCGCTGTATTAATTGAAGATTTCTATAAAACCGATACAAGTATTACTTATTACGGTGAAAACGGTGTTGCGCCAACAGGCTGGTTTACAATTGGCACACAGCGCTATTACCAAAAAGCAGATCTCACTTTAGCTACTCAAAAAACCACTATAGACGGCGAAGTATATTACTTTAACTCTAACGGCACATTAATTGAGGCCGGCTGGGTTGGCGACATTTATGTTAAAGATGGGCAAATTGTTACAGGCCCGCAAACAATAAGCGGTAGCAAATATATATTCAGCGATTTAGGTATTCCTTTCAAACACAATTTCACCTATAACGGCGATAAGTATTATGCAAACGGCAAAGGTGTGCTTTACACACATAGCTTTATAACCGAGCTTGACTTTATTACTTATTACGACGCAGACGGCAAAGCACCTTTAGGCTGGATAGAGCTTGCAAGCGGCGATAAATATTATCAAAGTGACGAGTACAAGCTTTTAACAGGCGCACATACAATTGAGCGCGAAATATACTTCTTTGGCACAGACGGAAAACTTGCAACCGAGGACGGCTGGGCAGGCGATTACTACTTACAAAACGGCACAGCAGTAACAGGTATGCAAGTAATTGAAAACAGCAC
The DNA here is from genome assembly GCA_964369565.1 of uncultured Bacteroides sp. Lineage (GTDB taxonomy): Bacteria > Bacillota > Clostridia > Oscillospirales > Ruminococcaceae > Ruthenibacterium. The sequence continues at coordinate 8,786 of CAYJEU010000048.1, read as the reverse complement.
TTACTATTTTAACGAGCAAGGCTTGCTGGTGCGCGGCGCGTTTACATTTAACGGCGATGAGTACTATTCAAACGAGCAAGGCGCTTTATACATATTGAGCATAGCCGATAACCAAGACGGCACAAGGACATACTACGGCGAAAACGGCGTTTTAGCGCCTGAGGGCTGGGTATCGCTTGGTGAAGAGCGCTATTACCAAACAGCGCAAAAAACACTTGCAACAGGCAAGCAAACAATCGGCGCAGATATATACTTCTTTAGCGCAAAAGGTGAGCTTGTAACAGATACAGGCTGGGCGGATAACTATTACCTTGTTGAGGGCAAAGCGCTAACAGGCAAGCACACAATTGATAACAATATTTATATTTTCAACTCAGATGGCGAAGTATTTAAAGGCGAATTTACTTTTGATGGCGCAATGTACACAGCAGATGAAAACGGCGCCCTTTACACTGAAACCATTATAGATTTAGAAAACGGCAAGCGCCGCTATTTAGATGAAAACGGCATTGCAAGCACAGGCTTTGTGACGCTTGGCGAGGACACCTATTACCAGCAAGAAGATTTCACTTTAGCTATAGGTATGCTTATTTTAGACGATGTAAAGTACTTCTTTGATGAAAACGGTGCACAGCAAACAGGCACCGGCTGGGTTGACGGCTATTATTTGATAAACGGTGAGCCCTCTACAGGCAAGCAAACTATAGGCACAGGCATTTATATTTTCGATGAAGACGGTATAGTAATAACAGGCGAGTTTACTTACGAGGGCAATTTCTACATTGCAAATGCACAAGGTAAACTATACACAAATGCTACCGTTAAAAAGAAAGATTCCACTTTAGTTTACTTGAATGAGCAAGGCATTGCACCTTTGGGTTGGATAGATGCAAACGGCAAAGAATACTATCAAAGTGAAACCGATGATATTCCATACCTATATACAAATTTCAAAACTATAGAAGATATTGAATATTATTTCTCGGCAAACGGTGAACTTTTTGCCGGCAGAAGCGAAGGCTATTATTTAATTGATAACACAGCTTATTATATTCTAAGCGACGGCAGAGTTGTTAGAAAGCCCACCATTGATAAAATAGATACACTTTATGATGCCGATAAAAAGCTATATTCCGTAACGGTAAACTTCACTATAAGCAGTGCTTCAAGTGCCCACGAAGACGGTTCTATAAGCTTTGACGGCGGCAAAACATGGCAAAGCTCGAGCACTATAACAGTAGATGCAAGCGAGGGCGCAACATTTACAGCAGGCATGATACGTGTTCGCGACGCCTTAGGGCAAGTTATTAACAGCACACAAACCGTTTACCTTGCACCGGTAATTGATACCCCGCCAACAAATGCAAACAGCGGCGCGGGCAGCTATGGCATAGACGTTTCTAAATATCAGTATTCAATAGATTGGAACGCAGTTGCCGCTAGTGGCATTGAGTTTGCCATTATACGTGCAACAAGCGCAACAAATGCAGGCTATTATGAAGACCCATACTACGAGGCAAATGTTCGCGGCGCTAAAGCTGCCGGCATAGATGTGGGCGTTTATATTTACAGTTATGCAAGCAATTATACCGAGGCAAAAGAAGAAATAGACTTCTTTGTTAACACCCAAGGCACAAAGAATTTAAAAGCTTCGGGCATTGTGTTCGATTACCCTGTTTATGTAGACTATGAGGACAATTTAAACCTCACAGGCACAACTTATAACGGGCGCACAGATATAGTTCGCTATATGATGCAATTGCTTGAGCAAAACGGCTATTACCCCGGTTTTTACACCTATCATTATTACAGCACTTTATTTGATGTAAAAGGGCTTATAAACGAAGGATATGACTTCTGGTATGCAAGATATCCAACAAACCCAACGCCAACAGTTAACCCTTCTAGCTCTTTCGGTGCTGAAATAGGCATTTGGCAATATTGCAGCGACGGCAATACAAACCCACAAATGCAGCCATATGTTAACGGCATTCGCACAAGCCTTGATTTAAACTATGCTTATATTGATATACCGGCAAAAGTGCATGCTTTCTATGGCATTAGCGGCTCGCAAACAACACCAAGTGCGCCAAGCGGCACTATCACCGTTGAAAACATGCTAACAGTTTACGATATTAACACAAACCAAACTGTTACCGATAGTGCTTTGAACATTATTTCAAAAGTTGTTCAAGCTGAAGTTGGCGGCTTTAACAACACAGAAGTTTATAAGGCGCAAGCAGTTGCTGCCCACAGCTATATTTTAAGCGTTTCTCAAAACGGCGGCGTTGCAAATGTTGCGCTCACAAGTGCTTCTCAATCTGTTATAAGCGCTACCCAAAGCGTTATAGACGAAATTGTAACTTATAACGGGCTTGTTGCAACTACTATGTGGAGCGCAGCAGGTAGCGGCAAAACATTAAGCTCTCAAGAGATGTGGGGCGGCTCTTATCCTTACTTAATATCGGGCATTGATAGCCCCGGAGACTTAAAGGCAACCACATACCTAAACTATGGCACAAGTTATAACGGCAAAAACACAACAATAACCACCGAGCGTGCCATTAGCAATATTGAAAAGCTTTTACCGGGCTCTACAAGCGGCAGAACCGATTACTACAACTGGCTAACTAACCCCGAGTACAACGAATACGGGCACATGACATATATAACTGTTATGGGTGTGCGTATGCGTGTAGGCAAATTCTACGATAATTTCTGGGGCATGTACTCGCCACATTGCACCATAACCTATAACAACAACGGCACATGGACATTCACAACAATAGGTAACGGGCACGGCGTTGGCATGAGCCAATGGGGCGCTTACGACTATGCCCTTAGCGGCTGGAGCTATAGCCAAATTTTAGCACATTACTACCCGGGAACAAGCATTGAAACTTTATAAAATTTATTGTAAAACCTAAGCACTTAAAAAGCAATTTACTAAAAGTTCAATAACACAAAAACCCCTCTTGGCTTAGCCAAGAGGGGTTTTTTAGTAAGTTTATATTAAGTTTAGTGTTTAGTAAAAATTCTTTCTCCTGTTTGCACCACCCTGCAATGCATAATAAAGCTGCTTATCTTCATACATGGCGCTATCAGCTTCTTCCATTTTTTGCTGCAGGTCCTGTGCGCTATAGCTTTTTGCACTTCCGACAGAAGCTTTTAAATACTCTTGCTCGCTTAATATTTGTTTCAGCTGTAAAACTCGCTCGTCAAAAACTTTTTCGCTTACGGTTTGTGATACTACAACAAATTCGTCGCCGCCAATACGGTAAACTTCATTACCGAAAACTTCTTTCAATATATCTGCGCAAGATATAATTAATTTATCGCCAAAGCTGTGCCCCTCGTTATCATTAGCTTGCTTTAAGCCGTTAATATCAATATAGGCAAGCCCAACAAAACCCGGGTGCTCTTGCAGCTTATCTACCGCCGTTGCAAAGCTATATCTGTTAAAAATTCCTGTTAACTCATCTACAAAGCTAAGGCGCCTAAATTTATTTAAAAGATAATCCTTACAGTTATTCTTATCGTTGTGCCCTGTTGCCAAATTATAAACAAAATCTCTGCACGAGCCATATCCACAAGCAAAACAGTTTACATTTCTGTCTTCCTGTGTAACTTTGCCAAGCGATAAATACGCCATTTCAAGGTCAACATCAGGGTCTTTTTTATACTCATGGCTCTTATCCGAGTATTTCCTTAAAAAATGCTCTATATTAAGTTTTTCATCAAAATAGCGCATAAGCGCTTCACATTCGCTTTTGTTTATCGCCGTTTTTTCTTCGTTTATCATATAGTCTATTTTATTCAGTTTTGCTATTTTCTGTGTGCCTGTGCCGTTGTTGCAACCATCTTCACAATTAAGCGCATCTACAATAAACGGTATCGGCTCGCCATTTTCTATATCGCTAATATATTCTTTTAAGTAATTTCCAAGCTGTTTTGTTCCCTCAACTTGTTTTATCCAAATATTTTCGCCTAAGTGGTATTTTATATTCTCGTTTAAACCGCCCGGCCTTGAAAAAGTAAAGCCAATTGACCCTTGCATATTATCAAATTTACTTTGCTCAAAATCGTCTAAATTAATGTTATTATTCTGAAAATATGCACTTAGTTTGCTAAAAGTTACATTATAACTAATTGCATCATTTGTAAATTCACTCGTTATTTCGCGCTTTTTACCAACACAAGGCGATATAAACGCAATTTTCTCATTTGCGCCAATATATTTCTTTAAATAAGTTGCAACACAAATTGCAGGGCTTTGTATTGGCGAAAGCCTATTTATTAAAAAGGGATAATATTTTTCAATAAAGCTAACAACAACAGGGCAAGGCTGTGAAATAATATTTTTAACACCATGCTCTTTCACTGCTTTTATATGCGCCCATGTGCATATATCCGCGCCGAAAGAAACATCGTAAACTTTTTTTATCCCTATGCTTTTTAAATACCCTATTAATTTTTGCGTGTCTAAAAAATTGAATTTTGCAGCAGGCGCTATTATAGCGCTTATTTCTTCGCCGTTTCTCAAATCGTTAAAAAACGTGCCGGTGTCATCTGTATAGTCTCGTGCGCCATGGTCGCATATTGCAAGACATTGCCCGCAAGAAACACAAAAGCCATTTTTTATGCTAACTTTACATTGCTCGGCCTCAAAAAAAGCTTCATTTGCATTTGTTGGGCAAACGAAAATACATTTATTGCAACCTAAACATTTATTATTATTTGTATAAACATAGCTCTTTTTTTCAAAATCATTACTCAAAATCATCACCATATTTCATAATGGTACTACACAAATTAAGCTAATAAGAAAGCATTTCTTTTACTTATTGACCTACTCAATATCATAAATTGCACATTATTTACTAGTTGCAAGCACTCAAAACTACATTGTCAATTTTATAACTAACATTATACTAAATATTAATACATTCGTCAACAAAATTCCCTGTATTTGTAAATGTTTACAAATACAGGGAATTAATGTTTAGTATACACTAAATTCTATAATTAGCGCAGTGTAATATTAAGTTTATGCTTTAAATCGCCGAGCAGTTTTTGCACTGTTTTGTCTGCTACTTTCAGCGTAATTTCTTCTTGCGAGTACAGCGTTACGCTAAACGCCATGCTCATTTTACCTTTTTCTATATTATCGCCGGTATACACATCAAAAAGCTCTACACTTGAAACCAACGGCGATGCTTTATATATTACATCTTCAATTTCACCGCAAGTTATATTTGTGTCACAAATAAGCGCTAAATCGCGCTTTTGCGGCGCAAAACGGCTTAGCGGCTTATATTTAATGCCCTTGGGCGCCATAGCAATAAACTTTTCAAAATTTACTTGCGCAAAATATATATCTCTGCCCTGTTTTTGGTCTTTAGGCAGTTCTAAATTTGCTGCAATTTCATTTGAAAGTTTACCAAAACAGCCTATTACTTCGCCATTTAAAATTATATTTGCACTTATGCCCCCATGCAAATAGCTTTCACTTGCCCTTTCATAGCTAAAGCTCATGCTAAATGCCTCTGCTAAGGCTTGCAATGTGCCTTTCACGGTGAAAAAGTCCTCTTGTTCGCCAAAAGCGGCAAGGCATAAAGTGGGAATTTCTTGTGGCTTCTCACCGCTGTTATTCGCCGGAAAATACACATTGCCAAGCTCGAAAAACCTAGCTTTCGCGTTGCCCTTTTTAAGGTTGTCTTCAACCACTTTAAGTAAAGATGGCACAATGCTTGTGCGCATTAAAGAAAGGTGCTCTGTCAATGGATTTTGCAGGCGAACTGCATTTAATTCTTTTGCATCATCGCTGAAATTAAGGCGCTTTAAGTCTGCCATAGAGCAAAACGCAAGCGTGATAGCTTCAAAATAGCCTTGAGCGCACAAAACGCGCTTTGCTTTAAGCTCTTGGTTTTGGTAATGGCTTAAGCCGCCTTTAGTTATTTTAGCACTTTGTAAAAATGTTGGCACAATATGATGGTAGCCGTACATTCTTATAACTTCCTCGGCTAAATCGGGGAAATCTTGCACATCTTCACGGTAGCGCGGAACGCTAACGATTAAAGTTTCACCCTGCTCTTCAACGCCAAAATCAAGGCGCTTTAATATATCGCACACTGCTTGCTTTGGCACTTCAATGCCTAGAACAGAGTTAATTTGTGCAGTGCTCGCTTTTATTATGCGGCGCTCTTTTTGTGCGCCTGCATCGCAATCAAAGCTTACATTTGTTACATCGCCACAGTTTAGCGCGTCTATAAGGTGCAAAGCCCTTTTAAGGCCAAGCTCGGTTGAATATTCATCAACGCCCTTTTCATAGCGCAAAGAACTATCGCTTATTTGCCCAAGCGCACGAGATGTTTTCCTAACACTATGGCGCGCAAAACTTGCACATTCAAATAAAAGGTCTTTTGAATTATCTGTCATTGCGCTTTGCAAGCCGCCCATAACGCCCGCAATTGCAACAGGGCCGTTTTCATCGCATATAGCCAAATTATCGCTTGTAAGCTTAAATTGCTTTTCATCAAGCGTTGTTATTAATTCGCCATCTTTCGCACGGCGAACTATAATGCTTTTGCCGCTAATTTTGCTTAAATCGAAAGCGTGCATAGGCTGGCCAATTTCCAAAAGCGAATGGTTTGTAATATCCACTATATTATTTATGCTGCGCAAGCCGCAAAGCGCCAAACGGCGTTTAAGCCACTGTGGCGAGGGGGCAATGCGAATATTTTTAACATAATGTGCAAGGTAACGCGGGCATACATCTTTGCTTTCAACGCTCACGCTTATGCCACTGTTTTTTTCTTCAACTGTGTTAAAGCTTGTTTGCGGCATTTTCAAAGGCTTATCTAAAAGCGCGCTAATTTCCCTTGCCATGCCGAAAACGCTTTGGCAATCCGGGCGGTTAGCGGTTATTGATATATCTAAAATATAATCTTTAAGGCCTATAACTTCGCATATATCTTGCCCTAATTCTTCTTCATCATTCAATATTAAAAGGCCTTTTGTTTCAGCGCCCTCGTAGTAATCGTTATTTATTCCCAGCTCTTCTCCCGAGCAAAGCATACCGTTTGATAAAACACCTTTTAAATTGCGCGCTTTAATTTTAAAACCGCCGGGTAGTGTTGCGCCGTCTAGTGCAACGGGCACTTTTGCGCCAAGAATAGCATTTGGTGCGCCTGTTGAAATTACAATGCTATCTCCATACTCGCCACAGTTTAATGTGCAAATTTGTAAATGGTCTGTTCCCTCTTGCTTTTGCACGCTTTCAATTTTCCCAACAACAACATTGCTAATTTCGCTAGATAAATCTATAAGCTCTTCAACTTCAAAACCGCACGAAAACAGCTTTTCCATAAGCTCTTGCGCTGTTATATCTATGTCAACATATTCTTTAAGCCAACTCAATGGTATTTTCATTTTGTTCTCCTGTAAGTAGTTTTATCGTATTATTCGTTTTTATAAAATTAAACGCCCGCTTTAAATTGCTGTAAAAAATTAACATCGTTTTCAAATAATAGCCCCATGTGGTTTATGCCATATTTAAGCATAGCAATGCGCTCAATGCCTATGCCGAAAGCTATACCTGAATACTCATCGGGGTTAATGCCGCAATTTTCAAGAACTTTGCGATTAACTACGCCGCCGCCTAAAACTTCTATCCAGCCTGTGTGCTTGCACAAATTACAGCCCTCACCGCCGCATGAAAAACAGCTAACGTCCACTTCAACGCTGGGCTCTGTAAACGGAAAAAACGATGGGCGCAAACGTGTGTTTGTTTCATCGCCGAAAAGCGCTTTTACAAATGTGTTAAGCATTCCTTGCAAATCGCTTAAATTTATGCCTTTATCTACAACAAGGCCCTCCATTTGATGGAACATTGGGCTGTGGGTTGCATCGCTGTCTGAGCGGAAAACTCTGCCCGGCACAAGCACTTTAATAGGCGGCTTTTGGCTATCCATAACCCTAACTTGCCCGGGTGATGTGTGGGTGCGCAGCAAAAGCTCGCTTGTAATATAAAATGTATCTTGCATATCTCTTGCAGGGTGGTCTTTAGGCACATTAAGGCGTGTAAAATTATGCTCGTCATCCTCTATTTCAGGGCCCTCATATACAAAAAAGCCCATGCCGCAAAACACATCTAATATTTCATGCTTTACAAGTGTTATAGGGTGAAGGCCGCCTGTTTTTTGCGTTTTAGCAGGCAAGCTTATATCAATTTGCTGTGCTTTGCTAAGCTCGTTCATCTCTTCGCTTTTTATGCTTTGCGCCGCTTTTTCATATTCCTCGCTAATGCGCTCTTTAAGGCTGTTTATAAGCTTACCTGTATTTGGGCGCTCTTCCTTACTAACATTTCTAAGCTCTTTCATAAGCGCTGGAATTTCACCGTTTTTGCTTAAGTATTTTTGCCAAAAATCGCTTAAATCGGCACTGTTTTTTATTTCTTCAAGCCGGCTTAATGCGCTTTTTTCTATGGCGTTAATATTTTCTTGCATAATTTTTCTCCAATTCTTCGCAAAATTCTGCGCTTTTATGTAAATTCAATACTAATGAATGTTTAACTTAATTTGCGTTTTCAATATAACCTAATGCGCTTAAAAATAATATTCTTTAAAGCAGGTTTGCAGCATAAAATATGCTAAGCTCTAATTTTATGTTATTGATAAATAAGCGCAAAAAAACGCTGAACCCATAACAAATGTAGGGCCCAGCGTTAGGCTGGTGGGGCTGCACGGACTCGAACCGTGGACCGACCGGTTATGAGCCGGGAGCTC
>CAYJEU010000047.1:0-11213 GCA_964369565.1 uncultured Bacteroides sp. | reverse complement strand
GCGCAAGACCCACCTGCACAAGACCCACCTGCACAAGACCCACCTGCTACTTATGTTAGCTATGACGCAAACATAACTGATGGCGGCAGTGTAGTTGTGGATAAAGAAATTGACAAAGCCGAACATAATGGCCAAGTTACTGTTGTTAGTGAAGAAGCGGCAAAAGCTGCTTTCACAAACAGCGATACAACTAAAACACTAAAAGGCTTTAAAGACAACAACGACATAGAGCGCGCATTTGGCGAGGCTTTTGATGCAACAGGCGATGTTACACTTACAGCTGTATGGGAAGTTGCAGCACCTGCTCCTGCACCTGCTCCTGATGAAAAAGAGGGCGAAGAAGATGATGAAGAATTTACCATAACAGTTATGGCAATGGTAGAAGAAACATTAACAAATGTAGGAACAATAAAAACAGAAGACAATTATTTCCCTTGGGTTTACACTTTAAACTTACCTGAAGATTATGATTTAGATGTAGTTTACAGTGACGAAGCGATGACAATCGACTTTGATTACGGTGTAGAAATTACACAAGATATAACAGTTTACGCAAGCTTGTGGCATAACCCTGCTAACCCGAACACGAAAAACACTAAATATGATGTTACAGTGAACCACTTCAGCATTAGTAATAAAAATACAGTTTCTGTTGAAGATGGACAGTTAGATTTTTCAGAACTTGCCAGCAATACAGCAACAGCTGCTGCAGATTGGGCTAACGGCCAAGCGTTTGTAGGATGGGGTACAGTAAAAGACGATTTAAACTCGTTAATTACATTCCCATACGAAGTTACAGGAAACACAGAGATATATGCACTTTATGTTCGAGCAGAATACTCTGATAATTTTAAGACTACCCCTTATATTTTTGAATCTATAACACAAGTTGGAACTAATGTTTTAAGTGCTGATAAGAAAACAGAAACAGCTACTTTTTTAGTTACATTAAACACAGCGATTCCGGATGTAATAAAAAACAGCATTACACTTTATCAGGGAAATGCCGCACATACATGGTTAACTCATAATTATACAAATAATAATAACGGCACATGGACAGTAACATTCACAGCAACCGATGGTGGCCAAGGAAAAAATTTAGACCTTAATTTATATTATAAAACACCATACAGAACCGATGGGTATACTACCACAAATTTAAGAATGCCTATACAGTTCTCAACCGATATATACAAAGAACCGGAAGTTGTAAGCGCAACATTTAATGCTGCTACTCAAATGTTTGACGTTACTTATGCTAATGGCAACAACACAAACGTAATAGGAAAAATGCTTGTTAGCATAAATGGGCAGTATGTTCCATTGAATAATTCAACGTTTAACTTTACAAAAAACGGAAATGTATGGACAGCAAGTGTTGCCCCCGATCCAAATTATGTGAATTATCGTTTTTCAGCACAAGCGGCTGAAGATGCAACACCGTACGAAATGGACACAACAGTACACGCTTTGTCTGTAAATGTGAATAATCCTTTCACAGATACAACAGTTAGCACTATTTTCACCGGTTATACAACAAGTGCTGCATATAGTGAAACATTAGTGTTTCCACTATTACCGTCAACACAAGCTGAATACGAAGCGATGTTTGGCGCATTGCCGCAAGGCGTAAGTTTTGGTAATATTTACGGTTACAATAATGAAGTAGACTGGATTTATCAAAGCAAGAACGGCAATGTTTTTTTGCCTGTAGCAACAAACTTAACAGGTTATGGTGTAAAATATAATGGCTATGGCGCTGTATATCCGGTTGTCGACGTAGATGTTCATTTTGATGTGAACGGTAACGGCACAGTGGATAGTGGCGAGCTATTGAAAGCATCATATTCATCAACTTATCGCTCGGTAGTTCCGGTTGCTCATGTGCCCAAACTGCCGGAAGACACACGCACTACAGAATATAAATGGGTAGATTCAAATGGCAACCAATACACAGCAGACCAAATTAGCGAAGTTAATTTTTATGAGCCTACCACTTTAAAGGTTCTTGAAATTCAAATAGCAAACCCATCAGACTTTTTAAAAATTGAATTCAACAAAATATTTGATAACACAGCTTTAGTTGTAACAACTAATAATATTAAAAATGAGTTCTTGGCAAAAAACCCAACATATGCAGGCAACACTGATTTAAAAATTGAAGTTATTGAAAGCCCTATTACGCTAAGCGGTGATGCATATTCAGTAACGAATGTTAAATGGACCAATAGCGTTGAGGCTGCACAAGCTGACAGCTTGTTAGCTGAAAGCGAAGTAGCACCATATGTACTAAAATACAATGTAATTACAGGGTATGATACAAATAACGCACCAATATATGCTATGGCAGCAGATGGAACAACAAAGCTTGAAGGCATAATTGAAATGAAAGTTTACCCAAGGCTTGTTCACTTAAATTCCGGATCGCTAACAGTAGTTGAAGGCTCAAACTTTACGTTTAGCCAATCAGCTTACGAAGGCTATGGCTACAGGATGAATCAAATTTCAGGCAACTGGGTAGGGTTTGTAGCAGATGCTTCACTCGCAACTTACTACTCTGCAAATAGCAAAGTAACAAACGATGCTAAACCTTTCTTCGAGTTAAATGATTATGATCAATCGCCAATTGGCGGAGTAACAGAATGGGCATCACCAAGCGTAAAACTTGTTAACACAATTACTGCAAATGTATTCGAATTAACAACCTCTAATGATAATGATTTACCTGAGGTTATATATCCAAATTCAATTAACATGAGCAACTATTTTGTGGTTGAAAATTTAAATGGATATGATGTGCAAGCAGCACAAGATTTTGCAGATAGCAAAAGTTATGACGGCATTGGCTACAGCATAACTGCTGATGAGTTAATGGCAACAGCAGACATAAACAAGTTCTTAGCAGAAATGCGCGCAGGAATTTTCAACATGGGCTATAGTGATAAATACGATTTAACACTACGCTTCTGGGACGAAGATGCAAAGAGCTTCACCGCAACAGAATATACAACAGATAAAGATGTAGAAACTTATAACACGCTGTTCAAAATTCTTGTTACAGATAAAGCAGGCAACATTTTAGCAAGCGAGTTAGCAGCACAAAACAGCCTAACAAACGCTTACTCAGCAACAATTGTAATTACACCGATAGACTTAACTTTAACAGCAGGCAACCAAACAGTTGAATACGGTGACGCATTAGTTGCAACATCAGCACACACATTTACAGGCTTTATCCAAGGTGAAAGTGCTACAACTTACGGCATTACAGCAGCCGACGTTGACCTAACTTCAACTTATACAGTTGGCGATAACGCAGGCACTTATGCAGATACAGTAACAGTTACAGCGGGCAGCAAAACCGATATTGAAACCAAATTACGCAACAACTACACAGTTAAATATGTTGCCGCAGATACAGTAGTTACAAAAGCACCTATCGTCGTTACAGCAGGCAGCTACACAAGGGCATTCGGCGTGGCTAACCCAGCGCTTGGCTTTGTAAGCTCGGGCTATAAACTAGGCCAAGATGCAGGTTCAATCGGCCTTGCGGTAGCAGTAACAACCACTGCAGTTATAACAACCCCGGCAGGCGTTTACCCTGTAACAGCTCAGGGCCCTGCTGAAACAACTAACTACACTGTAGTATATATACCCGGCACACTAACAATTACTGCAGTTGCAGCACCTATTGACTTGCCAGACCCGGTAGACCCACCTGAAGTAGATATACCGGAAACAGACGTACCTGAAGGCGATGAGCCTGAAGCAGATGCACCCGCTGAAGTTGAAATTGAGGAAACAGTTGTTCCTCAAGCAGCAATAGGCGATGCAGCATGGGCACTTGTTAACTTACTTCTAACAATAGCAACAGCTATTATCTCAATTGTTCTTCTAATTAGATACTTCGGCAAAAAAGACAAAAACAAAGAAGACGAAGAAGACGAAAACATGCAAAACGCAAGCACAGATGACAGCGAAGAAGACGAAAAAGAAATTAAACGCAAAGGTATAGCAAGATTATTAAGCGTTCCTGTAGCAATACTTGCAATAGTAGTATTCATTCTAACAGAAGATATGCGCTTACCAATGATTTTAGTTGACAGATGGACACTAACAATGGCTATAATCTTCGGCATCCAAGTTATCGTTGCTCTAGTTGCTCGCAAGAAAAAAGAAGAGAAAGACGAAGAAGATTTACAAGAAGCTTAATTCAAACAATTATTATCTTTAAAGGCTAACGCCTTACGATAAAAATTAAACAAAAAACAACCGCTTTTAAAGGCTAAAACCTTTAAAGGCGGTTGTTTTTTTAAAGTAATTTATGCATCTTGTTTAGTATCGGCAATTTGTATTTCCCTTAAATTTACGCCTTGCGGCAATTCATAGGCAAATTTAATGGTTTTTGCAACATCTTCCACAGTTATGCTTGTTGCGCCAACGCTTTTTTTCCATTCATTATAGCCTTTTTTAATATCATCGCTTGTTGTGTGGCTTAAAAGCTCTGTCGCAACTGCGCCCGGGCAAATTCTCATAACCCTAACATTGTGCGAAGACAGCTCCATTCTGGCAACTTCCGATAGCCCCACAACGCCATACTTTGACGCGCAATAAGCAGCGTGGTTACCAAAAGGCTTTACGCCTGCTATAGATGATATATTAATAATAGTGCCCGAATTTCGCTCTTTCATATCATTCATAACAATTTGCATACCGTTCATAACGCCCATTACATTTACATCTAGCATTTTTTGCCACTCAGCGGCATCTTGTGTTTCAATATTCCCTAACAGCATAAGCCCTGCGTTATTAATCATCAAATCTGCTTTGCCGTATTTTTCTTCTGCAAATCTAACAGCTGCCTCAAATTCAGCTTTGTTTGTTACATCAACTTTTTTGCAAATTGCATTGGGCAAGTTCATTTCTAAAAGCAGGTCAATGCGCCTTGCCAAAAGAAGAAGCGGATAACCGTCTTCACTAAACATTTTGGCAAGCTCTTTACCAAAGCCTGAGCTTGCGCCTGTAATTACAACTAATTTTTTCATTTTAAAATTCTCCTTAATATATGTATTATATAAGCCTGAAATTCTTCTTTTAGCTTTCATTAAGTTTTTAAGTGAAAGTGTTCATTGACTAATATATAATTATAGGATAAAATACTATAACGAGCAATTTTATTATAATCGCTATATCGCCTTAGGTCAATATGGCACATTTTATTCGCTTAAAGAACAAGAGGTAACTAATGGAAAAACTACAAATAAATTCAGAAATTGAAATTACACTTAAAATGATTGGCGGCAAATGCAAACCGTTAATTTTATACATGCTAATTGAAGACGGCACTATGCGCTTTAAAGATTTAATGTGCGCTGTTACACAAGTTTCGCAAAAAACGCTAACAAACCAATTGCGCGAGCTTGAAGCCGACGGCTTAATAACACGCAAGGCTTATAGCGAAATTCCGCCTAGGGTGGAATATTGTGCTACAGAAAAAGGCAAAACCCTATTCCCTATTCTTGAGCTAATGTGTGAGTGGGGGCAAAAAAACAATTGCGGCAAATTCGAGGTTGTAAACCCTCAATGTTAACGCTTTTTAAAGTTGTTTATTTAAAAGCGCAGTTGCTCACATTAATTAAAACGTTGTAAAAAACACAAGTTCTTTAATTAATGCAAGGACGGAATTTGATAAAGAGAATTTAAAGCCACTTTATAAGCTTGCAATAGGCGAAGCAGGCGAAAAGCCGCGTTAAATTTTATTTATAGCGCTCTTGCCTTTTTTTCATTTTACTCCAGTTTACAAAGCAATAAATGTCATTTACAAAAAACATGGCAAAACAAATTGCAACAGCTATATAAGCGCTATTTTGCATTGCCGCCAATACCCAAAGCGCAATAAGAACAATGTCATTTGCGGCGTAGCAGATAGCAAATAAAACGCTTCTTCTAAAAGTAAGGTATACAGCGGCAAAGCTTGTTGTTACCGAAAGTGTGCTTAAAATAATATTGGCAGTGTTAAAATAAGCCAAAACAAAATAAAAAACAACAGTTACAATCACACTTAAAGCGCACATGAATATAATTTCCATAAAAGATATCGTATTAATTTTTACCTCGGCTCTATTTCCTTTATAGGGGTTTTTAAGCCATGAAATTAATGAGAAAGCCGCCATTGGCATTGTCATTCCTATATAAGTTACCATTTCACCGTAATAGGCAAAATTGTAAGAAATAGTACCGTAAATTATGCTAAACACAACCATTAGAAATTGCCCGAACGGGTTGCCTTTAGCGTTAAAAATAAGCGATGTTGTGCCAATTAAAGAAGCAAATAATATTAGATAATTTGCTCTGTCGAATATCAAAAACGCCGTTATAATTATAAGCATACACCCTAGCCATAATGCAAGTTCTGCTTTGCTGAAATATTTGGTAATTTTCATTCTTTCCCCTTCAAAAAAAGCATTCATTCACACATCTTCAAAGACCTAACGATGTGCAAATGAATGCTTTTAACATTCTTACCCGGTGGCAACATTTATTTTTTATAATTATACCAAACTAATCATAATATATCAAGTGCTATTCCCTATCGGCTAAAGCTGATAGAGAATAAGCCGAACCCAAGGCCTACCAATAAAATTTATCATCAAATATCTCCGCTATTTTCCAGTTTAAGCCGTTAGAGTCTTCGGAATACAAAACGAAGTAATAGTCATAAGTTCCGCCTGCAATTTGTAGGCCCAACTGTGAAGTGTGAGGGTCTAACACTTCGTTAACATTGCAATAGATGAGCGTTATATTTGAATAAGGCAGCGAGTTTATATATTCTTCAATGTCACTTGATAATTCGGGGTTTTCAATCAAATCTGTTATTGCAATTTCTAAATCTGATATTATATACCCCGGAATATAAGCGAAATCTTCCTCTGGGCTTCGCCTCATTTCAATGTCGTCTATTTCCTCGGCGCTAATTCCAAGCTCTGCCAGCGCATCATAATCTTGCATGGTAAGCGCATTAAAATAGTTTTGTATTGCAATATTAGGCGGATAAAAATCTTGGAACGCATACTCTATAAAACAGAATTGCCCGTTATTATATGCCCCATTTACACTAACAAAGTTCTGAACAGGATAATTTGCCAAAAAATCAAAAGTTTTTGCGTTTATAGCCTCAAGTTCTGCTATCATATCATCATTCATATTCTCTATAATATGAACTTCGCTCGTGCCAAAACTGTCTTTTAATTTTTGTGTTTCTTCAGCATTATATTCAACATCTTCATAAACACTGCCCCCGTGCACATTCATTTCAAAATATGCCTGTACGCCAAAATAACCGTCGTTTATCCCGTAGTAATATATTGTGCCATCGCCCATTTGAAAAATATCGTACACAGCTATATATGCTTTATTCTCTGAAACTATATATTCAATTCCATAATTAAAAGAAGTTGGCAAAAACAGCTCGCTTAAAGGTATACCGCCTAAAAATTCAAGGCCTGCTTCAGGGTTAATTGTATATACCTTTGCTATATTTCTGTCATCTAACAGGCTTATCTTAATTTTATCACCGTAAATTTCATACGCTGTTTCATCCCAATCTTGCTCGTCATAGCCTATTAAAATAAGCTCTAAAACACCATTGCCGTCAAGATCAATTAAATTAGCATAGCAAAAACCGCTTGCGTCCATCATGCTGTCTTCAGGCGTTTGCGGGTATGTATGTGTGAGGGTCATCCCTGTAACAACATAGTCTGTTGCGCTAACATTCTCTATATTATAATCAAGCGTGTAGGCTTTAACAAGTGCAGAATAAGGGCTGTAGTCTATATTTGAGCTCTCCATATTGCCGCTTTGGGCAGGGCCGCTGCTTGAAGGCTCGCTAGTTTCACCGCTGTTTTCACCTTGTGCGTTTGCATTACTACTTTCTTGTAACAGCTCATCGGGAATAGAAGATATTGCCTCTTGCATGGCATCTTCAAGCGAGCTTGAACACGCTGTAAACGACATTATAAGCGTGCAAATTAAAACAAAAGCAATTGCTTTTTTCATTCTATATACTCCTCGTTAAAATAGCAAACTAAACATTACTGCTTTTTCTTTTTGCTTTTAAAATTAAAACTTTTATTTAATGCATCCCTGTTTTCTTGTTCTACATATGGTATAAAGCTGCCATCTTCAATTGTTCCAAGCCCCTCGTAATTTGAGCGGTCTGTAGGCAGGCTTTTTTTGTTTAGCCGCTCGTTAATGCTACGCCTTAGCATAACAAATATTACCGCAAATGTGGGCACGCCAATAATCATACCCGGTATGCCGAAGAAGCCGCCAAAAACAATTATGGAAAAAATAACCCAAAAGCCGTGTAAACCTGTAGAGTCTCCAAGAATTTTGGGCCCTAAAATATTACCGTCAAACTGTTGCAGTAAAAATATGAAAATTAAAAAGTACAATAAATTTAGCGGTTCTGTTGGCGTTACAACAAAAATTAAAATTGCCGATGGTATTGCACCTATAAAGGGGCCAAAAAACGGTATTACATTTGTAAAGCCGATAAAAATACTTACTAAAACAGCATATGGCGTTCCTATTATTGACGTTCCTATTATACATATTATGCCAATTATTATAGAATCGATTACTTTGCCGAATATAAAACCTGTAAATGTTCTGTGCACAAATCTAATATCATTAAGCAAGTGGTTTGCGCGGTTTGTTTGCAAGAATGCATATAAAATCTTTTTACCTTGTGCGGCAAACACTTCTTTATTTCCTAGTATATTAAGCGCAATAATGAAGCCAATAATCAAATTCCAAAACGCCACTAAAATTGACAAAATACTTCCGGATACATTCAGCAAAACCTCACTTGTTATCGGTAAAATTGTAGTATCCAAAAAGTTTTGAATATCACTTTCATAGCGAATATAAATTTCATTTATCCAGTACTCTAAATCAGGATATGACGATAGTAAATTATCAATGAAAACGTTCACATTTTGTGAATAAATATCAAAATTGCTTGCAATATCTTGCACACTCGGCACAATTTGCGAAATAAATATAACAGCAAAAATTGCAACAACCGCAATAAAAACAATAGAAGTTGTAGCTATTGACAATGTTCTGTTCATCTTACTTCTTTTGCTTTTATCCCGCTTTCTTTTAGCAAGCAATTTAGCCCATTTGTCCTCGAAATAATTTAGCATAGGGTTCATAATATAAGCTAATATCAGCCCATAGGTTATCGGCATGAATACCGAAAAAACGTTCTGCATAAAGCTTGAAAATGTTTCGCTTCTAAATAATATAAAATATATTACAAGCAAAGCCGCAACTCCTACGCCTACAATTAGCGCTATTGTAATATATTTGCCTTGCCTTGAATTCTGGCTCATAAATATAACTTACCTTTCAGAAATATAATATTAGTATTTGTAAATAAAGCATTGTCGCACTTTTGCACAATTAATAGTTTTTTCAATGTTTTTGGTATAGCGCATATTAATATTCCTCTGTTTAAACTAAACCAATTGTAGTTTGCGTTTGGCAAGCTTGCACTTGACGATAGGTGAATTATATACCACTATAGTTTTAAAGTCAATAGAAAGAATCTGTTTCAAACACTTGCTGTATAGCTTAAACTGCCTTTATTAAACCTGAATTGAAGTTACAAATACTTTTATTTAAAATGTTCATTTATTTCGAAAGTAAAAGAATAAACGCCTAAGGTTTTTTAAAGGCGTTTATTCTTTTTTTGTAAGTTTTGCTGTTAATACGCTTTTGCATTTTAGCGCTCAAGAGGTAATATTAATCTAGGGGAATATTGTTTATTGACATTGACTTGTAAGTTAATTCTCCTGTGTCTTCGTCTATATTAAAAGATACATTTAGCAGCGAAGTTTCCGCCTCTATAGAAATCCATTGATAAGACCTGAATGTTTCGTTTTCGTTTGTTATATTTCCTTCAACGCCACCGAAAAATCTATCCTTAATATCCTCATAAGAAAGCGAGAATTTTTCGTCTATTTCAAGGGCTAATATTGCGTTGTATATTTGCTTTAGCTCTTCCATAGTAAGGCTTGCCGCAGCCGGCGTTGGCGCAGGAGCCGGTTCAGGCGCTGCTTCATTATCATTGCCTGCTGTATCATTAGAGCCGCTGCTAACTGCAGGTGCACCGCTGCCGTCTATTTGCGCAATCGCAAAGTCAATTATAAAGCTCTCGCCGTTATAGTCATAGTTGTAGCTTGCCGAGAGCACACCGTTTGTTATAGAAGGCACATACCATGTATTGTCTTCCTCTTTCAAAGTTGCGCCACCGTAAAGCCACGCATATTCGTCAACTATTGGGAAAAAGCTATAGTCGTGCAGCTCAATATTAAACGACATTAAATCAGACTCAAACCCACTGTCAACCGGGCCGTTTACATATAATTCAAAGAAATTGCCTAATTCATCTGAGCCTATATATCCCCATGCTTCATATTCTCCCGAAATATCATCATTGCCAACATAATTGCTTATATTTACAATGCCATACCAATTAGAAGGATTTGATAGCGTTTCCACCGGCACTGTTTGCTCTGTGCCATAACCGGGAGCTATGAAATCTGACGCGCCTTGTGTGCCGCCTGTTAAATCGTTCTCATTTGTAACATCTTCTTCACCGGCGTCGCCTTGCTCTGTGCCCCCTTCTTTAACAAATTTAATATCTATGCCCATATCTAGCAAATTAGTAATTTCAATTACATTGCCAATTATTGTACCCGGGAATTCTTCGCCACCGTCTAACATCTTAAAGCTTGTGCCGTCAATTTCATAATCGGCGCTATAGTCATCACCATCCATCGTAAGGATGCACTTACCATTGCTTTTTAGCTCTAAGGTTATGCCATCGGGGTAAATATCTTCAGGGTTCATTGACATACCCATCATTGTAATTTCTTCTGCTTTCCAAAGCCCTACATTCGGGTCATCAGACCCACCTGAAAACAGGCTTGAAACCAAAGTTATTAAAATAGCTATTACAATTAAAGCGCCTACACCAATACCTACAAAAACAAGTGGGTTATTGCCTTTTTTCTTAGTTGCCACGCCTGCGCCTGCATATTGGT
This sequence comes from uncultured Bacteroides sp., assembly GCA_964369565.1. Classification (GTDB taxonomy): domain Bacteria; phylum Bacillota; class Clostridia; order Oscillospirales; family Ruminococcaceae; genus Ruthenibacterium. The sequence continues at coordinate 96 of CAYJEU010000047.1, read as the reverse complement.
TTTGCACCGGCATTTGCTTGCGCATAGGTTGTTGATATTGCTGCTGCATGGGTTGTTGCATGGGTTGATGCATGGGTTGTTGCATGGGTTGATGCA
>CAYJEU010000046.1:0-14263 GCA_964369565.1 uncultured Bacteroides sp. | reverse complement strand
ATCGTGAGCGTATGTCAATCTTATTGTTAGCGAGCGATTGTGATTGTTCTTTGCCTGCGGATTTTAGCAGTAATCGTTTGGGGTCTGGGGCCATCGAAAGGCCCCAGCGGTTTTGCTTCTTTTTACGCAAAAAAGAAGGGCGAACTATAAAACTTAATAATTTAAGCAAGCACATTAACAAAGCACAAAGCACAGATTTCTCCGCTCCGGTCGAAATGACAGGCGGTTAGGTTTGCTGCACATTATATAAATAATCTGCGCTTCGCTACGATTATTCATATCTCATTTTATGGCGTAGGGCAAGGATGCCCCACATGCCAATTTATATTATATTCGTGCCTCACATAATATAAATAATCTTTGCTTTGCTTCGATTATCTCGAACGAAGAGATAATTTTGTTTTCTTACTTGTAGGCTTAAAGTATGCTTACTTGTGAGCTTTTAATTTTCAGCGTAAAAAGTAGCAAAAGCTAAAGCTTTTTTGTAGTGTTTAGGTTTGCTTTTATATTTTTTCTTTTCGCAAAGCATGTTTTTTGTTATTTTGTTTGCTGTGCTTTTCAAGTTCTATAAGGCGTTTTACTTTTCAGCGTGAAAAGTAACAAAAGCGTTGGGGCCTTTCGATGGCCCCAAACCCCAACGATTACTGCTAAGGGCCGCACCATAAGCATCTGTACAGCCAAAAAAGAACAATTCTTAATGACAGCTTTTTCGTCTTACACCTGCTAATGGTGCTAGATAGTATTAAATTATAAGTTACCTTATCTTCTTTAAGTTTCTTTACAAGTTTGCTCTATTTTTTACTGAGTGAATTTAGTGAAAAGTACGCATTATATAAATAATCTGCGCTTCGCTACGATTATTCATATCTCATTTTATGGCGTAGGGCAAGGATGCCCCACATGCCAATTTATATTATATTCGTGCCTCACATAATATAAATTTTGTGTTAAGTTAGCGAAGTGAAACGGGGTGTAAATAATGACAAAACAAGAAATATTAGCATGTGTAGACCATACGCATTTAAAGCCCGAGGCAACATGGGCGCAAATAGAGAAGCTTTGTAATGAGGCGGTGCAATATAAAACGGCAAGTGTTTGCATACAGCCGTGTTTTGTTGAAAAAGCAGTGCATTACTTAAAAGGCAAAGTGAAAGTGTGCACGGTTATTGGTTTTCCCCTTGGGGCAAACACAACACAAATGAAAGTTTTTGAGGCAAAGCAAGCCCTTTTAAACGGCTGTGATGAATTTGACATGGTTATTAACATAGGGCGCTTAAAAATGGGCGATGTGGAGTATGTGGAAAATGAAATTGCCGAAATAAAAAAGGCAATAGGCGATAAAGTGCTTAAAGTAATTATAGAAACTTGTATTTTAACAGATGCCGAAAAAGAAAAAATGTGTGAAGCTGTTGTAAATGCAGGTGCAGATTATATTAAAACATCAACGGGTTTTTCAAGTGGAGGCGCAACACCAAGCGATATTAAGCTTTTTGCAGCGTGTATTAAAGGCAGGTGTAAAATAAAAGCCGCAGGCGGAATAAAAAGCATTAAAGATATGGAAAACTTTATAAAACTTGGCGCAAGCCGGCTTGGAACAAGCAGTGCAATAAAAATTTTTGAAAGCGAATATGTGGGCGATAGCTATTAAGTTTTCTGAAATTGCGTTTTCAAAATTTATATATTTTTCTTGTGGAAATAGTAAATATGTAGTATTAATTAATAGGAAGGGGAAGAAAAATGGCGATAATTAAAATAGAAAATTACAGTGAGATAACACCGCAAATTAATGAATTAAGCACTTTATGTGAAAAGAACGGAACAATTGAGCCCGAGCTTTTTTTACAGCATAAAGTTTTTAGAGGCCTTAGAGATTTGCAAGGAAACGGTGTTTTAACAGGCTTAACCGAAATTAGCGAAGTAAAGGCTGCAAATATTGTGGACGGGCAAAAAGTGCCGTGTGAGGGCGAGCTTTTTTACCGTGGAATTAATGTGCGAAACTTAGTAGACGGCTTTTTGAAAGAAGACAGGTTTGGCTTTGAGGAAACCACTTATCTTTTAATATTCGGAGAGCTCCCAAGTAAAAAAGAGCTTAGCGAGTTTTGCGAGCTTTTATCGAAATATCGCCAGCTACCTGTTAGCTTTGTGCGCGATATTATTATGACAACGCCCAGCGGCGACATGATGAATGCTCTTGCAAGAAGTGTTTTAACAATGTATGGCTATGATGATAACGCAGATGATGTTAGCATACCGAATGTATTGCGCCAATGCTTGCAATTAGTTGCGCTTTTCCCGCTTATGAGTGTGTATGCTTATCAAAGCTATTGCCACTATATGCAAAATGAAAGCCTTGTAATTCACCATCCTCAGCCGCACTTATCTACTGCTGAAAATATTTTATACACTTTGCGTAAGGATAGCACTTACACAGAACTTGAGGCGAAAATATTAGATTTAGCCCTTGTGCTTCACGCAGAGCACGGCGGCGGCAATAACAGCACATTTACAACCCATGTTGTTAGCTCGTCGGGCACCGATACATATTCTGCAATTGCAGCAGCGCTAGGCAGCTTGAAAGGGCCGCGCCACGGCGGCGCTAACATCAAAGTTGTTAGCATGATTGAAGACTTAAAGCAGAATGTTTCTAACTGGAAAGATGACGAAGAAATTGAAAACTACTTGCGCAAATTATTGCACAAAGAAGCGTTTGATAAAGCGGGCTTAATTTACGGCATGGGGCATGCGGTGTACTCTTTAAGCGACCCTAGGGCAAAAGTGTTTGAAACATTTGTAAAACAGCTTTCGCAAGAGAAAAACTGCATGGACGAATATGAACTTTACAGCGCTATAGAGCGCTTAGCGCCTAAAGTTATTGCAAAAGAGCGTAAAATTTATAAAGGCGTTGCTGCTAATATAGATTTTTACAGCGGGTTTGTATATAATATGCTTGGCCTACCTAAAGAACTGTTTACGCCGATATTTGCTATTAGCCGCATTTCAGGCTGGAGCGCGCACAGAATAGAAAGCATTGTAAATAACGGTAAAATTATTCGCCCGGCATTTAAAGCGGTGCACGAAAGAGCAAATTATGTAGATTTAAATAACAGATAGTTATATTAAGTGGGCTGTAACAAAACCGGTTTATATTCAAAGCGGTGAAAGCTATTTATAATGCTATGTGAATTTTTCATTGCTTGTAATTGTAAGAATATTAATTTAAAAGGGTGTTTATATGCAAAATGAAGTATTAGCGCAAAAAAAATATCTTGAGCTTTTGGCGCAAAGTTATCCCACAATACAAGATGCATGCACAGAAATAATAAACCTTTCGGCAATTTTAAACTTGCCGAAAGGTACAGAGCACTTTATAAGTGATATTCACGGCGAGTATGAAGTTTTTACACATATAGTTAAAAACGCCTCGGGCTCGGTTAAGCGCAAAATAGACACTTGCTTTAATAACGAGCTTAGTAAAGAGCAAAAAAATCTACTTGCAACAATGATTTACTACCCGCGCGAAAAGCTAGCGCAAATGAAAGCTAAGAATTTGTGCACAAAAGAATGGTATACTGAAATGCTAATGCAATTAGTTTTGGTTTGCCGTGTTGTTAGCAGCAAGTACACACGCTCTAAAGTTAGAAAAACGCTGCCGAAAGATTTTTTATATATAATAGATGAGCTTTTATACACAGATAATTTTGAAATAAATAAGCAAGAGTATTTCCTTAAAATTATAAACACAATTATTGAGGTTAACAGGGCAGATAATTTTATAATAGAGCTATCTAATTTGCTTCAAAAAATGGTTGTTGCAAATTTGCATATAATAGGTGATATTTTCGATAGGGGCACAGGCGCACATTTAATTATGGAAGATTTATGCCTGAGGAACAATGTTGACTTCCAGTGGGGCAACCACGATGTTATATGGATGGCGGCAGCACATGGGCATAAAGCCAGCATTGCGAATGTTATAAGGGGAAGTATTAGGTATAACAACTTCAAAAGCTTAGAGGACGGATATGGCATAAATATACGCCCGCTAGCTGTTTTTGCTATGCAACAATATAGCGATAATACCGGCGATTGCTTTTTGCCTAAAGAATTTTTCGGCAAAATGGAAATTAGCGGCATAGATGAGCAAAACTCAATACTTGCGGCTAAAGTTAACAAAGCTATAAGCATAATTCAGTTTAAATTAGAGGGGCAAATAATAAAAAACCGCCCTGAATTTAAAATGGAAAACAGGCTTTTGCTGGATAAAATTAATATGAAAGATAGCACTATAACAATTGATGGCGTTAAATATGAAATAGGCGATACAAATTTGCCCACTGTTGATAAAAATGATATTTTTGCGCTTACAAAAGAGGAAGAAGACGTAATTAATCAATTACAGCTTTCCTTCATGCATAGCAAATTACTGCATAAACACGTTAAATTTTTATACCAAAACGGCGCAATTTATAAAATTAATAATAATGCGTTGCTTTTTCATGGCTGTGTGCCAATGACAAAAGACGGCGAATTTGCAGCCTTTACATATAAGGGTAAAGAATACTCGGGCAAGGCCCTTTTAGACTTGAGCGATAAACTTTGCCGCACAGGCGCACACGGCCACAAAGAGGAAAAAGAGTTTGGGCTGGATTACATGTGGTTTTTGTGGTGCGGGCCTATATCGTCGCTTAACGGCAAAGAGAAAATGACAACATTCGAGCGCACTTTTATTAAAGACGAAACAACATGGCTTGAACCCAAAGACCCTTATTATGAAAATATATTAGACGAAAAATGCGCCGATAAAATTTTGAGTGAGTTTGGTATTCATGCAAAAAATGCGCATATTGTAAACGGGCACGTGCCTGTTAAAATTAAAAAGGGCGAATCGCCAATTAAAGCTAACGGTAAAGTGCTTATTATAGACGGTGGCATTGCAAAAGCCTACCAAAAAGTTACGGGTATTTCGGGCTATACGCTTGTTTCAAACAGCTACCAATTGCTTATAAGCGAGCACCACCCCTTTAAAGGTGTGCAAGCCGTTATTGAAAACGATGATGATATGCATTCTAAAAACATTATGGTGCAAGAATATGACGAGCGCCTCACAATAGCAGATACAGATAACGGCGAAGAAATTTTAGCAAAAATTGAAGATTTGAAATTGCTGGTTTCTGCTTATAGGGCAGGCGTTATAAAGCAAACATAATTTGCGATATTTGCAAGATTTACAAAGCATAAAGCGCCTGTAAAGTTTTATAGCTTTACAGGCGCTGCTAATAAAAAACATAAAAACGCAAAGCGCTTTAATAGCGCTTTGCGTTTAATATAAGGTGCACTTTGCTTAACAGGGTTTAATAAATATGGGTTTTGGGAAAACAAGGCTTTTTGCGATAATCTCTTTCATAACATCTCCGTTTTATAATGGTATAACATTAAATTTTTAATTGAGCGCACTTTGCGCTTTACAGCATTCTTTTAATAATTATAGCATATACAAATAAGAATTCAACGTTAAAAAATGCAAATTTACAAAGAGCAATTAAGGGAGAAAACATGAGCAATAAAACATTACTACAGTTTTTTGAATGGTATTTGCCGCCCTCGTGCAATTTATGGCAAGAGGTGAGCGAAAAAGCACAAACGCTAAAGCAACTTGGCGTTAGCGACGTTTGGCTTCCGCCTGCATATAAAGGTATTGGCGGCGCAAATGAAGTTGGCTATGCGGTTTACGATATGTATGATTTGGGCGAGTTCAACCAAAAGGGCAGTGTTGCAACAAAATACGGAACAAATGAGCAGTATATCTCTGCGGTGAAAACGCTGAGAGATAGCGGCTTAAACGTGCTTGCAGATATTGTTTTCAACCACAGAATGGGCGCAGACGCCACAGAAAATGTAAATGTTAAAGTTTTCGATAATAAAAACCGCAATGAGGTAATAGGGCAAAGAGAAATTAGCGCCTATACAAAGTTCACATTCCCTGCAAGGGGCAAAAAATACTCGGATTTTGAGTGGAACAGCTCGCATTTCGACGGCTGCGATTGGGACGATAAAGCAAAGCAGAGCGGTGTTTATTTATTTGCCGATAAAAACTGGGACGACGAAGTGGATATAGAGCACGGCAACTACGATTACCTTATGGGCGCAGATATAGATTTAAGCAGTGAGCAAGCGTTTAACGAGCTTGTAAATTGGGGCAAATGGTATTTGCAAACAGCCGAAATTAACGGCTTTAGGCTTGATGCAATTAAGCATATTAAATTTTCTAAAATGGCGCACTGGGTTTGGGCAATGAGAGAATTTGCAAAAAAAGATTTGTTTGCGGTGGGCGAATATTGGAGCAAAACATTACCGCCACTGCTTTATTATTTAGATAAAACCGCAAATAGCATACACCTTTTTGATGTGCCTTTGCACTTTAATTTTTATAATGCATCAATAAACGGCGAGGCCTTTGACATGGGCAAAATATTTGAGGGCACGCTTTTAAAAGAGCGTTCAAGCAAAGCCGTAACTTTTGTGGATAACCACGATACCCAGCCGGGCCAAGCGCTTGAAAGCTTTGTGAAAGAGTGGTTCAAGCTGCATGCCTATGCGCTTATACTGCTAATGCAAAGCGGCACTCCTTGCGTTTTTTATGGCGATTTATACGGTATACCGCATAATAATATTAAGCCGCTTTCAAAACTGCAAACGCTTATGGCTATAAGAAAAAACCTTGCATATGGCGAGCAAATTGATTACTTTAGCGGCAAAAATATAGTTGGCTTAACAAGAACAGGCGATGTTGCTTTTGAAAATTCAGGCCTTGCGCTAATTATGACAAATGCAAAAGGCGGCGAAGTTAGAATGTGCATGGGTAAAAATTTTATTGGCAAAACCATGGTGGATGCACTGCAAAACTGCCCCGATAAAATTACAGTGGGCGAAGACGGCTGTGCAAGCTTCAAAGTTTACGATAAAAGCGTTAGCGTTTATGTATTAGAGGGCACAATGTAGTTGAACTTTAAAATAAAAGCAGTAGCTGTTAAATAGCGCAAAATTGCAAACAAAAAAGCAGTGTGTTCAATTTGAACATACTGCTTTTCTACTTTTTACATATTGAAATTAAGCGTTCTCTGTCGCTTTCATCGCCTGTAATGTTTTCTCTAAAAGCTCTTCTATAGGAATTTCTAAAAGCTCTGCGCCTTTTGTTATAACGCTTCTGTCACAACCTGCGGCAAAAGCTTTATCTTTAAACTTCTTTTTAACACTTTTAAGCTCCATATCGCTAACGCTTTTAGACGGGCGCATTAACGCCGCCGCACCTATAAGCCCTGTAAGCTCGTCTACCGCAAAAAGCACTTTTTCCATGTAAAGTTTAGGCTCTATGTCAGAGCACATGCCAAAAGCATGGCTGGCAATTGTATTTATAAATTCATCGTCTATGTCTTCTGCGCGCAATAAATCATAGCACTTTTTGCAGTGTTCGTCAGGGTATTTGCCATAGTCAACATCGTGTAAAATGCCAATAGCTGTCCAGTGTTCAACATCCTCGCCTGCCTCTTTGGCAAAATAGCCCATAACTTTGCCAACGGTTTCGCTGTGCTGAAAATGAAAAGGCTCTGTATTATGCTTTTTAAATATTTTTTTCGCCTCTTTTATACTAACACTTTTTTTCATACTTTTGTCCCTCTTTCAAATTTTAATATGAGATAAATTACCCCTTAAAGGCCGGCCTTTATAAATTTAATAGATAATTTTTAAAAATTAAATGCTAACAATTAATTAGGGTATATAAACATAAACTTGTTGCACGCCGTTTGCCGCGCTCTCTGTATATGTTTCGTAGAATAAATCTACTTGCATTTGGTTATCGTGTATGAACATGCCTGTGTCTGTGGCAATTGCCCAGCCGTAAACAAAGCGGTTATTAACGCCCACAATATAAACTTTTGTGCCGTAGGGGATAACGGTTGGGTCTACCGCAAAAGTGCCGTAGTAAAGCCCTAGCCCGCTAGAGCCTTTGCCCGTTGCGGAATAATAGCCTGTAGCTTTCATTTGGTAAACTGTTGAGTAAGAGCTTGGCACAAAGTTTTCAACAGTAATGCCCTCAGGTGCGGCGACGTCGCTTATGGGCTCTTGCTCTTTGTAAACTTTTAATATCTCTGTAACGGGCTCTATATGCTCGTTTGTAGAAACAATTACAGTTTCAACTACTTCGCCGTCAATTAATTTGTCTTTATATGTTGCGTCTATATAGCCGTCTTGCCCTGTTTGAATTTCAAGCACTCTGCTTTGAGTTTGGTAAAATAGGCTTGTATACTGCATTTGCGTTTCAAACGGCAATATTTCTTTAACTTCGTAAGTTTCATAGCTAACACGGTGTAAAGTAATTTCGCTTGTATCAGCATTTATTGCGCTAGTAAATGCAGGGTTTGCGAAATCTTCGCCTTCGTAAGTATAGCCTAAGGAGCTAAGGGCATCTTGCACGGTTTTTGCCGTTGTCAAATGTGTTATTTTACTTGAATCTGCGGTTATAGTTATTTCAAATGCCCTGTCTACATACAAAGTAGAAAGTGTGCCAGCGCTTTTTTCATATATTAAATCGTCCTCATCAATAAAAGCTACATTGTTTAAACTTAATATATATTCTTCGCTTGCAAGCGGCGCAAAAGCGGTAATTTCAATGCCGTTACTATCTTCAATTTTAACAAAATGCGTGAAGTTGTTTAGCGCATAGAAAAAAACTATAATTGTAGCAAAAACTAACAGCATTGCAATTAGCCTTGGCAAAAGCTTTGTGAATTTGCGATATATAAGTTCTTTTATAATTGGCACAAAATCACCACCTTACTTTATATTATTAACCTCTTTGCAATTATAGCTATTTTTTAACACTTAGTCAAGTTTTGCATTTGCAACAAACTGCGCTTTGTGGTATAATGTTATGAATTGCAATCAGCAATAATCTGATAAAAACAATATACCGTTTTATGGTGTAATAACATAATTTTCACTGATGGAGGCATACATTTTGGCAAACAAAAATATACGCAATTTTTGTATTATAGCACATATAGACCACGGAAAAAGCACATTGGCAGACCGCCTATTGCAAAGCACAAAGGCTGTGGACGAGCGCAAAATTCAAGCGCAACTTTTAGATAATATGGAGCTTGAGCGTGAGCGTGGCATTACAATAAAAGCGCGCGCCGTAACGCTTAATTACAATGCAAAAGACGGGCAAACTTACACATTTAATTTAATAGACACCCCCGGCCATGTGGATTTTAACTACGAGGTTAGCCGCAGTTTAGCCGCTTGCGAGGGCGCAATTTTGGTTGTGGATTCAAGCCAAGGCGTTGAAGCGCAAACGCTTGCAAACACATACCTTGCGTTAGAGCACGATTTAGAGCTTGTGCCCATATTAAATAAAATAGATTTAATTAGCGCAGAGCCCGACAGAGTAGCGCGCGAAGTTGAAGAGATTATAGGCCTGCCTTGCGTTGATGCGCCCAGAGTATCGGCTAAAATGGGCGTTGGTATAGAAGATGTTTTAGAGGCGGTTGTAAGGGATGTTCCGCCGCCTCAAGGCGATGAAAATGCGCCTTTAAAAGCGCTTGTTTTTGATGCGGTTTACGATAGTTATAAAGGCGTTGTTGTTTACCTGCGTGTATTTGAGGGCACACTAAAAGTGGGCGAGGCTGTTAAAATGATGCAAACGAATGCAGAATTTACGCCTGTTGAAGTGGGGCATATGGGCGCTATAGAGCTTATGCCGTGCACAGAGCTTAAAGCGGGCGAAGTTGGCTATTTTACAGCAAGCATAAAAACGCTTGAAGACACTAAAGTTGGAGACACCGTAACAAATGCACAAAACCCAACAAGCGAGCCGTTAAGCGGCTACCGTGAAGTTGTGCCTATGGTTTTCTGTGGCATTTACCCTGCCGATGGCGCAAGGTACCCCGATTTAAAAGATGCACTTGAAAAATTGCAGCTTAACGATGCCTCGCTTACGTATGAGCCTGAAACAAGCATTGCTTTAGGCTTTGGCTTTCGCTGTGGTTTCTTGGGGCTTTTGCACCTTGAAATTATAATAGAGCGCCTTGAGAGGGAATTTGATTTAGACCTTATAACTACAGCGCCCAGCGTTGAATATAGAATTACAATGACAGACGGCAGCGTAAAACTTATAGAGAACCCCACAAATTACCCCGACCCTGCGCAAATAGATTTTGCAGAGGAGCCGTTTGTTGATGCGCATATTTACACACCAACTGATTACACAGGCAGTTTAATGGAGCTTTGCCAAGCAAGGCGTGGCACATTAATTGATATGAAATATATGGACGAAACACGTGTTGATTTGCACTATGAATTGCCGCTTGGCGAAATTGTTTACGACTTTTTCGATGCCATTAAAAGCCGAAGCCGTGGCTATGCAAGCTATGATTATGAGATGAAAGGCTTTAGGAAAAGCAAGCTTATTAAGCTTGATATTTTGCTTAACGGCGATATGATAGATGCGCTTTCCATGATAGTTCATGCCGATAGCGCCTATGCAAAGGGCAGAAGATTAACAGAAAAACTTAAAGATAATATACCGCGCCAAATGTTTGAAGTGCCTATACAAGCGGCAATAGGCGGAAAAATTATAGCGCGCGAAACAATAAGGGCAATGCGTAAGGACGTTTTGGCAAAATGCTACGGCGGCGATATAACACGTAAGAAAAAATTGCTTGAAAAACAAAAAGAGGGCAAAAAGAAAATGCGTCAACTTGGAACAGTGCAAGTGCCAAGTGAAGCATTTACAGCCGTGCTGAAATTAGACGATTAACAAACAACGATGATTAGCGTTTTAAATTACGCTAATTATTCAAAAGGTGGCGCGCTGTTTCAAACGGCGCAGGCCGAAAAAATTTCCGGTTTGTGTGGAGATTTTTTATACCATTGTGCTTTGAACAGAATGGAGATTTTAATGCAAAGAAACTTTGATAAGCCAAGAAATTTGAACACAAAAAAAGCGCAAAAGCAAACAGGCAGTGCCAATAAAAGTGAGCATAAAGCGTTTGATCAAATGTCTCACACACAAAATAAACTCTACAAAGATATGAAAAACTCGAAGAGTAGGCAGGGCGTTAACGCAAATTACACTTCGCAAAGCCAAAGCGTGCAAAATAATATTGCAAACAGCGATTATTATAGCGCTAATAAACCGCCTGTTTCAAAACAGCGCACTATAAAGCGCCCTATGCAAGGTAATGCCTATATGGCGCAAGGCAGTGCTTATTCTAACGAGAATTATGCAAGGCGGCCAAATCAAAGCCGCAACAGTATTAATGTGCAAAACGCTAAAAGGGTTAGCGCTAATGTTACAAGCGGCGCAAACGCCGGCAATAGACCAAAACGCAAAGGTAAAGCTAAAAAGAAAAGTGCGCTTAAAATTATAGCTAGCATTTTGTTTTGCCTTGTGCTTGTTTTTGGCGCTGTGGCGGCAGGGCTGTATTTTTATGCCGGCTCTATAATAAACGAGGGCGAAATGGGCACGGTTACCAAGGAGATAAAAACGCCGCCGCAACTAGCAAAAGACCAATTAAGCGTGCTTGTGCTTGGCATAGATAACACAGAATTTGATGCCGAGGGTGCCGAGGTGCAAAGAAGCGAAATAGGCAACACAGATATGATACTTTATGTGCGCTTTGATTTTGCTAATAATTCAATGTATATGCTGCAAATACCAAGGGATTTATTTGTGGGCGATTATGATGTTAGCGGTAGCGGCAAGCTTAATTCCCTTTTCAGCAGTGGTGCCGGTGAAAACGAAAGCCGCATAGATAATATTGCGGTTCCCATAAGCGAAATGCTGCAACTGCCCATAGATAATTATGTTACGATTGATATGGTTTCTCTGCGTGAAATAGTGAATGTTTTCGGTGGTATAGAGGTGTATGTGCCCGAGCAAATAGGCTATGAGGGTGGAACTTATGTTCCGCAGGGCTGGCAAACATTGCACGGCGACATGCTTGAAATATTCCTGCGCGACAGAAGCGGGGCAACAGGCGATATAGCAAGGCTTGATACGCAGCGCTATTTCTACTCGGCGCTTTTCCGCCGTTTGCGCACAGCAACATGGCAAGATATAGTTAAATTAATGCCTGTGGCACAGCAGTATGTGAACACAGATATTTCTGTTATTGACGCCGCAGCGCTTGCCATAAATGTGCTTAAAATTCCAAGCAGTAATATTATGATGTGCACGCTGCCAACATTTGATAGCACCGAGCGCTATAATGTTAACCACGCGGTGCAAGTGGCAGATGTAAACGGGGTAGCAGAACTGTTGAACACATATTTTAGAACACCTGAAACGCAAGTGCCGCCCGAGGCTTATAATTTGCCCGATTGGCCGCACGCAGATACACCGCACGATGCTAATGTGCAGTTTATGGACGTTGTTGATGCACAGGGCGGTGGCAGTGTTGGCGTTAGCGCGCAAGATGTGCAAACAGGCGACGATTTATTACAGCCGCCCGATACAAGCGGCAGTGATGCGCTGGAAGTTCAAGCAGGCACAGAATAACCGTTAGGCAGTAATCCGAGTTCGTATTATTCCCTAACGCTTAAGCGCTGAAAATTTTCAATTTAATAATAAAATGCAAAAATTTAAATTTTGCCAAGCGGGATAAAAAGCTATTAAGGTGAATGCGGTAAAATGCTAACACTTTTAATAAATAAAACTCTGCGCACGGTTTCGCGAATAGAATGCAAATAGCTCAAGAATAATCACTTTTTTATAAGAAAAGGAGTTAGTATGTGGATTCAAAACAGCGTTTTTTACCAAATTTACCCCATTGGCTTTTGTGGCGTTTCACGTGAAAACAACGGGCAAACAACAGATAAAATTCTTAGCGTAGAGCAGTGGATACCCCATTTTAAAAACTTGGGGGTAGATTGCATTTTGCTAAACCCCGTTTTTGAATCGGATAACCATGGCTATGATACTCGCGACTATAAAAAAATAGATAGAAGGCTTGGCACTAACGAGCAATTTGCAAGCGTTTGTAAAAAGCTGAAAGAAAACGGAATTAAAATTGTACTGGATGGCGTGTTTAATCATGTTGGCAGAGGCTTTTGGGCGTTTGAAGATGTGCTTGCAAACAGGCATAATTCGCAGTATAAAGATTGGTTTTTTATAAATTTTGATGGCAACAGCAATTACAACGACGGCTTTTGGTATGATGGCTGGGAGGGGCATTTTGAGCTTGTGAAGCTCAATTTGAAAAACCCCGACGTTGTAAACCATTTGTTCGAGTGCATTAAAGAGTGGATAGATAATTTTGATATAGACGGCTTGCGCCTTGATGTTGCCTATAGCTTAGATTTTGATTTTATGCGCAATTTACGAGGTTTTTGCACAAATTTAAAGCAAGACTTTGCTCTTATAGGCGAGGTGCTTTTTGGCGATTATAATATAATAGTAAACGATGGAATGCTTCATTCATGCACAAATTACGAGTGCTACAAAGGGCTTTTTTCAAGTATGAACGATAAAAATATGTTTGAAATTGCCCACAGTTTACACCGCCAATTCAGCGAGGAGCAATGGGCAATATACCGTGGCAAGCAATTGATGAGCTTTGTAGATAACCACGATGTATCCAGAATTAGCAGCATTTTAAACGATAAAAACTGTTTGCCGCTTGCCTATGCGATGCTTTTTTCGATGCCGGGCATACCTTGCATTTACTACGGCAGTGAATGGGGGCAAGAGGGCGATAAAAACCAAGGCGACGACGCTTTGCGTCCGTGTTTTGAAAAGCCCGAGCCAAACGAGTTAACAGGGCAAATAGCAAAGTTGATTGAAATAAGAAAGAACTCTAAAGCGCTTTGCGTTGGCACATATAAAAATATTGTTATAAACTCACAGCAGCTTGTTTTTAAAAGGCAGCATGAAAACGAGCAGATATTTACAGGTGTAAATATCTGCTCGGATAATGTGAATATTAACAGCGGTGATTTAAACGGAAATTTTGAAAATATGCTAACAGGCGAGAGCGTAAACTTAAATGGCAATTTAGAGCTAAAAGCTTACAGCTACACTATACTGCGCAAAGTTTAAAACAATTTAACTGGCTTTAGCTTTTTTGAAATTAAGCGTTTAGTATAAAGGCAGTAATTTGCAGCGGCAGTTTTTACCCGCTTGAATTGGCTAAAGCTAAGCTTAATTAAACACTGTAAAGAAGCTCGGAATAACAGGGGTAAGGCCAGTGTTTTTTAGATA
>CAYJEU010000045.1:0-14760 GCA_964369565.1 uncultured Bacteroides sp. | reverse complement strand
TAAGGCGTTTTACTTTTCAGCGTGAAAAGTAACAAAAGCGCCGGGGGTTTCGATGACGCACCGCAGTGCTAATGCCGGCGAGCAACCGCCGACAGGCGGCTCTTGGCGAGCGGCGCCCCCGGACCCCTAAACGATTACTGCTAAGATACGCACCATAAGCATCTGTACAGCCAAAAAAGAACAATACTTAATGACAGCTTTTTCGTCTTACACCTGCTAATGGTGCTAGATAGTATTAAATTATAAGTTACCTTATCTTCTTTAAGTTTCTTTACAAGTTTGCTCTATTTTTTACTGAGTGAATTTAGTGAAAAGTAGCAAATGTGAAAGCTTTATTGTAGTATTTAGGTTTGCTTTTATATTTTTTCTTTTCGCTAAGCATGTGATTTGTTATTTTGTTTGCTGTGCTTTTCAAGTTCTATAGGGCGTTTTACTTTTCAGCGTGAAAAGTAACAAAAGCGTTGGGGCCTTTCGATGGCCCCAAACCCCAACGATTACTGCTAAGGGCCGCACCATAAGCATCTGTACAGCCAAAAAAGAACAATTCTTAATGACAGCTTTTTCGTCTTACACCTGCTAATGGTGCTAGATATTATTAAATTATAAGTTACCTTATCCTATTAAAGTGTATTTACAAGTTTGCTTTAGTTTTTAACTAAGTGAATTTAGTGAAAACTAAGCAACGTTAAAATAAAGCAAAGCTAAAAAGAAAACGTAAAACATAATTTACAACGTTATAATAAAACTAAGTTAATCTAAAACGTAAATCTCAATTAATTTAGTTTTTAAATAAAGCTAAGTTAAAATAGAAACGTAAAATGCAATTCATAAACTTTTATATAAAGCTAAATTTAACCAAAACGTATAATATAATTTACAACGTTACAAATTGAAATAAGTTTAAACCAAAACGTAAAATGCAATTCATAAACTTTTATGTAAAGCAAAGTTATAAATAAACTTTGTGGGGATGAATAACCCTAACCGCCCTTGCTCTTTAGCAACAACTAGAACAATGTAATCGTGAGCGTATGTCAATCTTACTGTTAGCGAGCGATTGTGATTGTTCTTTGCTTGCGGCTGTTAGGGCACAGCGTTTGGGGTCCGGGGGACTCGCAACCCCCGGCGGTTTTGTTACTTTTCACGCTGAAAAGTAAAAGCCCCTAAGTAAACGAGCTTAAATATTAAGAGCAACAAAAAGAAATTCAACTACTCTGCATAGCGTCGCAAGTCCCCAGCGCTTTTGCTTCTTTTCACGCTGAAAAGAAGGGCGAACCCTAAAACTTAGAACCCAAAAGCTAACTAAATAACAAGGCACAAACCTTGCAAAAAAACAAAAAGCACAAGCCTCACAAAAAACTAAGCAAAAAATTTAGTTTAAAAAAACGTTTAAATAAGACAGAGCTAAAACTAAAACTGAAAAAACCAAGCCTAAATATTAAAAACAAACAAAGCAAACAAATAAAACAAAACAAGCAAAATTATAAAGCAAGGGGAATTTATGCATAACATTATATTCGAGCACGGCAAAGAGCAAGATATAAGTAAAGCGGTTTTAATATTAAACGAGGCGAAAAAATATTTGAAAAGCCTTAATATAGACCAGTGGCAAGATAATGACGATTACCCAAACGAGGCAAATATTAGGCAAGATATGCAAAACAACGCTTTTTTTGTTGCAAGGGTAAACGGCGAAATTGCCGCAACATTTATGACAGGCGTAATTATTGATGAAACATACATAAAAAAACCCATTAAAGGCGATTGGCTAACAAAGGGCACACTCTACGGCGTTTTGCATAGAATAGCTGTTAGCACAAAATTTAAAGGGCATAACTTAGGGGCAAATATTGCAAAGTTTGCGTGTGAATATTGCAAAAAAAATGGCGCTATATCCATGAGAAGTGACACACATAAACAAAATATTGCCATGCAAAAAACGCTATCAAAAAGCGGCTTTGAGCAATGTGGAGAAATAATATTGCCAAACGGTGCTAATCGCATAATATTTGAAAAAAAGCTATAGGTAGAAAAATAGGTAAAAGCGCACTGAAAGAAGGGTGAATAATGGCAGAAGCGTACACACATATAAAAGCGGCGCGTAAAGCGCAGGAAATTGCTAAAATAAACATACCGTTCCAAAACGCTTATGAAATGGGCGCACAAGGCCCCGACCCCTTTTTTTGCGGCGATTTTATACCTAAGGCAAAAGAGCAAAAACTAAGCGAGCTAGGCCACTTAATTCACAGCGAGCAGTGCGGCACATTTTTATTAGCGCTTATAACAAAGGCGAAAACGCCCGTACAGCGCAGTTATACACTTGGCTTTTTACAGCACTATGCCACAGATATTGAAGTGCACCCTTATGTGGCATCGCAAATGCTATCCGGCGAAAAATTTGCCATAACAGGCGGGCACGGCTTTTGCGAAATGGCGCTTGAAAGCTACTTATGCGAGCAAGATACAGGCAGCACTTTAACAACAGCCGATATAACTGCGCCCGTTTTAAAAGTTCAAGAACTTGCGCAAATTGGCGTTATTTTAAGCGAGTGCATTAAAGAAGTTTTCAATAAAAATGCATGTGTAGCAGATATAATAAACGCATTCCATTGCTTTAGAATAGTTCACAGCGTAAACCGCTCTAAGTATGGTGTGAAAAAGATGTTTGCACGCTGTATAGATAGCGCATTTAAAACAAACGCTTATTTGGAAAGCCATGTTACACCCGGCAAAATACCCGAGGGCGGCCTTGCAAATTCGTGGGTGAACCCCTATACAAAAAAACAGGAAAACAGCGGCGCAAACGAGCTTATAGAGCAAAGCGCAAAACGCGGCGCGTTTTATATTGCTCAAGTTGCAAAATACTACACAAATAAAATTACAGATAAAGAGCTTTTTAAGGCTATAGGCTCAAACAGCTATTTAACGGGCTTAAACTGGAATATAAAATTCGATGATAATTTCAACGTAGTAAAGTGAATAAAACCTTGTTTAAATGAATATATTTAAACGAGGTGAACAAAAATGACTTTTAATTTAATTTTAATAACGATAATAGGTGCACTTTGTATTTTAATAATTTGTATTGCGCTTAAAAAAACAAAAAATCCTTTTAAAGAGGCTTTTTTAAATGCGCTGTGCGGCGTTGCCTCGCTTGGCGCTGTGAATTTATTTGCACTGCAAACAGGTGTGTTTATTGCTGTTAATTATTTTACGGCTTTTGTTGTGGTTGTGCTGGGTGCACCGGGAACAATAAGCCTTTTAATTTTGCGCGCTATATTTGAAATAATATAAGCGCTGCTAATAAATGTAATTTATGGCAGTATTATGTTGTATTTTCCTGCAATGCAATAATTTTACATAAAGTTTACTTTTTGTATATAGATTTTTTAACGCTGAATTTGTTAATATAACAAACAGTAAAGTTTAAAGTTTTCAACAAAAATAGCAAAATTAATGCATAAAATTTTCTTATTTGCAAAATTGATGTTGAAAACTCTGTTGAAAGTGTTGAAAACCCTTGATTTTCCATTTTATGTTTTCAACATTGCATGTATTTTTTAATGCATAAAAATTTTTATTTAGTTGAATATTTATTTTGTTTTTGTTAGAATAATATTAGTAAAAATAAAAATTAAAGAAAAAATGAAAATAGCAACAAATTTCCAGTTGACAATTCATGCGCTGGCAATTATATATTAATGCCTGTTTGGCGTTGAGAACGGAGCAAAAAATAATGAAATGGCTTTATAAATTAGAATATAAATATAAAAAATATGCGCTTAGCAATATAATGCTTTATATTGTAATTGGCAATTTAATGGTGTACCTCGCAATGATGGTTGCGCCCGGCGCAAATTTATACTCGCTTTTAATTTTCCATTGGCCGTCTATTTTAGAGGGTCAAATTTGGCGTTTGTTCACATTCGTTTTTGTTGCAACGCCTCAATCGCCAATGTTCATGGCAATAGCGCTGTTTTTCGATTATTATATTGGCTCTGTTTTAGAAAGAAGCATGGGCGCATTTAGGTTTAATGTTTATATATTAAGCGGTGTGCTTTTAACGTCGCTTTTTGGCATAACAGCTCATTATATTATGTTGCTTTTACCCGGTGGCGCATATTTAGCATTTGCTAATTTCATCACAGCAGAGCAGTTTTTCTATTCGCTGTTTTTGGTTTTCGCTATGATGTACCCCGAAACGCCGCTGCGCTTTATGTTTATTTTGCCGCTAAAAGCAAAGCATTTGGGCATATTCTATGCCGCTTTAGCGCTGTTAAATTTAATAACAGGCCATTGGGGCACAAGAATTGCAATAATAGCGGCGCTTGTTAATTTCTTAATTTTCTTTGGCAACCGCTTTATAAAAGACATTACAAAAGATTTGAAATACCAAAAGGCAAGGCGTCAGTGGCGCCAAAATAATAACTACCGCAATTAATATTATAATTGGCAAAACTAAATTTGTGTGGTATAATGTTAATAATTTAAGCGAAGTGCAAATTACTTTTATTTAAATTGTATAGCTTAATATTATGAAAAAGCAAACAATTAGGAGGAATGGTATATGAAATTAGTAACGGCAATTGTGAACAAGGAAGATGCTAACGCTGTTAGCACAGCGCTAACAAAAAGCGGTTTTAGCGTTACAAAACTTGCCACAACAGGCGGCTTTTTAATGTCGGGAAATATCACGCTTCTAATAGGCACAGAAGATGAAAAAGTTGACGCTTGCATTGAGGTTATTGCCAGCCAATGCAAACAGCGCAAAGAGGTTGTTCCAAGCACTTCAAATTACGGCATAGGCGTTACAACGGCTTATCCGCTTGAGGTTACCGTTGGCGGTGCAACAATATTTGTAACTAATGTAGAGCGCTTTGAAAAGGTGTAATTAGGTAAAATTATGATGCTGAACACTGTGTGCGGCAACGAAAAAATTGTAGAAGAGCTGAAAGAGGCCCTTAATAAAAACCGGCTTATGCACGCAGTTTTAATTTGTGGCGCAAAAGGTATGGGCGCAGGCTATTTGGCAAAATGCTTAGCGGCAGATTATTTATATCCGCCCAAAAGCGGTGCCCAAAGCGCCGGCGCTAATGCGGTTATGGCAGGGCAAAGCCCCGAGTATATTGTTTTAAAAAGCGAAAATGGCATAGCGGATATTAAAATAGATAGCGTTAGAGATGCGCGAAAAAATTTACATGCCACTGCTCTAAGCTCTAATAATAGGGTAGTGCATATTAAAAATGCGCAAAAATTAAATTTATCAAGTGCGAATGCGCTTTTAAAGGTGCTTGAAGAGCCGCCTTCAAATGTATTGTTTATATTAAATGCATATAGCGAAGCGGCAGTTATTGAAACTATACGCAGTAGGTGCGCCGTTTACAATATGCAGGGCACAAGCCCCGAGCAATGTGAGAAATATTTGCTAAAGCATTTTAAAAAGCATAAGAACATTAGCAATTTAGCGCAAAAGTATGCAGAAATATTCAGTGGTAAAATTGGCACATGCATAAGGGCGCTTGAAAATAAAAACAGCGAAAAAATTATTGCGCATGTGGAAGGTTTTTTCACAGCCGCACTGCAAAAAAATGCATATAGCCTTGGTGCAATACTTAGCAGTTATGAAAAAGATAAAAGCACATTGCTTGAATTTTTAGATTATTTAAACGACTTTAGCGCCTATATGCTTAGAACCGAGAGAGAAAACGAGCAAAGAAAAACAGCCGCTGCAATTATAAACAGCGCACAAAACACAAGAGAATTTGCGCATAAAAACGCAAATGTTAAATTGATACTAAGCGCCATGGTTATAAATATAGTTAAGGCGAATTAAAGGAGAACCGCACAAAGCGGGTTTTAAATATGGAAAAAGTTATAAATATAACATTTCAAAAAGGCGGAAAAGCTTATTTTTTCTCGCCGGGCGAACTTAAAATATTAAAAGGGCAATATGTGGTAGTGCAAACTGTGCGCGGCATAGAGTGTGGCCTTGTTACACGCGGCGTGCACGACGTTGCACGGGCAAATATACCCGGCCAGCTAAAACCCATTGTGCGCATAGCAACTGATGAAGATGTGCAAAAAATGAAGCAAAACCGCCAAGACGAGCGCAAAGCTTTTACAAAATGCGAAGAAATGATAATAAAGCACAAGCTTGATATGAAGCTTATTAACGCTGAATTCACACTGGATAGGAGCAAAATACTTTTTTATTTCACAGCCGACGGCCGTGTGGATTTCAGAGAGCTTGTTAAAGAGCTTGCCGCCATTTTCCACACAAGAATTGAGCTTAGGCAAATTGGCGTTAGGGACGAAAGCAAAATGATAGGCGGCCTTGGCATTTGCGGCCAGCCGTTTTGCTGTAGCAGGTTTTTGAAAGATTTCCAGCCCGTTTCCATTAAAATGGCAAAATTGCAAGGGCTTTCGCTTAACCCTGCAAAAATAAGCGGCTGTTGCGGCAGGCTTATGTGCTGCCTTGCTTACGAGCAACCTGCCTATGAATATTTAAGCCGCACAACGCCCGGCGTTGGCAGTATTGTTGGCACGCCCGAGGGCAACGGCACAGTAACAGAGGTTAATTTAGCAGGTGGCACTTTAAAGGTTAAACTTGAAGATATGCCCTATAACCCACGCATTTATAAAACTAAAGATTGCACATATCTTCGTGGCGGTAAATTTGCGCCGCACGAGAAAGACGACGAATTTTAAAAAAAACTTGAAAAATTTAATATATATGGTAAAATGTAATTAAAGCTGAATAATCACGCTTTATCTACCAATATTTGTTAGTATTGGAGAGTTAACAAAACAAAGGAGGTTATATTATGGCTTATGTAATTAGTGAAGATTGCATCTCTTGTGGTGCATGTTCAGAATCATGTCCTGTATCTTGTATAAGTGAGGGTGATACTCAATACAATATTGATGCAGGTGCTTGCATTGACTGCGGTTCATGTGAGAGCACATGTCCTGTAGCGGCAATCAGCGCGGGTTAAAACCTTTTAAAGTAAGGGGGGCTTTTTTAGCCCCTCTTATTTTTGATTTAACTACAAATCAAAAGAGGTGCACTATGCAGCAAAGCGTAAAAGAGGAAAAGTTGATAAAAGGTACTGTTGTTTATATTAACAGCGTGCACAAATTCGGGGCAGACGCCATATTGCTTGCGCATTTTTGCGGCGCTAAGCGCTTGCAAAATATTTGCGATTTCGGCACAGGCTGTGGCATAATTCCGCTGCGCCTTTTTGATAGGGGACATAAAGGCCTAAGCGTGGCCATTGATATAAATGAAGATGCAATTAATTTATTAGAGCAAAGCATAAAAGCGAATAATGCTTTAAACATAAAAGCAATGTGTTTGGATTTGCGCGCATTAATGCCAAAGCGCTATTTGGAAAATGGCGAGCAAAGCGCAAATAAACCCTCTTTGCTGCAAAACACACAGTTTGATATTATAACGTGCAACCCACCATATTTTAAGGGCGGCTTTGTTAGCCCAAGCGAGGCAAAAGCTGTTGCAAGGCATGAGGGCACGCTTAATACACAGCAAGTTTGCAGGGCGGCGGCGCCCCTTTTAAAAGATGGCGCAAAGCTTTGTATGTGCCAGCGCCCCGAGCGCCTAGCAGATATAATATGCGCTATGAGAGAAGTTAATATTGAGCCAAAGCGGCTGCAATATGTTAGCGCAAGGCCCGATAAAGCGCCTTACTTAATTTTGATAGAGGGGCAAAAAAACCGAGAGCCCGGCATAAAAACATTGCCAATACTTATAACAGAAAATGAAGATGGCACACGCCCGAGCGAAGAAGTTAAAAGAATATACGAGCTGTGAAAACAGGGCCAAAACACTTTTGAGGAACAAAAATGCAAAACAGTGAAATAAAAAACAAGGGCCGAAAAGGCATTTTATATATAGTGGCAACGCCGATAGGTAATTTATCGGATATAAGCCCGCGCGCGGCGGCCGCATTTGAAAGTGCAGATTTCATAGCCGCGGAAGACACGAGAGTTAGCGCAAAGCTTCTTAATCACTTAGGCATAAAAAAACCTATGGTAAGCTATTATGAGCACAATTTAAAACAGCGCACAGACTATATTTTGCAAAGGGTAATAGAAGGTGAAACATGTGCACTGTGTAGCGATGCAGGCACGCCCGCAATTAGCGACCCCGGCGAAATGATAGTTGCAAAAGCGCATGAATGCGGTGTTAAAGTAGAGCCGATACCGGGCGCTTGCGCGGCAATAGCGGCGCTTTGTGCAAGCGGGCAAATAACGTCGCGCTTTGTGTTTGAGGGCTTTTTGCCAACAAATAAAAGGCAAAAAAAGCAAAGGCTACTTGCGCTAAAACAAGAAGAGCGCACAATAATATTCTACGAAGCGCCGCATAAACTTAAAACAACCTTGCAAGATTTAAGCGATATGTTTGAAGCAGAGCGCTCGCTTTCCATTTGCCGCGAGCTTACAAAATTACACGAAGAAATTTTTGTAACAGATATAAACGGCGCAATACAGCACTATAATAATGTTGCGCCAAAGGGTGAATTTGTGCTTGTTATGCAGGGCGCAAAGCCGCAAGTTTCACAGCAAATAACATTACAAGAGGCCGCTTTAATGGCAAAAGAGTTTATAGAGCAAGGATTAAGCGTAAGTGCGGCATCAAAAAAAGCCGCTGAAAAAAGCGGCTTTGCAAAAAACGAAATTTATAAAATGTGCACCGAACAAGGAAAAAATTAAAGAGGAAGGGATATGAAGTATTTAATTTTATCAGACACACATGGGCATATAAACGCAGTGTGCGACGTGCTGCAAAAAGAGAATGATAGCGATGTTGTGGTGTTTTTGGGCGACGGCTTGCAAGATTTATACATAGTGCAAACTATGCTGCCAAAGGCAAAATTATTTAAAGTTTCAGGCAACTGCGATTTTACAAACGATGCACCGCAAAGAGTAATTATGCCAATTGGCAAAATGAAAGCTTTAATAACACACGGGCACTTGCAATATGTTAAAAGCGGTTTTGAGCATATTGTAAAAGAGGCAAAAGAGGAAAAAGCAAACTTGGCTTTCTTTGGGCATACCCACAATGCGCTAAACGCCGAAATTGATGGCATACATCTTTTTAACCCCGGCTCGCTAAGCGATGGCTACCAAGGGAAAAATGCGAGTTATGGCATTGTGCAAGTTATAAAAGGTAAAGTTTACACAAGCATAAAGTATTTGTAATTGCGGCTTTAAAGAGGTTTTGCGCTTTAAAAAGGCAGTTTTGAAAATGTGCTATACAGAAAACAAAAAAACAAAAGCGCAAAAAAAGTGTTGACAAGCGGTTTAAAAGCATGTATAATAGCAAACAAGTTAATAAAAACAAACCTTTGAACAAGAAGAGTAACCTATTGAAAAGCCTTTAAGAGAGCAATTGTTTGGTGTGAAATTGCAGGTAATAAATTGGTGAATGGCCTTGTGAGGGCGGAGAGAAAGCTATAAAGCAAGTAATATCCGACGGGTGCCTTCCGTTAGTAGGGGCATATATATGTTAGTATATATTAGAGGTGGGCGATTTTTTTCGTCAATTTAGGTGGTACCGCAGAGTTTGTCTTTGTCCTATAGTAGGATGAGGGCTTTTTTTTATACATTTTTTTAGGAGAGCTAGCGTTAAAAATAACGCTAGTATATATAAAACAAAATTATTTGTGCAATGCACAGAATGGAGATTATTATGGAAAACAAAACTTATAAGGATTTCGACAACTATTTGAAAACATTCCCCGATGTAAACGGCCGTTTTGGCGAATACGGCGGACAGTATTTGCCCGATTATTTAATGCCGGCTTTTGAAGAGATAACAAAAGCCTACACCGACATTTGCAACAGAAGCGATTTTATAAGCGAGCTTCGCCGCATACGCAAAGAGTTTCAAGGGCGCCCAACGCCTATTTACCACTGTGCAACACTAAGCGAAAAAATAGGCGGCTGCCAAATTTATTTAAAGCGTGAAGATTTAAACCACACAGGCGCGCATAAAATTAACCATTGCATGGGCGAGGGCCTGCTTGCAAAATTTATGGGCAAAAAGAAAATTATAGCTGAAACAGGTGCAGGCCAACACGGCGTTGCGCTAGCCACCGCCGCCGCTTACTTCGGCCTTGAGTGCGATATTTATATGGGCGAAGTGGATATTGCAAAACAGCACCCGAATGTAGTTAGAATGCAGCTTTTAGGTGCAAAAGTTGTGCCGGTTTCCCACGGGCTTAAAACGTTGAAAGAAGCTGTAGATGCTGCTTTCGAGGCTTATTTAAAAGAATATAAACAAGCTATTTATTGCATAGGCTCTGTTGTTGGCCCCCACCCGTTCCCCATGATGGTGCGAGATTTCCAAAGCGTTATAGGCCACGAGGCAAAAGCGCAATTTAAAGAGCTTTCAGGCTTTTTACCCGATGCAATTTGCGCTTGCGTTGGCGGCGGCTCTAACGCAATGGGTTTGTTCAGCGCGTTTTTAGATAGCCCTGTTGACATTTACGGCGTAGAGCCTCTTGGCAAAGGCCATAAAACAGGCGAGCATGCCGCTTCTATAACATACGGTAAAAAAGGCGTTCTTCACGGCTTTGAGAGCTATTTACTGCAAAATGAAAACGAGGGCGAGCCAGACCCCGTTTACTCTATAGCCAGCGGATTAGATTACCCCTCGGTAGGCCCCGAGCACGCTTACTTGCATGATGTTGGCCGCGTTAAATACGCCTATGCCAGCGACGATGAAGCGATGGAAGCGTTCTTTATGCTCTCGCGCACAGAGGGCATAATACCTGCTATTGAAAGCTCTCATGCGCTTGCTTTTGCAATGAAGTATGCTAAAGAGCACCGCCACGGAACAATACTTGTAAACTTATCGGGGCGCGGCGACAAAGATATTGACTATGTAGTTGAAAAATACGGCGACGGAAAAGAGTTTTTAAAAGCGAGGGGTATAGAGCTTTAATATAACTTTGCCATTAGCCAAAAGCGTATAAATACATTTAGCATTGCGAGCTGCATAGCGCTAGCATAAATAAACACAGCGCAAAAATTTGCGCATAAAACGAGGGGTATAAATGCTTTCGGCTAAGCGAAAAAAAACAAAAGGCGCTCTAAATTGAGCGCCTTTTGTTTTAATTAATTTTAAATATCACTGCAATGCATTTATATAGCTTTGCCCAAAGAGCAAATCGTATTGTAAAACAGAGTGATTATAAAGCAAGTTTTCTTCGTTTTGTGTAATTTCCCTTGTAACAGTGCCATCGGCATGGTATATAGCGCCATTACTGCTTGCTGTGTATACATTCATTTGCTGCATTAAATAATCGAAGTAAAGCGGCTTTTCAAGGCCGTATAAATCCATCATTATAGGCGATAAATTATAGGTTGAAACTGTGCCTAAATCTATTTGCTCGCTTGATTGATTGCTCCATATAAGCAGTGGCATCTCATACATTTTAGGGTTTTGTGTGTCGCCCTCTTCTATAAAGCCTGTGTCTTCAAAAATGCCGTACCCGTCTGACATTGGGTTATAGTGGTCGCCAAAAAACACAACTATTGTTGGGCGCTCTATAGTGCGCAAATAATCGGTTAATGTGCCAAGCGCTCTGTCCATTTCATAAATGCCCGTGGCGCAATCTTCCATTTGCCCTATTATATTATCTGATAAATTCGCGCTGTTCTCGGTAATTCTCACCATATCCTCTTTTGGGTATTTATCGGGTGAGTATGTTGTGTGGTTTTGCATTGTAACAGCGTGTATAAAAAGCGGCGCGCCGTTATCGGCCCTTTCGGTTTGCTCTTTTATTATGCGCTCTACCATAGCGTCATCAGATATTAAACCGCGCCTTCTTTTTGCGTCTTGCATATCCTCTTCAGATATAAACTCATCAATGCCTATTCTTGGGTAAACAACGTCTCTATTCCAAAAGCGCTCGCCATAGCCGTGAATTGCAAGCGTATCATAGCCTTGCTCTTTTAAATGCCACGCTATTGAAAAAACTTCGCCGTTTATATATTGCTGGTAAGGCTTACTGCCCGAGGGCACATATTCCATGGAAAAGCCCGTTAAAAGTTCAAACTCAACATCGCATGTGCCGCCGCCATAGCTTGGCGAAAGCGCATAGCCAAAGGCGCCCTCTTGTGCAAGCGCCTGTAAGTTTTCGGTTAGTGGGCGGCTATACTCTATGCCCGGCAATAATTGCATATCCCAAAAACCCTCTGCCATAATATAAATTATATCGGGGCTTTGCTGCTTTAAATTGCCTGTTAAAACAGGGCTGTTTTCGTAAAACGGCTGGGCGTTTTCATCTATGCTTTGCAAAATGTCCTCAACTGTATCCTCTGAGTAGCCTTGCGGTTTTTCAATGGCTAGCATTTGCAAATTTGTTAAAAAGCCTGTTATAACGCCGTTATAGCGGTAGTATCTATCTTGCATCCACATATCTTCTTTTATGCCCAGCGTTTGTGTTGCATTTTTATTAAGGAACACAAAAAACACCATGAAAAGCGTTAGCATTAAAAAAACAAACGCTAAAGCCAGCCGCATTATTAAGCTTTTTTTCTTATTGCGCATTTCGGGTAATTTAACAAAAAAGCCTAAAACCAATAACACAATAACTATTATAGGCGTTATTATCATGGGCGCTGTTATAACAAAATTAAGCTCGCTTGTTATGGAAACAAGCTGGTCTATCTGCTTTAAATCCCACGGCAAAAACGGCTCGTTTCTAAAGCTTAATTTAAAAGAAGTTATGCACGCAGGCACATTCCCTAAAAGCGCAACACAAAGTGTTCCCGCTATATGGCTTTTAAATAAAAGCGTTATAAAAGCATAGAAAAATAAAAGAAGTAAATACGCAATTAAAAAGGCCCAGGGCCTAACGGCCAAGGCCTCGAAAAAGCCTAAATCTCGCTCGTGTGCGCCTAAGGTGCCCCTAGCTATCCACTCTGTAGTTACAATAGTTATTAGGGGCACAAATATAAAAAGCACAAAATTTAAAGCTAAGTTCACTTTTTTGTTTTTTGGGGAAATGCGCTTTGTTTTGCTTATCAATTAAAATCTACACCGTCGAAACTATCGTCTGCGCCAATATTTTGCATATTTACAGTGCGGCGTTTTATGCGGTGCTCCTCCGATTTTTTAATTATGAAATCTTTAATTTCTCTTGCGTTTTTAATATTTTTAACCTCGATAGTTGGGTGGGTTGTATCGCCTGTGTGGCAAATAACCGTTCCAAGGCCAACTATTCTTTGAAGTAAAGACGAGTTTAATGTAACATCTTGAATTTTGTACATATAGCAGTCGTTTTCTTTTTTATTAAAGAAGCCTTCTTCTATGCGCATTATTTCCTCCTCTACATTATACACTGTAAATGTAAAGGGAAGTGCTAAAAATAACCAACGTTTACGCTCTCTGTATGCCATAAAAATCTCCGTTCTGTGCATAGCACAAATAGTTTTGATAAATTCCCAAATAAAGTGGAAATTTATTGCTGGCTGCCGCTTATAGCAGCATGCCATAATATAAGCTTTTAGCGCAATTTTTCGCGCTAAGCCTTCTATTAATTTTATATTTGCTACTATTATATATTATTTTGATTAATAAGTAAATAATAAAATATAACTATGTATACAGCTACCGGTAAAAAAATAAACTACCAATATCAAAATTGATGTTGGTAGTTTTACTTTATATACCCTATTATGCTCATTTCCTACACAACCTTATTGTCATTATTATTGGAATATGTTCTCCTTCAAAAGGCACTTCATAGAACCCATCAAGTAAAAAACCAGCCTCAAAAGCTACAATAAGAATATCGCCTATTGAACGGTGATAGTAGTTTTGTAGCATAGGCTGTCCCTCAATCGCAAAGCCTTTGTTGATACAATTTGTAAAATAATCATCGTTTTCATAAGTAAAACAAGGGTGATGTGTTGCAAAAACAAATATACCACCCGGCTCAAGCATATCGAAAACAGCGTTGAATAGTGGAAATATTTCAGAGATATCCATTATAGCCATATTTGCTACAGCTTTAGTAAATAGATTATCTCCTTTAAGTTTAATTAAATCATCATACTTTGTTGCATCACAAACGTGAAAATTGACTTTGTCCAAAACATCATTTCTTCGTTTAATGGCAAGTTCAATCATCTTAGGGCTATAATCAAAAGCTGTTACCTTTGCACCTTGCTTTGCCATTCTTTGCGAAAAGTTTCCATTTCCACACGCTATATCAAGCACGAAGTCATTTTCATTTAATTCAAGCAATTTTTCTACATTTGGTCTAACAATATCGCAGTGAAAAAAGTTAGACTCATCGCCCATCTGCTCGTCCCAAAATTCAGCATTTTTCTCCCATGCTTGTAAACCATTGTCTTTAATGCTCATTTTTTAAGTTGCCTTTCTGTTATATAAATAATCTTCGCTTCGATTATTTTGAACGAAGAGATGAATTGATTTTTCTTTATTCTTGGCTTAAAGTTATGCTTACTTGTGAGCTTTTACTTTTCAGCGTGAAAAGTAGCAAAAGCGAAAGTTTGTTTTTAATATTTAAGCTTGCTTTTGTGTTTTTTCTTTTCGCAAAGCTTATGCCTTGGTTTTTCGTTTGCTTTAGCGGCTAAGCTTTATAGGGCGTTTTACTTTTCAGCGTGAAAAGTAACAAAAGCGTTGGGGCCTTTCGATGGCCCCAAACCCCAACGATTACTGCTAAGATACGCACCATAAGCATCTGTACAGCCAAAAAAGAACAA
>CAYJEU010000044.1:0-14913 GCA_964369565.1 uncultured Bacteroides sp. | reverse complement strand
GTATCTGCATAATTTTCTATGGCAAGTTTTAAGTCCTGCTCATCTCTCATAGCCTGCTCCTTAATTATCTGTTTCTGCCTTGTCCTTGATTTTTACCTTGTCCTTGCCTTGTGCCGATATTGTCACACTCGCCATCGCCATCGGTATCAGTAAAATAACCACCATTTCCACTGCCGATATTGTCATTTACACCATCGCCATCGTTATCTACGAAACGACCACCGTTTTTACCTCTGCCCATTCCAATGTACAGCCCTGTGTTATCACAAATTCCATCTCCATCTTCATCGATAAAATTTGAATATGTGCCGATATTATCGCAAACTCCGTTACCGTCAGTGTCGGCATAGTTTGCGCCGCCCTTTGGTGTTGCTGCAAAAGCTGTTGCCCCTCCTACTGACAATACAAGTGCTGCTGTTAATCCTAAAGTAATAATTTTTTTCATGATAAATTCCTCCATTTTGTTATTTTTATTTAAGGCTTTTTTACCTTTTCACTTACAACACGAGTGGGAGGAATAAATCCTTTCAAAAATTTTTGTATTTTTAATATATCATAATTTAATAAAATTTTAAACAAGATTTTATTTGCAGCTTATCACTAAATGAATATTTAATTATCATTTTTCAATTAAAATTTAGGCACATATATAACTAAAGGCTTCCGATTAAAATCAGAAGCCTTTATATTTACAATTTTGTTTATATTTTTGGGGTCGTTTTACCGCGAGCTTGCCCTCCCATAGGTGCGATATAGCTACACACCCGTGTTTAATTTTATTGCGTTTTATCGTGATTTTTTGTGCTGCAGTTTAATTTTCAAGCAATTTCGCCTCGGGGTCGTTTTACCGCGAGCTCCCCCTCCCATAGTGCTATATAGCTACACCCTCAAATTGTCTGGCACCCTAAATAACAGTAAATAATGCTTGTGTTTAGAGAACAGAATATGTTATACAGGATAACACCTAATTTGTCAATTTTCCGTAATAATTGTTTAAATTTTTTGCTTTTTTACTCAAAATATAAAAACCACACTCTCTGAAATAAAAAAACAGCAAAACCACCGCTCTAAAATCAACTATTGCTATATGTTTTAAAAGTGAAAATCATCTGTGGCGAAATTAATAAATTTGCTGCAGGTGATTTTTTTAATTTAAAAACTTTTATGTCTTTCAAACAAACCTGTTTTGTTGAACAACTATAAGAACACACAAATTATTATTCTACTACTTTATCTAAATTATATTCTTTTTCATAAATTGGCGTGAACATAGCGCAATAGTATCTGTTTCGAGCAATTTAAACACTTTTTTTTATTTTTTTTAAAAAATTCTATTGATTTTTGTTTTTGGCGGTGATATAATAGTGTCATAAATTCACAAAGTAACATATGCGCATATGCTTATTATGTATATTTGACTTGTGCTTAGTTCTTTGTTAATTAAAAAGTATATTCAATAAAAATTAGGAGGCTATTATGAAATTGAAAAAATTGCACTGTTTAATTATTGCGTTATTTGTACTTGTACAGTTTACAGCTTGTATGACAGCAGATAACACAGAGCAAACTACCGAATCGCAAGGAACTGAGCAAACAACATCACAGGCACAAGAAGAGCCAACGGCAGAAGATGGCCCAAGTATTGCTGTTATTGCTAATCGTAGCTTTGGCGATAAAGGTTCAATAGACAGCCAGTTAAAAGGCCTTGAATATGCCGAATCTTTAGGATGGCAAACAAAGCAGCTTGAGTCACTTAGCCCCGATGTGTATGAAGCAGATATACGAGCAATGGCTGACGAGGGATATGATATTATAGTAACATCTTTCCCACCGGTTCAAGTTGCAGTAGAAGCTGTTTCAAAAGATTACCCGGATACCGATTTTGTGGGCATCTACCAATTCACAAACTTGGGAGAAGAACCATATGAAAATATTTGGAGCATTGAATACAAATCGCAAGAAATGATGTATGGTTTGGGCGTTTTACATGCTAAACTTTCTACAAATAAAAAAGTAGGTATCATGAGCGGGCAAGAATCGGCAACATCTAATGCCGCAATTAACAGCTTTATGCAAGGCGTTAAAGATACCGACCCTTCATGCTCTGTTGAATTTGCATTTGCAGGAAGCTATGATGACCCCGCAAAAGGCCGAGAAATTGCTATGGCTATGATAGAGCGCGGAGTTGACACAATTTGCTTAACATCGGGCAAAACAAACACAGGCGCTATTGAAGCTGCACAAGAGGCAGGCGTTTTCACAACAGGTGATAACAGCGACTTTTATGAGGAGCTAGGTCCAAACACACTTGTTTGTAATTTGCTAACAGATTTTGGCACAAGCATAATACAAGCTGTAGACGCATATGAAGCAGGCGAATTCCCCGGTGGTGAGCACGGCGTTATGAGCATTTATAACGAGGGAACAATAGTGCAATGGGAACAAGTTGAGCGCTACATAGGCGACAACCCCGACAATGCAGATTTAGTTCAAGAGGCGTTAGATACAGCAGTAGCAGCGGAAGCGGCTGTGATAGCAGGCGACACTGTTGTTGAATTTAACACAAATACACCTGTGAATTTACAAGCTGAATAAAAAATTAAAACAATATAATAAATTGTAAAAACAACACCGAGCGATATATTAAACATATTAATATAAGATGAGCAAGGTGTTGTTTTTACAATAATGAGGTATGAAAATGGATACAGAAAAATTAAATAATTTTGTGGCACATGGCTTTTTGGTCGATGACATAAATAAACAAAAACATTTTTATGTTAACAATTTGGGCTATGAAATTCAAAAAGAACATGAAGGTTTTGTAGCACTTGAGAATGGCCCAGGCGGTGGTTTGTTTTTGTTAGAGTGGAATAAAATTGCTGAAAGTTTAGGCAAGGATGCGATTAGCAATGTAAAGCATAAAAGCATACAGGTTATAAAAATGAACTCAAGGCAAGAAGTTGATGAAGCTCTTTTACACTTACAAGGAAAAGCGAATATTATTGCAAAACCATGCGAAAAAGCATGGGGCGTTTACGCAGGATACTTTGTAGACACTCAAAATTATTTATGGGAGATTTACACATGGGAAAAATAAATAATATACCTGAAGATTTAAATATGTTGCACTCGGCATTTGGCCTACTTGTTGACGATATTCAACAGGCAATTGCTTTTTATAGAGATGTGCTTGAATATCCTATAATAAGGCAGAGTGATACATTTGCACAAATGCGCACAGATAACGGTGTAGCGCTGTTTTTTTGGAAATGGGGGCACCTTGTTGAACACCTTGGCGAAGAAGCTATGAGCGAGGTTAAGCACAAAACGCAATGCGCACTGCGCTTTGAAAACCCAGAGCAAGTTGATAAAGCTTACGAGTGGTTTAAAAGCCAAGGCGTTAAATTCTTAGTGAAACCGGGCTACTGGGAATGGAATGCATATGCAGCCTATTTTGTAGATGATGAGGGCTATATGTGGGAAATTTTCACATGGGGTGTGTGAGTTTTTAATATCGGTTTAATATGCTTTCAAAGCTTATTAACATTGTAAGGAGCAAAGCGCAATGGATGCTATTTTAAAAATGCAAAATATCACAAAGCAATACCCTGCCGTGTTGGCGAACGATAATGTGGATTTGATTGTTGAAAAGCAAAGCATTCACGCAATTATCGGCGAGAACGGCGCAGGGAAATCTACTTTGATGAATATACTTTGCGGCATGACCTTGCCCGATAGTGGGCAAATTGTTTTTAATGACAACGAAGTTAATATCACATCGCCGTTTAAAGCCATTAGTTTGGGAATAGGCATGGTACATCAACATTTTATGCTTGTTAATGAATTGACTGTTTTGGAAAATATTGTCTTGGGTGCAAAGGTGAAAACTCGTTTTGGGTTAACCGATTATGGCAAATTGCGCCAGGATATTCAAGAGATATTAGATAAGTATGAATTTCAATTAGACTTAAATAAATATGTTCAAGATTTATCTGCAGGCGAAATGCAAAGAGTTGAAATAATTAAGATGCTTTACCGAGGCGCAGACTTGCTTATTTTAGACGAACCTACAGCTGTTCTAACACCGCAAGAAACTTTAAAGCTTTTTGAGATGATGAAGAACTTAGTACAAAGGGGAAAAACGGTATTATTTATAACTCATAAACTTAAAGAGATAATGGCAATTTCCTCACGCGTTACGGTTATGCGAGGCGGAAAAGTTACAGGTAACATTGAAACAAAAGATGCAAACGAGCAACTCTTAGCCTCTATGATGGTAGGCCGCGACGTT
Source organism: uncultured Bacteroides sp. (assembly GCA_964369565.1). Taxonomy (GTDB): domain Bacteria; phylum Bacillota; class Clostridia; order Oscillospirales; family Ruminococcaceae; genus Ruthenibacterium. The sequence goes on along the minus strand of CAYJEU010000044.1, from coordinate 10,619 downwards.
GTTTTGCGCGTTGAAAAACAAAAAGCAAACGCAAAGCAAACTATAATAAAGTTAAAAGACGTTTGCGCAGATGGTGATAGGGGTTTGCAGGCGGTTAACAATGTTAATTTCGAAGTGAAAAGCGGAGAAATTGTTGGCATTGCAGGTGTTGATGGCAACGGGCAAAACGAGCTTGTTGAAGTTTTAACGGGGCTTAGAAAAAGCACAAAGGGCAATATTTACTTAAAGGGTGAAGACATTTCAAGCCTAAACTGCCTAAAAAGGCGGCGTGCAGGTATTTCGCATATTCCGGGCGATAGAATGGTGTTTGGAATAAATAAAGTTTGTAGCATTTACGATAACTTAATTTTGAACGACCACAACAAAAAAGAATATTGCACAAACGGAATTATGAAGCGCTCGAAATTGCTTAAATTTTCAAACGACTTAATTAAAGAGTTTGGCGTTGCAGCTGCAAATTGCGAAGTTGCCGTGGGAACGCTTTCGGGCGGTAATATGCAAAAAGTTGTTATTGCCCGCGAAATGGCACAAAACCCGGAATTCCTTATGGCCGTGCAGCCCACAAGAGGTGTGGATGTTGGCGCTATTGAATTTATTCACAAGCAAATAATAAAATTGAGGGATAAAGGAAAAGCAGTTTTGCTTATATCTGTTGAATTAGATGAAGTTCTCTCTCTTTCAGATAGGGTTTTGGTTATGTATGAGGGTGAAATTGTTGCGGAATTTTCAGGCGATAGCGTAGACGAGCTTGAAATTGGCATGTGCATGGCAGGTGCTAAGCGCAAGGAGGTTAGCCAATGAACAAATTTTTAGTTAACAAACAAAAAATGAAAGACGGCCTTAAATTTTTCAGTCGTCAAATTGTAATTATAGTTTTAGCAATGCTTATAGCAACAGTTATAATCGCAATTTCCGGCTTTGAAATTCAAAGCGTTATGGCAGGTTTTGCAAATGCATTAACAGACGATTTCAGTGGCACACTGCGTTGGTTTATTCCCTTGATTTTTACAGGGCTTGCCTGTGCGGTTTCCTTTAGGGCAGGTATATGGAATATGGGCGCAGACGGCCAGCTTTATATGGGCGCTTTGATTTCAACTGCAATTGCCTTGAAATTAGATTTTTTACCAACTCCTGTTTTACTTGTTTTAGCTGTTTTAGGCGGCCTTTTAAGTGGTGCTGTGTGTGGAATAATTGTTGCGCTTTTAAGGGTGTACTTCGGAGCACCCGAAGTTGTTTCAAGTATGCTTATGAATTATATAATATTTTATTACAGCGATTATATGGTTATGGGTCCGCTTAAAGGAACGGGAGATTATGCTGTTGCACAATCCAGCGACGTTATAAACGAAGGGCTTTGGTTTCCGCTTTTAATAGAGGGCACTAATGTTAGTATCGCTTTAATTGCAGGCATACTTTTAGCTGTTGCTCTTTGGTTTGTAATGAGCAAAACTTCTTTTGGGTATCAAAGCAAAATGCTTGGAACAAACAGAGCGTTTTCAAATTATGGCGGTATAAATATAAAGGCATCGTATATTAAAATTATGGCGCTTAGCGGTGCAATTGCAGCCGCTGCAGGCGTTGTTGAAATTTTCGGCATACACCATCGCTTCCCGTTTAGGTTCACAAGCGATTTAGGCTATGACGGAATGGTGGTTGCAATTTTAGCAAACAACAACCCTATAGGTTCTTTGGTTTCAGCGTTTTTCTTTGCAATATTGCGCAACGGCTCTTATAACATAGAGCGTTTATCTGATGTTCCTCGCACTTTGGTTTTGGTGGTGCAGGCTATAATTATCATATTGGTTGGCGCAAAATATGTTATTGATAAAAAGAAGAAAAAAGTGAAAGCCGATAAAACTAAAACAGTGGAGGTAACATAATGGCTAATATATTTACCGTTGAACTTCTAACTGCAACTTTGCGAATGGCGGCACCGCTAATTTTGGTTTCAATGGGCGGCATTATGTGCCGCAGAGCAGGCATTTTTAACATTGGCCTTGAGGGATATATGCTTATGGGCGCGTTTTGCTCAATTGTTGCAATTACATTAACCGGCAGTGCACTTTGGGGGCTTGTTGGCGGGATGATAGGCGGCATTGCACTTTGCTCTCTTTATGGGTTTTTTATAGTGAAATGCAAAGGAAACCACATTTTAACTTCTTTAGGGTGCAATTACTTAGCAAACGGCTTAACCGCTTACCTATTGTTGCCGCTATTTGGAGCAACAGGTGCTTTTAGGCCTGACAATATGGAAAGGCTTCCCACTATAGATATTCCCGTAATTAAAGACATACCTGTTATAGGTGCAATAATAAGCGGGCATACAATAACGGTTTACATCGCGCTTATAATGGTTTTTTTAACTTATTTAGTGCTTTTTAAAACACCGTTCGGAATGATGGTTAGAGGCGTAGGCGATAACCCTAATGCAGTTAGAACAGCAGGAGTTAAGCCGGAAAAAGTATCTTATTTAATTATGATATGGTGCGGCGCGCTCTGCGGTTTGGGCGGTGCACACCTTGCAACAGGTTATGCTTCTGAATTTGTTGAGGGCATAACACAAGGGCGCGGTTTTACAGCGTTTTCGGCAATTGTTTTTGGGCGTGCACACCCTGTGGCGTGTTTTGTGGCGTGCCTTGTTTTCGGCTTCGCCGATGCGCTTGGTATACGCTTTGAGTTAAGCAATATAGGCATTTCGCCAAGCTTAATTAAGATGTTCCCATATTTGTTAGCGGTTATTGTGCTTGCCGCAAGCTCATATATGCAAAAGAAACGCACGAATTCTATTAAAGAGTTGTTTTAAAATAAAAATGATATGGAGTGAAAAAAATGAAACTGAAAAGGTATTACAGAACAGAAGAGTATTTTGTTGCACCCTCTAATTTTGCAGATGAAGTTACACAAAATTTACACTTGCCGAATGAAGTTGAAATTCACGATGTAACCCTTCGTGACGGTGAGCAGCAAGCAAATATAGCATTTACAAAGGATGAAAAAATAAGAATAGCTGAAGCGCTTGCTGAAGCAGGCGTACATAGAATTGAAGCCGGTATGCCGGCCGTTAGCAAAAGCGACGAGCAGGCCATTGCCGAAATTGTTAAGCGCAATTTAAACAGTAAGATATTTGTTTTCTCAAGGGCTACACCCGACGATGTTAAATTGGCGGCAAGCCTTGGAGTTCACGGTGTGGTTCTTGAAATACCCGTAAACGAGGAACTTATTAAATTTGGCTATGAGTGGCCGGATGATAGAGCTATAAACGCAGTTATAAAAGCCAGTGCTTTAGCGCACGAATTAGGCCTTTATGTCGATTTGTTTTTAATGGATTCATCAAGGCTTTCCCCTCTTGCATTTGTAGACAAAGTTAAAGCAATACAAAATGGCGGCCATGTTGATGCAGTTACCCTTGTTGATACACAAGGCGTTTTAAATACACCTGCTGCAAAATATATGATTTCATATGCTGTTAAGCATTTGAACATACCGGTTGAAACACATTTCCACAACGATTTAGGCCTTGCGGTTGCAAATACATTAGCAGGCCTTGAAAGCGGAGCCAAAGTTTTGCAAACAACAGTGCTTGGCATAGGGCCAAGAGCAGGCCAAGCAGCAACAGAGCAAGTTGCACTTGCTATGCGCTTACTTTATGGCATTGAATGCGGCCTTAAAGAAAAAAGCATGTATGAATTAGGGCGCCTTGTAGGCGAGCTTTCACGGTTCCAATATGCTGCAAATCAGCCTGTTGTGGGCGATGTGCTTTACACCATAGAATCGGGAATGCCGGCAACATGGTGGAAGCGCATAAGGGATAAGCACCCACTTGCCCTATATGGCATTTTACCATCAACAATGGGCAGAGATGCCGTGCAAGTTGCACTGGGTAAAATGAGCGGTGTTGCTTCTGTTCAAATTTGGCTTGAAAAAATGGGCTATAACATTAGCGATGCAGATATTCAAAATGAAATTTTGCTTAAAGTTAAAGAAAAAAGCATTAGCGTTAAGCGCACGCTAACCCCAGAGGAGTTTACAGAAATTGTAACGCCATATTTATAAATAGGTGAAAAAATGCCGAATAAAAACTTAAAAGACAAATATGCCATTGCCGGCGTTGGCTACACAAAACAGGACAAAATTGAAAACCGCTCTGCGCTAAGCTTTCATGTGCAGGCTTGTGCAAATGCTATTAAAGATGCCGGAATAAGCAAAAAAGATATAGGTGCACTAATTTTATACAGGCATTTTCCGGCGTTGTCGGAAGACATAAATGTTTCTGCGTTTTCGGTTGCCGAGCAACTTGGAATATCTCCCGCCGTGTTAAGCCAAGAGGCAAATTGCACAAGAAGCTATTTGCCTCTTGCCATCGGCCTTATGGAGCAGGGCATTTGTGATTATGTGCTTGTTAGTTATGGCGACAATGCTAAAAGCGGTAAAAGGGCGTTCATGAACGAGTTATCAAGTAACGGGCCAACAGATGAAAGCGCTGCAATAGGCGATTTAAGCACTTTATCAAAATATGCACTTGCGGCAAAAAGGGCAATGCATGCTTACAACACAGGGCCACACGTTTGGAAAGAAATATCTCTTGCACAGCGAGCGTGGGCGAATTTAAACGAGAATGCAAGCATGTTTGACAAACCCCTAACTGCCGAGCAATATTTAAGCGCACCATATCTTGTGCAGCCGTTCAGAATGCTGGATGCAACGCCTATAACCGATGGGGGCAGAGCAATAGTTATAACGCGAACAGAGCTTGCAAAAAAAGGCAAAAACCCATTGGTTACAATAGCCGGTTATGCAAGTGCAAGCTTACCCACAGCGCCCCAGCGCCTTCGTTTGGAACAAGAAAGCGCTGCAAAAACTGCGGCGAGGCAAGCGTTTGAAATGGCAGAAATAACACATAAAGACGTTGATGCATGCCAAATTTACGATTGCTTCACCTATACGGTTGAAGCCACGCTTAGAGATTATGGCTTTTTTGAAGGCGCAAACCAAGATGAATTTATAACAGCAAAAAGGCTTGGTCCGGGCGGTATCTTGCCAACTAACACAAGCGGCGGAATGCTTTCGGAAGCTTATTTTATGGGGTTAACCCCCATTAGCGAGGGCGTTATGCAGCTTATGGGCAGATGTGGCAAACGGCAACTTGGGCAAAACGGTGAAAAAAAGCCTAAAATAATAGTTTGCAGTGATAATGGCGGCGTTTTCCAAAGCCATTTATGCATCGTTTTAAAAGGTGGTGGTTAATTTGCCAGCAGAAAATATACCTTATATGCCTGTTTATACAAAAGAGAGTTTGCCGTTTTGGCAAGCTTGTGAAAAAAGGGAATTTATACTGCCATATTGCAAAAATTGCAAAAAATTCTTTTACCCGGCAAATATAATTTGCCCACATTGTTTAAGCGAAAGTATCACATGGGAAAAAGCGCCTACAAAAGGTAAACTGTACAGTTTTACTGTTTTTCACAAGGCTTTTACCCAGAAGTTAGAGCAAAGTGTACCATATATTGTAGGCAGTGTACAATTGGCGGAACAAGTGCTATTTTCATGTAATATTGTAAATTGCAATGTTGATGAATTATTTATAGAACAAAACTTAAAGCTTGTTTTTGTAAACAAGTTAAACTCAGAAAATATGATGCCCTGTTTTGAACCCGAAACAAATTGATAATATTTTATAATTCTGGTATAATTTACTATATAAAATAAAATGGTTAGTTTCTTTGGAGGGTTTACTTATGAAAGATAATTTACAATATAACAATTGGGCGAAAATTACAGATAATTTAATTGAAAAAAACTCCTTAGTTATTTCAGAGCAAATTGTAAGGCATATTCTTGATAAAATAACAAAAGGGGAGCTTAGTCCGGGAGATATTTTACCTTCAGAAAAGCAACTGATAGAAATATACGACGTTAGCCGCGGATGCGTTAGAGAGGCTTTGCGCACATTGCAAATTATGAATGTTATAACCATTCAACAGGGAAAAGGCGCATTTATAACCTCTTTAGACGTAAGCTTGCTTGTTCAGCATCTTGAATTTGTTTTCACAGCTGATGCAGATGCAATGTTTTATGTGTTCGACGTGCGCAAAATGTTAGAACCACAAATTGCAGCTTTAGCTGCAGTGCGAATTACAGATGCGGAATTAGAGCACATTTATAAACTTGTAAAAAAAGATGATGACCACGACAGAGAGTTTCACCAAATGTTGGCAAGCGCAGCTAAAAACCCAATATTAGACCGTGTAGTTTCAAGTATATGGAGTTTAAGCGAAATTTCTCGCTCTCAAACTTCTGTTATTCCCGGCGTTCGGGATAAAGCACATGCTCAACATTTAAAAATTGTTAACGCACTGGAAGAGCACGATGCGCAAAAAGCAAGGCAGCTTATGTGTGAACATTTAGAATTTGTTGAAAGCAGCTTAAAACAGGAGCTAACAAAAAAAGCCAATACTAAGGAGCTTGTGCGGTCCTCAACATGAGGAGATGAATTATGTTTAAAGTATTACAGATATCCACAGGTTATTCCGACGGAAAAATTGAAAAAGAGATAATAGAAAAAGCGGGCGGTATTCACGTTTTAACCGATAAAACCGAGCCCGAGCAAATTGTGCAAGCTGCAAGTGACGCACAAGGCTTGCTCGTTACACTCACGCAAATTCCCGCCGAAGTTATAAATGGAATGACAAATTTGAAATTAATTGTTAGGGCTGGCATTGGCGTTGATAATATTTGCCTTGAACAGGCAAAAGAAAATAACGTTAAAGTTTGCAATTTGCCAAATTATTGCCAAGACGAAGTTGCAGACCACACAGTGGCACTGCTTCTGGCTATAGAGCGCAAAATTGTTCCACAAGTGAATGATGTTAAAAACTTGAAGTGGCAGCAAGCTGCAAAATATGCACCTGTTTTAGGGCTTAAAAACAAAACTGTAGGTTTTATAGGTTTTGGCGGTATTGCTCAAAAAGTTGCACTTCGCTTAATGCCGTTTGGGCTTAAAATTTTAGCATACGACCCTTATTTAAGCCAAGATGTCAAAAACAATTTTAATGCACAATTTACAGAGCTTGAAGAGGTGCTTAAAGAGGCAGATTATTTAACATTGCATTTGCCGGCTACACCGCAAACTACACATATTATGCAAAATAAAACTTTCGACTTAATGAAAGACAGCGCTTACCTTATAAACACATCGCGCGGGCAGCTTGTGAAAAATGAAGACCTTTTGCAAGCGCTTAACAGCGGAAAATTAAACGGTGCAGCTTTAGATGTTATTGAGGGCGATTCTAAAAACATGCATATATTCGCAGATTGCGACAAAGTTATTTTAACGCCCCACAGCGCTTATTATTCTACACAATCTTCCACAAATATGAAAATAGATTCTGCCGAAGTATTTGCAGATTTTATAAAGGGCAATGAACTAAAAAATGTGGTGGTTTAATTATGCAAGCGAAAAAAATTGTTATTGTGGGAGGAAACGGCGCAGGACTAAGTGCTGCAGGTAGACTTATTAGGAAAAGCAAAGAAAAATTACATGTAATTGTGTTTGAAAAAAGCGATGTGGTTTCTTATGGAGCTTGCGGTTTGCCTTACTATGTGGGCGGTTTTAATGATGATGAAAGTTTGTTAATTCAGCGCACTGCAAAGCAATTTGTAGCCCAAGGCATAGATTTGCGTATAAAACATGAGGTAGTGCAAATTGATGTGCAAAACAAAATTGTTAAAGGGCAAAACGAAAGCGGTGCATTTGAAGAAAAGGCAGATATAATTATTATGGCTATGGGTGCAAAACCCATAATTCCTAATATACCCGGTACCAATTTAAAAAACGTACATGTTTTGCGAACAATACAAGATGCAAATGCTATTAAAGATGCCTTGTTAAATGAAAATGTAAAAAACATTTGCATTATAGGCGGCGGCTACATAGGCGTAGAAATAGCAGAGGCGTGCTATAAGCAAAATAAAAGCGTAAGAGTAATTGAGGCAAGCGGGCAAATAGCAAACGGCTTCGACATTCAATTCGCCAAAAAACTACAAAACACATTAGAGAAACACGGTGTTTGTGTTCTTACAAATAAATTTGTAACATCAATAGAGGGCGACGGAACTGTTGAATGTGTTAAGTGTGGCAATGAAATTTATAAGGCAGATTTAGTTATAATTGCAGTTGGCCTTAAACCAAACACTGAAATAATAAAGGGTGATATTGAAAAATTTGCCAATAATGCTATATTAACAGATGTACATATGCGAACAAGCATTGAAAATGTTTATGCAGTGGGTGATTGCAGCAGTGTTATGAATAAACTAACAAAAAAACCCTCTTATATACCCTTGGGCACAAATGCAAATAAGCAAGGGCGTTTTGTTGCCGATAGCATATTGGGCTTAAAAAATTCGTTTGAGGGTGCTTTAGGCACATCCATGCTTAAGTGCTTAGATTATGAACTGGCTAAAACCGGTTTAAGTTTAAATGAAGCTTTGCAAAATGGAATAGATGCGAAAGAAAAAAGCATTATAGCTTATACTCACTCGAGATATTACCCGGGTGCACAGGAAATAGTAATACAAATTTGCTACGAAGAGGGCACAAAGCGCATTTTGGGTGTGCAATTGGGTGGAAAAGAGGACTGTGCATGGCGAATCGATGTTTTTGCTTGCGCAATAGACCAAAATATGACTGCCCCTGAATTAGGTGCAGTGGATTTAGGATATGCGCCACCGTTTTCTTCCGTTTGGGACGCAATTAACCGCGCAGCAAACGCTATTTAATTTTTTAAAAAGGAGAAAAATATGCAAACATATTTGAATAATATTGCAGGTGAATGGGTTAAACCAACCACCGATAAATACGATGAAATAATAAACCCGGCAAATACAAACGAAGTGCTTGCAAAAGTTGCAAGTTCAGGAATTGAAGATGTACAAAGTGCAATTAACGCGTGTGAGGCCGTCGCAAAGGATTGGGCAAACACGCCTGCGCCTGCAAGGGGCAGAATGCTTTATAAGCTTGCGGATTTGTTGCAAGAGCACTGCGAGGAATTAGCGCTTATTTTAACAAAAGAAGAAGGTAAGCCAATAGGTGACTCTAAAGGTGAAGTGAACCATTCTGCTGCAGAGTGCCGCTTTATGGCAAGTGAAGCTTTTAGGCTTGAGGGCAAAGTTTTTCCGGCAGAAAAGGCAGGCGGTATGATTTGCCATGTTAAAGAACCTCTTGGTATTATTGCCGCTATCAACCCGTGGAATTTCCCTGTGGTTACACCTATAAGGAAAATAGCCCCTGCAATTGCGTGTGGCGATACGGTATTATTTAAACCGGCGCAAAACACACCCGGCACGGCGGTATATTTGATGAAATTATTTGAAATGGCAGGAATTCCTAAAGGTGTTATAAATTTAATTTGCGGTTCAGGGAGGCTTTTGGGCGATGAAATTTGCGCAAACCCTAAAGTAAAGGGGATAAGCTTTACCGGAAGCACTAAAGTTGGCATGAATATAGCACAAGTTGCAAGCAAAAACTTAACAAGGTTGCAACTTGAAATGGGCGGTAAAAACCCTGCTATTGTATGGGATCCAATTGATATGAATGTGTGCGTAAATGAAATAGCACCCTCGGCATTTTTAGGCACAGGGCAAAAGTGCACAGCAATAAGTAAAGTTATCGTTCGAAGCGAAGACCATGACGAATTAGTTCAAAAACTAATTGAAAAAGCAAAAACATATGTTGTGGGAAATGGTGTAGAGCAAGGCGTTAATATTGGGCCGCTTGCAAGCCGCCAACAATTTGATACTGTTTGTGAGTATTACGAGCTTGCAAAAAAACAGGCAAATGTGGTTTATGGCGCGCAAAGCCTTGAATTAGAAACGCCCGGCTACTATGTTATGCCAACAATTGTAACAGATGTAAAACCATTCGACCGCCTTGCGCTTGAAGAAGTTTTCGGGCCACTGCTTGCAATTATTAAAGTGGATAGCTTTGACGAGGCAATGATAGCTGCAAATGCTGCGGAGTATGGGCTTACAGCAAGCATATTCACAAAAGATTTGCAGTGTGCACGCCGCTTTGCAAATGAAATACAATGCGGTATGGCGCATGTGAACGAGCAGACAACAGTTGTAGCGCATGTTCCGTTTGGCGGAATTAAAAACAGCGGTTTCGGTGCATATTCAAACGGAAACACAGCTAAAGATTTTTATATGCAAGATAAAGTTGTTTACTTAGCTTAAAGTTTAGAGCACTTTGTTTTAGCACGATAAATATTTAATTCTTGTTCTCATTTCATTCTGCCAAATGCTTGTCTTTTTTCCTATTTTATCTTTCCTGTAGTAAGTAAAACAAAAAACAGGTTTGTGTTACACATAAAACAGCACTGTGTCTTCGCTCATGAAGCCACAGTGCTGTTTTATGTGTAATTTAATGTTAAAATATGGTCAAGTTCTAAACTATATTTTTTTACCCACCACAAGGATGCGAGGTGCTATCCACCATGCCGTCGTCACTGCCGTCTTTCATACAAAGGTGCACTGCGCCGCGTTTAAATGTAAGTGGCAATGCAAGAATATTCGGCTCATCGCCCACAAATTTTTTCTTAGCATCTTCTAAGGCTTCTTCA
>CAYJEU010000043.1:8070-15044 GCA_964369565.1 uncultured Bacteroides sp. | reverse complement strand
TTGCAAGTTTTATAGGGCTGTTTTTATTAGCTCTTTAGTTTTATATTTGTATAATTTCTATTTGCGCATCTAAAACAATTAATGCATAATTCATTAACTTTTGTTTGCAAGGGCAAAATTTCTGAAATTTTGTGATATTATGCCTATTTTTTTTACAATTTCTTTTGACGATATATATGGCTACATGATATAATAAGTAAAAAATTATGAGGGGGTTTTATGAACAGTTTTATTATTACTTTTTTATTAGTGCTTTTTAATATAATTCTCATATTCACTTTAAGCAAAATTAAATTAGCACAAAAAACAATATATTTAAAAGAGCTTTTTGCACATTCCTCTATCGCTATGGAAATTAAGGATAATAGCAATAAAACACTTTATATTTCCAATAGCGCAAGCCATATAAACAATGGCTTTTCAAAACGTAAAACAACCCTTTCAAACGGCAGTTTTATTTATTATAAAGACTATACCACTTTTAATACTATTAATGCTCAAATAAAAAAAACGAACGAGGCATATAAAAAAACAAATGAATTTTTATTGAAAGACACCCGAATAGATGAAAACTTATCTGCTATTTTTGCCGAAAGAACCGCTTACGAGAGCATTGATAACATCTTGCTTGTTGGCACCGATAAAATAGAAGACCTTACAACAACATTAACAACATACAGAACCAGCGAACAAGAAAAGAAACATTTACTGGGCAAAATAAGCCTTCTTTCTTGTATGATGAAGCGTGAATGTATGCTTAGCTTAAATGTGTTTTATAGGCAAACACAACCTATAGGAATATTGCAAAATGCATTTGATGAACTTAGCGAATTTTGCAAATTCAGCGAAATTTCCATTGCGTTCAGGTGTGCGCTTTCAGGCGACTTTTCCACTTATTACGCTTTAAATATGTATAGCTTTTTTGCTAATTCACTTGAAAAAGCTATTGATTTAAACTGCAAAAATATTTTAGCTCAACTTTATGAAGCTAACTCTGGTATAGTTTTCTCTGTTTTAGCTGATAAAGATTTATTTAGCGAAAGCGAATTAAAAAACATAGTGCAAGAAGAAAGCAGCTTCTCATTTCAAAGCAAAAACTGGGAGCAAACGCAAATATACATTCTCACATTTAGTGAGGAGGTGCCGCATGACAGCGATTAATATTCTCCTATTACTTTTCACAATTGTAGTTCTATTTATAATTATTTTCACATATTTTAGCAAAGAGCAGCACAATAAAAAGCAAAGTAGCGAAACATATTGTATTATTCAAGCTTTAAACACTTTGCCAATTGGCATTTTGTTTTACGATGAAAAAGGTGATATTCATTTAAAAAACGACAAAATGCAAGAATTGCTATTTGCTTTTTCTAAAAAGAAATACCACAATGGAAAGAAATTATGGGATGAGTTAAAAAAAGAGCAAACTACATATAGCACATATAAAAAAGCGGGCGAAAATTTTTTATTGAAGGCAAAAAACGAAACATGGCAGCTTACAAAAAATACTATTACAATAAACAATATCACTTTCTTTGAAATTACAGCTATTGAAGTGAGCGAACTTATGCAAACCCACCATTTGTTATTGCAAGAAAGAGAAATATTAATTGCACAAAACAAAGAGGCTAAGCTACTTCGCAAAAAGCAAAAAGAACTTCATAAAGAGCGTGAATATATACGCATACGCACGCAAGTTCACGATGTATTAAGCCAGCGCTTAACCGCTATACAGCGCATTAGCCAAAACAGTGATTTTACTGATTACACCGACCTTTTATCCCTAAGTAAAGATACCATAGCGCAAATAAAAACAAGACAGGGCGGAAACGCAAGCGAGCTTTTCGGGGACATGTACTTTTTCTTTCGGAAAATCGGTTTATCTATTGAGCTTTTAAATGCGCTGCCCGAAGAAAACACTATATCATTTTTAATATTAGCTGTTTTGAGAGAGGCTTGCACAAATGCAATTAAACATGCAGGTGCTACAAAAGTTTATGTTAAAATAAAAAGCAAAGAAGATAATTACAGAATTGAAATTACCAACAACGGCACAAGCCCGAAACAAGGGCTTGTTGAGGGCGGTGGGCTTTTTGGAATTAGAAGCCGTGTTGAAAATGCAGGTGGAGTTTTAAAAGTTGAAGTAATACCTAAATTTAGTTTAATTATTACAATTGGAAAGGAAAATTTAAGTGATTAGAGTTTTTATTGTAGACGACCATAAATCTGTTTTAGATGCTTTTAGCAATATTATAGCCTCTGAGGAAGATATGGAGTTTGTTGGCAGCTCGAGCGCCACCGATGATGTTATAGCCATGTGCAAGGAGCTAATGCCCGATGTGGTTTTAAGCGATATATCTATAGAACACAACAGCAGCGGCATTGTTTTAGCCGAAAAAATCAAGCTTGAACTTGGGCATATAAAAGTTGTTCTAATGTCGGGCTTCGATGAAATTTCATATATACCGGGCGCTAAAAAAGCAGGCGCAGACGCTTTTTTATCAAAATCAAAACCAATTCACTATTTTGTAGACGTTATCAGAGCCGTTATGAGCGGCGAAAAAGTTTTCCCCGAAAACGTGAAAATACCCACGGCAAACGGCGAGCCGCCCTTAACACAAAGAGAGCTTGAAATACTTAGGCTTTTATGCCAATCATACTCACGCGCGGAAATAGCCGACGAAATGGGCATTGCACAGGGCACAGTTAAACGCCATATAGAAAACATGCTGATGAAATCGGGCTGTAAAAGCACGGTGGAACTTGTGGTTTATGTTGTGGGAAACGGCTGGATATCATCAAATTAATATGTGCCTAACGGCACATTTACACAAAAACAAATTATTGATAATATTGTATTGTGCAAGAATAGTACAGCATAACGCATAAAATTCAAAAGATTCATGCGTTAAACATAAAACAAATTATAGGAGGAATTATTATGGGACTAATTAAAGCCGCATTAGGCGCAACAGGTGGAGTTTTAGCAGACCAATGGAAAGAGTATTTTTACTGCGAAGCTATACCAAACGAAACCCTTGTTAGCAAAGGCGAGAAAAAAACTTCGGGCAGGAGCTCAAACACTAAGGGTGAAGATAATATTATTTCAAACGGCTCTGTTATTGCTGTTGCCGACGGACAATGTATGATAATTGTTGATAACGGCAAAGTTACCGAGCTTTGTGCAACTCCCGGCGAATTTACTTATGATACCTCTACAGAGCCATCGCTTTTTTCAGGCGATTTGGGCGAGGGCATTAAAAACACATTTATTAATATAGGTAAACGCTTTACTTTCGGCGGCCAGCCAGCTAGCGACCAACGCATTTACTACTTCAACACAAAAGAAATTATGGGCAATAAATATGGCACACCAAGCCCTGTTCCCTTCCGTGTTGTTGATACAAATATCGGGCTTGACCTTGATATTTCTATCCGCTGCCACGGCGAATATTCCTATAAAGTTGTAGACCCAATGCTTTTCTACACAAATGTGTGCGGAAATATATCGGGCGATTACAACAGAGATGAAATTGACGGCCAACTAAAAAGTGAACTTATGACAGCACTGCAACCTGCATTTGCTAAAATATCTGCTATGGGTATTCGCTACAGCGCATTACCCGGCCACACTTTAGAACTTGCAGACGCTTTAAATGAAGTTCTAAGCAAAAAATGGGGCGAACTTCGCGGCATAAAAATTCATTCATTCGGCGTTTCTTCGGTTAAGGCTTCTGAAGAAGACGAAAACATGATAAAAGAGCTACAAAGAAATGCTACATTCAGAAACCCAACTATGGCTGCTGCACATCTTGTAGGCGCACAGGCTTCTGCAATGCAAAGCGCAGCTCAAAACGAGGGCGCGGGTGGCCCAATGATGGGATTCATGGGCATGAATATGGCACAAGGCGCAGGCGGAATGAATGCACAAAATTTATTTGCCATGGGCCAGCAACAGCAACAACAGCAACCACAACAAGCAGCACCGGCACCTGCAGCACCTGCAGCCGGTTGGGCGTGTACTTGCGGCAATGCAGGCAACTCCGGCAAGTTCTGCAATAACTGCGGCAAACCAAAACCTGAAGAGGCTGTAGGTTGGAACTGCTCTTGCGGCGCTGTTAACAAAGGTAAGTTCTGCAACGAATGTGGAAGCAAAAAACCGGAGGCTGCTCCTTTATACGCTTGCGATAAATGCGGATGGACACCACCAAACCCACAAAACCCACCTAAATTCTGCCCGGAGTGCGGAGATGTTTTCGACGATAGTGATGCCAAATAATTTCAGTTGAAATTAACAGCAAGGAGATATTATATGTCTGATACAATGTTAAAATATCAATGCCCTGCCTGTGGTGCTCCTCTTGAGTTCAGCGCACAAAAGCAAATGCTTGTGTGTAATTCGTGCGACAGTGAATTTCCACAAGATTTCTTTAAACAAGAAACAGCACCCGCGCCGGGAGAAAACCCCCAGCAAAGCCAAGCAAATAACAAAATCAACTGGAATATAGAAGGCGTTGTGAAGCCGCCTGTACAAGCGCAAAACCAAAGCGGCTTCAACTGCACATCTTGCGGCGCCCAGGTTGTTTCAAATGGCGACACCGTTGCAACCGAGTGTATGTATTGCGGTAACCCTGTTGTTATGTCAAACAATGTTAGCGGCATGGTAGAGCCTGATTTTGTTATACCTTTCCATATAGATAAAAATGCGGCAGAGGCTAAATTACTTGATTTTTACAAAGGCAAGCCGCTTTTACCGGATGCTTTCACCGCAAATAACCGCATTAAAAAAGTTAGCGGTATGTATGTTCCGTTTTGGCTTTTCAGTTGCACAGGCGGCGGAAATATAACATTTAATGCAACAAAAGTTAGAACATGGAGCGACAGCAATTACCGCTACACAAAAACAGAGCACTATGAAGTTTTTAGAAGTGGGCAAATTTCTTTTAGCCAAATACCTGTAGACGCAAGCACGAAAATGGAAGACAATTACATGGACGGCATTGAGCCTTTCGATTACGCTAAATTAGCTGAATTCAGCCCCATGTATATGGCAGGTTATTTCGCCGACAAATTCGATGTTAGCGTAGCTGAGTGCTCTGAGCGTGCAAATGAGCGTGTTATTAACTCAACGGAAGATGCTTTTAGGAAAACCGTTCAAGGCTATACAAGTGTTACCAAAAGAGCTTCTGCTTTAAGCATGAACGGCGACGATATTAGGTATGCGCTTTTACCTGTTTGGATGCTTAACACAAAATACCAAGGCAAAATGTATCAATTTGCGATTAATGGGCAAACGGGGCAAGTAGCGGGTGAATTACCTGTTGATAAAGGCAAGCTTTTAAAATGGCGCATAGGCTTAACTCTTGCCTCTATGATTCCAATCACATTAATAGCATTACTGTTCTTAGGTTAGGGGGATGAAATGATGAATAAAAAAATATTTACGGTTTTAATCGTTGCTTTAATGTTCTTTGTTTTATCTTTACCTGTAAGCGCGCAAAGTTTGGCTGTAATAGATGAAGCAGATGTTTTTTCAAACGAGCAAGAGCTGTTTTTAACAACTCAAATTGAAAATATCAGAAACGAGTATGATTTTGATATTACACTAATAACGACTGCCGACACAGGCGGGCAATATATAGAGGACTATGCCGATTACCACCCCGGTGTTGATAAATCTCGCAATGTTATTATTTTTGCAATGGACTTGCAAAACCGAGATTACTTCACTATAGACACAACAGGCGGTTCGGTTATCACAGACGCGGCCCTTAGCAAAATTGAAGATGATATTGTTCCTTTATTATCCGACGGCGATTACTTTGGCGCTTTTAGCAATTATGTAAGCTTAGCAGATACATTTTTAAGCGCAGCATATTCAGGCGAGCCTTATGCAGGTGACCCTTTAAGCACTGGTGATATCGCTTTAGCTTTACTTATTGGTTTAGCCGGCGGCATAGCAGTGGCGTTTATAGTAACAGCTGCTATGATAGCTAAAATGAACACAGCGAGAAAGAAAAACGAAGCAGCTTCATATGTAAGGCAAGGCTCGTTTATCTTAGGGCAAAGCCACGACCGTTTCCTATACGAAAACACAACCAGAACAGCAATACCAAAGAAAAGCTCTTCAGGCGGTAGTAGCAGCGGCGGGCGCGGCGGCGGCAAATTCTAAAAATTACTATAATATATTATATTTAGGCACTGCCTTTAAATATAAAAAATTATAGCAGTGCTAAAAAAGGAGAATTACAATGGGACTTTTTGATAAAAAAGAATGCGATATTTGCGGCGGTAGCATTGGCCTATTGGGCAACCGCAAACTTGAAGACGGCAATATGTGTAAAGATTGCGCAAAACTTTTATCTCCTCTTTTCGACGAGCGTCGCAATTCAACTATACAAGAAATTAACTCTCAGCTTGAATACAGAAAACAAAACGAAGAAGCTGTGCGTGCATTCTCCCCTACTCGCAGTGTTGGCGAAGACAACGAAATAAAAGTTGACGAGAGAAACGGCACTTTTATTTACTGCAAAAGAGACAATTGGCGCGATTTAAACCCCGATGTTATTAGCCTTTCACAAGTTATGAGCTGTACGCTTGATGTTCGCCAAAAAGAAGAGCAACTTTACAAGCCCGGCCCTGAAAGAGAGCGCTATAACCCACCACGCTACAAAACTGTTTACGATTTTTATATTGATATCCAGTTAAACAGCCCCTGGTTCAACGATATAAATTATCGTTTAAATAACGGCTTTGAAGACATTGATAACAATTACAGCCCCGAGTATCGCAAATATGAGCAAATAGGCAATGAAATTTGTGCGGCTTTAGGCAGACCTATGCAAGGTATGCCGGGGCAAAACATGGGCTATGCACAGCAAGGTGGCTATGCACAGCAAGGTGGCTATCCTCAACAAGGCGGTTATCCTCAACAAAGTGGTTATCCACAACAGGGTGGTTATCCTCAACAGGGT
>CAYJEU010000043.1:0-7970 GCA_964369565.1 uncultured Bacteroides sp. | reverse complement strand
CAACAGGGTGGTTATCCTCAACAGGGTGGCTATCCTCAACAACAGGGTGGTTATCCTCAGCAGCAAGGTGGTTACCCACAACAGGGTGGTTACCCTCAGCAGCAAGGTGGTTACCCTCAGCAACAACAGGGTGGTTTTGCACCACAAGGCGGCGTAGCCGTTGGCTCTGTACCACAAAGCAGTGGCGCTTGCAATGTTTGCCAAGCAACAACCGCACCTGATGCAAACGGCAATTGCCCTTTCTGCGGCAGCAAAATGTAATAAGCTAGCAAGATAAGGATGTGAATTAGCACTTATGAACTCATTTATATTATGGCTAATAGTAATTGGGGTAATTCTACTTTTACTATTTATTGCAGGCGCAATTTTTATGGTGAAAGCTGTTTCAATGTATAGGCAATCTGAAAAAGATAAGAAATATGATGAAATGCTAAAGCAACCGCTTGAAAAAATGGGCACAAGCAATTTAAACGATTTAGAAAAAAAATATGAAACAAACACACAAGATAATAAGGAGTAAAAAAAATGGGAATATTTTCAAGAATCAGCGACATACTACAAGCTAATATCAACGCACTAATAGACAGAGCCGAAGACCCCGAAAAAATGATAGACCAATATTTAAGGCAAGCTGTTGAAGATTTAGACGAAGTTAAAAAGGAAACAGCGGGCATTATGGCTGAAGAAAGCCGTGCAAGGCGCGTTTATGATGAAAACACAAGCGAAGTTGAAAAGTATACAGACCTTGCAAAGCGTGCACTTACAAGTGGAAACGAAGAAGACGCAAAAACATTTATTGGCAAAAAGCAAGAGCTTGAAAAAACAGGCGTGTCTTTAAAAGCAGCTTATGATGCAGCAAAGGCAAATGCAGTTAAAATGCGTCAATTACACGATAAATTAGTTGATGATATTAACACTTTGCATTCTCGCCGCGACGAGCTAAAAGCAAAATTAAGCATTGCCGAAGCACAGCAAAAAGTTAACGAGCTTGGCAGCAGCGCAGACAACTTACAAGGTACATTGGGCGATTTCACAAGAATGGAAGACAAAATCAACCGTATGGTAGATACAGCAAATGCATCAGCTGAATTAAACGCACAACCTATTGATGAAGTTGCAGCAATAGAAGAAAAATACAACACAGAAAGCATTAGCGTTGATAGCGAGCTTGAAGAATTAAAAAAATCTATGGGCTTAAGCTAATAGCTTTTAAACAATAAAACAGAAAAGAGGCGGTGATAAATCACTGCCTCTTTTCTTATTAGTATGAAATTTTAATTCAATATTTTTTTGAAATCATCAACACACATAGGTTTTGCAAAATAGTAGCCTTGCACATAGTGGCAATTTGTAGTTCTTAAAAAATCTATTTGCTCTTTAGTTTCTATGCCCTCTGCAATAATTTTAGCCCCTAAATTGTTGACTATATGTGTAATTCCTTTAATTACAAGCTCGCCCATATTGTTGTTAGGCTCGCTTACAAAGAAGCTTCTATCCAGCTTTACAACATCAACTTTATAATCTTTCAGCATACCCAGCGACGAGTGCCCCGAGCCAAAATCGTCAATAGAAACGCAAAAGCCTTCATTTCTTAAACTTATTATCATGTCTTGAACAGCTTTTTTATTTTCAGCAACCGTTGTTTCTGTAATTTCAACTTCAAGCAAAGAAGTTGGAACATCATGCTTTTCGGCAATGATTTTAAGTTCTTTCGCTAAATTATTGTTTTTCAAGTGAAGCCTTGAAAAGTTAACAGAAATTGGCACGCACTTTTTATCGTTCATTATTTGCTGGCCAAGCAAAATGCAAGTTTGCTCAAACATAAATTTATCTACATTAACAACAAATTCATTCTTTTCAAAAAGCGGTATAAAGTCACTTGGATAAATCATTTTACCGTCTTGTTCTATCCAGCGCACCAGCGCTTCCGCACCTACAATGCTCTCATCTTCTAAGTTGTACTTTGGCTGTAAAAAAAGCTTAAATTCTTTGTTTTTAAGCGCATCTCGCATTTTATTTGTAAGCTCGGTTAAATGAATTAAATGCTGCTTAAACTTATCATCATAATCCCACAAAGTGCTCTTGGTTTCAGCGCGCGCAAAGCTATGAGCCATATTTAATTTATTTACAATGTCATCAATATTGCTTTCATCTTTTTCAACGAAATAGCGCCCATATTTAAAGTTGAAAATATGCTTTTTCACATTTGGTATATCTTTTTTAATAATAATATCAAATTCTTGCCTTTGGCTTAAAAAGTCACTTATTTCTTGCACTGTGGCAAAAATCATAAATTCGTCTGTGCCTGTGCGCGCAATTTTCACTTTATTGCCCTTAACCATTTGAGCAATATTAGCCATTTTTAATATTACTTTGTTTCCTGTTTCAAAACCAAACACTTCATTTATTGCTTTAAAATTCTCAAGGTCAAATTTCAAAAGCGCATATTCTTCGCTTTTTACATTCGCCGCTTTTTTCTCTTTTAATATTGCTTCTACATCCAATTTAAACTTTACTAAATTAAACAAGCCTGTAAACTTATCAAAATATGCCATTTGCTCAATTTCCAAAAGCGACTTTTTCCTGCTATAAAGCACATAAATAATCAGCACTATAAAAGCTAAAAAAGTGCTAACGCTAACAAATGTCATGGTGTCGCTAATATTGTTAGCTGCACTGCTTAATGTGCTTTCGGAAATTTCAAAGAACAATGTCCAATCTTCAATGCCCAGTGGTATATATTCACCGAATTTCCTATCGCCTTGAATTGTAAAAGTTACACTGCCTACTCGAGACTGTGAAAAATCCTCTAATATTACATCATATGTTACGCCTTCTTCAAATTCAGCATTTGCAAAATTTTCAAAGCTTATTTCAAAAGGATATGTGTGAATTAAAATTTCACCTTGCCCGTTTACCACCATTACAGAGCCTCTACTGTCAACGGTAGTACTCAAAAGTTCACTTAAATATTCTATACTATATTCCGCTACAACTGCACCTTGTACTGTTCCCTCAAAGTAAATCGGTGACGTTACAGCAAGCACATTGTCACCTGTATGCTCTGAAACATATGCGCTTGTAATTTGTGTGTTTCCCTCAAGTGCCATTCCAATGTGCGGCCCGCTCGATAAATCTACACTTTGCCCTTGTGAATTAATTCCCCTGCCATTCATTTCCACAAGCATTAAATTTTGAATATCAAACTCATCTTCCCAGAGCTGCATATAATGAATTAACTCGTCGGGCTTATCGCCAACAATTTGTACAAGTTCAACAATCGCATTAACATTTTCCTCATTATTTTCCACCACTAAGGAAAATATCCTAACGTGCTCATTCGCCATATCCCTTAAAGAGCTTTTTGAAGAAATTGAAAGCTCACTGTAAACAACGCTGTTGAAAAGCACAATGCCAACAGCGTTAAAAAGTACAATGATTATTAAAAAAATAATTATTAAATAGTCTTTGCGTTTTATTCTCATACGAACACATTCTCCGTATCAATTATTGCAATATTAAAATTCACGGTATAAATAATAATTATGGCGCTCTTGTTGCTTCAACCCCAATTTCATCTATCCAGTCGTTAACGTCTCCGTCTTTCGACCAGCCTGCCAAGGCAATTTCGCCTGTTGTTGTATGAATATGAAAACAGAAGCTTGCACCGTTGCCGGCTGCCGATTGTGCGTCTCTCAATTGCCCCACAGCACCCGTGCCTGTAAAATCTTCCTCGATATCATCAACGCCCATTGTGGCAAGTATCATCTCTTGTAAATGCGCTAATGTTTCTGCGCCACTTACACCTTCATAAGCAACTGTCCTTGAAGCAATAACCGACTGCCTTGAATCTACCCTAGGCTCTCTTATATATAATTTTCCGCCGTAATAATCAGGATTAGTTCCTTCTCCCGTTGCCCATAAAACTTCTAAAACACTTCCCGCTGGTACATTGCTCATAGGGTCTGCCAGGGCAACAGTTGTTGCACGCATTAAATTAGTTGCAATTTGCAAATCGTTCGATTGCCTTGCACGCTCAACATACCTTATATATTGTGGTGCTAAAACAGTAGCTAAAATTGCAATAACGGCTACAACTATAATTAATTCTACTAGCGTGAAACCTTTGTTTCTATTATTACATTTAAAACTCATAATATTATTCTCCCACATAAATTCTATATTATAATTTTATACTTTTTTCTAATAATTGTCAATGTTTTGTAAAGCTACTTTAATTATAAATAATAGACACTTATTATTAACTAATAATGCAAAAACCGCATTAGCTGCAATTAGAGCGATACTATAAATCAATTAACTTTATAGCATCGCTCTAAAACAGGGGCTATACTACCTTTCGTCTTATTCTTCTTATCTTATTTTACTCTATAATAATTCTATTTCATATTGCTTTTTACTTTTCAATACTTCCTCAAACTTATCAACATTTAAAGGCCTATCAAAATAATAACCTTGAGCGAAATCGCAGCCTATTTGCTTTAACCATAACGCTTGTTCGGCAGTTTCAATACCCTCTGCCACTACTTTCATTTTAAGGTGCTTTGCCATATTTACTATATCTGTAACAACAACTGTATTTTTTTCGCTTGTATCTATTAAGTTTAAAAATGTTTTGTCTATCTTTAATATATCCGCTTTAACCTCAGACAGCCTATTAAGCGAGGATACCCCTGTGCCAAAGTCGTCTATTGAAATTGCAAAGCCAATTTCTTTCATTTCATTCACAACTTCAAGAAATTTTACAGCATCGCTTTCAATTGCACTTTCCGTTAGTTCAAACTCCAATTTTCCCGGGTTAATTTCGTGCAATGCCACAACGTCTTTTATGCTTTTCACAATGTTCTTGGCGAGAACAGTATGCGCTGAGAAATTAACAGAAATTCTCGAAAAAAATTCCAAATCGCTATTTTTCTTGATGAATTTACAAACTTCTTCCAAAACATACAAATCTAAATATGCTATGAAGCCATTTTCTTCGAATGTAGGTATAAAGGCATCGGGGTAAATTATATCGCCACTTTTTGTTTCCCAGCGAACAAGTGCCTCTGCACCGTCAACAACAAGTGTTTCAAAATTAATTTTTGGCTGATACACCACAAAAAACTCGCCGGATTTAAGCGCGTTTTCCATGCGAAAAGTAATATTTTCCTTATTCTCATACTGCCTTTTCATCTCTTCATCAAAAGTAATAAATGTTGTTTTATGCAAACTTTTCCCGGCCTTGCGCGCAGCAAAAACGTGCCCAATAATTGTTGTTATAGGCTCTTGTGGGTTATTTATTATAACATGCCCGAAAGACATTGAAATATTATACTTATCAATAACATTTGCTTTTATAGCGGGCAGTAGATAATTTTCATAAATTGAACGCATTTCGCCGCCTTCATTTACACGCCTAAAAAGCAAAAACTGTTCTGCTGTTCTTCTGCTTATTATAGCATTTGTACCCGCAAAAGCCGTTTTGAGCGCTTCCGACATTGCCAAAATAACAGCTGTACCTTTATCGGCGCTAAAATATGTATTAATGTTTTTAAACATATCTATATCAAAAGCAAACAATTCATATTCATTTGGTTTTGCTGTTTTAAGCATATCGCTCATTTTATTTCTAAAATATTGCGGCGCCATAAACCCTGTCAACGGTTCGGTGTTATACGATTCTATTAATGCTTGCTTTTTATTAATCTCGCCTTGAGCGTATATAGCAATAAACCCTGCTATAATTATAGTTACAATCAAAGCAAAATAATACCAATTTGTTGCTAAAAACTCTGAAAAGCTAATGTTCCCATCAGGCAAAAACTTATTTGCATTATCTTCAAGAATTGCTTCATATTCGCTTTCATTCATCCTATCTATCATTACATTGAAAATAGGTATATATTCTTCTTCGATATCTTTATTAATAAAAAACTGCATAGGCAGCTGTAAATCTGTAAAAACTGTAGCGCTGTTTACTTCATTAAAATATAGTTCAGCAAAAGTTGTAGCACTTTGCGTGCACATAAGCATTTCTAGCTTGCCGTCATCAAAATCTTCAAGCAAATCATACCAATCATTATAAAAAACGAATTCTGTGCCTGGGTAATTTTCAACAAACGGGGTAAAATCTAATGTGCTATAAGGTAAAACGCCAATTTTAGGTTTTTGCAAAAGAACATCATTTATATCAGCTGTATTTATTAAATCTAAATTAACTTGTGCATACATGGGTAGCGAATAATACGGCTCTGTTGATGAGAAATATTTTTGCACATGCTCTATGTCACCGTAAACTGAAACCAACACATCATAATTCTCATACACTTTCGGTGAATCTTCAATACTGTAAGGATGATAATTCACTTCAAAATCATAAAGCTCTGCGTAATAGTTTAATGTTTCTACCATTGCGCCGTCCGGCTCGCCTAGCTCGTTCATAAAAGAAATGGGCTCGTAATCAGCTATATAGCCAACTTCAAGCGGACGCTGCTTTAATGTTTCTAATTCATCCGGCATTAAACCACGATGCGCTATTTCTATATTTTTTGCTAAATATTTTTCTTCAAGTTCAAGAAAAAAATTTCCCTCGGTTATTACAATATCATAGAAAATAGCATCAATTTTATCCATTAGCTCTTGGTTTTCAAATGTAGCGTTCAAATATAAATTGTAAACACCTATATCGAGCACATTGTTCATATTTTCTATGCCTATTTGCCCCGAGAAACCAATATAAAAATCCGCCTCTAAATCCATATAATTGTGTATATCACCATAGACAAGTTCAACAGAAAAATCTAAGTTATCGCTATAAAATTGCAATCGCTCATTCGCTATATTATCTTCAAATGTTGCAACTGTTTTGCCGTTAATCGCATTAAAATCGGCATATACTATGCTTTCATCTTCCGTCATTAACGCAGTATATGTTTTTCCAAATTGAATTTGAGAGTATAAAAATTCCTCAGCCAGTATTTCAGTTTTAGTTCTAAATGCCAACAAATCTATATCGCCATTAAGTAAAGCATCTTCTACGCTTCCTTCAATTTCAATATACTCAAACTCAAGGTCACTTACCTCTTCTATTTTTTGAAATATTTCTACGCCATAACCCTTGTTATTTAAGCTGTCTATATCGTTAGCAAAATCTGTAAACTCAGGAAAATACCCCACTTTTATTTTTTGCGTAAAATCAAAAGGAACAGCAGGCGAATTATCTGCCACTTGGAGAGAATTTGTATTTGATGCATCATCAGCAAAAGCCGTAATACATAGCAAACTTGTAAAAAGTATGCACATTACAGCTAATATGCTTATGATTTTTTTCAACATCATATATTTATACATTTTTCCTCCGGTAATTCACAAGGCCCTTTAATTGCAAATAACGATAAAAAGCCCAAAAAGCTAATATATAATAATGTAATATAAGACACAAAATTCCAGTATGTGGTAAAAGTAATAATTAATATAATAATAACGAAATTTGTAAAAAAAGTCAATAAAATCACGGTTATTAATTAAATTTTGCATTATACTATTCAATATTCAAATTTGCAAAAATTTGATTTAACAGTTGCCGTTTTTTAAAGCGGCAAACATAGTTAGAACAGTTCCTAACAGTTGCAGTTTTATATCTAATGGCCATTATATCCACGCGAAAATCATATTGATATTCAAAAGCAATAAACTTTATGATACAAATGAAGCATTGATGTTCTTGTTCCCGAATGCCAGAAGTATTGGTGCTATTATAAATTGCGACAAAAAACACCCTCTAGCACAAAGCTAAAGAGCGAATTTAAGTGCCGCGTCACTCTGCTGTGTTTGCTTTACAAAATAGATACCTATAACCCTCGGGCGCAAAAACCGCCCTTTAGCGTGTGCTAAAGGGCGGTTTGGGTGCAGCGTCACGCTGCTGGCGTCCCCGAGACGATTTGAACGTCCGACCCCACGCTTAGGAG
>CAYJEU010000042.1:0-15304 GCA_964369565.1 uncultured Bacteroides sp. | reverse complement strand
ATGCTTTAAGCCTAGAATAAAGAAAAATCAATTCATCTCTTCGTTCAAAATAATCAAAGCGAAGATTATTTATATTATATGAGGCACGAATAAAATATATTTTAGCATTAGCTAAAGCGATAAACTTTATTTTTATAGCAAATAATTATTATTGGAGAATTCATATGACAAAAAGTAGCAAAGCCATAATAGGCAAAGAAGACAAAAAAAGCGCTATTAAACGCTATTTACAGCGCTACTGGGTGCTTTACGCAATGATGCTTTTGCCAATTATATATTTAATTATATTTAAATATATGCCAATGTTCGGCAATATTTTGGCATTTAGGCGCTATAGCCCGGGAGGCGGCCCGTGGGGTGAAGAATGGACATTGCGCTATGTTGAAAGGCTTTTGGAAGATAAAAATTTTTGGGACGCTTTTTTTAACACATTAAATATTTCTTTTTGGAATATAGTTATAAACTTCCCTATACCAATTGTTTTTGCTATTCTTTTAAATGAATTACATGCAAAACGCTTTAAAAAAGTTGTGCAAACCGTTTCTTATATGCCAAGGTTTATTTCAACGGTTATTGTTATAACAATTTTAAACGAGCTTTTATCGCCAAGTTCGGGCCTTTTGAATTTAGCGCTTGCAAGCTTTGGCATAGAGCCTATTTATTTCATGAACGAGCCGTCATGGTTTGTTCCCATTTATGTTTTCACAGCCGCATGGCAGTTCACAGGCTGGACAGCTATAATATACCTCGCTTCTATAACAGCCATAAGCCCCGATATGTTTGAAGCTGCCGAAATTGACGGTGCTTCAAGGCTTCAGCAAATATGGTATGTTACAATTCCTTCGATAATGCCCACTGTTATGGTTATGCTTATAATGAATGTTGGGCGCGTTTTAACACTTGGTTTTGAAAAAATATTGCTTATGTACACACCGAACAACTCGGAAGTTAGCGATATTATCGACACCTATCTTTTCAGAATTGGCCTTGAGAGCCAAAACTATTCCTATGCCACAGCAATAGGCCTTTTCACAGGCGTTGTGGGCATAATAATGGTTGTTTCATCTAACGCTTTAAGTAAGAAACTTACCGGCGAAAGTATATATTAAGGAGGAAAAAATGAATAAAAGATATAAAACACTTGAAAATTTTGTTTTCGATAGCATCGTTTACTTTACTATGATTTTTTCGCTACTTATGTGCCTCTTGCCGTTTATTTATATGTTTGCTGTTTCTTTTTCAGGCACAAATGCAATAATTAAAAACGAAGTTTTTCTATTTCCGGTAGATTTCACACTTGCTTCCTACAATGCTATTTTTACATACCCTAATTTTTGGTCGTCTTATTTCAACACATTTTTTTACACAATTTTCGGCACATTAATTGCGCTTGTTTTAAACTGCCTTTTAGCATATCCGCTTTCTAAAACATTTTTAAAAGGCCAAAAATTTGTTTCGAAAATGGTTGTTATAACAATGTTTTTCACAGGCGGCTTAATTCCAAACTATTTACTTATAAGCAATTTAGGCCTTTCGGGAACAAGGCTTGCAATGCTTTTACCTTTTGCAATTAACCCGTTTAACCTAATTGTTTTAATGAGCTTTTTCAAAAGCGTTCCAAACGAAATTGAAGAGGCAGCGCTTATAGACGGCCTTGGCTACTTTGGCATTTTAAGGCGCATTGTAATTCCGCTTTCAACGGCGGCTATTGCAACAATAGGGCTTTATTACGCCGTGTTCTTCTGGAACGATTGGTTTAATAGCCTGCTTTATTTAAACACAGATTTATACCCCGTAATGATGCTTTTGAGAAATATTGTTAACGGCACAATGAATGTTGGCGGCGGCGGAAGCGCAGCGCAAAACGAAACAGTGTCGCTGGGCATTAAATCGGCTGTTATTATAACATCAACTTTGCCAATTATTTTGGTTTACCCGTTCTTGCAGCGCTTTTTCGTAAAAGGCCTAACAATAGGCGGCGTTAAAGGTTAAAAATTGATTGGGAGCTAATAGATGAACCTAACATTAGAACAAAAACTGGGCCAGCTGTTAATGTTTGGCTTTCCCGCAGATAAGCTTGGCGATGCCGAAATAGAGCTTATTGAAAAATATAAAGCAGGTAATGTAATATTATTTGCGCGCAATTTAACATCGCCAAAGCAGGTTAAAGAGCTTTGTGAGGATATTAAACAGCGCATAATTAAACAAACAGGCCTTGTGCCTATTATAGGAATAGACCAAGAGGGCGGCGTTGTATCGCGCGTGCCCGAGGGCGCTGTTATTTTCCCTTCTGCTATGGCGGTTGCGGCCGCAGGTAGCGAAAGCGATGCACACCTTGCCGCTTATTACAGCGCAAGAGAGCTTGCGGCAATGGGCATAAACTGCAATTTTGCGCCTGTTGCGGATGTTAACACAAACAGCCAAAACCCTGTTATAGGTGTGCGCTCTTACGGCAACACAGTGCAAAGTGTTATACCGTATATGCAAGCTGTGCACGACGGCATAGTGAAAGCAGGGCTTTTGCCCTCGGTAAAGCACTTTCCCGGCCATGGTGACACAGCGGTAGATAGCCATTTAGGCCTACCTGTTGTGGAAAAAAGCAAAGAGGAGCTTGAAAATTGCGAGCTTGCGCCCTTTGCGCACGCCATTAATAACGGAACACCTTGTGTGATGGTATCGCACATGCTGTTTCCCGCTTATGATAACAGTGGTGTGCCGGCAAGCATGTCTGCGCCTATAATGCAAGGGCTTTTGCGAAAAGATATGGGTTTTGACGGGCTTATAATTTCCGATTGCCTTGAAATGGGTGCTATAGTTGATAATTACGGCACAAGCGAAGCTTTTGCAAAAGGCGTTGCCGCAGGGCTTGATATAGGCTGTATATCCCACACGGCACAGCTTGCAATTAAAGCGCTGGAGCTAACAAAAAAAGCGCTTTTAAGCGGCGAAATGAGCATGCAGCGCCTCGATGACGCAGTTAATAGAATAATAAAAGCAAAAGAACGTTTTGGTAATGCAAGCGCACCGTTTGAATGTATAAACAGCGATGAGCACAAACAAGCGGCACAGCGCATTATGCAAAACGCTATAACACGCTTTGATGATAGAGGCGTTTTACCTAAAATTGATGAAAATACATTATTTATAAGCACGCAAAAAGCGAGGGGGAATATAGCTTCTACCGCTGTAGATACAAATTACACATTTGCGCAAATAATGGCAAGCGCATTTAACTGTAAATTTGAAACAGCACAAATGAACCCGAGTAGCGAAGAGATAAAAACACTTGCACAAAAGGCGAGTTTGCATAAAACTGTGGTTGTGGGCACATTTAACGCGCATTTAAACCAAGAGCAAATTGCTCTTGTGAATGAAATTGAAAAACATTGTGAAAATGTTATAGCGGTGGCTCTTCGAAACCCCTACGATTTACCGCTTATGCCAAAAAGTGTTTATAAACTTGCAGTTTATGAGTATTCACAGCGCTCGTTTAAAGCGGCTTTGGCCGTTTTAAAAGGCGCAAAGGCAGTAGGCAAAAAAGGGCATATTTGCTAATATGCATTTTTGCCTTTACAATAGTTTTTTTCAGCAAGTATTTTAAATAAGCAAAAAAGCTACATTTCAGAAAATGAAATGTAGCTTTTTTTAATAAATAACTGAATTTTGAAAACAAGGCTTAAATAAACCTGCATAATTCCTCTACTTCAAGGCGGGTTGTAGGGTTGCCTTTATGATCAGGGTAGCCGAAAGTTATCATTGCGGCAACTGTTTCATTTTTGGGTAAGTTGACAATTTCAGCAATTTTTGCATCGTCAATAACGCCCATAACACAAGTGCCAACGCCGTGGGCAAAAGCGGCTAGTGCAAAAGTTTGGCAAGCTATTCCGGCATCGAATATTTCCCAAGAATTTCTTTTTGATGTTGCATATACGCTATCGCTGAATTTGCCGCTTCTTCCTTGAACAACACTCAAAATAAGAACATTTCTTGCGTTTTCCAGCGTTTTAACATTGTAAACAAAGCCGTTAACGCCATCGGTTGCCAATTTTTTTATAACACTTGCATCTTGCACAAATGTAAACCTAGCTACTTGTGTATTACCCCAAGATTGTGTAAATCTTGCTTCTTGCATTATTGCATTAATGTCTTGCCGGCTTACAAGCTCATCTTTATATTTGCGAATACTCCTTCTGCCGGTAATCATTTCGTTTGCAGTCATTTTAAAGCTCCTTTTTGATGATATTGCGCATAAAATTCTTATCTAACATATAAATATGCATATGTTTTGTGATATATTATGCCGTATAAATACTATTATAATACAAAAAGCTAAATAGTCAAATTGAAAGTGCGAGAGCTATATTTTTAAAGCAGTAAGTTTTTCATTATCGGCTAAGATATAAGAGCTTGTTATTGTATTAGTAAATTTATGCCCCTAAATATATTTAGGGGCATAGTGTTTAAGTAAATATAATGTTAATTTAATTAATAAAAGTTAAAACTATGGCTTTTAATAATAGCGTTTATTGCTGAGCGTTTTGCGCAAATGTATTGTCAACTATCATGTCAAACGGCGCTTTTTCTGAAAGCTCGCCTGCGTTTATAATTACATCTTGTAAATTGTCAAAGCTCTCATTTGATATAACAGGCGTTTTTGCATAGGCGCCTGCGTCTTTATAACTTTGCACGGCGCTTTCCAGTATGGCTAAATCTGTATCGGGGAAGAAACTTTGCACACTTTGCGCTATTTCTTTAGCGCTGTTTTCCTCTACAAAAGCTTGCCCTTTTGCTATTGCGTTTGTAAATGCTTGCACTGTTTGCTCGTTTTCGCTTAAATATTCCTGCGTTGCAAAATAAGCGGTGTAGGGCATTTCGCCTGCGGCCTCGCCTATGCTTGCAACTATATATGCTTTGCCCTCGCTTTGTGCAGAGCTTGCTGTTGGCTCAAACATTGTAACATAGTCGCCTGTGCCCGATAAAAACGCCGCTGTCATATTTTCAAACTGGATAGAGGTATCGAAATTCATATCGGTATCAGGGTTTAGGCCACTTTGCTCAATTACACTGCGAAGCGCCATATAAGGGATACCGCCTATGCGCCCGGGTAATATATGCGCGTTTTCTAGCTGTGTAAAATCGAAATTGTCGTTTAGCTCGCGCGCCATTAAAAAGCTGCCGTCTTTAGCTGTTAGCCCCGCAAAAACCTTTGGGTAATCGTCTTTGCCCTCGTTATAAACATAAATGCTAGCCTCAGGGCCCGCAAGGCCAATATCTGCGGCATCGGTTAAAACGGCTGTCATAACTTTATCTGCGCCGCCGCCGTTTGTAAATTCAACGCTAAGGCCTTCTTCTTCAAAGAAGCCTTCACTTGCAGCTATGTACTGCGGTGCATAAAATATGCTGTGTGTAACTTCACTAACGCGAATGTGCTCAACTTCATTAGTATCGTTACAAGACATTAGTGCAAAAATTAATATGACTGCCAATAAAAATAAAAGTAATTTTTTCATAGTAAACCACTCTCCTAAAATTAATATGTGCGTGTTTGAAGAAAAAGGGAAGTGCTTGCTGTAATTATAAGCTTTTGTATTTCACCATAGCGTTTAAAGCGTTAGTTTATTTGCCGCTGTAGTGCTTTGCAACCCTCACCTGTGCTATAGAAACAATTTTATACATAAGCGCAGCAAGCAGCGCCAAAATAAAAACGCTTGCCATAACTAAATCCATTTGAAAAACTTGGCCGCCATATACAATTAAATAGCCAAGCCCTGCTTTGCTAACTAAAAACTCGCCTGCAATAACGCCAACAAGCGATAAGCCTATGTTTATTTTAAGCGAGTTGAAAAGCACGGGCATATTAGCGGGCAAAACAACTTTTGTAAAAACTTGCCTTTTGCTTGCGCCGAAAGTTTTCGCCATTTTTATATTATCTTTATCAACAGCGTTAAAACCTGTTAACATTTCCATAACGGTTACTATTAAAGATATGGCAACCGCCATAACAATAATTGCCCTAGTGCCTGCGCCGGCAATTAAAATTATAACGGGGCCAAGCGCAATTTTTGGAAGCGCATTAAGAACAACTAAATAAGGCTCTGCCACTTTAGAGGCTAAAGCGCTGCTCCAAAGCAATGTGCTAATAAAAAGCCCTAAGAACACGCCTATTAAAAAGCCTGTTAATGTTTCGTAAAGTGTTGTGCCAATGTGCACTAAAAGCCCGTTTTTTGCCATATCCCAAATTGTGCTTACAATATTTGAGGGGCGGCTTATTAAAAATTCGTCCCAAATATTTACCCATGTTAAAAGCTCCCAAATGCATAAAAGAACACTGATTATTCCAATGCGCCACGCCGTTATTGCTATTTTTGTGCGCTTTTTATGCTTTAAATATGCTCTTCGTTCGGGTGATGCACGCGCCTGTGTAATTTTTCGCTTAGTTTTCATTTTCGCAAAGCTCCTTCCATATATGCTCGAAATAATGGGGGAATTCAGGGTGAGCCCTTCTTTCAAGCGGCGATAAATTCTTATCGAAATTTATATTTAAAACCTCTTTAACATTGGCAGGGCGCGCGCTTAAAATTAGAATTTTGTCGCTTAAAGATATACTCTCGGGTATATCGTGTGTTACAAGCAATGTGGTAACGCCCTCTTTTTTTAATATGCTGTGCACATCGTTTGTTACATTAAGGCGCGTTTGGTAATCCAGCGCGCTGAAAGCCTCGTCAAGCAGTAAAATGCCCGGTTCCATAACAAGTGTGCGAATTAATGCAACCCTTTGCCGCATACCGCCCGATAATTGGCGCGGGTAATTTTGCCTAAACTCCCAAAGGCCGTAAGTTTTCAAAAGGCGGTGCGCCCTTTTTTGCGTTTGCTCGCAAATATCGCCTTTAAGCTCGGGGCCAAACATAACATTGCTGTAAACTGTGCGCCACTCGAGTAAATTATCGCGCTGTAGCATATAGCCCATTTTATCGCAAAAGCCTTGCACAGGCTTTGCGTTTATATAAACGCTTCCTTGCGATTTTGGCAAAAGGCCGGCTATAACAGAAAGAAGTGTGCTTTTGCCACAGCCGCTTGGGCCAACTATGCTTATAAATTCACCTTTGCTTGCGGTTATGTCTATGCCCTCAAACGCTTTTACTTCGCCGTTTTGCGCTTGGTAGGTGAAGCTTGCGTTTTCTACACGCAATGTTTCCATAAAAATGCCCCCTTTGCTTCATTTCATGCAAAAGGGGTGTTTTTTGTTACAGTTTTTTATTGCTTGCTATCTGCCGGGTACAGTGCTGTATACAAAACTTTAATTTACAAAAAATATATGGTATAATAAAGCTATTAAAAACAATAATTATTTAAAAGGAGCTATATTTTGAATAAAAACGATATTATTGTAACGTATGGAAACGATGCGAAAGCTATGACAGAGAGCTTGCTTAATAAAATTGACATTTACAACTTAATAGGCGATAAAAACAAAACTATAGGCTTAAAGCCGAATTTAGTTGTGGCTAAAACGTCAGACAGCGGCGCTACAACCACGCCGCTTATAGTTGAAACAATTATTGCCCATTTGCAAAAGGGCGGCTTTAATAATATATGTATAATAGAAAGTGCGTGGATTGGCGACAGCACAAAGCGTGCATTTAGTGTTTGCGGCTATGAGGCCATATCTAAAAAATACGGCGTTGCGCTTTACGATGTTAAAGACGATAAGTATGAAGTGCACACAGAGCAAGGCATAGATATTGAGATGTCGAAAAAGGTGATGGGCCTAGATTATTTAATTAACATACCCGTTTTAAAAGGGCATTGCCAAACAATGGTAACATGCGCGCTTAAAAACATGAAAGGCTGTATATCGGATAGGTCTAAAAGGCATTTTCACTCAATAGGCCTACATAAGCCGATAGCGGCGCTTAACAAAATAAGAAGTGCAGAGCTTGTTATTGTAGACAGCCTAAACGGCGATTTGGATTTTGAAGAGGGCGGTAACCCATTAAGCACAAACAGAATGTTTGCAGCGAGGGATAGTGTGCTAATAGATGCCTATGGCGCAGCGCTAATGGGGTATAGTGCAAACGAGGTGGCCTATTTACCGCTTGCACAAAATTTCGGCGTTGGCAGTGCAGATATAAAAACAGCAAATATTATACAGATAAACGAAGATAAAAAAACGGTGTTTACATCTTCTTCAAGGAAAGTAAAACAGCTTGAAAAATATGTTAGCGCGTCTTCAGCGTGCTCAGCATGCTACGGTAATTTAATTCATGCGCTGGCACGCCTGCAAGACAGGGGCGAGCTTCAAAAGCTAAACAAAGCTTGCAATAAGCTGCATATTGGGCAAGATTTTAAGGGCAGAAATGAAAGCGGCCTCGGAATAGGTGTTTGCTGTAAAGGGTTTGAAAAATTCGTGAATGGCTGCCCGCCAAAGGCTATTGATATGCTTGAGTTTTTAGATGAAATTTAGTTAAATTTATTATTTAATTTAAAAGCGTAAATAATTACAAATAGTATAATATTGTATTAATATTACAAATGGTGTATAAATGAATAGTGTGGAAAATATATTGCTCAATAATAATATAATAGATTTTGCGTTTGTGGATTTTAAAAGCCTTGAGCTATTTGACGTTAAATCGAAAGAGCGGGTACCTGAGGGCGCTAAAACTGCAATAGCTTGCATATTCCCTTATTATTCAAAAGAGGCTTTAAACGGCAATATAAGCGCATATAGTGCGGTTCAAGATTATCACATTATTATTAAAGAAAAGCTTAATGAGGTGTGTTTGCAGCTTAGCGACATATATGCAAGCGAGCAATTTGTAGCATTTGTTGATGCCTCGCCCGTAAATGAAGTGGATATGTGTTTAAAAGCGGGGCTTGGCGTGCTTGGTAAGCAGGCATTATTATTGAGCGAAAAACATGGCTCTTTTGTTTTTATAGGTGAGATTATAACAACACTGCAAATTCAAACGCAGTTAAAAGAGGCTAAAAATTGCATAGGGTGTAATTTGTGCATAAAAAATTGCCCGGGAAAGGCGATAAGCGAGAGCGGTGTAAACACGCAGAATTGCGCTTCATATTTAACGCAGAAGAAGGGCGAGCTTACGCCACAGGAAATAGCAATTATAAGAAAAGCAGGCCTTGTATGGGGCTGTGATATGTGCCAATTGGTATGCCCTTATAATAAGGATATAAAGCAAGCGAACAATGAGTTTAGCGAGGGCATTATAAACAAAATAGAAAGGCATACAGTTCAAGGTATATATAAAGGCAGAGCTTTTGGTTTTAAAGGGCTTAAAATACTATTGAGAAATTTTAGTTATTTTGAAAATTAGCATATAAAATTTTTATATAATTTTATAAATATTGAAATAAAAAAGTATTTTATACTGTTTTCTCGGCAAAAACAAGCAAATATTGTGTATTATAGAAATAAGTTAAAATAAAACGAATATTTGTATTGACAAATAGCTAAAACACTGTTATACTAATTTAGCGCTTGAATAGTTTTTAAAGCTTAGCGCTAAATAAAAATGAACCATTAGCTCAGTTGGCAGAGCACCTGACTTTTAATCAGGGTGTCCGGAGTTCGAATCTCCGATGGTTCACCAAGTTAAAAGCTACATTTCACTTTCGTGAAATGTAGCTTTTACTATTTTAAAATGAATTATATAATAATCTTTAAAAACACCATAAAACAAGCGCCTCCATGCTATAATCTTAGCATGGAGGTTTATTTATGCCTAAAAACAAATTAAAAGTAGCCGCTTACTGCCGTGTTAGCACAAAAAAAGAAGAACAATTAAACAGCTTAAAAACACAAACAGACTATTACGAACTTTATATAAAACAAAACCCTAATTGGACATTTGTAGGGGTTTATTCCGATAAATCATCAGGCCTGCGCACCAAAAACAGGCAAGGATATATCAGTCTATTGCAAGACTGTGAAAAAGGTAAAATAGATATAATACTTACAAAATCACTTTCTCGCTTTGGTAGAGATACACTTGAAATATTAAAAACTATAAGGAGACTTAAAAAAATGAACATCGCAGTTATAACAGACACCACACACATAAACACACTTAAAACATCTGAGACATTTATCACTATCATTGCGGCAATCCACGAGGAAGAAAGCTTTTCTAAAAGCCAAAACATTAAGTTTGGGATAAAAGGCAGAATGAAAAGCGGAAAAGCAATTTTAAACCATTCGCAATTTTTAGGTTATACTAAAGGCAGCGATGGTGTGCTAAAAATTGTTCCCGAAGAAGCCGTTGTTGTCAGAAAAATATTCGATTTATATTTACATGGCAATGGTGTGCGCAAAATTAAAAAGCATCTTGAAGAAAACAATATTAAAACAGTAACAGGCAAAACAATATGGAGCACTTCAACGATAGACCGTATTTTAAGCAATGAAAAGTACGCAGGCAACTTGCTACTACAAAAAACTTTTACCGAAGATTTAATTAGTGGTAAGCAAGTTGAAAACATTGGGCAAAAAGACAAGTATCTTGTGAAAAATGCACATGAGCCTATTATTAGTGAAGATGAATTTAATAAGGTACAAGAAATTAAGCAAAATAAGAAGAATGACAAAATTAACACACTCTTATAAAACGTTAAAAAATGTATAATATTTTTACCTGAAAAGCTTGCAAAAACAAACAAAAATATGTAAAATTACTACTAAAACGCTTTCGTGATATTTCGTTGACATGCTAATTTTTTGGTGATATTATGAGATTAAGATAGCGAAACACTTTCGTAAATCATATTATCAGGAGGAAAAATCATGAAAAAAATAAAACGCTTTTTAACCTTGTCGATAGTTCTTATTTTTGCCGTTTGCGCACTTTCAGGCATTACAGCTTTTGCCGCCGAAGATGACATGTTTGCGGTTTACGTTAAAGTCCCTGCTGATTGGCAAGCGCCGTCTGCTTGGGCATGGAACGACGACGGCACAAACGCTTTTGCCGCATGGCCCGGTGCCGAGCTTGACATGGATGCCGCAAATGAGGGGTGGTATTACATATGGCTACCGAGTTTTGCAAATAATTTAATTATAAGTGCAAATAATTCAGAAATTCAAACAGAGGGCCTTGTAATTGAGCCGAAAAATGCATGGGTTACAATTACAAATGCCGAAACTGTTGACATAAGCTACGACGCACAGACAACAGGCGAAGCGCCCGAATACGTTGAAAAATTCACTGTACACGCAACAGTGCCAGAGAGCTGGCAAGCGCCGAGCCTTTGGGCGTGGAGCGCACCGGACGGCACAAATTTATATGAGGCATGGCCGGGTAAAGAGCTGCGCATGGCAGACGATGGCTCTTACACGGCAAGCATACCAATTTGGGTAAACTCCGTTATAATTAACGCAAATGGCGGTGAGGTGCAGACAGAAGATATCTCAATAGATGCCGCAGAAGTTTGGATAACTGTTGAAGAAGATGGCACTTTTGACTTTAGCTATAACGACCCTGCAATGGCAGACGTGCCCGACATAACAGTGTACGCAATGGCACCTGCCGACTGGGAAATGCCAAGCCTTTGGGCATGGAGCGCACCCGATGGCACTAATGTGTTTGCATCTTGGCCGGGCGAGCCACTTGAAGAGGGCGAGGACGGCTGGCTTATGAAAACGGTACCGGGTTGGGTAAATTCAATTATTATAAACGCAAACGAGGGCACAGTGCAAACTACAGATGTCTCAATAGAGACGGGCAAAGACGTTTGGGTTATGGTAAATGGGCCTGAAGAATTTGAAGTTTATTACGAAATGCCCGAAACCGCCGCCGCTGAAGAGCCAATGACAGAGGACGAAGATACGGCAGAAAACACAGAGCAAACGGCAGAGCCTGTGCCCGAAAGCACAAATAACACTACTTTATACATTATAATAGGCGTAGTTGTAGTTGCAGTTATTGGCGGCGCAGTTGCATTTAGTAAAAAGAAAAAATCTTAACTCTTTGAAATTAAGATAAAGCTAAAATCATTATAAGGCATGAAAAATAATATTTATTGTAGGGATATGGCATGCCATATCCCTACGGCGATATTTTATTTAACTACAATACTACTATTTATATTAGCGTCAGATAATATAAATTGGCATGTGCGTAGCACCGCCATAAAATAAACTTATAAATAATCCGTACAGGATTTAGGGATTATTATATAATATTTCGGCGGTTGACACGTAAGCGGCGAGCTAAATACCGCCTTAAATAAAATATTATATTAGCGAAGCTTAATATAAGTTTAATACCGCAATATCTCCTTTCATTATTCAACAGGAGGAAAAAAAGATGAAACGCATATTTTCTCTAATTTTATGTGCCGTTTTGGCGCTTATGCTAATCACATCTTGCGCACCGCAGGAAGAAGGCCCCGTTACAATAACAATTTGGCACGACAAAGAGCCTGCTGTGGCGG
This sequence comes from uncultured Bacteroides sp., assembly GCA_964369565.1. Taxonomy (GTDB): domain Bacteria; phylum Bacillota; class Clostridia; order Oscillospirales; family Ruminococcaceae; genus Ruthenibacterium. Next base: position 2,857 of record CAYJEU010000042.1, on the reverse strand, counting down.
AAATTTTACAGGCTGAGCTTGATAAAATCCCCGACATAGAGGTAAAGCTTGAAAACAAGAGCAATTTAACAGAGGCGCTTAAAATAGTTGGCAATGACCCAAAAGCCGCGCCCGATATGTATATGTTTGCGCACGACAAAATAGGCGTGTATGCTGAGATTGGCATACTTGCGCCCATAACAGATTTTGTAGCGCCCGAAACTTTTGAAAATTACATCCCAATGACAGTGGATGCGGTGACATATAAAGACGAGATATACCAATTACCCATATATTTTGAAACACTTTTATATATGTATAACAGGCGCTATATGGACGATGACGAAGTGCCAAAAACCACCGAAGAGCTGTATGCCTACATGGAAAAAACAACGGCGGGCGGGCATTACGGCTTTGTGGAACAGCACAGCACGGCATATTACAGTGCGGGCTGGCTGCACGGCTTTGGCGCACAGATTATTACGCAAGACGCACGGCCGGCACTAAACAGTGAAAACGCAATAAATGCGCTTACATACCACAAAAAATTTGTGGATTTAATGCCGGGAGAGAGCGAGTACGCCACCGTAAACACACTTTTTAACGAGGGCAAGGCGCACAGCACAATAGGCGGCCCGTGGATGGTGCCCACCGCAAGAGAAGCCGGTATAGATTTAGGCCTTGCGCCAATGCCGATAGTTGACGAAACAGGCCTTGCAATTGCGCCTTATGCAGGTGTACAGGGAGTGCACGTTTTAAAACTTGCGGCAGAAAATAAAAAAGAAGAAGTTACAGCCGTTTTAAACGCACTTATATCGCCCGAAGTTGGCATAGCACTTGCACTGCAAACGGGCAGTGCACCCGCAAATTTAACAGCGTATGAAGACGAGCGAATTGCAAGCGATGAGGTTGTTATCCTTATGCGAGAAACTGCCGAAAACGCAATGCCTATACCGAATATTCCCGAGATGGATGTTATGTGGACAGTTGCGACAAATTTGCTTGTAGATATTAATTTGAGCGGTGAGGATGTAAAAACAGCCGCCGACAGCGCACAAAAAAATGCCGAGGAATTGATAGCTGCAATGCAGTAGATTTTTATAACTTATAGCTAACGAAAGGCAGGCCTTTGTATGAAAAGCAGAAAGAACGCTTTAATTTCATATATTTGCAGTGCGCCGTCACTAATATTAATAGCACTTGTTGTCGTGTTCCCCATTGGCTACACTATTTATATTTCGCTTACTAATATGAACGTGTACAACTGGTTTACACCGCAACTTATAGGCTTTGAAAATTACGCAAGGGCGCTATTTGTGTTTGATGCAGGCTTTTTTGCAGCACTGCTACTTACAATTTTATGGACTGCCTTAAACATGTTTTTTCAGCTTACAATAGCTTTTATTCTGGCAACACTTTTAAATATTGAGAGCTTTAAGTTTAGAAAATTTTATAAAACACTGCTTATGTTCCCGTGGGCAATGCCGGGTTATGTCTCGATTTTGCTGTGGAAAACAGGAATATTTAACTCTCAATTTGGGCTGTTAAACCAGTGGATGGCAGAGCTTGGCTTTGAAAATGTGCGATGGCTTGGCGATGATGTGCTGGCATTTATTTGCTGTATGATAGTGAATTTATGGCTTGCGTGCCCTTTTATGATAACAATAATGGACGGAGCACTGCAAAGCGTGGACAAAAGCTATTACGAGAGCGCAATGCTTGACGGCGCAAACTGGTTACAGCGCACAAGCGCACTTACAATACCGGCAATACGCCCAATTATTGCGCCCGCCGTTGTAATAACAGCATTTACCACGTTTAAACAGTTCGACGTTATCTATCTGCTAACACAGCAGGCAGGCTTTAAGACGGGTGCGGATATCCACACAGTTTTGACATATGCATATGAAAATGCATTTATCACTAATAATTATGGCTATTCCTCCGCTATATCGGTAATTATTTTTGTAATGCTCATAGTGTTTTCTCTTGCCATGCGCTTTAAAGTTAGCAGCAAGGAGGAGAGCTGATGAAAAATAGAGTTAAAGCAAAAAAAATTGCTATTGCTGTTTTCTTGAATATGCTTTTTGCAATTATTTGCACAGCCGTTTTGCTGCCTATTTTATATGCATTTTCTGTGTCGCTCAACGAACAAAACAGCCTTTTGAGCTCATCTTTTAGCTTTATACCGCAAGATTTCACACTGCAAAATTATGTTGATGTCTTTACCGAGCGCCCCATAGGGCTATGGCTTCAAAACAGTACTTTTTTGGCAGTTACTACTATTGTTTTATCGCTTGCCGTGGCAATACCGGCGGCGTACGTGTTCTCACGCAGGAAATTTGTGGGCAGAAAGCCTATTTTAAATGCACTTTTGTTGCTGTACTCTTTCCCATCGGTGCTGTCAATGTTTGCGGTTTATCGGCTTTTATCTCCACTTGGCCTTGTAAACACAAGGCTTGGCTTAATTTTAATTTACACAGGCACAATGGCAGTTTTTGGCCTTTGGAACATGAAAGGCTACTTTGACACAATTCCGACAGAGCTGGAAGAAGCCGCAAATATTGACGGCGCATCGACGTTTCAAACAGTGGCAAAAATATTACTGCCGCTTGCAAAGCCGTCAATTATAGTAACGGCTGTAATGATACTTATATTCGTGTGGAACGAGTACATTTTTGCCATAACATTTTTAACAGGTGAGGAGATGTACACGCTTTCGGCAGGGCTATATGCACTGCAAGCCACGGAGACAAGCGGTAGCTGGCCAATTTTTGCCGCCGCATCGCTTATTATATCACTGCCTATATTAATAATCTTCTTTGCCGTACAAAAATATATGAAATCCGGCCTCACCGCAGGCGGCCTGAAAGGATAA
>CAYJEU010000041.1:0-15380 GCA_964369565.1 uncultured Bacteroides sp. | reverse complement strand
TAAACACTGTAAAGAAGCTCGGAATAACAGGGGTAAGGCCAGTGTTTTTTAGATACTATGCATTCAAGGCTGTCAACATATAGCCTTAAAGTCTCCATACTTTTGCACACGGCGCTTTTGTATAAAAGCGCCTTTTTTTGTGTTTGCAATTCGTTTTGCGCCTCTTGCAAACTTTCGCTTAGCAATTGCATTTCAGTGGCAATTTGCGTAGTTAGTTTGTTAATTTCCTTAACAAGGCTCTCTTCATAGCCGCCCTCAATGCCTATATTTTTCTTTGTGCTTATAAGCTGCACAAGCTCGCTTTGGTATGCGAAAGAGGCAGGTAAAATGCTCTTTTTCACCATATCAAGCATTGTTAAGGCTTCTATGTTAACAGTTTTATTGTAATTTTCAAGCAAAATTTCATAGCGAGAGTGCACCTCAATGCTACTGAAAACATTGTGCTTTTCAAAAAGTGCTATGTTTTTTTCATCAATATATTTTAAAAGTGCATCAACAGTTGTTTTCGAGTTGGAAAGCCCGCGCCTTTCGGCTTCAAGTTCCCATTCATGCGTGTAATTATTGCCGTTGTAAACTATGCGAGCGTGCTCTTTGACCGTTCTTTTTATTATATCAGTGAGCGCTTCGTTAAAATTGTCTTTGCCCTCAAGCTCATCGGCAAAACCGCAAAGAGCTTCGGCAACGGCAGTGTTAAGCATAATATTCGGCCCAGCAACGGATATACTCGAGCCCGGCATTCTAAACTCGAACTTATTGCCTGTAAAGGCAAAGGGCGATGTTCTGTTTCTATCGGTTGTGTCCATAGGAATACGGGGCAAAACGCTTGCGCCTATTTGCAATTGTTTGCGCTCTTTTCCAACATATTCTTCGCCACACTCAATGGCGCTTAAAATTTCTGTTAGCTCTTCGCCTAAAAACATAGAGATAATAGCAGGTGGGGCCTCGGCGCCGCCCAAACGATGGTCGTTTCCTGCGCTTGCAACGCTTAGGCGCAGTAAATCTTGGTAAGTATCCACGGCTTTAATAACCGCTACTAAAAACAGCAAGAACCTTGCGTTTTCATGCGGTGTTTCGCCCGGCTCAAGCAAATTAGAGCCGTAATCGGTAGAAATGGCCCAGTTATTGTGCTTTCCGCTGCCGTTCACACCGGCAAAAGGTTTTTCGTGTAGCACACAAACAAGTTTATGCCTGTTTGCAACGCTTTTCATCGTTTCCATAACAAGCTGGTTATGGTCTGTTGCTATATTGGCGGTGGTAAACACCGGCGCAAGCTCGTGTTGTGAGGGCGCAGCCTCGTTGTGCTTTGTTTTAGACAAAACACCAAGTGCCCAAAGCTCTTCGTCAAGCTCTTTCATAAAAGCGGATACCCTCGGCTTTAATATGCCGAAATAGTGGTCGTCCAGCTCTTGCCCTTTTGGAGGCTTTGCGCCGAAGAGTGTTCTTGAGCATGTAATTAAATCGGGGCGTTTTTTAAATAGTTCTTCGTCTATTAAAAAATATTCTTGCTCTGCGCCCATAGTTGTTACAACTTTTTTTGCACGAGTGTTGCCAAAAAGGCGCAACACACGAAGCGCTTGCTTTTCAATTGCCTGCATACTGCGCAAAAGAGGCGTTTTTTTATCAAGCGCTAAGCCACCGTAAGAGCAAAAAGCAGTGGGGATACAAAGGCTGTCGTCTTTAATGAAAGCGTAAGACGTTGTATCCCATATAGTGTAGCCCCTCGCTTCAAATGTAGCCCTAAGCCCGCCCGAGGGGAAACTGGAGGCATCGGGCTCGCCTTTAACAAGCTCTTTGCCTGAAAACTCCATAATTATGCCGTCGTTACCCGAGGGTGAAATAAAGCTGTCGTGCTTTTCAGCGGTTATACCCGTCATAGGCTGGAACCAGTGTGTGTAATGGGTGGCGCCGTTTTCTATTGCCCACTCTTTCATTGCATTTGCAACTACATTTGCAATATCCAGCTTTAAAGTACGCCCCTCGTCCATGGTTTTTTTAAGCGCTTTGTAGGTGTCTTTCGGAAGCTTTGAGCGCATAACATTGTCGTTAAATACTTTTGAAGCGAAAAGTGACGGTATATTTTTCATATAAACTCCATTCTGTGCACAGCACAAATTGCTTTGAAAAATCTCCGTACATAATGGAGATTAATTGGCATGTGTCGCCTCTGACGGCACGCCGTTTAAATAAATGATAGCGTGATTTTCACGCTATCGCCTGTTTGCTTTATGCCGTGTTTTAGCTAATATCTGCTTTTTAATATAAAGTGTAATTTTATTTTATAATGTTTTAATGAGTTTTACAAGTAAAAATTCATAAATAATTACAGCAATTTTATATTCGCGCTATTTGCTTTTGCAATAGTTTCATCGTCCCAAACGCTAACTTGAACTTCGCCTATGTGCATTTTTTCAAGTATAAGCATGCAAAGCCTCGATTGCCCAATGCCGCCGCCCATTGTAAGCGGAAGTTTGCCTTCCAAAAGAGCTTTGTGGAATTCAAGCTCTTTGCGTTCTTCGCAACACGCTTTTTTTAGCTGCTGCTCAAGAGATTTTTCGTCTACTCTAATGCCCATAGAGGATATCTCAAAAGCTCGCCCTAGCATCTCGTTATAAAAAACAATGTCGCCGTTTAGCGCCCAGTCGTCGTAATCAGGCGCTCTGCCGTCGTGCTTTTCACCGTTTTTAAGCACGTCGCCAATTTGCATAATAAACACTGTTTTGTGTTTCTTTGCAATTGCGTCTTCGCGCTGCTTTGGTGTTAAATTCGGGTACATTTCAAGTAGTTCTTGCGTTGTTATAAATGTTACATCTCGGCACAAAGTTGTTGTTAAACCGCTGAATTTTTGCTTTGCAAACTCTTGTGTGTTGCAAATAGAATTAACTATAGCTGTTACGGTTTGCTTTAGCGTTTCAATAGTGCGCATATTTTTATCTATAACAATTTCCCAGTCCCACTGGTCTACATATATAGAATGAAGTGCGTCCATGTCCTCGTCGCGCCTTATAGCGTTCATATCGGTGTAAAGGCCTTGGCCCACAGGAAAACTGTATTTGTAAAGCGCCATTCTTTTCCATTTTGCAAGCGAGTGCACTATTTGCACTTGGCCGCCTGTTTGCTTAACATCAAAGCTAACAGGGCGCTCTATGCCGTTAAGGTCATCATTAAGGCCTGTTTTTGCCTCAACAAAAAGAGGCGCAGAAACACGAATTAAATTCAACGCGCCGGATAAATTATCCTCGAAAATTCGCTTAACTTGCCCAATTGCTTTTTGCGTTTCATATATAGATAGCGCCGATGTATACTTTTGTGTGCTACTTTCCATATTGTCCTCCAAATAAAAGTAGGCGTCTGCGAACAAATGCCGCATCGCCCTAGATTACATACCATAAAATTATAGCATAAAGCGCTTTAGGTGTCAACGGCTTAGCATTGTCGCCCTTGTTTAAAAATTACACTAATATGTTGTTTTTACAATATTTATTGATTTTGCAAAACGGGGTAAAAACAATAATTTTTATTTAATATGCTGAAAAAATGCGCTTAAATTTGTATGATAATAATTTGCAAAAATGTAGCAAGTGCTTTATAATATAATAGGTTTAAATTTAAAAATTTGCTGCGAAATAAAAACGAAGCAAATTAATGTAATAAAGGAGTTAAAAATGAACGTTTTTCTGTTAATTTTATTAATTGCAATTATCGCTTTGTGGGTGCTTGTGAAGCCTGCAAGGGTTACAAAAGAGCAAAAAGAGAGGTTTGTGGGCACATTTTTCGCTCATAGGGGCCTACATACTAAAGATTTAAGTGTTCCTGAAAACAGCCTTGCCGCTTTTAAAGCCGCAGCTGATGCCGGATATGGTTTAGAGCTTGATATACAGCTAAGCAAAGACGGGCACGTTATGGCGTTTCACGACGACACGGTAGATAGGCTTTGCAAGGCGACGGGCAATGTTGATGAATTTACAGCGCAAGAGCTTAAAGAGATGAAACTGCTCGACACAGAACAAACTATACCGTATTTTAAAGATGTTCTTGAAACAGTGGCGGGCAAAACGCCAATAATGGTGGAGCTTAAGCCCACATTAACGCATAGGGACGAGCTTTGCGAGAAAACTTACGAGCTTTTGAAAAATTACGATGGCGAATATTTTATAGAGAGCTTTGACCCTAATATTCTTGTGTGGTTTAAGAAAAATGCGCCCGAAGTAATTCGCGGCCAGCTTGTAGACACAATGAAAAATTATGTGGGTGTGCCGCTGTTTGAAAGGTTAGTATTAAGCCATGTTTTCATGAATTTTGCGGCAAAACCGCATTTTATAGGCCACGGGTTAGACGGAAAATCTTTTGGGGTGCTTTTGAGCGAGGGCATGGGCGCGCTTAAATCGTGCTGGACGTCAGACGACACACGCGATACCGAAAAATTGCACAGAGAGAACCATTCGGTAACATTCGAATTTTACATGCCTAATAAAAACGAACATGGAGATAAATAATGGCTGAAAATAAACTTTGGGGTGGGCGCTTTAAAGGAAATGAAGACGCTTTAATGGAGCAGTTTAACAATAATTTTAGCAGCACAAAATGGCTTGTGCCCGCAGATATAAAGGGCAGTATTGCGCATGTGCAAATGCAAATGCATGTTGGGCTTTTGAGCAAAAAAGAGGGAGAAATATTGCTTTTAGGCCTAAAACAAATGCAAGAAGATATCGATAGCGGTGCGCTGCCGTTAGAGGGCGATTACGAGGATGTGCACACTTTTGTTGAGAGCGTTTTAACACAGCGCGTTGGGCCTATAGGCAAAAAGCTACACACAGCGAGAAGCCGAAACGACCAAGTGAACACAGATATGAAACTATTCGTGCGCACCGAGACTGAAAATACAATACATTTACTTTGTGAGTTTTTGGATACTTTAAAAAATACAGCGCAAAAAAACCCGTATATAATGCCGGGTTACACCCATTTACAAAGGGCGCAAGTTATAACAATGAAAGCGCATTTAATGGCGTATCACGGTATGTTTTCAAGGGATGTTATGCGCCTTAAAAGTGCACTGCAAACTATGAGTGAATGCCCTCTTGGGTGCGGCGCACTAGCAGGCACAACACATGTTATAGATAGGCACTTTACAGCGCAAAAGCTCGGCTTTGCCAAAGTGTATGACAGCTTTATGGACGGCGTTAGCGACAGAGATTACCAGCTTGAAGTGCTAAGCGCTTTTAGCATAATAATGATGCATTTATCGCGCCTTGCAGAAGAGCTTATATTGTGGGGCACAAGCGAATTTAAATTTGTAAATTTAAGCGATGCATACACAACAGGCTCTTCGATAATGCCACAAAAGAAAAACTTTGACGGTGCAGAATTGATAAGGGGCAAAACCGGCAGAGTTTACGGCGCCTTGCAAGGTATGCTCACAATGATGAAAGGCCTACCGCTCGCCTATAATAAAGACATGCAAGAGGACAAAGAGCTTTTTTACGATGCCCTATGCACAATTAAACTGTGCCTGCCAATAGCAAACAACATGATAGCAACAATGACAGTGAACGAAAAAGCCATGAAAAACAGCGTGAAAACAGGCTTCTTAAACGCAACGGAAGTGGCAGATTACCTTGTGGTAAAAAACGTAGCATTTAGAGATGCGCACGAAATTGTTGGCAAAATAGTGCTTGCATGTGAAGAAAAAAACTGCGCCATAGAAGATTTGCCAATAGAAGAGCTAAAGGCTTTTTGCCCTGCTATAGAAAATGATATATATGACTTTATAGATTATGATGCTATATTGAAGAAGGGAATTAAAAAGGAAATGCTCTAATTTCAGGCTGGCAATAACACACCTCTTTCGTCGTCAACTGCAAAATGTTTGCTCGGTTACATACAAAAGTATGCGCCCTCGCGCCAATTTTTGTTTCCTTGAAATAGGCGCATTCTTGCCGCCTGAAAAGCACAGTGCCTGAAAAGGTGCGGTGGCTGGCAATAACACCCCCCTTTGGGCGTTGACTGCAAAATGTTTGCTCGGTTACATACAAAAGTATGCGCCCTCGCGCCAATTTTTGTTTCCTTGAAATAGGCGCATTCTTGCCGCCTGAAAAGCACAGTGCCTGAAAAGCACAGTGCCTGAAAAGCACAGTGCCTGAAAAGGTGCGGTGGCTGGCAATAACACACCCCTTTGGGCGTTGACTGCAAAATATTTTCAGCAAAACTGCGAATAAAGGCAACATAAAAGCGGGCGGATATTATATCCGCCCGCTTAAAGTTTAAATGTTAATTTGATGTACCTGTTAAAGGTACCAGTTTATAATCCAATACAAATTTAGTGTTTTGGGTATCGGAGTAAAAAGCTTGTTTTAAACGCCCTAAAACTAAATTGCCAACATCGGAAGTTGCAATATTGGGTAAAAGCGCCGCATATTGCGTTGCACTACACCTAGCAATTGTGTCGCCACTGCGCAAATTCTTTTGTAAAATATCGAGTAAATTTGTCATAGACTTATCTATTTCAAGTGGCTCGGGCTTTGAGTTATCAATGGGCCTAAGGCTTAAAACAGCAAGGTACATTGTTGCGCCAAGCCTTTCTAAATTGCGCATGTGCAAGTGGTAAATGTCTTTAAAAATAGTATATTCGCAAACAAATGCGCCGCGCTCTTTCGGGCTTTGCTTTAAGTCGTTGCAAACTTGTTCTATGCTCGCCTCTGAGTTATGGTCTTGCTTAATAAGCTCAGAATAAAAATCTAGTATCTCTTCACTGGGTTTCATGCCCAAATGTGTGTAGTGAAGTTTTGTTATGTTTTGATATTGTGTTAAAGCCTCTTTGTTGTGCCCCATTTTCAAAAGAGCACGCATAAGCTCAAGGTTAAGCATAGATTCAAACGGGTCTATTTCAAGCGAAGCTTTGCAAACACGAATTACATCACCATATAAATAAGAGGCGTTCAAAAATTTAATATATTGGTACATTGCGCTAATATATAAATCTCTGAAATAAAAAACCTTTGGCGAAATATAAGAGCTAAGCGCAGAATTAACAAGCAAATCATCTTTATACAAAAATAGAATTTCTTCAAAATTCTCGCGGAGCGCCGGCGTTAAGCCTGTGGCTTTTTTTGCCCTTTTGCAAAGTTCTTCCATGCGGAAAACATCTATATTGCTTTTAAGCTCAGGGTTCCACATATAAGCGCCCCGCCTTGTAACAATAGCATCTTCAAGGCCAAGCCCCGCAAGCTCTTTGCGAAGGCGGCTAACAAGCGTTTTTAGCGTTCCCTCAAGGCCGAAAGAATCGTTCTCGCCCCAAAGAACATCTATTAAATTGGAAAGCGAAACAGGTTTCTCGTGGTTAATTATAAGCATCTCAAGCAAAATAATTTTCTTCGGCGATGAATTTAGGTTTTTGCTAATATCAACGCCGTCAACCATGATTTTAAATTCGCCCAGAGCATAAATATCTACCATTATAGCACTCCTAAGGTTTTACATTAAAATTACATATATAACTATTGTACTACATTTTTGCAAAAAAAACAAGAGCGAAAATTAAATATCATTTCGTTTTGTAATACTTATGTAATATTATTTGAGCAATTATTTTTCTAAAAATATTGCAAATGTTTGTGCATTTGTTATAATACTATATATAAATAGTGTTTACTGTGCGTTTTTTGCATAGATATATAAAAGGAGATAAAAATGAAATTACAAATTAAAGTTGTATTAACAGTTTGTATTGTGTGTTTTGCTGTTTTATTTAGCGCATGCGATACTGTGCAAGAGCAAATACAAAATGTAACCGGAAACGGAAATGAAAGCACAATTAATGACTCGCAAGTTCCTACATCAAGCAGAGATGCAACCCCTGTTGTATACACGCCGTCTGCAGATGGCGTTAATGTTTTTAACGGAACTGCCAGCGTTATAGATATGAGCAACACAAGCAAAGGTTACATCATGGTTAAGTATACAGGCTCTAACCAGAAAGTAAAAGTTCAAATGAGGCACGAAAATAGCGAGTGGTATACATACGATTTGAATATATCGGGCGAGTATGAAGTTTTCCCTATAACAACGGGTAATGGTTCTTACACAATTACAATTAACGAAAACATTGAGGGAACAAGATATGCGCAAGTAGACGCCACAACGTTCAGCGTTCAGCTTGAAAACGATTTTATAGCATTTTTGCACCCCAATCAATATGTGAATTATAATGAAAGCTCGCTTATAGTGGCAGAAACCGAAAAAATTGCCACAGGCGCGCAGGATGATTTAGACGTTGTTACTAAAGTATACGAGCATGTTATAGAAAATGTTGATTACGATTTCCACAAAGCGGATAATATTGAAGAGTTCTATTTGCCCGACGTTGATAAAACGTTTTCTTCAAAAGAGGGCATTTGCTTTGACTATGCAGCGCTTATGACGGCGATGCTTCGCACACAAAATATACCAACCCAGCTTGTTATAGGCTATGCGGGTACAGCATATCACGCATGGATAAGCGTTTACACGCCGGAAACAGGCTGGATAGATAATATGATTGAGTTCAACGGTAAAGAATGGGTTAGGTTAGACCCAACATTTGCATCTACAAGCAATAGCAACCCTGATATACTTGAGTATGTTGGCGACGGGCAAAACTATAACGCCATGTATTTCTATTAATAAAAAAGCTAAAGGCCGGAACTCTTATTATAATTTATGCTTTGCGCGGTAACATGGTAAATTAAATGAATTTTACATATGCGTAAAGCGGCGGAATGGAGCATTTTATGGCAAAACACAAAAAGCGAAGAAAAACAGCACAGCTTAGCGCAGTGGTTTTAGCCGATTTTTTCGAGCAACTTTATTTGTATTTACAAAGTGGCATTCCCACATGGGAGGCGCTTAGCATAATAAGCGAAAATATAAGCAACAAAGAGATAAAGGCGCTTTACAATTTGCTTTATAATAAAGTTGCCGACGGTGAGCTTTTATCTGTAGCTATGAGCGAGAGCAATGTTTTCCCCGTTTATGCAATAGGAATGACAGCAGTGGGCGAGCAAACAGGGCGCATAGAAGAAACAACGCTTGCACTTAAAAAATACTATTTGCAAAAAGACGAGCTTAAAAAGAGCATACGCAGCGCTGTTGCTTATCCTCTTTGCATGGCGGGTATGGTGCTTGTTGTTATTTTAGTGCTTATAATGCAAGTTATGCCTGTATTTGAGCAAGTTTTTGCGCAACTCGGCTTATCGCTTAATTCATTTGCACAGTCGCTTTTAAGCATGGGCGAGTTTATAAATAATTCTTCACTTGTTATTCTGTTGGTTTTAGCTGTGCTAATTGCGTTGTTTTTTATTGTTAAAGCCACGCAAAAAGGTAAAAATTTTCTCGCACACATATATAATGTGTTTCCCTTAACAAGAAAACTCGCCCAGGCACAAAGCGCAAATACATTTGCGTTTTCAATGTCGCTTATGCTAGCAAGCGGAATAGAAACATTAACCGCATTTGATTTTGCCCAAGATTTAGCGGAAAGCCAAGAGGCAAAAGGCAAAATAAATGTTATTCGCGATGCGCTGGAGAGCGGTAAATCGCTTAATACAGCGCTAATAGAAGGCGATATATTTAAAGAAGATTATCAAGGCATGGTTGTGGCGGGAATGCGCACGGGCGCTGTTAGCGAAATGCTTATGAATATAGCCGAGCGCTATGATAAAGAGGCAAACGAGCGCGTTCAAAAGCTACTTTCAATTTTAGAGCCAACTTTAGTTGCGGTTTTATGCGTTATGGTAGGGCTTGTTATGTTAAGTGTAATGTTGCCGTTAACAGGCATTTTAGCCGGGCTTTAATTTAGTAAAAAGAGGTTTTTGTTTGGAAAGAAGCTTTTTTAAAACTGTTGTAAAAATATTGAAAAGCGGCCTGCTTTATTCGCTGCTTATGTTTGCTGTGGTGGTTTATGTGTTTGTGTTCGGCACAGATAATGTTTCGGGCACTGTTTCGGGCGAGCAATTAACTATGCTTGAAAACTCTGTGCGAAGAAGCGCTGTTCAGTGCTATTCGCTTGAGGGCAGCTACCCTGAAGATTTACAATATCTTATAGACGAATACGGCCTTTATTACGATGATAAAAACTTTGTTGTGCACTATGAAAATATAGGCTCGAATTTAGTTCCGCAAATATCGGCGTTTTATATTGGAGATTAGTATTGTAAAGAGCTTATTAACAAATATATACATAATAAAAGGATAATGGCTATTGCCATTATCCTTTTGTTTTTATAGGCTGTGTAAAGTTAATTATCAAATAACTTTGAAATTTTTGCTAAAGTATCTATAATAGGCAAGTGCTGAGGACATGAAACTTCACATTTTTTACATTCGATACAGTCTATGGCTTTACCGCTGTTTTCTGTTGTAAAAGTGTAAGAGCCTTTACCTTTTTCCGGTTGCTCATATGTTAAGTAATCGTTGTAAATACTAATTAAATTTGGAATTTTAATATTCTTAGGGCAGCCTTCAACACAATATTTGCAATTTGTACATGCCACAATGGGCAAAGCGTCTAATTTCTCTTTTACCAATTTTAAAGCGGCGCTCTCTTTTTCGCTTAAAGGTGTAAATGCCTGTACGGTTTTAACATTATCTAAAACTTGGTCTAAAGTGCTCATGCCGCTAAGCATCATAAATACGCCTTGTAATTGCAAAACATACCGCACAGCCCAAGAAGCAATGCTAACATCTTTAGTAACCGCGTATAAAATATCTTCAAATTCGCTTTTTAAGCTTGATAAATAGCCGCCCTTTAAAGGCTCCATAACAATTATAGGAACATTGTATTTGCGCGCTATATCATAAATTGTTTTAGAGGCTATGCTCTCGTGATTCCAATCGGCATAGTTAATTTGAAGTTGAACAAATTCAACTTCGGGGTGCTCTTTTAAAAGCTTCTCTAAAAGCGGCGGTGTGCCATGGAATGAAAAACCGAATGTTTTTATTTTGCCTGCCGCTTTCATTTCTTTTGCCCATTGCCAAGCGCCTGCGCGCTCAAATTGCTCTATATTACCCTCGCCTATAGCATGAAGCAAGTAGTAATCGAAATAATCAAGGCCGGTTTTCTCTAGTTGCCCTTTAAATATACGCTCTAAATCGCTGCGCGTTTGTAAATTAAGCGGCGGCATTTTATCCGCTACGGTATATTTATCGCGCGGATAGCGCTGCACAACTGCCTTGTTAAGAGCAGCCTCGGAATTGCCGTCGTGGTAGAAATATGCGGTGTCGAAATATGTGCCGCCGCCCTTTATAAAAGCATCTACCATCTCGCAAACTTTATCAATGTCTATTTCTGCGTTTTTTACAGTAGGCAAGCGCATTAGCCCAAAGCCAAGCGGAAAAGTTTTGAATTCATTAGCCATGTTTATCCTCCTGTTTATTTAAGCGGTTTAGTGGATAATTTTTCGTTTCCACGTTCAAATTTTAATGGAATTTACTATATAAATTTTATTATACTATATAAATAAAACGAATGCACTGTTTTTTTAAAAAAATATTGCTGAAATTTAAGCTGTTTTATCTTGTTTGTTTGGCGGCAAATAAGAAAAAACCACGGGCATTTAAAAGCCTGTGGTTTTTAGTTTGCGTTTATTAGTTACTATAATATAAATAATCTTCGCTTTGCTTGTTAAGCCTATTTTAGGTGAAAATTTTCATTGGCATAAACTTCATTAGCTTTTTTGCCTTGGCAATAGTGTAATTTTTGTCTGTAGATAAAATATCAACAAACGGGGTTTTAAAACCGGCTTTTATACCGGTGTGTATAAAACTGTTACGCTCGTAAAAAGCAAGCCTTTTCACACGCTGCTCATAATTTGCTGCGTTTTTATCGTCCATTGTTTCAATAAAAAGCGTCAACGGTTTATCGGGGTGCTTATCAAATAGAATTTGCAATATTTTTGAGCCGTAACCTTTTGAGTGAATTTTATCATTAACAGCAATATAAAATACAAATATTTCATCTTTTGAGTGTATTATAAACGTAATTCCTACAAATAAATTGTTATCGTAGTAAACGTTAAAATTATATTTTTTATTTAAAGTTAATAATCGTATAAACCACATTGGCATAAGCTCTTGCTTTGGGAAAACCCTTTTCATAAAATTACATATCTCTTTATAATCATCTAAATGCTTTGTTAATTTTTTTTCTGTTAAATTCATAAAATATTCCTCAATATTAGTATTTGTAGTGTGCTTTGTTTTTTCTGTAAAGATAAAATGATACTATGATGGCTAAAAATTCTGCCACAGGAACGGCAAGCCATACGCCGTTCAAGCCTAGTATTTGCGGTAAAATTAAAAGCGCTATAACAATAAATACTAAGCTTCTTAAAACTGAAATAGTAGCCGACACCTTGCCGTTTGACAAAGAAGTAAACATGGCAGAGAAAAAAACATTGAAGCCCATAAATAAATAAGCCGGCATAAAAAGCAAAAGCCCGTTTTTTGCCATTTCGAATGTTGTGCTTTCGTTTGAAATGAATATGCCAACTGCCTCATCTGAAAACGCAAGAGTTAATATAACAACAAGTATTGAAGCCGCCGAAATAATTTTGAAACTTTGCCTTATAGCTTTGCGCAAACCGCTGTGGTTTTCTTCGCCGTATTTAAAAGCGATTATAGGCGATACACCTAAGGTATAACCCATATAAATAGCACTTTGGAACATTTGTATATATAAAATTACACTAATTGCCGCAACACCGGCGTCGCCTACCATGCTCATCAAAATAAAGTTAAACATAAGCGTTGTAATTGATGTAGCAAGTGAGCCTACAAGTTCAGACGAGCCGTTAAACATGCTTTGCCCAAGAGTTCTTATTTTTAGTTTAGGCTTAACAAAGTGCAACACACATTTTCTGTTAAATATGAAATAGAAAAAACCTATTACGCCCGGAATGGCATTGCCTATACCCGTTGCAAGGCCCGCGCCGGCAATTCCCCAGTTTAACATATTGGGTGAAATGAAAATATAGTCAAGTACAATATTACAAATACCCCCTGCAAGGCTAAGCATAAGCCCGAACATAGGGTGCCCCGCAGTTACCATAAATGACTGTATAAAAACCATAAAAAACACAGGAATTAAAAAACCTGCCAAACTAAGCATATAATCTCTTGCAAGCTTATATAAACTATCGCTTACATTCAATATGTTAAGCAGCTCGTCGGGGAAAATTACAACAACGGCTGTAAGTATGCCGCCAAGAATGCCGCCAATAATAAAAATTACCGTTAAAAATTCTTGTGCTTGCCTTTGTTGCCCCTGCCCTAAAAGTTTTGCTATTATAGCATTACCGCCTGTTGCAAACATAAGGCCTACAGCCATTACTATGCCTAGCAAAGGCATTACTAAATTAACTGCCGCAAGGGCGCCCTCGCCAACAAATGTAGATACAAAAACGCCGTCTATAATTGAGTAAGTTGACATGAATACCATCATAATCATACTGGGCATTGTGTATTTTAAAAGTTTTATCATATTAAAGTTTTTTGCAAGTGGACTGTTCACGTTAATTCTCCTAATTTATATTATCAGACAAAATGTCTGATAAATACTCTACCATTTCACAAAATGAATCTACTTTTTCAGGCCCGAATTTTTCTGAGAAAACGCGCTCTATTTCCTCTTCGTAACTCGCAGTAGTTTCATAGTCTTTAGGGCTGTTAGGGTTTATTGAAAGGTAAAAAACCCTTTTGTCAGTTTCACTTTGTGTTCTTAAAATATAGCCTTTTTTACATAATTGGTTAATTTTTTCTGTCACAGATGGGCGAGTAATTTTTAATAAATCGGCAATTTGCGAAGAAGTATATTCGTTAGGGTGGGCTTCTATTATATTAAGATAAAGCGTGTCGTGGTATGAAAGCACGCTTTTTTTATCGTGTGAATATAGGCGTTTTAGCTCGTATAATGCGGTGTCGTGTGTTATTTTATGTAGCGCTTTTGTTAATTTTCCGCTCATTTTATTAACTCCTTGCAAATAGATATTTTTAACTAACTACTTAATACTAACTATATTAAACTAACTATTTGTTTTTGTCAATACTTTTTATAAATAAATTTTTAGCTTTTATATTGCGAAAAAATAAAAGGGATTAATGCTTACTAAAAATAAAAGCTGTAAGCGACACTTAGCTGCTTTTCGCTTTTATAATACTTAATAAATTAAGTATTTAAATATTTATAATAATATTTGCGTTTTGGTATCTAGCAAAAGTGACGGATGCGATATTTTGGAAAATTTGTAAAAATGGCGTAAATACACGATGTTTAAAATGGCTAAAGTTGCTATAATTTATTTAAATTTAAAAGCTAATTTGAACACGTTTTTTATATAGCTAAAAGCCCTAAAACTGCGCAGGTACACCTCGTAAGGATAAAAACTTGCTTCGGCTCACTTTCTTGTTTTGGAACTTTTGCGCTACAAAAAATTCTACAAATTTGTTTCATGTAAATGTTTTAAAGTGCATTTTAGTGCTGAATAAAACAAGCATGTGTAATAAAGGTGGTGGTGCAATGCAAACAATAGCGGTTTATATTCAAAACAAACTGTTATCATCGGGTATTAGTCATGCTGTTGCTATAAAAAAACCAAAAATTTCAATTGAAACAATACCAAATGTTGAAAGCTGTTTTTCTGTTTGCAAAAATAGCAATGCAAATGTTTTAATTGCAGAATTAAGAGATTATTATCCGCTTTCTTTAGACGATTGGCTAAATAGAGTTGATGAAATAAAACATGCAGTTTCCTCTTGTAAAATTATTTTGATAGTAGATGAGGAAAATTTCCCGCAAGCGGCAAAGGGCGCAAACTCAGCGTTTAAAAATGATGAAATAGATATGTTTTTATATAGCTCATCGGGGCTGAATTATCTTGTAGATGTAATAATAAATATATAAATTTTTAGGAGGGCTTTATGTCTAAGTGTAGTAAATGTGGTTATGAAATGTCGTTGAATTCGAAATTTTGTGACAATTGCGGTGCAAAAGCAGAGGACATTACTGCGCCTATAACGGCGCAAAACACAGCAAATGGAGTAAACATGCAAGCAAACAGTGCTCAGCAAGAAACCCCTAATAAAGGCGGGCAAAGTGGGCCTGTTTCAGGGGGGCCGTTACCTGCGCAAGGGCGTTATGAAAGCGCACCTGCCCCCAACATACCAAATGCACCTTTGGCGCCGCAGCAGGCTTATCAGCCTCAGCAGCAACCCATGCAGCAACCTATGCAACAACCCATGCAGCAACCCGTGCAGCAACCCATGCAGCAACCTATGCAACAACCCATGCAGCAACCCGTGCATCAACCCATGCAACAACCCATGCATCAACCCATGCAACAACCCATGCA
>CAYJEU010000040.1:0-16808 GCA_964369565.1 uncultured Bacteroides sp. | reverse complement strand
TTCACGCTGAAAAGTAAAACGCCTTACTAAACTTAGCCATTAAAACAAGCAAAAAGCAAAGCACAAACCTTGCGAAAAGAAAAACCATAAAACATAAAAGCAAACCTAAACACTACAAAAAAGCTTTCGCTTTTGTTACTTTTCACGCTGAAAAGTAAAACGCCCTATAAAGCTTAGCCGCTAAAGCAAACGAAAAACCAAGGCATAAGCTTTGCGAAAAGAAAAAACACAAAAGCAAGCTTAAATATTAAAAACAAACTTTCGCTTTTGTTACTTTTCACGCTGAAAAGTAACACGCCTTACTAAACTTAGCCATTAAAACAAGCAAAAAACCAAAGCGCATACTTTGAGAAAACAAAAAAACAGAGGTTAATATGCAAAGTGAGTTAAAAAACAAATTGAATAGAAATCATGTTCAAAATGCGGTTTTAGCAATATTGCTTTTTGCTTTAAGCTTTGTTTTGTTTAGCCTGTTGCGCGGCAATGTTCATTTTATGGACGAGATGGATAATTTCGTAAACGGCCTGCAAATGGCAAACGGCAGCGTTTTATACACCGATATTTTCTCTCAGCACATGCCGCTTATGTATTACATAAACATGCTTTTAGCGCTGTGCGGTGTAAGCGGCGTTTTAGGCTTTAGGCTTGCATGGTATGTAATTTTAGCTGTAGCTTATGCGCTGCTGTTTTTACGCTACAGCCCGAAATTTGGCAAAATAACAATGTTCATATTCCCTTTGTTTTACATATTTGCAATATCACAAATATATTTAGCCTCCAGCATTTTAGCAGAGCAGTTGCAAGCTATTGGCATGGTTATGCTAATGCTTGAATTTTTGCACTTTGAAAAAACAAATGAAATGAGCAAAGCGGGCGCAATTTGTATAGCGATAGGAATAAATATTTCGTTTTTAAGCGCATTTGTAAGCGCATTTGCCTGTGCGGCTATTGTGCTTGGCTTTATAATAAAGGAAATTTACAATTGCATAAAGCAAAAGCTAAGCTTTGCGAAAAGCGTTAATTACCTCTTGAAAAAATATATACTCACTATTGTTTTAACGCTTGCGCCAATGGCGGCTTTAGCACTGCATTATATTATATCGGGCACGTTTGAAGACTTTTTCTATAAAGCTGTAACATTTAATATGCAAGTTTACAGCGAGTTTCAAGGCGGCCTTGGGCAGAGCCCTATAGGCGCGGTTTTTGGCGCATTTGATGCATATATCAATTTTATTAAACACAATATTCAAACTGTTTTTCAAGGCGCGCAAATTTTAAGCGTGTCTACAATAATATTAAATTTTGCCTTTATGGTGTTTTTGTTTTTTCTGCTTTTTAGGCGCAAAATTTATGCGTTTTTTATAATAGGCTCATTTTTTATTATGTGTGGCACAAGGGGCTTTTTTAATTTCCACTCGCTTCAAATTATAGCTGTATGCAGCGTTTGTTTCGCTTTGCTTTTGCAATATTTATACAGCGGCGCAAAAAAGCAAAGCAGTAAAAAAATTAAGCTTTGCGCTAATGGCATTATTATATTTTTATTAGTAGCTTACTTTATTCTCTCGGGCGATATTATGTGGCAAAAAAAGGAATTAGCCATTATAAGGCAAGAGGAGTTTAATATTTCTTACGATGCCCATAGCTATGAAGCTCTCATAAACACGTTAACACAGCCGGGCGAGCATATACTGCAAAACGTTAATATGGAGCACTTATTTTTAACAACGCACGCCGCAATGGCGCCTTACCATACGGGCATGTCGCCTTGGTGGTGGCAAGCTACAAGTGAAAAATCTATGCAATTATTACAGCAAACGCCGCCTAATGTTGCAATTTTCAGCGAAGACTACGAGGCGATGGGCTACAGAGTTGGCGACTTTGCCCCCGAGCTAACGCAATTTATTGAAGACAGCTACACGTTGCTTTATGAAGATGCACCTTTTTTATATGTTCACAATAGCTTTTATGAACAGGCACGCGCGGTAACAAAAAACGATGAAAACAGCGATATGCTGGGCACAAGCGTTTCAAATATCACCTGCGGCGCCTATTTAGAAAGCGGCGAAGTATCGCAGAAATTTGTAGCAAGTAGAAATGAAATGGCGTCGCTTTCAATACAGTTTGGCACCCATTTCAGGCGCTTTACAGGCGAAGTTAATATTATTTTAAAAAGCGAGCAAACAGGCGAGGTTTTACTAAATACTAATATAAACGGCATAGATATTGGCGATAATGAATTTACTTTTGTGCACAGCGAAGAACAAACGCCCATACCGCTTGTTGTAGGGGATACTTATAATATTACAATTAGCACAAAAGAAAACCAAGATAGAAATATTACAGTTTGGGCGCAAGAGGGCGGCGAAAACGGCATGTTTGCTGTTGCAAACGGGCAAGAACAAAACTATACACTTCGTATTAAAATTAGATAAAATGCCCATCTGTATATCGTATAGAGCTTGCGCCAACTAAAGCATTTTAAATTTTTAGCTCAGCGTATTAATTCGTAATAGCAGGCAAGTTTGCTTTATTGCCAATTGAGTAGCTTTATGCTTAAAAATTTAAAATGCTTTAAACGGTAATGTAAGTTAATAAAAAAGAAAAAATGCAGTTTGTAAAAGAAGCAAAACAAAATTGCGATAAAATACAAATAGTATAATACTATAATAAAAATACAAAGAGGACAATATGATAAGACAAGCACAAGCGCAAGATATTAAAGTAATTGATAAGTTTTTAAAAATAGAAAACGGAAAATTTAACGCCTTAATTTTGCCGAAAGATATTTTTATAATGAGGGTGCGATGTTTATATGATATTTTTAAAATTGGCAGTGAGTATATAAATATATATTTAGTAGGCGAAGAAAACAGCGCCCAAAGCGGCCTTATTTGCATATATGGGCAAACTGCGTTTTATATAGGCGCAATGCAAAATGCAAATGAGATTGAGAGCTTTCTAAGCTTTATGAGCGTTAAAAGCTTTTTTAGCAGCGATATGATGCTAAATAATTGGATATCTAACCCCTATTTTTTACTAAAGCGCAGCAAAAATTGCAAAATAGATGTGCAAGCAGCAATTGTTATGGAAAAACCTAATTTGCACGAGCTTGCGCATAGCGGCGTTATAAGCGATATAAACCCTGATTTATACTATGCAAAAGTGGCGCGGCTTGTTAAGGCAAAGCGTGCCGACATAAGGGCTATTGCGCTACAAGATAACGGCAAGGCAAATTTTGTTTCAACAGCAGGGCTTTACTGTATTGAAGAAGAAGTTGCATATTTGCAGAGCGTTGAAACAAAAGAAGAGCACAGGGGCTGTGGCTATGCAAGCACACTTATAAGCTCGCTTGCAATGGCGCATGCAAACAAGGATATTTATTTAGGTTGTTTGCCTGATATGCATGATTTTTACGAGCGCCTGGGCTTTAATATAGCTTTGCCGCTTTGCGAATTTGTGCCAAATGAGTAAAAGCGTGGCAATTCACATTGTTTAACATTTTATGTGGCGTTTATTGGGCAGAACTTATTAGGCGACACTTATTGGGCGGCAAAAGCCTTTAACTTTGCCCGCTTGTTATTTAAAGCAAAAAGCAGTTTTTTCACACACCTCGTAATTATAAAAAGCAAAAAACAGGAGATATTATGCAAATTAACAGCAGTATAGCACAATTTTTCAACTTCCCCGAGAATATATTACAGGCAGACGCTAAAGCGCTTTCGCTGTGCGAGAGTGCATTTGCAAACCTTGAAGAAATAAAAGAGCATAACCAATTTAAAATGCTGAAAACTTTCACCGAGTGTGGTGTTGGCAGCCAGCATTTAGTTGGCACAACGGGCTATGGCATAGGCGATATAGGCAGGGAAAAAATAGAGCAAATTTTTGCACAGCTCACAGGCAGTGAAGCTGCGCTTTTCAGGCACAATTTCGCAAGCGGCACCCACGCATTAACAGTTGCGCTTTTTGGCATGCTCCGCCCGGGCGATGCTATACTCAGCGTAACAGGCCGCCCTTATGATACATTGCACGGCGTTTTGGGCATAGGCGAAAAACACTTTGGCTCTTTAAAGGAATTTGGCATACATTATAAGGAAATAGAACTTATAGACGGCAAAGTGCCAAACTACGCAGAAATAGAAAAGCAGTGTAAAGGTGCAAAAATGTGTTATATACAGCGCAGCAGGGGCTATAGTTCTCGCAGTGCCATGTCGCTTAGTGAAATACAAAAAATTTCAGATATTGCAAAGGCGGCAAACAGTGATATAATAGTAATGGTAGATAACTGCTACGGCGAGTTTACACAAAAAACAGAGCCAACACAGAACGGCGCCGATATTATGGCAGGCAGTTTAATTAAAAACCCGGGCGGCGGCATAGCGCCCACAGGTGGCTATATAGCGGGCAAGGAAAACCTTGTTGAGCTTTGCGCCCACAGGCTAAATGCACCGGGCGTCGGCGGCGAAATAGGCTGCACGCTGGACGTTTTGCGCCAAATGTACCTTGGCCTTTACTATGCGCCGCTTATTACAAGCGAGGCGCTTAAAGCGTCGGTTTATGCAAGTGCGCTTTTTGAGGTGCTGGGCTATAAAACACAGCCGCATTATAACGATAGCCGCGACGATATTATCACAAGCGTGCAAACCGAGAGCGCAAAGGGCATGTGCGCTTTATGCGAGGGCGTTCAAAGTAAAAGCCCTGTGGATAGCTTTGCCGCACCTGTGCCGGACGATATGCCCGGCTATGACGATAAAGTTATTATGGCGGCGGGCGCATTTACTATGGGCAGTAGCATAGAGCTTTCGGCAGACGGCCCTTTAAGGGCGCCATACACGGTTTATTTACAAGGCGCGCTGAATTTTAACGCTTCAAGGGCAGGCATATTGCAAGGCGCTTGTAATATGCAAAAAGTGTAAAACATAAAGCTAAAAGGAGAGTAAAATGCAAATATTTAACACATTAACGAGGAAAAAAGAAGAGTTTGTACCGCTGAAAGAAAACGAGTTTAATATTTATGTCTGCGGCCCAACTGTTTACAATTTTATCCACATAGGCAACGCGCGCCCTGTTGTGGTGTTCGATGTGTTGCACCGTTATTTGTGCTATTTGGGCTATAAGGTGAATTTTGTATCGAATATAACAGACGTTGACGATAAAATTATAACAAGTGCCAAAGAAAAAGGCATGAGCATGAACGATTACGCACGCAAGTTTGAAGAGGAGTACATGCGCGATATAAAAGGCCTTTTTGCAAAAGAGGCAACAGCCTACCCAAGGGCAACAGAGCATATAGACGAAATTTTGCAAATTATTGCAGATATAATTGATAAAGGCTATGGTTATATTGCGCAAAACGGCGACGTGTATTTCAGAGCGAAAAAATTCAAAGAATATGGCAAATTAAGCCATTTAATTTTAGAAGATTTGCAAAGCGGCAACCGCAAATTGCGCAGTGATATGCAAAAAGACTTAAAAGAGGACGACGCTGATTTTGCTGTGTGGAAAGCGGCAAAAGAGGGCGAGCCTTATTGGGACAGCCCCTATGGCAAAGGCCGCCCGGGCTGGCATATAGAGTGCAGTGCCATGGCTCGCAAACACCTTGGCAAAACTATAGATTTGCACTGTGGCGGCGAAGATTTAATTTTCCCCCACCACGAAAATGAAATTGCCCAAAGCGAGTGTGCAAACGGCTGTGCATTTTCAAGGTATTGGATGCACAACGGCTTTTTGAATATAGATAACGAAAAAATGAGCAAGAGTAAAAACAACTTTTTTACAGTGAGGCAAATTGCCGAGCATTTTGGCTACGAGCCTTTAAGATACTTTTTGCTAACAGGCCACTACAGGGTGCCGCTAAATTATACACAAGATTTGCTAACAGCTTGCAAAGCCGCGCTTTCAAGGCTTTATACCTGCCGCGATAATTTGCAGTTTGCAATTGATAACGCTAAGGCGCAAAAAGGCGAGAGCGACGAGGCGCTAAATACTAGTGCAAATGCGGCGAAAACAAAGTTTGAAGCCGCGCTGGATGACGACTTAAACACGGTTAACGCCCTTGCCGCCCTTTTCGATTTTGTGCGTGACATCAACACATTACAGCAAAGCGCAGGCAAAGACGAGCTAATAAATGCCCTTAATATGTTTAAAGAGCTTTGCGGCGTATTAGGCATATTGCAACAGGAAAACACCGAGCAAACACCGCAGGAGGTTATAAAATTGGTACAAAGCCGAGCCGAGGCAAAAGCGCAAAGAGATTTTGCAAAAGCAGACGCACTGCGCGATGAAATAAAAGCGCTTGGCTACAGCGTAGAAGACACGAAAGACGGCCCCAAAATTAGCAAGCTTGAGCAATAAATAAGAAGCAAAATGCGCATAAGTTAATAGAGCGATATTATTTGCTTTACATTTAAAATAAAAGCAGTGTGTTCATTTGAACACACTGCTTTTTTGTTTAAAGTTAAAATAAAAACCAAGTATTATTTAAAGGGTAAATTAAAAATAAAGTTTAAATAAGAATTAGCAACTAAAAGCTAAAAAAATATTATTTATCGGTAACAATAAAATGCGCCTAATTACACAGCCGTAAGTACTCACCTCGTGAGATGTTGCAAGGTGCTTGTTGAAGTGCGCTTGTTGAAGTGCGCTTGTTGAAGTTCGCTTGTTGAAGTGCGTTTGTTGAAGTGCGCTTGTTGAAGTGCGCTTGTTGAAGTTCGCTTGTTGAAGTGCGTTTGTTGAAGTGCGTTTGTTGAAGTGCGTTTGTTGAAGGCCGCTTGTGTTAAAGTTCGCTTGTTGAAGTTCGCTTCTTATTGGGAAATAATTACCGCTATTTCTTTGGCTGCTAGCTCGCTTTCGCTTTCGTTTATGCTTACTATCACGTTTTTATCTGCTAAGTCGCCTTCAGGTAGAACAGTGCTCTCATCAATTATATACTCTTTCGTGCTCCCGTCGGCTAAAAGTAAAGTAACGCTGCTTTCAGTTTGCTGTGTAACAACGCCTTCAATTTGCGTTATAATGTCGCTTTCGTTTGCAAAACCTGCGCTGTCCATTTGCGCTTCGGTTTCAGCTTGCTCTGCCGGTGGCGCCTCTGCAAATAATTCCGGCTGCGCTTGTTGCGCTTCGTTCGGTGCGGCGTCACTGCCCATGTTTTGCCCTAGAATGGCGTTAAACACAAAACCAAAACCTATAAAAAACAAAGCCGCAGTAGACGCTAAAAGCATAATCATGCGCTTTTTGCGCTTGATTTTTGCGCTGTTTTTTTTGTACTGTGGCCCGTTTTGCCCTCTGGTTCCGGCAGGTGATGCGCTGTCTTTTATTTCATTTGTAGTATTCGTTTTAATTTGTGCTGTGTGCCTTGCCCTCGCGCTCGCGCTCGCTTGCTCTGCATCGAAAACGGGAGCACCGTTTTGCTCTGTGTATTTGTGCTCGTTTTTATGGCTCTCTAAAATGGGAGCACCGCTTTCGCCTGCTATCTCGCTTTTGTTTTCCCAGCCGCTTAGCTCAAAGCCGTGTTTTGCGCTTGCCTGTTTGCCCTCATTCAAATTGGGAGCACCGAATGTGCCGCCGCTCTCGCTGTCGCTTTGCTCATAGGCTAGGGCATCTTGTTTTCTGCTGTGCTCTAAAACAGCATTTAAAGCGCTTTGCTTATCTGTTAAATTCACCTGCGCCGGCTTTTGCGTACCTGCGCTTTGTTTCGTGCGTGCTTCGTTTTCCCGAGCATCTTTTGAAGAAGAAACACTTTGATGCGCGTGCTCCCGCTTGGGGTTACCAGCGTGCTCTGCGCGCTTAACTTCGGGGTGCATTTGTTCTGCGTGCAACTCGGGAGCACGCTCTGTTATGGAAAAACCGGCTTGCTTTGGCATATGCTGTGCTACACTAGCACGCTCGGTTTGTGCTGAGCGGTTAGCTTGCTGCGGCATTTTTTGCGGCTGTTCGCTTTTTGCTTTTTCTAAACGCTGTTCTTTCAAATATTGCCTTGCGTTTTCAATTTGCCTCTCTTCGGCGGCTTGTTTTAAAGCGGCCGTTTTCATTTTTGTAAGCGTTTGCGTTTTCCAAGTATCAGAGGCCTCTATTTTACTCATTGCGCTTTTATATTCTTTGTTACTCAAATTTATTACCTCCGATATCCTTACCGATAGTTTCTATTATTTCATGCTCGCCTATAATTTCTTTAAGCAGAGCGCGCGCCCTTGCCATGCGTGATAGCACAGCGTTTTGTGTTATATCAAGTAGCTTTGCAATTTCTTTTGTGCTGTAGCCCTCTATGTAGTAAAGGTAAATAACGTGCTTATATTTTGGCGGCAAAGCGTTAACGGCGTCTGTTATGCCTTGCTCGTCTTTAGTAAAATCTGCCGAGGGGAAATCTTCCGCTATGCCCTCTGTGCGAGAATGCCACACTGTGCGAAAAAGGCTTTTACACCTGTTTGCAACTGCCCTTAAAAGCCAAGCTTTTTGATGGGCTTCACTTTCAAATTTCGGCTGTTTTTCAACAAGTGTAATAAAAACTTCCTGTGCGGCGTCTTCAGCGTCTTGCCTGTTTTTTGTAAGGCTGTATGCCGCACGAAAAACCATATCACCGTAGGTGCTTAGTATTTCTTGTGGGTCTGTTAAATAGTTAGGCTGTGCCATTTTCGCCTCTTTCTTTTGAAAAGCAATTTAATTTCACATAAAAAATAAGCTGAAAATTGCTTTTCTCAATTTATATACGTTTTACATGGGCAATTTATTTCATAACACAAAAATAAATTTAATTGCGTTTAATAATAATATTACTGCGTTTCATATGGCTTTAAAATATGCAAATCTTGCGTGCGGACAGTCCCCTTAATTAAAACGCCCTCTTGAAGAAATTCTTCGCTTTCCACCTTGCCATGCTCTCGCATACAATTGGCAAGCTTTATCTTGTTATACGGCAAAAGAACTTCTATTTTGCAAATTTTGTGCATAAGCTCGTTTTGTATGCTATTCATTAAATTTTCTATGCCGCTTTTCGTTTTTGCACTAACAAACAAGGCGTTTTCATGTAAATAGCTTTGCTTTTCTAGTTTATCTGCCTTGTTATACACCGTCATTTGTGCAATGTCGCCACAGCCAAGCTCAGATAAAACCTCGTGTGTAATATCAAGCTGAACATCTGTTTCAGGGTTTGATGCGTCACAAATTTTCAGTATTAAATCGGCATATTTCGCCTCTTCTAATGTGCTTTGAAACGCTTTGACTAAATTGTGGGGTAAGCGGCTGACAAAGCCTACTGTATCTACAAAAATAACTTGCATACCGTTTGGCAATTTTGCGCTTCTTGCGGTTGGGTCAAGCGTTGCAAAAAGCATATCTTTTTCAAGAACGCTTGCGCCGCATATACTGTTTAGCAAGCTGCTTTTGCCAACATTTGTGTAGCCCACAAGCGCCACAACCGGCACTGCGTTTTTCTGCCTGCTTTTCCTTGTTATTTGTCTGCGCTCTTTTATGTTTTTTAGCTTGGCGTTTAATGTATCTATGCGCTTTCTTATATAGCGCCTGTCGTATTCAAGGCGGCTTTCGCCGGCACCACGCCTTGCACCGCCGCCGCCACCGCCACCGCCGCCTTGCCTTGATAAGCTGCTTCCAAGGCCCGCAAGCCTTGGAAGCCTATATTGTAGCATGGCTAGCTCGCTTTGAAGCTTGCCCTCGTTTGTTATTGCCCTACTTGCGAATATTTGTAAAATTAGCATGGTTCTGTCTATAACGGGAATATTCAGTATTTGCTCAATGCTTTTTATTTGACTGCCCGATAGCTCACAATCGAATATTGCACAGCTTGCGCCTAAATTTTCGCAAAGCTCGCGCCCTTCTTCTAAGCGGCCAACGCCTAAAACAGTTGAACCCTTTGCGCTATCTCTTTTTTGCACAACAATAGCAAGCGTTTCAAGGCCTCTGGCCTCTGCAAGCAAGCTAAGCTCTTGCATAGAGGCGTCTATATCGTATAAAGAGCAATCAACACCAAATAAAACAGCGCCGCTTTCTTCTTGCTCTTCGCTGTCATCGTCATTTTGGGCATCGTTTGTAATATCAATAATATCTTCGTCGCATTCTTCAAATAAAGGCGCTGTGTCCTCTTGAAAGTCCTGTAAATTCATTTCGTTTTTTTCGTTCATATTAACCCCTGTGATGCAAAATTTTAAATAAAATATTGCACAAAATCAATGTATAATTTCAAATTTAATAAATATATTATAATACTAAAACAAATTAAGGGCAAGCTTTTTGCAATTATTGCTATTATATGTTATAATTACTTAACTATGGAAAAAGGGAGATGTTTATGAGCCCACAAAACAATAATAAAAACAGTGGCGCAAGCGAAAATATTCAAAATGCCGCCGCTAATAATAATAGTATAACCGGCAAGCCGCAAGGCACAAATGCTAATGTAGCACATGCTAATAATATAAGCGCCGGCACGGCCGCACAAAACAAAGGCCCCATAGCGCCCGAAAGCGCAAAGAGCATAAGCCCTGTGAACACAAGCGCAAATGCAAAAGGCACACAGAAAGCTGAAAGTGCAAGTGGCACAGAGAAAAAGGTTAACGGCAAAGCCGCAAAATCAATGGACTGGTCGCAGTATTCAAACCCGCACAATAGCGAGTGGTATGCCGCCGAAACAAAAGACGAGAGCGCAGCTAAAGCTGAAAACGCAAGCGGCGCAGAGCAAAAGCCTAAAGGCAAAACTGAGAGCGCAGCTAAAGCCGAGAGCACCGGTGTAAGTGCTGATAAAAAACAAATTAAAGGCGAGGGTGCAGCTAAGGCGCAAGGAAAACCAAAAGTTAGCGCACAAGAAAGAGCGGCAATAAAGCAAGAAGAGCAATTTATAAAACAGAGTGAGCGAATTGCAAAAAAAGCACAGCAAGCCAGCGAAAAAAGCAAAAAAAGCCCTGAGTTTGAGAAATTAACGCTTGAAGAGCAAGAATTGCAAGAGCAACAAAAGAACTTGAGAAAAATGAGGCATATGCGCCGCCGCAGGCAGTTTTTGGGTGTTGTTGCGTTATTTTTAATAGTTGTTGGCATTTTTTCAATATTCTCATCTGCCACAGGGCTAATTATAAACGCTTTTGATGACACCGAGCTTGTTGAAGAATACTCAGAGCGCATGCGCTATGTTGTTGCGCTGGACCCCTTGCCGTTTGAAGATATGAACGAAGCGCCGCTTACAACGCTTTTATTTGCGGCTATGAGCCATGCAATAGTCTCGCAAGAAGATTTATCTGAGTTTGAGTATAATGAAATAGGCGCTATATATTTGCCTGTAGATGTTTTAAACGTGGCAATAGATGAGCTATACGGGCCCGACATACAGTTTAACTTTGCAGATTTCAACCTAAACGGCTTAGATTTTATTTATGATGCAGAGCGTGAGGCATATTTAATGCCATTAACAAGTGTTCCGACAGATTTTGTGCCAATAGCGCAGGGAATGCGCCGTTCGGGCAGCACACATATAGTAACAATAGGCTACGACATCCCTTACGACACAGTTATTCAGCCTGTAAAATACAACGATTTTGTATTTACTCGCAATGAGGACGGCAATTACTATTTAAGCGCAATAAGAACAAGCGAGTTGCAAGCAAATGTGGCTAGCAGTAGCGAGCAAACAGTGCTTGATGGCGCAGCACCGCCTACTTTAGAACAAGACACAGCCGAAATTTTTAACGAGGCGCTTGATGAAACAATGAACGAGCCAACAAGCGAGGTTGCAAGCGAAGTTACAAGTGATGCTACAACAAGCGATATTGCAAGTGAGGCTACAACAGGCGAGGATACAAGTGAAGCAACTACAAGTGAGGCAACAGGCGAATAAGTAAAACGCTAAATAATTTTTAATAGTGTAATTATAAATAGTATTCGCGCCGCATAAAATACAAATAAAAGCACCTTACAGCATTAGCTGTAAGGTGCTTTTTTCTGTTAAGCTGTTAGTTAAAAACAAACGCTATTTGTAAAAATAAAGTGTTACTATAATTATATGCGGCAAAGTAAATTGTGCAGGTGCTCGGAAATAAAAAATGAAACAGCGCTTTTAATAAGGTTGTATTAACGCTTAAATGCGCAGTGCTTATGCAGTAATGCTTGCTTTTCTTCCCATAATTTCAGCGATAAATCAACATAATATTTATGGGGATATTCAAAACGCTTAACTTCGTCCCAAAGCCGTGAAATTTCAAATTGGCAATGCTCGCGAATTTCGTTTAAAGAGGGCATTTCATAAACTTTTTTTCCGTTTTTATATATAAGTTTATTTAAGCGCTTAGCGTGAACATTAGTGAAATTACGCTTTTTCCATGTGTCTGTAGGGTGGAAAAGTTCAATGCCGTTTTCAAGGCTTTCGTCTAGCTCTTCGCTTTTAAGTGTGATATAATCTGCCATTGCTTGGCCGCTTGTGTTATCGTAAATGCGGTAAACATTTTTAAGGTGCGGTATTGTTGTTTTTTCTGCGGTTTCGCTAATTTTAATTTTAGGAATATATTCGCCGCCCTTTTCCTTTATAGCGGCAAGTTTATAAACGCCGCCGAAAACAGGGTCGCTCTTGCTTGTAATTAAATTTTCGCCTATGCCGAAAACATCAATTTGAGCGCCTTGTAAAATTAAATCGCGAATAATATACTCGTCCAGTGAATTAGAGGCGCAAATTGTGCAATCTTCATAGCCTGCCTCATCGAGAAGCTTGCGCGCTTTCTTAGATAGGTAGGCAATATCGCCTGAATCTATTCTTATACCTGTAGGGCGCTTGCCAAGCGGCTTTAGTACATCGTTGAACACTTTTATGGCGTTTGGCACGCCGCTGTTTACAACGCTGTATGTATCTACAAGCAAAGTGCAGTTATCGGGGTAAGTGCGCGCATAAGAGGCAAATGCATCATACTCGCTGTTAAACATCTGCACCCAGCTGTGCGCCATAGTGCCAAGCACCGGTATATCAAAATAGCGCTCTGCCATAACGCAAGATGTGCCAATTGCGCCCGCTATATAAGCGGCCCTTGCACCTAGGTATGCGGCATCGTAACCTTGCGCGCGCCTAGAGCCAAACTCTAAAATCTTTCTGCCTTGCGCCGCTCTTACAACACGGCTTGTTTTTGTTGCTATAAGGCTTTGGAAGTTAATTGTAACAAGTAAAAGCGTTTCAATAAGCTGCGCCTCAATGGCAGGGCCCTCAACAATTAAAATAGGCTCGTGCGGGAAAATTGGCGTGCCCTCGGGTATTGCCCAAACATTGCAAGTGAACTTAAAATTTTCAAGGTAGTTTAAAAACTTCTCGCTGAAAATTTTCTTCGCGCGCAAATACTCTATATCGTCTTTTGTGAACTCTAAATTATCTATAAGCTCGCAAAGCTGTTCTAAACCTGCAGCAATTGCAAAGCCGCCGCCATCGGGAACTCTGCGGAAAAACATATCGAAAACGCTAATTTTCTCGGTGTAGCCTTCCTCAAAATAGCCTGCCGCCATTGTTAGCTCGTAAAAATCCATTATCAAAGTTAAGTTTCGTTTTGCGCTTATTTGTAGCATGTATACTTTCCCTTTCGTTCTTGCGTTTATGCCTTGCGGGTAAATTTTCACAATAGAGCTTAGATAAACGTGTTAAAACGCTATCTAAATTAAAGCCACCCTGCGCGGTTTTCATGCAGTGGTAAGCGCAAGGTGGGCTTATGATAATTAGTTTGGTTTGTTGTTGCCGTTTTCGTTTGGAGGACGGCGCTGCTGTGTGCTTTGCCTTGGCGGTTGGTCTTTGCCTTTGTAATGCCTGCGGCTGCTTGGCGTTCTTCGCATCTCGGGGGGCAAACGGTCAATTTCTTTATAAGCTGTCCAGTTTTCGTCAGGGCGCTTTGCCTGTAAACTTCTCCACTCCTCCGCCGTGTAATTGCCGGCTTTACGTTTCTTTTTCCTTTTTTTCTTCAAATAGCGTAAAAATATGAATAACGCTATCATCAAAACAATGTAAATTGCCGTTAAGATTATTACCACCGAGAAATATGTGCTGTTCAAAAAATCACCTACTAATGAAAGAAAATATAAATAGTCGCTTCGTGCAACATCGTTTGCTGTTATTAAATCTACAGTTCCCAAAACTGTGCCGTTAAGCGTTAGCGAAACGCTTCCAACAACCTCGCCTTGAGTAACAGGCGCTGTTAAAGATTTAGGAACATCGAATTCGTAAATAATAGTGTCGGGTAATTGCAAAGAAGGCTCCTGCGCCTCGCCGGCTTCTTCACTGCTCTGCTCGCTTTGCGCCTGGCTACTTACTTCGCTTTGCTCTGCCTGTGCAATAATTTGCTCTACCGCAGCTTCAACGCTTTGAGCATACTCACTGCCGGGTGTTGGCAAAATAGTTTGCAAATCATCTTTGGGCATAAGCGCAACAACATCAACATCGCTTGAAAGTTCAACGCTAATTTCCGTTATAGGCGCTGTGGTGTTCAGTGTAGACTGCATTGAAAAATTATCGAAAAGCCAATCGAAAATGGCGGCAGTGTCCCAAAACGAAAAAGCTAAGCCGTAGTGGCCTGCATCCCACGGTGCGCCCAAAACAATGGCAAAATATGTTTCGCCGTTATCGTTTACTGCGGCACTTGCCAATGTGCGCCCGGCCGCATAGGTAGAGCCTGTTTTAATGCCCTGTATATAAGAACGGTAAACCTCAGAGGTATCCCTAAGCATATAATTAGTGTTGTAAATGGTATAAGCCGTGTTAGGGTCATCGGCATAAGCGGGCGTTGTGTGTATATTTGTTATGGGCATGTCATAGCTTACGCTTCCAACAACTTGCCTGAATATATCATATTGCCAGGCCTCGTTGCAAATAAGCGCTAAATCTCTGGCGCTTGAGTAATTGCCGGTGTCCATACCGTCTAGCCCGTGAGGGTTTGTGAAATTTGTGTTTGTGCAGCCAATTTCCTTAGCGCGTGCGTTCATCATTGCATAAAAATTTTCAAGGCTGCCGCCGCCAACATAGTGCGCTGCAATTGCGGCTGCCTCGTTGCCGCTTGGAAGCATTATAGCGTAAAGCAAGCTTCTTGCGGTTACTGTTTCATTCGGGCGAATATCCGCTGTTGATGAGCTTGAATTTGTTATAGGAGCAACATATAATTCTGTGGGCGCTGTAATTAAGGTGTTATCTAAATCTTCAACATTCTCAATAAAAATAAGGGCTGTCATAATTTTTGTAAGGCTTGCTATATCGCGCTGTGCATCTGCGTTTATTTCAATTACAGGCTGGCCTGTATCATAGTTCATAACAAAAATACTTTCGCCTGTTATTTCAATATCTTCGGGCACAGTGAAATTTTGCGCCACACAAAATGTGGGCAAGCAAAAAAGCAGTAGCAATATAAAAATGAAAGCGATGTATTTTTTCATATAGATTTTCCTTACAAAACATGATATTATATAATTACATAAAAAGTATATATGTTATTATATCAAATTATTTTCAATTTTTAAAGAGAAAATACATTTGTTTTAAAAATATTAATAAAAGAGAGTTGATGAAATTGGATTTAATTTCAATAGTTGTGCCCTGTTTTAATGAACAAGAGGTTATAAACTTATTTTATGATGAAATTTGCAAAGTGTCAAAAGAGATGAGCGGCACAAATTTTGAATTTATTTTTGTTGATGACGGTTCAAACGATGATACATTAAACATACTTAAAAGTTTAAGTGGAAACGATGAAAGGGTGCAATATATATCTTTTTCACGCAATTTCGGCAAAGAGGCGGCTATGTATGCCGGCTTTGAGGCCGCTAAAGGCGATTTTGTTGGCGTTATGGATGTGGACATGCAAGACCCTCCGTCGCTATTGCCGCAGATGTATGAGCTACTTAAAAGCGGCGAGTACGACACAGTTGCCTCGCGCAGAGTGAGCAGAGAAGGCGAGCCGCCGATTCGCAGTTTATTTGCGCGTGCTTTTTACAAAATTATAAACAAAATAAGCAAAACTGAAATTGTAGACGGCGCAAGAGATTTTAGGCTTATGACAAAACAAGTAGCGCAAAGCGTTTGTGCGGTTAAGGAATATAACAGGTTCTCAAAAGGCATATTCGGCTGGGTTGGCTACCGCACAAAATGGCTTGAATACACAAATGTAGAAAGGGCGGCCGGCTATACTAAGTGGTCGTTTTGGAAATTGTTCATTTATTCTATCGACGGCATAACCGCCTTTAGCACCATGCCGCTTTCCATAGCTGCAATTATAGGCATTTTGTGCTGCGCTCTCGCTTTTGTGGTTACAATATTTATTATTGTTCGCGCCGCAATTTGGGGCGACCCTGTAAGCGGCTGGCCCAGCACGGTGTCGATAATTTTATTTGTTGGCGGCATGCAATTGTTTACAACAGGCATTTTGGGGCAGTATTTAGCCAAAATGTATATGGAAGTTAAAAAGCGCCCTATATACATTATAAAAGAGCAAAGCGGCTTAAAGAATTCCGATTAACCTTTGCAATTGTCCGGCTTGCTTGCTAAAATTGTTTTGTGCATTGCAGTTTTGCCGATTAAAATGTTCTCTTTATTAATATAATGTATTATAAGAAGAGAATATTGCACACCACTAAAAATTCAATAATGAAAATGATGGTTTTTTTGTGCATATTTATGTTGCTGAAATCTACAACTATATATAGTGGTTTGAAAAAAATTGAACACAATTAAAAAGTTGCGATATATCGCAACTTTTTTGTTTTGTTTTGGAAATTGTAAAATAAAATAGAATAAATGATGAAAAAACAGAAAAAACACAAAAAAAGCATTGACAAAGGCGGATATAAATGATAATATTAAAAAG
>CAYJEU010000039.1:0-17083 GCA_964369565.1 uncultured Bacteroides sp. | reverse complement strand
CTTTTGTTACTTTTCACGCTGAAAAGTAAAACGCCTTACTAAACTTAGCCATTAAAACAAGCAAAAAACCAAGGCATAAGCTTTGCGAAAAGAAAAAATATAAAAGCAAACCTAAACACTACAAAAAAACTTTCACATTTGTTACTTTTCACGCTGAAAAGTAAAACGCCCTATAATGATTAGCTACTAAAACAAGCAAAAAACCAAGGCAAACGCTTTGCAAAAACAAAAAAATTCAATTAAAGTTTTAATCAATTTTTTTCAAAAAATTGTGGGGTTAAGGGCAAAGCCCTTTAATTAAAAAAAAGAAAAGGAAGAAATATGTTTTTACATCTCGGAAACGATAATTTACTGCGCACACAAGACATTATAGGAATATTCGATTTAGATACAAGCACTATTAGTAAGCACACACGCAATTTTCTGAAATGTGCACAAGATAATAATAATGTATTCGATACAACGCAAAATTTACCCAAAAGTTTTATTATATCCCACAATAAGAATAAAAGGGAAAATAAAATTTATATAAGCCAAATTTCAGCTTCTACGCTTAAAAAAAGAAACGATAATATTTATAATATAATGGAGTGAACTATGTCAGAAATAAATAATAACGAGTACGGCGCCAGTCAAATTCAGGTTTTAGAAGGTCTTGAAGCAGTTCGTAAACGCCCGGGCATGTATATTGGTAGCACAGGCCCAAAAGGCTTGCACCACCTTGTTTACGAAATTGTTGATAACGCAATTGACGAAGCTCTTGCCGGCCACTGCGACCATATAAGTGTTAAAATTAAAAAAGATAATATAATAGAAGTTTGCGATAACGGGCGAGGAATTCCTGTTGATATACAGCCAAAAATGGGCATACCCGCTGTAACTGTTGTTTTCACAATTCTCCACGCAGGCGGTAAATTCGGCGGCGAAGACAGCGGCTATAAAGTTGCAGGCGGCCTTCATGGTGTTGGCGCAAGTGTTGTTAACGCTCTAAGCGAGTGGCTAATTGTAAGCGTTGTTAAAGACGGCACAGAATATAAGCAAAGCTTTAAGCGCGGCGAAGAGGACGGCCCACTTCAAAATTTAGGCGCAACACAGAAACCAAACGGCACAACTGTTACATTTAAGCCCGACCCTTTAATGTTCACCGAAACGCAAGAATTCGAATATGAAATTCTTCAAAAACGCTTGCGTGAAGAGGCATTTTTGAACGGCGGCGTTCGCATAACTTTATGCGACGAGCGTGAAAATGCCCTTGATGAAGAGGGCAACGCTCATTGTGAAAGCATGTGCTATGAGGGCGGTATAAGAAGCTTCGTTGAATATATCCACGAAAAAAATAAGCTTGAAGTTCTGCACCCGGGCGTAATTTATTTAAAAGGCCAGCAGGGCGATGCCATTGCTGAAATAGCATTGCAATATAATTCAAGCTTCAACGAGCGCATACTTTCTTTTGCAAATAATGTTAACACGCCCGACGGCGGCACACATGAAGAGGGCTTTAAAACAGCGCTAACACGTGTATTTAACGATTTCGGCCGCAGTAAAAACTACCTTAAAGAAAAAGACGAAAATTTAAGCGGTATTGACGTGCGCGAGGGCTTAACCGTAGTAATAAGCGTTAAGTTAACCGAGGCGCAATTTGAGGGCCAAACAAAAGCGAAACTAGGTAACACTGAAGTTAGAACACTTGTTAGCGGCCTTGTTTACGATAAATTAAAGGAATTTTTAGAAGAAAACCCCGCTATTGCTAAAATTGTTTTTGAAAAAGCAACACAAGCGGCACGTGCAAGGGAAGCCGCGCGCAAAGCGAGAGATTTAGTAAGGCGTAAATCTGCGCTTGAAAACAACAGAATGCCCGGTAAACTTGCCGATTGCCGCGAGCGCGACCCCTCTAAAACAGAACTTTATATTGTTGAGGGCGACAGTGCGGGCGGCAGCGCCAAAGGCGGAAGGGACAGTAATATTCAGGCAATTTTACCGCTATGGGGTAAAATGCTCAATGTTGAAAAAGCACGTATAGATAAAATTTACGGCAATGAAAAGCTAATGCCTGTAGTTATGGCGCTTGGTTGCGGCATAGGCGAAGAATTCGACGTTAGCAAATTGCGCTACCACAAAGTTTTCATTATGGCCGATGCCGACGTTGACGGAAGCCATATTTGCACATTGCTTTTAACATTCTTCTTCAGATATATGCGCCCGTTAATTGATGGCGGCTATGTTTATATTGCCCAGCCACCTCTTTTTAAACTTAGCAAAAGCGGCAAGGTTAAATATGCTTATAACGACGCTGAAATGGCATCTTTAAGTGAAGAGATGGGGCAAGGAACAAAAATAAGCCGCTATAAAGGCCTTGGCGAAATGAACCCCGAGCAATTATGGGAAACTACAATGAATCCCGAAAATAGGGTTATTGTGCAAATTAATGTTGATGATGCGCTGAAAGCTGACGAAACATTCACCATTTTAATGGGCGATAAAGTAGAGCCCCGCAAGGAATTTATAGAGCAAAATGCGCTTTATGCAAGGCTAGACGTTTAATATTTTTTCTTTACACAAAAAAGCAGTAAGAAAAAGTAAAATTACTAGGGTAAATAATTATTTATAAACAATTATTTGCGCCTAGGTAAATAACAAAAAAGGCCTTAAGAAATACAAACCCCCTTAAAATATAAAAAAAGGTAGTTGAATATGTCGGATATTAAAGAAAAAGAGCAACTTCAAGGTACACGATTAATCGTTCGTGAATTAAAAGAGGAAATGGAACAATCTTTTATAGATTATTCTATGTCTGTTATAACTCAGCGTGCACTCCCCGATGTTCGCGACGGCTTAAAGCCCGTTCACAGGCGCATTTTATATACTATGCACGAAAAAGGTAACGACCCTTCACATGCTTATCGTAAATCTGCGGATACTGTTGGCTCGGTGCTTGGTAGTTACCATCCGCATGGTGACGCCTCTGTTTACGATGCAATGGTGCGTATGGCGCAAGATTTTTCACTGCGCTATCCCCTTGTAGACGGCCAAGGTAACTTTGGCTCTATAGACGGTGACCCTCCTGCGGCTTATCGTTATACAGAAGCACGAATGAGCAAAGTTGCAGCCGATTTATTGACAGATATTGAGAAAAACACGGTAGATTATAAGCCGAATTTCGACGAGCGCTTAAAAGAACCTATTGTTCTTCCAAGCCGCCTTCCTAATTTGCTTTTGAACGGCAGTACAGGTATAGCAGTTGGTATGGCAACAAATATTCCGCCGCATAATATTTGTGAAATTATAGATGCCGCCATACATTTAATTCATAACCCCGACAGTGAACTTTCAGATTTAATGGAGTTTGTTACAGGGCCCGATTTCCCAACAGGCGGCACAATTATGGGCAGAAGCGGCATAAGGGCAGCTTATGCAACAGGGCGCGGTAAAATTACACTTCGCGGGCGCGCGCAAATTGAAGAGCAAGCTAACGGCCGCTACCACATAATTATTACTGAAATTCCCTATATGGTGAACAAAACACGCCTATTAGAAAATATTGCAGACCTTGTTAAAGATAAACGCATTGAAGGCATAAGCGATTTTAACGACGAGAGCAGTAACCGCCTTGGTATGCGCATTGTTATAGAGCTTAAAAAGGACGCTAATCCGCAAGTTATTTTAAACCAGCTTTACCGTTTTACCCAATTGCAAGATACGGTAGGCGTTATTATGCTTGCGCTTGATAACGGTGTGCCTAAAGTTTTAAGCCTTAAGGAGATGCTCGAGAAATATATAATTTTCCAAAATGAAGTTATTCGCCGCCGCACTGAATTTGACCTTAATAAGGCAAAAGAGCGCGCGCATATTTTAGACGGGCTTCACCGCGCAGTTGATATAGTTGACGAAATAATTATCACTATTCGCGCTTGTAAAGGCGGTAGAAGTGAAGCGAAAGCCGCCATTATGGAAAAATTTGGCTTTGATGAAGTGCAAGCTACGGCAATTTGCGCGTTCCAACTTGGCCAATTGGCAGGCCTTGAAATTTTAAAAATAGAAAATGAACTTGCTGAGCTTAAATCTAAAATAGATAAATGGCTTGATATTTTATCAAGCGACGAGAAAGTTTATGAAATAGTTGAGCAAGAAATAACGATATTACGCGATAAATATGCAGATGAGCGCCGCACTGATATTGAACATGTTTCGGGCGAAGTTGATATTGAAGACCTTATTCCCGAAGAAGAATGTGTGTTCACATTAACACATGCGGGTTATATTAAGCGCCAGTGCTCTGATACATACACAGCGCAAAAGCGTGGTGGGCGCGGCGTTAGTGCGCTTACTCGCAAAGAGGAAGATTTTGTAGAGGAGCTTTTTGTTGGCTCTACACATGACTATGTGCTTTTTGTTACAGATGTGGGTAGAATATTCCGCCTTAAAGGGTACCAAATTCACGAGGGTAGCCGCACGGCCAAGGGCACAAATATTATAAACTTGCTCGCTTTAACAGAGGGCGAAAAAGTTAGAACTATGCTTCGTGTGCGCAAAGATGAAAGTGAAACACGCTTTTTAACAATGATAACAAAAGCCGGTATAATTAAGCGCACACCGCTGGCAAAATATGATAACATTCGCAAAAATGGCATAATAGCGATAAATTTAAACGAGGGCGACAGCCTTGCTTACACAGGAATAACCAGTGGCGAAAACGAAATAATAATTGCAACAAGGCTTGGCAATGCAATTAGGTTTGATGAAAGAGGCGCAAGAAGTGTTGGCAGAACGTCAATTGGCGTTAGGGCAATTAGGCTAAAAGAGGGCGATAGCGTTATTGGCGCAGGTATTCTGCGTGAGGGTGCAAGCGTTCTAACAATTACCGAAGAGGGTAAAGGGCGCAGAACTTTAATTGAAGAATACAGAATACAAAAACGTGGCGGCAAGGGCATTAGAAACTACGGTAATAAAGGAATTGTTGCGGCGCTGAAAATAGTTGATGTTGAAGACGACATTATATTAATTAGCACAAATGGCGTTATTATTAGAATGCATGTTAGTGATATTAACACACAAAGCCGTTATGGTAGTGGTGTTAGGGTTATGCGCCTTGGCGAGGACGATAAAGTTGTAACTGTTGCAAGAACAGAGCACAGCGATGATGAAGAAACTGTTATGCCTGAAATGGAAGAGACAGAAGAGTTAAGCCAAGAGGAGATTGAGGCATTAAAGGCAGAGGAAAGCCGTAGCGAAAATGAAGAAGATGATTCAGATGACGAAATTGGTGAAGAGGAGTAAGGGCAAAGCCCTTATAAAAAAGGCCTTATACAAAAAACTAAAAATAGGAGCATTAAAATGAACGAAAACTGGAATGTTGATAAAAGCCAATTAAAGGCGGCGCAGGAATCGCTAAAAAAGCAATTTAGTTTCGCTTATATTGGGCACGGCCCCAAGGCAACAGGCTTTTTAGCAAAAGAGTTCAAGCGTAAAGCTGGCCTTTTTTTACGCTGCACACAATGCGGCTATTACATGCCAATTGACGCAAAAGGCACAGAAGTTTGTATATGCGGCAGCCTTAAAAGGGACGAGCGCACAATAAAAAGCGACTTTGGCGCAAATGAAGTTGAAGTATTTAAAGGCATAAAAAATGGCAAGTAATTTGAGTAATAATATTAGCGCTGAATTAAGTGAAAACAGCACTATAGCAGCAATTGCAACGGCAAGCGGCATTGGCGGCATAGCGGTAATTCGCATATCCGGCACAAATGCTTATGAAATAGCCTCTCGTGTTTTCACACCTTTAGATAAAAACAAAAATTTACTAAACGCAAAAGGCTATACAGCTATGTTTGGCCACTTTATCAGTGCAGGCAAAAAGCTCGATGAAATTATAGCGCTTTGCTTTCGCGCGCCTCACTCTTATACAGGCGAAGATGTAATTGAACTTTCTTGCCACGGCGGCGCTGCTGTTAGCGAGCTTTTGCTTCGCGCATGTTTCGATAATGGCGCACGCCCTGCACAAGGCGGCGAATTTACAAAGCGTGCGGTTTTAAACGGGCGCATCTCTTTAACACAAGCGGAAGCTGTTATGGAAATTATAAACGCAAGCTCTAAGCAAAGTGCGGCCGCCGCCGCTAATTTAATGCAAGGTGCACTATATAAAAAAATAGACTCTGTGCGCCAAAGTTTAATAACGCTGGCAGGCCATATTGCCGCTTTTACCGATTACCCCGAGGAAGATGTTCCCGAGCTTGAAATGCAAACGCTCGCTTTTAGTGTTAAAGAAAATATTGAAATATTAAACGCTCTTATCGACGGCTACGACAAAGGTAAAATTCTTCGGCGTGGCATACAAACGGCAATTGTCGGTAGCCCGAATGTTGGTAAAAGCACTATAATGAATTTACTAAGCGGCTTCGAGCGCGCTATTGTTACGCCCATTGCCGGCACCACAAGAGATATAATAGAGCAAGAAATAAGCATTGGTGATGTGCGCCTTATTTTATCAGACACTGCCGGTATGCGTGAAACACAAGATATAGTAGAGAGCGAGGGCATAAAACGCGCGCAAACAGCCCTTGAAAATTCAGAGCTGGTTATTTGTGTTTTTGATGCCTCTGCAATTATCTCTGAGCAAGATATAAAAATTGCACAAAGCTGTAATGGCAAAGTAGCGCTTGCGGTTCTGAACAAGAACGATTTAGATATTAAGTTCAATTTAAACGATATAAAGCCATTTTTTTCTAAAGTTATTTCTATTAGCGCTAATAATTCAAATTACTTAAACGAAATTATAAATGCGCTTTATGAAATTTTAGGCGTAAGTAATTTGAGCGAAGATGCACTATTGATGTGTAATGAAAGGCAGTTGCTTTGCGCAAAGGCCGCAAAAAACGCCCTGGACGAAACACTGCATATTGTTGAAATTGGCCTAACCCTTGATGCCGCAGGCGTATGCATAGACGAAGCGCTTAATGCACTTTATGAGCTTACCGGCGAAAATGCCAGTGAAGATATTATTAATGAGGTTTTCTCAAAATTTTGCGTTGGTAAATAAAGCCTGCTGAGTAATTTGTTGTTTAGCTTTTATTCAGTAAAATTTTTACTGCTGAAAGGAATGTAAAATTATGAATTTTAAAAAGCATTTTTGGCTGTATATCGCCAGTTTCTCAGCGTGTATTCTTCTTATTTTAAACACTACAGTAATTGCATTATCATTAATTAATGCAAGCTTTAGTGAAAACGCCTCAGCCGATGTAGACCGTGCAGAAGTTTTGCAAGATTTAACCGATGAGCTTTTTAGCGATGAAGATGGCGTTGTTTTGAATATTGGCAGATTTTTGCACGCAGGCGGCGAAAGTGAATTTGTAACAAAAGAGCTTATTCCCCAGCTTCTGCTAAATGACGATGGCACATTTCTTATGAACGAAAATAACAACAGGTTCATGCAAACCATAACAGGAACATACACGCAAGAGGAAAATAGCTTAACGCTTTTTGTGGAAAACAGTAATGTTGTTATAAGCGACGAAATTTTATTTACTATAATAGATGAAAATACAATTGTTTTGCAACAAGATTTATATGAAAGTAAAAGTGGTGCAGAATTTAAGATAAACTAAAAACAGGAGTTTAATAAATGCTACTGGGTGAATATGATATTATAATTATTGGTGCAGGGCACGCAGGAATTGAAGCGGCACACGCCTGTGCAAAAATGGGCGCGAAAACTGCTTTGTTTACTTTGTCTTTAGACGCAATTGGAAATTTGCCGTGCAACCCTTCAATAGGGGGCACGGCAAAAGCGCATTTAGTGCGTGAAATAGATGCGCTTGGTGGCATTATGGGCATAGCCGCAGATGCCACTTATTTGCAAAGCCGCATGCTAAACCTTGGTAAAGGGCCTGCGGTTCATTCACTTCGCGTTCAGACAGATAGACGAAAATACCACAACTATATGAAGACTTTTTTGGAGAAAATGCCGAATTTGCACCTAAAACAGGCTGAAATATGTAAAATATTGGTAAAAAACAATGCCGTATACGGCGTTTGTACAAATTTAAACGGTACATACCACGCAAAGAAAATTATTATCGCCTCTGGCACCTACCTCGGCGGCAAAATTTTTGTTGGTGATGCCTCTTTTAAGGGTGGGCCGGACGGCCAACATGCCGCAAATGAACTTAGCGAAAATTTAATTGAGCTGGGATTGCCGCTAAGACGCTTTAAAACAGGAACACCTGCGCGCGTTCATCGCCACAGCATAAATTACGATAAGCTTGAAATTCAACACGGCGATGAAAACATGCAGCCGTTTTCTTTTTTGACTAAAAAGCAAATGCGCAATAGGGTTGTGTGCCACATAGCATACACTAACGAGAAAACGCACGAAGTGATTACGCAAAACTTGCATCGCAGCCCACTTTATGGTGGAGATATCGAAGGCATTGGCCCAAGATATTGCCCGAGCATAGAAGATAAAGTTGTGCGCTTTGCCGATAAAAATAGGCATCAGCTTTTTATAGAGCCTTGCGGGCTTAACACAAATGAAATGTACTTACAAGGCATGAGCTCCTCTTTACCTGAGGACGTGCAAAACGCGATGTATCGCACAATTATTGGCCTTGAAGATGTGCAAATTATGCGCCCTGCCTACGCAATTGAATATGATTGTATTGACCCCACCGCTCTTTTTGCTACGCTTGAAACAAAAGAAGTAAGCGGTTTATACGGCGCAGGGCAGTTTTGTTCTACATCCGGCTATGAGGAGGCGGCGGCGCAAGGTTTGGTTGCAGGCGTTAATGCGGCGCTTAGTTTACAAAATAAAGAGCCTTTTATTTTAAAGCGCAGTAATTCATACATTGGCACTTTAATTGATGACCTCATCACAAAAGGCGCAATGGACCCATACAGAATGATGACCAGCCGCAGCGAATACCGCCTATACTTGCGCCAAGATAATGCAGATGAGCGCTTAACTA
Source organism: uncultured Bacteroides sp. (assembly GCA_964369565.1). Lineage (GTDB taxonomy): Bacteria > Bacillota > Clostridia > Oscillospirales > Ruminococcaceae > Ruthenibacterium. Next base: position 8,126 of record CAYJEU010000039.1, on the reverse strand, counting down.
AAATTGGCTATGAAATTGGCCTTGCAAGCAAGGAGCGCTATAATGAATTTTGTGCTCGTAGCGAGAAAAAACAGCTAGTTATAGATACGTTAAAATCAACGATAATTCGCCCATTTTCAGCTGAGAGCACTTTGCTGAATGCAGGGGAAATTAAGCTGCAAACAGGGCAATTTGCCGCAGATTTACTGCGCAGGCCCAAGCTAAAATTTACTGATATTTTAGAAATAATTACTAAGCAGCAGCATAGCGAAAATGAAAAATCAGGCGAGTGTGTTAATAATGAAAAGTATAATATTATTAAAGATGCAAGCAAAAACTCTTTTTTAATGTATTGTATTGAAACGGAAATAAAATATGAGGGCTATATAAAAAGGCAAGTTTCGCAAATTAAAGCGGCGCAGAAAAACGAGAATGTGTTAATACCACAGGGTATAGACTATAATATTATAGATAGTATAAGGCTTGAAGCAAGAGAAAAATTATCGTTAATACGCCCTAAAAATATAGCTCAGGCGGCAAGAATACCGGGGGTTAGCCCTGCAGATATTTCCTGTTTACTACTGCATATACTGAAAATGAAAAGCTAAAAACTTTAATTTAAAGCTTTAGTTTTTTCAATTAATAAGAAAAGGCTATTTGCATTAAAGAAAATTAAAGTATATATTTGCTGAAATAAGCGTGCTTTAATTACTCTTTATCGGCTGCACATATGCTTTTAAAAAACCTGCAAACAATATAAAGGGAAGTTTTATGTTAAATAAAGAACGCTTTTTGCAAAATGCCAAGAGTTACAATATAGACGCGCAAAATATATTTTTGCAGCTTGACGCTTTTGCAAATTTGCTTATAGAATACAATAAAAAAGTGAACCTTACTGCTATAACGAAGCCAGAGGATATTGAAAATAAGCACTTTATAGATAGCCTACTTTTGGCGAGCATGCCACATATAAAAGGTAGCGTTGTAGATGTTGGCACAGGCGCGGGTTTCCCCGGCATAGTGTTAAAATTATACAAGCCGGAAATAGAGCTTACACTTATGGAGCCCACAGGCAAACGGGTTGAATTTTTAAAGTGTGCTTGCGGTGAGCTTGGGCTAAGCGATGTGCATTTTGTTAAAGAGCGCGCAGAAGAAGCGGCGCGCAAGAGCTACCGAGAAAAATATGATGTAGCCGTGGCAAGAGCTGTTGCAAAAATGAACGCTTTAAGCGAATTTTGCCTGCCGCTTGTTAAAAAAGGCGGTTGCTTTTTGGCAATGAAAGGTGCAAGCGGGCAAGAAGAACTTAAACAGGCAATGCCTGCGCTTTCAAAACTAGGCGCTTCTTGCGATGATAAAAATGATATTAAGCAGTTTATTTTGCCCGATGAGAGCATAAGAACTATAATTATTTGTAAAAAGATATCGCAAACACCGAGCGTTTACCCACGAAACGGTGGTAAAATTGCAAAAGCTCCTCTTGTTTGACATTTATCTGCCTTGTTTTGCTGTTATTTGTCGAAGGAAAATTCTTGAATTTATGCGCATGTATATGCTATGATTGAATTGCATAAAGCAATTAATATAGTAATACATGCGCTTTTACTATGTAATTTTTTACTGGCTTAATGAGGTTTAAAATGAATTTAATAAATAGAATTATAAAGCTTAAGGAAAAAGGTAAAAACAAACTTGAAATAGTTAGTCTACCTATTGATAAAATATTTCCCTCACCATACCAAACAAGAAAAAATTTTGATAAGCAGCAGCTTAACAATTTAACGCAAAGCATAATTCAAAATGGGCTTTTACAGCCAATTAGTGTGCGAGCTTATGGCTTTGATAACTTCGAGCTCATAGCAGGCGAGCGCCGCTTAAAAGCTTGCAAGCTTGCGGGCATGAGTGAAATACCGGCAATTGTGCACAGTTTTGAAGATGATAAATCTGTGGCGCTATGCCTGTTGGAAAACACCCAAAGGCAAGAGCTTAACTGTTTTGAAATGGCTAATGCAATAAACGACATTATAAATTTTTACGGAATTTCAAGCGAAGAGGCGGCCGCTAAACTTGGCATTTTAAAAAGCGATATTGAAAGCTATTTGAGCATACTGGCTTTAAGCGAAGTTCAAATTAATATGTGCTTATCGGCAAGTTTAAGCCTTGAGCACGTTATGCAAATTTTAAGGCTTGCCAGCGAAAACGAAAGAACAGAAATGCTAAAACTAATAATTAGCAAAAATTATAGCGCACAGAGCACGCAAGAAATTGTAAGCTCATATCTGCTTAAAGAAACAAAGCAAAAGCAAAAAATAATGGTGCGTGACGTTAGAATTTTTTTAAACACAATTACAAATGCGGTTAAGCTTATGACAGATAACGGCATTCCTGCAACTGCCCAGCAGAAAGAGCAAAATGAATTTATAGAATATACAGTTAGAATACCTGTTAGCGCACATGAAAAACCTAAAATAAATTATAATAGCACAAGCGAAAATATAGAGCAAATTAGGCTTGACTTAATAAGCGAAATAGAAAAACAAGTAAGCAGCTTGCAAAGTGTTTAATAGAATTAGTGGTTTTAATATTTCTTCGCATTAGGTAACTAATGCTTTATTTACTAGCCTTAATTATATTTATATAATTTAAGTTTCTTCTCACACAGCAAAGCCTCACGAATGTTCCACGTGGAACAATTGTGAGGCTTTGCTGTGCATATTATATATATATAAAAGCCAAAGCTTTAAAAGAACTAACTTAAGCGTAGTGAAAAGCTTTGGCATAACATAGAATTTTAATAATAAGTGCAGTTTTTTATTATTAAATAACACAAATTTATGTAAATTCAATTTCTTTCACTTTTAATTTACGCTGTTTTGTGATATACTGATTTCACATGTTGTTTATATTATATGAGGCGCGAATATAATATAAATTGGCATGCGGGGCATGCTTGCCCGGCGCCGTTAAATTGCGGTTCAAGGTTAAAACAATCTTGCAAGTTATTTACATTATATGTTCCACGTGGAACATATATGCATATAAATTATAAAAACTTAATAATAAAAAGCGTTATAAAATTATTAAAAACAAAAATGCAAAAACTTTGGCTAAAATAATTTTAAAATAACAGCTAGTGAAAGGAATATAAATGGGAAAAGTAATAGCGATTGCAAACCAAAAAGGTGGGGTTGGAAAAACAACAACGGCTGTAAATTTATCGGCGGCTGTTGCTGCGCAAGGCAAAAAAGTTTTGTGTATAGATTTAGACCCACAAGGCAACACAACAGGCAACTTTGGCATTAATAAAACAGAGGTGCAAAACAGCGTATACGACTTGCTTATTGGCGAGGGCAATGCGCAAGATGCCGTTATAAAAACAGAATATAGGGTAGATATTGTTGCCTCTAATATTCAGCTTACAGGCGCCGGAATTGAGCTTGTTAATATGCCCTCAAGAGAAAAGCGTTTAAGGCAAGCCGTTGCACCGTTTGTTGAAATCTACGATTATGTTTTTATAGATTGCCCGCCTGCGCTAGACCTTTTAACTCTAAACGGCCTATGTGCGGCAGACACAGTTTTAATACCTGTGCAATGTGAATTTTTTGCACTGGAGGGCTTAACAGAATTAATGAACACCATAAAAAACGTTCAGAAAATCTACCACCCATATATAGAGCTTGAAGGGCTTTTGCTAACAATGTATGACGGGCGTTTAAACTTAACAATGCAAGTTGTGGAAGAAATTAAAAAGCATTTCGGGGCAAAAGTGTTTAAAACAATAATACCAAGAAATGTTAGGCTTTCAGAAGCGCCAAGCTATTCGGCGCCAATAAATTTTTACGATCCAACATCAAAAGGTACAGAGGCCTATGCCTATTTAGCGGCGGAACTTTTGTACAATAACCGCCAAAGGGAAGAGCGCGGCTAACGCTTAATTATAAATATATAATGCGTGCAAACAATTATTATAAAAATCGCTTTAAAAGCGTTAAGGGGAGTTAAATATGGCTACAAAAAAAGGCGGGCTTGGCAGAGGGCTAGATTCACTTTTTGCGCAAAGTGTGCAAACACAAGATGGTGAAAGCGAGGCAAAATTGCTGAGGATAAGCGAAATAATGCCCGATGAAAACCAGCCTAGGAAAACTTTTGAACAACAAGCGTTAACACAGCTTGCCAGCAGTATTGAAGAGCATGGCGTTTTACAGCCTGTTGTTGTGCGCCAAACGCCCAGCGGCGCATATTATATAGTTGCCGGCGAGCGCAGATGGCGTGCGGCAAGGCTAGCCGGCCTTAGCGAAATACCTGTTCAGATAATGGATTTAACCGAGCAGCAAGCAATGGAAATTGCATTAATTGAAAACTTACAGCGTGAAGATTTAGACCCAATAGAGGAAGCGCAAGGCATAGCCTCTTTAATAAAACGCTGTGACTATACACAGGAAACAGCGGCCAAGCAATTATCTAAAAGCCGCAGTGCTGTAACAAATTCACTAAGGCTTTTGCAATTGCCGAAAGCCGTTATAGAAATGGTGAGAAAAAAAGAACTTAGCATAGGGCACGCCAAAGTTATTTTAGGCGTAGATAACCCTGCATTGCAAACACAGGCGGCAAAAGCGGCAGTGCAGCAAAATTTAAATGTAAGGCAAACAGAGGCGCTTTGCAAAAAACTTGGCGTTGAGCCTAAACAGAAAAAGCAAAAACTTCGCCCTGCGCTACCCGGTGAAGTTGAAATTAGCCTGCAAGAGGTGCTTGGAACACAGGTTAAAGTTCAGTATAAAGAGGGCAAGGGCACATTAAATGTATCATTTAATAGCGATGAGCAACTTAAAGTATTTGCAAATTTATTGGGCGAATACAAAGGCTAAAGCCAATATGGATTATAATGATTAAATATTGAAATAGAACATAAAGAGGGAAGTGTTTGGAATGTTAGATATTAAATTTTTGCGTGAAAATGCGCAAGTGGTTAAAGCTAATATAGAAAAGAAATTTCAGCAAAATAAATTGCCTATGGTTGATGAGGCAATAGAGGTTGATAAAGAATATCGTGCGGTTCTAAGCGAGGCAGACGAGCTTAGGGCGAGCAGGAATGCGCTATCAAAAAGCATAGGCGGCCTGATGGCGAAAGGGCAAAAAGAAGAGGCAGAACAAGTGAAAGCGAAAGTAACAGCAAATGCCGAGCGCTTGAAAGAGCTTGAAGAAAAGCAAAATATGCTGGCGCAAAAACTTAACGACATTATGCTTGTTTTACCGAATATAATAGACGATAGCGTGCCACTTGGAAAAGACGATAGCGAAAATGTTGAGCTAGAGCGCTTTGGCGAGCCGCTGGATAAAAGCTTTGATGTGCCTTACCACGCAGAGATAATGCAAGCGCTAAACGGCATTGATTTAGACAGCGCAAGAAGAGTTGCAGGCAACGGCTTTTACTACCTTATGGGCGACGTTGCACGTTTGCACAGCGCCGTGCTTAGTTATGCGCGCGATTTCATGATAGACAAAGGCTTCACTTATTGCATACCGCCTTATATGATTCGCTCGAATGTTGTTACGGGCGTTATGAGCTTTGCTGAAATGGAAGCTATGATGTACAAAATAGAGGGCGAAGATTTATACCTTATTGGCACAAGCGAGCACAGCATGATAGGCAAATATATAGACCAAATTTTGCCCGAGAGCGAATTGCCGCAAAAGCTTACAGGGTACTCGCCTTGCTTTAGGAAAGAAAAAGGCGCCCACGGTTTAGAAGAGCGCGGCGTTTACCGTATACACCAATTTGAAAAGCAAGAGATGATTGTTGTGTGTAAACCCGAAGAGAGTATGGAATATTTTGAAAAAATGTGGGAATACACAGTGGAGCTTTTCAGAACCCTTGATATTCCTGTGCGCACAATAGAATGCTGCAGCGGCGATTTGGCCGATTTAAAAGTTAAAAGCATAGATGTTGAGGCTTATAGCCCAAGGCAGAAAAAATACTTCGAGGTTGGCTCTTGCTCTAATTTGGGCGATGCGCAAGCGCGCCGCTTGAAAATTAGGGTGCAAGGTGAAGACGGGAAAAAATATTTTGCACACACATTAAACAATACAGTTGTTGCGCCTCCAAGAATGTTAATTGCGTTTTTAGAAAACAACTTGAACGAGGACGGCAGCGTGAGCATTCCAAAAGCGCTTAGAATGTATATGGGCGGCATGGAGAAAATAGGATAAGTTAGTAAAGTGGATGTAATTCGGGTTTGAATTATTTGGTTTTGGATAAGGCGGTAAGCTCGGCTTTTAACAAAAAAAGCAAGCTTAAACTTTGCATAAAAAAGTGAGCCTTAAAAAGTGGGTTTTAAAGTGAGCCTAAAAAAACTGGCTTTAAAAGTGAATTATATAATTTGGTAAATTTTGCCAATATACACTTGCGTGTTTTGCTCGCTTTTGTGCGCAAAACTATGCGTGTTCGGATTAATTCCTAACGGTTATGCTAGCGGTAAAAATTGCCGCTATTTAAAAGCGCAATAAATAAAATTAAGAGGAGAGCACATGCAAGCTGATATAAAACATATTTGCATTATAGGCCTTGGCCTTTTAGGCGGCAGCTATGCAATGGCGCTTAGTGCTAAAGGCTTTAAAGTGAGCGGCGTGGATATAAGCAAAAACGCTGTGGATTATTCGCTTGCAAATAAAATAATAAGCAGTGGAACCACAAGCGATAATAAGGGCGAGGTGCAAAAATTTGTAAATGAAGCAGATGCCATTGTGCTTGCGCTTTACCCCGGCGATTGTATTAGCTTTATGCAAGAGTATCATAATCACTGCAAGCAAAATGCATTTATAACAGATGTTTGCGGCGTTAAAGTGAATATTGTAAAACAAATTCAAAGTTTTTTGCGAAGTGATTTAGAATTTATAGCGGCGCACCCTATGGCGGGTAAAGAAAAAAGCGGCGCTGAATATGCTGATGCAAAAATGTTTGAAAACGCTAATTTTATTGTTGTGCCAAGTGAAAAAAACACACAAGAGGGAATTGATTTTGCAAAAAGTTTAGGCGAAGTTTTAGGGTTTGCGCGTATAACAAGCCTTAGCCCCAAAAAGCACGATGAAATGATTGCCTACTTAAGCCAGCTAACACATGCAATTGCAGTTAGCCTTATGAATGCATCAAATAACGATAACCTTGCCGCTTTCACAGGGGACAGCTTTAGAGATTTAACACGCATAGCTCGCCTTAATGCGCCTATGTGGCGCGAGTTGTTTTTTGAAAACAGCGAGCTTTTATTGAATGAAATAGATGCGTTTTCAGCATCGCTTGCAAAATTGAGGAAGGCGCTTGAAGAAAAAAACGCTGCAGAAATTGAGCAAATTTTCAAAGACAGCACGCAGCGCCGCGCCTATTTTGATAAGGATAATTTGAAATAGATTGCGAGCAAGCGAAAGAGCGGTTAAACAAAAAGCAAAATAATGCATAATAGGTGATTTTATGGATTTTGAATTTGAAAATAGATATGATTGCAATAAAGAAAATTTACTTACATATATAAAAAGCACAACTGTGCGAAAACGCCGCTGGCGAAGCGCATTGATATTGGCGTTTGCGCTGGGGTATGCAATTTATGCACTTACCCCACCAATTGCAACAACAAGTTTTACGCTTTTTTTATTGTGTGTTTTATTAATGCTTTGCAGCATTTTATTTTCGCCCGTAATCGCATTGCGCGCGCTGCAAAACTCGCTTTATATGCAAGAGGGCACAAAAACGCCAAACAGAACTTTGCAGTTTGGCGAGAGTATTCGCTCTATATATGAAAGTGATAGAAAATCTATAGTTTACAGGCAAATTACCGAAGTTATAGAAACACGTGATATGATGATTTTAACCGATAACAGAAGTATTGCGGTTTTTGTTTTAAAAAACTCGTTTACTTATGGAAACTATGAAGAGTTTAAGCCTTTTATATTGAAAAAATGCCATCATGCGAAATATAAAAAAGTGTATAATATAATTTTGCCGCTTGCTGTTAATCAATAGATTTTAATATAAATAAATTAGGCAAAAGTTTAAATAAGACAGAGCTAAAACTAAAACTGAAATATTTGCAAAGCTTGTACTTTAGTTTTTTGTTTGCTTAAATTGCTAAGTTTAGTAAGGCGTTTTACTTTTCAGCGTG
>CAYJEU010000038.1:0-17962 GCA_964369565.1 uncultured Bacteroides sp. | reverse complement strand
CTGTACAGATGCTTATGGTGCGGCCCTTAGCAGTAATCGTTTAGGGGTCCGGGGGCGCCGCTCGCCAAGAGCCGCCTGTCGGCGGTTGCTCGCCGGCATTAGCACTGCGGTGCGTCATCGAAACCCCCGGCGCTTTTGTTACTTTTCACGCTGAAAAGTAAAACGCCCTAAGTAAACGAGCTTAAATGCTAAGAGCACCAAAAATAAATTCAACTACTCTGCAAAGCAACACAAGTTCAATCTCTTTTGTTACTTTTCACGCTGAAAAGTAAAACGCCTTACTAAACTTAGCAATTTAAGCAAACAAAAAACCAAGGCAAACGCCTTGCTATAAATATAATACCAAAGCACAAGCTTTGCTAAATCAAGAATAAAAAACATAAAAAACAAAAATCTCACAAACAAAAAATAACAAAAATAATAAAGGAGCTAATAATATGAATTTTAAAGAACTTGCTTTAAAAAGGGAAAGTTGCAGAGAGTACACCGATAAAAAACTTTCACACGACGATATAATTGATATTGTTACAACAGCGGCGCAAAGCCCCTCGGCATGCAATTCACAGCCATGGCGCTTTGTTGTTTGCGAGGGCGATATTGCCAAAAAAATGCCCGCCTGCATTATAGACGACGCGCTACCCATAAACAAATGGGTTGGACAGGCAGACGCTTATGCTGTGCTGTGTGAAATGCCCGCTTTGCTCAACAGCGGTAAATTTTCGCAAAAATATGCACAAATGGACGTTGGCATGGCCTGCGCAACTTTTTGCCTTGCCGCAGCAGACAAAGGCATTGGCACATGTATATTAGGCACATTTAAAGAGGACGAAGTTAGGGCCCTTTTAAATATACCAAGCGATATTACTATTAGGCTTGTTATAACAATGGGCTATGCTAAAGCTGAAAGCCCACGGGCAAAAACAAGAAAAGCTTTTAATGAAATTGCAAGCGTAAACAAGTGGTAGTAGAGGAAAAATGAACTATAAAATATTATTTTTTGATTTAGACGGAACATTTTTAAACAGCGCCCATGAAGTATCGCAAAAAAACAAGCAAGCATTTGAAAAGCTTAGCAAAAGCGGCATTTACGCCGTGCCAACTTCCGGCCGAAGCGATTTATCAATGCAGCGCATAGTAAAAGAGCTTAATTTGAAAAACATAGGCAGTTATATGCTTTGCTATAACGGCGGCAAACTGGTTAAGTTTCAAGGTGAAGAGGAAGTTATTTTTTCAAAACAGCTTAGTTTGCCTGTGGCACAAAAAGCTTTTAATTTGGCAAAATCTATAGGGCTAGAGCCGATGGCCTTTAACAAAACAGGCGTTGTAGCGTGTGATATTGAAAATAAATATGTTTTATTTGAAAAGGAAATATCGGGTTTACCTGTTTATAAGTTCGACGGCGATTTAAACAAATTAAATGTTGGCATTAACAAAATTTTAGGTAGCGGCGACGAGGCGGCTGTTTTAAAAGCGCTTGATATAATTCAGCGTGAAATGGGCGATGAAGTAGACGTTTACCGCTCTGTACCTATATTTTTAGAGATAGTGCCAAAGGGCGTAAACAAAGCATTAGGTATGCAAAAACTATTAAAGCTTCTAAACATAAAGCCCGAGCAGGCCGTTGCCTGCGGCGATGGCTTTAACGATTTGGAAATGCTTGAATATGCGGGCCTAAGCCTTGCAACAGGCAACGCTAAAGATGAAATAAAACAAATAGCAAGCGATGTTTTGCCAACTAACGACGAAGACGGCGTAGCGTTTGCCATAGAAAAATATTTTGGCATTAAGCTTTAACCTCAATTAATTTTGCACCTCGTTTTTACGGGGTGTTTTTTTGGCAGCTTCGTGTTTTAAGCATAAAAAACAAGCCTTTGAATTTCAAAGGCTTGTTTTTGGTGGACAGTAAGGAACTCGAATCCCTGACCCTCTGCACGTCAAGCAGATGCTCTACCGGCTGAGCTAACTGTCCGTATTAACGGCAAAAGCTGTTTAGCTGTGAAAAGCTGCAAAGCGGCTTTTTACAAAACTGCGGCAATGCCTTAAATAAGTATAGCAAATAAATAAAAATTTGGCAAATGAAACACCAAAGGCGTTAAACCCGCAATAGTGTTTCATTTGCTTTATGCTAAACCCACTTAAAAAGTCAACTGCTCGGCAATATCTTCTTGCCTTATAAGCGCGCCCATTGCAGGCAAAGTGCGCACCCTGTAGCGGTGAGGGTTTTCAAGGCTTAAATCGCTTAAATCGCTAATTTCTTCAATGTGGTGGTTCTTTTTAAGCGTAATTGTTTTAACGCCTGCTGTGCTTTTTGTTGTTTTAGACGGTATTTGCGCTGTGCTTATAATTAACATTCTGCCGGCAGATGTTTTAATAGCAATTTCTTTTTCCTCTTGCAAATAATCGGCATAAACTAAAGGCGATTTATCGCTAAAAGCTTTCAGCAGCTTTTTGCGGTTTTGCTTTGTTGCATAGCTCTCCATAGTAACTTTAGCAGTGCGCCCGGATTCAAACACAAAAAGCATATAGCCTTTATAGTCCTCGGCAATTGCCATATAAACGGGCACTTCGCCCTCTTCCATAGAAAGGCTAGCTGCAATATACTCGCCCATAACGCTTGCCTTACCGTCGTCAAAGTCGCCTATGCGGCATTTGTAAACTTGCGCTTTCGATGTAAAAAACAGCAGTTCAGCGTTATTTTTCGTTTCAACCTGCCTAATAATTTCATCGCCCTCTTTAAGCTTTTGCTCGCCGGACATTCGCAGGCTTTGCGGCGTTATTTTCTTAAAATAACCCTCTTTTGTGTAGAAAACAGTAACAGGGTAATCGGGCATAAGCACAACTTCTTCTTCAAAGCTGCCCATGTCGTCTTCATAAATAATTTCACAGCGGCGCGCTTCGCCGTATTTTTTTATTATATCTGTAAGCTCGTTTATTATAATGCGCTTTATTTTGCTCTCGCTGTTTAATATTTCGCTTAAACGTGTAATTTCCGCTTTTAAATCGTCAATTTCCCTTGTGCGCTTTAAAATGTACTCGCGGTTTAAATGCCTTAGCTTTATCTCTGCAACATATTCAGCTTGCACTTCGTCTATGCCAAAGCCTATCATCAAATTAGGTACAACTTCGCTGTCCTCTTCGGTTTCGCGCACAATTTTAATTGCTTTGTCTATATCAAGCAAAATTGCCGCAAGGCCGCTTAGCAAATGCAGGCGTTTTTGCTTGCCTAAAAGCTCGTGCTGTGTGCGGCGCTTAACGCAGGTTATACGAAATTTCGTCCACTCTTTTAATATTTCTCTAACGCCCATTACACGCGGCATACCGTTTATTAATATATTAAAATTGCACGAAAAGCTATCTTCAAGCGGCGTGAACTTAAACAGCTTTTGCATAATTTTTTCAGGGTCTTGCCCACGCTTTAAATCTATTGTAAGTTTTAAACCGTTCAAATCGGTTTCGTCGCGCATGTCGTTAATCTCTTTAATTTTGCCGCTTTTAACATGCTCGCTAATTTTATCCATAATAGCTTCAATTGTTGTTGTGGGCGGTATTTTTGTTATTTCTAACATATTGCCCTCGCGCACATATTCATAATGTGCACGCACACGAACGCTCGCTCTGCCCTCGTTATATATATTTTGCATTTCATCGGCATTGTGCAAAATATAGCCACCGCCAACAAAATCCGGCGCAGGCAGGCTTTGTGCCAAATCGTGCTCGGGGTTTTTCATAAGCTCTATTGTACTTTGGCAAATTTCAGCTAAATTGAAAGAGCAAATACTGCTTGCCATAGCAACGGCTATGCCCAAAGTATTATTCGTTAAAATTGTTGGGAACATAACAGGCAGTAAAGTTGGCTCTTTTGTGCTGGCGTCGTAATTGTCTACAAAATCTACTGTGCTTTTATCAATGTCGCTGAAAATTTCAGCGCATATAGGCTCGAGTTTCGCCTCGGTATAACGAGAGGCGGCATATGCCATATCGCGGCTGTAGCTTTTGCCAAAGTTACCTTTGCCCGAAACAAAAGGCACAAGCAAGCTCTCATTCGCGCGTGTTAGGCGCACCATGGTTTCATAAATAGCTTGGTCGCCATGGGGGTTTAAGTGCATTGTATTGCCAACTATATTCGCAGATTTCGTTCTCGCATTCTTCAAAAGCCCCATATTGTGCATGGTGTATAAAACCTTGCGGTGCGCAGGTTTGAAGCCGTCTATCTCGGGCAGTGCGCGCGAAACAATAACACTCATAGCATAGGGCATGTAATTTGCCTTGAGCGTTTGCGTTATTTTAGTTTGCGCAACGGTGCCTGCGTCTATTATCTCAACTTTTTCGCCGAGCTCAGGGCGCTTTGGCGCGCGTTTAACTTGTTTTTTTGCCATAACTGTCCTCATTACAATCTAAAATCTAATACAAAACTTCTTTATCGCTTTTAAAATTCAAGCCAAGTTTAATAGCTTTTACTCAGCTATGCTAAAAAACGACAGAACTGCAAGCGGCTTAAGATACATCAAGCTCGCTTAAATACTCGTGCCCGTGCTGGGCTATATAATCTTTGCGCCCTGCTAAATTATCGCCAAGGAACAAATCGAAAACCTCGCCTGTGCGCTGTAAATTATCGGGCGTAATTTGAATTAAGCGCCTGCTCTCAGGGTTCATTGTTGTTAGCCACATCATTTCAGGGTCGTTCTCGCCAAGCCCTTTCGAGCGCTGAATTGTATATTTATTCTCGCCTATCTTCTCTAAAAATGTTGCCTTTTCCGTTTCGTTATATGCAAAATATGTGTGCCCCTTACTCTCTATTTGGTATAAGGGCGACTCGGCAATATACACAAAGCCCTCTTGTATAAGCGAGGGCACAAGGCGGTAAAGCATTGTTAAAATTAATGTGCGAATTTGATAGCCGTCGTAATCGGCGTCGGTGCAAATAACAATTTTATTCCAGCGCAAATTTGTAATATCAAACATATTCAAATCTTTATTGCTTTTGCCGCCGCTAAGCTCAACCCCACAGCCCAAAACTTTTATTAAATCTGTTATAATATCGCTTTTAAATATGCGCGCATAATCGGCTTTAAGGCAGTTTAAAATTTTACCGCGCACAGGCATAATCGCCTGATACTCACTGTCACGGCTCGTTTTAACTGCGCCCAGGGCGGAATCGCCCTCAACAATGTAAATTTCACGCTTTGTTAAATCTTTACTGCGGCAATCCACAAATTTTTGCACACGGTTTGCTATATCAATTTGTGCTGTAAGCGTTTTTTTAGCGCCAAGCCTCGCCTTTTCAGCTGTTTCACGGCTTTGCTTATTCACAAGCACCTGCGCCGCTATTTTTTGCGCCTCTTCAGGCTTTTCTAAAAAATAAACCTCTAAGCTATGCTTTAAGAAATCTGTCATCGCCTGCTGTATAAATTTGTTTGTTATAGCTTTTTTTGTTTGGTTTTCATAACTTGTTTGCGTTGAAAAAGAGCTTGAAATAAAAATTAAGCAATCTTGCACATCGGCAAAAGATATTTTACTCTCGCCCTTTTTATACATGTTTTTATTGCGCAATAGCGTATCTATTTGGTTAATAAAAGCAGTTTTAACCGCCTTTTCAGGGCTGCCGCCATGCTCTAGCCACGATGAATTGTGGTAAAATTCAAGTAGCTGTGCTTTGTTTGAAAAGCAAAAAGCGGCGCTCATTTTAACACGGTATTCAGGCCTATCGTCACGGTCTTTACCTGTTGCGGCGCTTTGCACAAATTGCACAGGCGTTAAGCTCTCTAAATTAGCCACTTCCTCGGCAAAGTCTTCAATGCCCTTTTCATAGTAAAATTCTTTTGTGGTTTTACCCTGCTCTGTTTCATTTATAAACACAAAAGTTACGCCGGCATTAACTATTGCCTGGCGCTTTATTGTGCTTTCAAAATACTCTGTAGGTACATTAATATCTGTAAAAACATCTGTATCTGCAAGCCAGCGTATAACGCTGCCCGTGCGCTTTTTATTCGTTGGCTCTTTTTGCAAGCCGCCAACATTTTCGCCGCGCTCGAAATCTAAGTGGTAGTGCATACCATCGCGGTAAATATCCGCTTTCATCCACGCGCTGGCATATTGCGTTGCACATAGCCCAAGCCCGTTTAAACCCAGCGAATACTCATAGTTCTCCTCGCCCGATGTATATTTTCCGCCCGCATACATCTCGCAAAACAAAAGCTCCCAGTTATAGCGCTCTTCCGCTTTGTTGTAATCTACAGGCATACCCCTGCCAAAATCCTCAATTTCAACCGAGTTATCTTTAAAGCGCGTTATGTGAATTTTAGTACCGTGCCCCTCTCTCGCCTCGTCTATAGAGTTAGAAAGTATCTCGAATATAGAGTGTGCACAGCCCTCAATGCCATCTGAGCCAAAAATAACGCCCGGGCGTTTTCTAACTCTGTCGGCACCTTTTAAGCTTGTTATGCTCTCGTTTGTATATGCCTGTTGCTTTCTCGGCATGAATAACCCTCCGTGTAATTTAGGTTTAATATACAAATAGTATAATTGTTTCTACAGGTTTCTTCTCTGTTTTATTGCATTTTAACAGTAAAATTATTTCTGCAATTTTTCCGCTCGCTTTTTACTGTATTTATAGGAAAAACAAATCTATAATAATTAGGCAAATAAAATATAAAACAATTGTAGCGCCTGTTACTATGGGCGCGCGGCGAATAATTTTATCTGCGGTTTCGTTTGTCATTAACTGCGGTTTAGACATAAAAACGCTTTCCTCATTTTGGTGGTTTTGTGCGCTTTGTAAGTTTTGTGCGCTTTGGTTATTCTCTGCGCTTTGAAAGCTGGTTTCACTTGGAAAAAAACCCTCACTTTGGGCGCGAGGCTCGCCTTGAAGCGCACCCTCGTTTTGGGCGCTTTCTAAGCTTTGTGAAGCGGCATAGTTTTGCAAAGCGCCCATGTTTTGGCCCTCGGCTTCGCTTGCAAATTTCTGCTCGCTTTGGCCGTTATTTGCATTTTGCACATTGCCCTCGCTTTTAGGGGCGCTGTTTTTTTGCGCCGCGCGCAGAATATTTATAAGCTGCTTTTTATTAGTAAAGCACTCAAGGCAAGCTATTTTGCCCTCGCCAATATTATAATTAAAAGCGCCGCAAGTGCATTGCCAGCCATCTTGAACATTGCACGGCATATATTTTGCACATTTGTTATTCAAAGCGTTGTTCACAATTGCAACTGTGCCCTCGCTAAGCGCATTTAGCGGCGGCAAAGCAACACGCCTGTATTTTTCAAGCGAGTATTCTTTACCCTCGAAGTTTGCGCTTACAAGCATAACTTCAACATTACTTATTGCCTCATTGCTCATAATTACAGCGTCGTCCATGCCAAAAAGCGCACCTTTGTGCACATTCAAATCGCTGTAAGCAAATTCCGTTTGCGCAACAATATTGTTATTTTCATCTTTGCAAACAACTTTAATTTTAAGCGAATTCAATGTTTTTCCGCTTATATTCTTGAAAGTTAGGGTAACGGCAATTTCATTTGTTTGTTTTGCTCTTAATAGCTCTACAAGCACAAATTGCACAGGTGAACCCTTTGTGTAATACCTTGCCCTAGTGTAAGCAATAGTGTTAAATTCAAAATTCATAAATAGCACCACCTTAACCTTAATATAATACCACGTTTTTTTTATTTTATCAACCCGTTAAATTTTTACACTATAACACTACTTTTTTTAGTGAAAATGCACCTTAAATTCAAATATGTAACAAAATGCGTTGTCACACTAAACAATTTGTAAAAAAATAACAGTAATTTGTTGAATATACTGTTATTTTATGTTACAATTTAAGTGGATTGCAACAAACAAACAATTTACCATTTGGAGTTTATTATGGATTTAAAGCGAAAAATATTAATTGTTGACGATAATGTGACAAATTTAAACATTGCACGCAAAGCCTTGTGCGATGAGTATAATGTTGTTTTAATAAAAAGCGGCGAAATGGCAATTGCAGAGCTTACAAAAATTAAGCCTGATTTAATTTTGCTAGACGTTGAGATGCCCGGCCTTAACGGGTTTGACGTTATTAAAAAAATAAAAAACGAGATGGGCGAGCCTTATAAAAGCATACCCGTTGTTTTTTTAACCGCAAAAGACGATGGCACCAGCGAGTACGAGGGGCTAAACCTTGGCGCCGTTGATTATGTTGTAAAACCGTTTTCAGCCGTTTTGCTCAAAAAGAGGGTGCAGCTGCATTTAGACCATTACGATTACAGCACAAACCTTGAAAACCTTGTTAAAGATAAAACGTCGAGAATAGAAGAGCTTCAATATGCAATTGTTTATGCTATGTCGGAAGTTGTTGAGAGAAGAGACCATAACACAGGCGGGCATATTCTTCGCACAAGCAAATATATGAGGGCGCTTTTAGAGCAAGCTAAAGCAGATAGCGTTTACGAAGGCGAGCTTGACGAAATAAATATAGAAGTTTATTCTTATGCATCGCAAATGCACGATGTTGGCAAAATTTGCGTGCCTGACTATGTTCTTTTAAAGCCGGGCAAGCTTACAGACGAAGAGTATGAAATGATGAAAAAGCACACCACTTACGGCGGCGAAATAATAAAATCTGCTATGAGCAAAGCCAGAGAGGCAGATTTTTTAGAGGCGGCAGATATACTTGCCTCTACCCACCACGAGAAGTGGAACGGAAAAGGGTACCCGTTTGGCCTGAGCGGGCAAAAAATACCCATAGGCGGCAGGGTACTTGCCATTGTAGACGCTTACGACGCCATAACTTCAAAAAGGCCGTATAAAGATGCTAAAGAGCACGCTTTTGCTGTGGATATTATTACAAAAGACAGCGGCTCGCATTTTGACCCCGAGCTTGTTAAAAGCTTTTTGGCAATTGAAAAGCATTTTGCAATAATAGCCGAAGAGAACCGAGATTTATAAATAACACTACAGCTAAAACACCTATAGTGCAAAAAATAAGTTTGATGTAATAGAAAACAACTGTATAAATCGGAGGTAAAATATGGCATCCGAAAAAAACGGAATTTCACTTGAACTTTCGCTTCAAATTATAGACATGGTTAATGTTGGCATATTCACTTGGAATTTGCAAACAGACGAAGTTATTTACAGCAAAGAGTGGGCGAGAATAGTTGGCTATGAATTAGACGAGCTACCGCAAACTGTAAGCACATGGGAAAAAATGCTTTTGCCCGAAGATTTAAAAATAGCAGACGATAGAATTCAGCTTCATTTATCGGGTGAAATGCCTTATTACGAAGCTGAATTTCGCATGGTTAAAAAAGACGGCACCATTATTTGGGGCCACGATAAAGGCAAAGTTACAGAATATACAAGCGATGGAAAGCCGCTAATTTTGTGCGGCGTTTTGCAAGATATAACTAATATTAAAAAAACGCAAGACGAGCTTGAACACCGAACAAAAATGCTTGATATAGCAATAGAAGTTGCACAAATTGGCACATGGGATTGGGATTTAACCGATAACACCGTTAAATACAACGACGAATATTTGAAAATGCTGGGCTATAACCCCGAGGATATAAACGGCTCGCTGCAAGAGTGGGAAGATATGAACCACCCCGACGATTTGCCAAATACATTGCGCCTTTTAGACGACTATATAGAGGGTAAAACGAGCCACTATGAATGTGAAACACGTATGCTACATAAAGACGGGCACTATGTGTGGACGAAGGAAACGGGCAAAATAGTTAAAAGGGATAAATACGGAAAAGTTACGCAAATGATAGGCGGGCACATGAATATAGATGTGCTGAAAAGCTCGCAATTAGAGCTTGAGCAAACATTGAAGAGCCTTGAAAATCACCGTGAAGGCCTTGAAAGAGAAATAAGCGCGCGCACAAAAGAAATTGTTAGCAGAGACCGCTTGTCTCAGGCAGTTAACAAAGTTTCACAGGCTTTAATTTCCATTAACGACAAAGATGTTTTCGATGAAAATATTGTAGATTCACTAAAGCATATTATAGAGGCTTACTCTGCATCGGAAGTGGCGCTGTGGCGGCATATTGAAGTAGGCGGCAAGCAATATATGTCGCCCGAATTTATTTATAACGATGATGTGCAAATAAAATTTGATTTATCTGACAGTGAAGACATTATAAATTCTTTGCCAAATAATGATGAGTTTGCGCATATTAAGCCCGACGGCAATTTAATTTTAAAATACTATATGCTCAGCAAAGAGCAGAAAAAAGAAATTGAAAAAGAAGCGCAGGTAACATATAACTTTTTAGATGTTATACCAAAAAGCTTAAAGGACATACTAACAGATTTTTCCGATAGCAATTACGGTGTAATATTATCGCCCGTTTATGTTTCTGATACCCTTTTCGGTTTTATTACGGTTTCTAATAACAAAGAGGATGTTAAATATACAAAAGCGCAAGAGGATATGCTTAATGTTATCGGCAATTTATATGCCGATTCAACACGCAAAAATGAAATGGATAAGCAATTGCACTTAGCGCACGAAGAAGCGCTTTTAAGCTCACAGGCGAAAACAAATTTCCTTGCGAATATGAGCCACGAAATTCGCACGCCGCTTAACGCTATTTTAGGCATGGCGGAAATTATTTTAAGAGAGAGCATGGGGCGCGCAACCGAAGAATATGCGCTTGAAATAAAAAGCGCCAGCGAAAGCCTTCTTTCAATAATTAACGATATCCTCGATATTTCTAAAATAGAATCGGGCAAGCTTGAAATAATTAATGTAGATTATTATATAGCGTCTATGCTAAGCGACGTTATTAATTTATCGCGCGTTAGGCTAACAAACAGCCCTGTGCAATTCACAACATTTATAAGTAGCAAAGTTCCTGCCCTTCTTTATGGCGACGAGCTTAGAATTAAGCAAATACTGCTTAACATTTTAAGCAATGCAATTAAATTTACTAAAAAAGGTAATATACATTTTGGTGTTACAAGCGAGCATGAAAACGGTAGGGCTGTTCTTAAATTTTCTGTTAAAGACACAGGCATGGGCATAAGAGAAGAAGATTTACAGCGCCTATTCATGCAGTTTGAAAGGGTAGACACAAAGAAAAACCGCAATATAGAGGGCACAGGCCTTGGCCTTGCAATTACAAAGCAGCTTTGCGAGATGATGGGCGGCAGTATATCTGTTAGCAGTGAATTTGGCGTTGGCTCAATATTTACAGTTACCATACCGCAAACATATGATAATTATATGCCTATTGCCGGCATAGTTGAAAGCAAAAATGTGCTGGTTTATGAGGCGCGCGCGCAATATGCACACTACCTTAATAAATCGCTACTCGATATCGGCTCTAAGTGCACTTTGTGCGATAATCAATCAGGCCTGTTTAATTATTTAAACGAGCAAAAATTCGATTACTTATTTGTGCCGGCTGTGCATTTCCAAAAAATTAGAAGCTTAAAGCAAGAGCTAAACCGCAAGTTTGAAATAATTATAATGACAGACCCCGGCGACACTACAATTTACAGGGACGCAACATCTGCTAATTTGCCTATTTCTTGTATGCAGCTTTCGAGCATTTTCGGCAACGATAACCTATTTTCTCACACGAGCAAAAAAACCGAAAACTTTATTGCGCCACACGCAAATGTGCTTGTGGTAGACGATAATATAGTAAACTTAAAAGTCGCAAAAGGGCTTATGGCGCCTTATAAATTCACTATAGATACCGCTGTTAACGGCGCATTGGCTGTTGAAAAAATCAAAAACAATGTATACGATTTAGTTTTTATGGACCATATGATGCCCGAGATGGACGGCGTTGACGCAACAAATATAATAAGGAAATTGCCTGATGACTATTACAAAAACTTGCCTATTATAGCATTAACGGCAAACGCGCTTGTTGGCGCAAAAGAGCTGTTTGTTAAAGAGGGCATGAACGACTTTTTAGCAAAGCCCATTGAAATTAAAAAGCTAAACAATGCGCTTTTGAAATGGCTACCTAAAGATAAAATCAGCTTTGTTAAAAACGCAAGCGAGGCAAAAATTCCCGAAGAGCGAGCAAAAAGCAAGCTGATAATACAGGGCCTAGACACAGCGCACGGTATAGCGCTTATCGGCGGTGACATAGCCGACTATAAAGATGTGCTTGTTTCTTTTTGCAACGACGGCATTTTAAAGCTTACCACAATTAAAAGCGCGCTGGATAAAGGGGATAAGCAAACATATCGCATAGAAGTTCATGCAATAAAAAGTGCCGCGGCATCTATTGGCGCAAAAGAATTATCCGAGCAAGCAAAGCACCTTGAAAGCGCCGCAATAAAAGATGATATGCCGTATATTATGCAAAACACAGATGAATTTTTAAGTTGCTACAAGCAAGTGCTAGACAATATTATGCAATGCATTAAGCCCGAGGAAAACAGCGAGCAAAAGGGCAAAGGCGATATAGCTGTTTTAAAAGAAAACTTAAGCCATCTGGAAGCAGCGCTTGATATGCTGGATATCGACAGCATAGAAAACACGCTTAATTCGTGCACACAGTTTACATACACTGCCAAAATTAACGAGCTACTCAGCAACATTAAAACTTATACACAGGCCTTTGAATACTATAACGCAAGCGCACTTATAGCGGAAATTAAAAACGAAATTGAAAAACCGCTTAATTAGTTTTGCTATATTTTTATAGTATTATAAATGGCAAAGCATTAATTAAACACAAAATGCAGTTAGCTTTTAATTAAAAGCTAACTGCATTTTATAAAGCTTTAAATTAGGAAAGCTTAAATATTAAAAAAACAACAGTAAAATTCTATGTTACAGCCTTAGTAAAAGGCGGTGGAATTTACTGTTGTTTTTGTTTTATAAATAGCACCCATAGCCGTTAATGAGTAATGCTTTTTGTATTGCGAGTGAGTATAACGAAGCATAGTGCACAAATTGCACAAAGTAGGTGTGTTCAGCTTACTCCCTTACGGCTACACAGCGCAAAAATCAGCCGCTTAATAATCGTCTAAAAAGCTGTGCACTTCGCCGTCTTTTATATAAGAGGGCAAAAGGTTTAAATTGGCATTGTGCAGCGAGCGGAAAATATTAAGCTCGGCCGATGAGTGCTCTGCTTGCATAATAGAAATAAATTTTTTTGTCGCCGCCCTTGCTCCTTTTTGCTCGTGGTTTTCATCTTTTTCGGTGAAGCGGCAAGCGCACTGCAAAAACTTAAGCGAATTATACCGCACCCACGCTTTTATGTCTTTTTCGTTTACCATATAAAGCGGGCGTATTAATTGCATGTTCTTGTAATTTGTGCTGCGTAATTTGGGAAGCATAGTTTTAATTTGTGCGCTGTAAAGCATACTCATAACTGCTGTTTCAATAACATCGTTAAAGTGGTGTCCCAATGCTATTTTATTACAGCCGTGGCTCTGTGCGTTTTTATATAAATGCCCACGGCGCATTCTTGCGCACAAATAGCAAGGGTTTTTTTGCACATTCTCAACGCTAGCAAAAATATCTGTGTTGAATATATGCAAATCAAGCTGCATCAGTTTTGCGTTTTGCAAAATTAGCGCCCTGTTTTCGGGTTTGTAGCCCGGGTCCATACACAAAAAAACAAGCTCAAACGGCTTTTCGCTGTGTTTTTGAAGCGCCTGCATACATTTAGCCAGCAAAAAGCTATCTTTTCCGCCGCTAATGCACACAGCTATTTTATCGCCGCTTTCAATAAGGTTATAATCCTTACAAGCGCCAATAAACCGGTGCCAAATAGGCTTTTTATATTTTTTTTGTATGCTAATTTCTATGCTGTTTGCATTAATATTTTCTTCCATTATAGTTTTAGCTCGCAAAGTGTTTGCATTTGCAAATCTTTTGTTTTAATAACGCCGTTTTCTAAAACAGCATAGCCGTTTATTCCGTCGCCCTTGGGTATAGATAAACTACCGGGGTTCAAAAAGTAGTAATCGCCCTTATCGCTAAGCTCCCTCACATGCGTATGCCCGTGCACAAGCACATCGCCCTTTGCAAGGCTCGGCAAATTTTGCTCGTTGTAAATATGCCCGTGTGTTATAAAAAGCGAGCGCTCGCCATCGTTTAAAATTAAATAGTCTGCCATAATGGGGTACTCCAAAACCATTTGGTCAACTTCGCTGTCGCAGTTTCCACGCACAGCTATAATTTTGCTTTTCATGCTGTTTAAAAGCTCGCTAACCGCAAGGGGGTTATAATCTTTAGGCAAAGGGTTGCGAGGGCCGTGATATAAAACGTCGCCCAAAAAAACAAGCTTATCCGCTTTCTCGCAGGCAAATATTTCGCACATTTTTTGCGCATAATATAAAGAGCCATGCAAATCCGACGCTATTAAATATTTCATATTAATCTCCATTCTGTGCAAAGCACAATTTTTTGATAAATATCCGTTAAAAGTGAACATTTTTGGCATATGCCTTATAAAACGGCACGCCATTTTATAAATATTCAGCGCAAGTTTAAACGCTAAAATTTCATTTGCTATATACAGTTTAAAAAACGGTTTTAAGCATACGCTTTATAATAAATTTTCGCAAATATGCAATTGCATATTTGCGAAAATAAATTTAATATATAAGCTTTATGCTTTCATTTCAAGCACTAATTTTTGTGTATCGCGCGCTATCATAAGCTCTTCATTTGTGCAAACAACCAAAACCTTAACTTTACTTTCAGGTGTGGATATTTCAAACATCTCTCTGCCTTGTAAGCCTTTTTCATTTTCTTGTGCGTTAAAGTTTAGGCCAAAAAATTCCATGTCTACGCAAACGCCGGCGCGTGTGTTTGGTGCGTTTTCGCCAATGCCGCCTGTGAAAACAATGCAGTCAACGCCGCCCATTGCCGCAGCGTAAGAGCCCACATATTTTTTAATTTGATACTGTAGCATTTCCCTTGCAAGTTGCGCGCGCTCATTGCCCTCGTTTGCGGCTTTTTCAACATCACGCTTATCGCTTGAAACGCCTGAAACGCCAAGCAAACCGCATTTTTTATTTAGGTAGTTTGCCATTTCTTGGCCGCTTAGGCCTGTTTTTTCTTCAATAAAAGTAACTGCGCTTGGGTCTATATCGCCACAGCGTGTGCCCATAATAAGGCCTGCAAGCGGTGTTAAGCCCATGCTTGTATCAACGCATTTGCCGTGGTCTATTGCGGCAATACTGCTTCCGTTGCCAAGGTGGCAAGTTATAATTTTTAGCTCGTCTCGGCTTTTGCCTAAAAATTCAGCGGCTTTAAGGCTAACATATCTGTGGCTTGTGCCGTGGAAGCCATAGCGCCTAATTGAGTATTTTTCATATAGCTCGTAAGGTATAGCATACATATAAGCTTTAGGCGGCATTGTTTGATGGAATGTTGTATCAAATACCGCAACATTTGGTACGCTTTCGCCAAAAACAGCCTTAGCGCTGTTAAGCCCTTTTACATGCGCAGGGTTGTGCACAGGCGCAAGGTGCGATACATCGTCAATTTGTTTAATAATTTCGTCTGTTACTATTTCGCTTTTTGTGAAAATTTCTGCGCCTTGTACAACACGGTGGCCTATAGCGTCTATTTCACTTTTGCTTTTTATAACAGCAAATTCATCGTCTGTCATAAGAAGAACCACTTTCATAAAAGCCTCTGTGTGGGTGGGGAAATCGCAATCTACACGCCACTCTTTGCCATGAGCTTTATGTGTAACAAAGCTATCGTCAAGGCCAACTCTCTCGCAATTGCCTTTGCAAAGAACCTCTTCTGTTTGCATGTCCAATAGCTGGTATTTAAGAGAGCTTGAACCGCAGTTAATTACTAAAATTTTCATATTTATCTCCTTTAAGCGCTAAAGCACTTTTATTATCGCACAATATATTATATAATGAATTAAGAAGTTTTTCAAGAAAAACGTTAAAAGATTATGAAAAATAAAGGTTTTTGGAGTGAAAAATGGTAAAAACGAAAATAGCCGGCATAATTGCCGAGTATAATCCGTTTCACAGTGGGCACGAGCACCAAATAAAAATGCTAAAAAAACAAGGCTTTACACATATTATTGCCGTTTGTAGCCCCGGCGTTGTTCAAAGGGGGCAGTGCTCTGTTTTTCCTACGCAAGAGCGCACAAAAGCCGCTTTAAAAGCAGGCGTTAACTTAGTTATAAGCTTGCCGGCGCCCTATGCGCTTTTATCTGCCGAGGGCTTTGCAAAAGCCGCCGTTGAAATTTTATGCGCTTTAAATGTGTGCGATTACATAGCGTTTGGCGCAGAAACGCCAAAAACCGCTTTGCTTTTAAAAACAGCGCAAATTATAAACTCGCCGCAGTATGCACAAAAGCTAAAACATAGCCTTAACGAAAAAATGTCTTATGCACAGGCAAGGCAAAAAGCGCTTTTTGAAATTAACGAGCAATGTGCAAAAATTTTAAAGCAGCCAAATAATATATTGGCTGTTGAATATTGCTGTGCGCTTTTAAATATAAAGGGCGATAAGCCAAAACCCCTTGCTTTAAAGCGCAAAGGCGCAAACCACGACGAAGCCCTTAACAAATCAAGCGATATTGCAAGCGCCAGCGCATTGCGTAATATTTTACAAGTGCAAAACGAAGATTTTAATATAAAAAAAATAAAATTATATGTGCCAAAAAAATGCTATAAAATTTACAAAAACGCTGTTATAAACGGGCATTATTTAAACATAAGCGCCTATGAAATTGCTGTGCTTTCAAGGCTTCGCGCGTTAAACGAGCACACAGCAGAAAATATTATGGCAAATAGCGAGGGCCTACACAACGCTTTGCTTAAGGCAATCTCAAAGAGCACAAGCTTAAATGAAATTTACGAGCATATGAAATCTAAACGCTATGCACATTCACGCATAAGGCGCTTTGTTCTTAATGCCGCGCTTGGCTTTGATGAAAATTTGCCTAAAACGCCGCCTTATATTCATGCGCTGGGCATAAGCGAGGGGGGCGAGCATTTAATGAAATTAATTGGCAAAAACGCAAAATTGCCTTTTTCGGCTTCGCTTTCACAGCTTGCCAAAACAAGTAGCTATGCGCTTGCCATTGCAAATGCCCACTCAAGCGCCGAAGATTTAAACGCGCTTTGCCTTAAAAACCCCATGCCGTGCAAAAGCGCTTTTACGCAAAAATTTATCGATTTATAAAGCGCAGATTATTTATATTATATGAGGCACGAATATAATATAAATTGGCATGTGGGGCATCCTTGCCCCACGCCATAAAATAAGATATGAATAATCGAAGCGAAGCGAAGATTATTCATATAATCAACCGGTAGTTGAATAGCGAAAATCAACTGATAGTTCCTTTATTTCTTTCTAATATTATTTATTATAGACATAGGAGGCGATGTTATGAACCAATTGCAAATCGGAAGATTTATTGCTGAATGTAGAAAAGAAAAAGGTTTAACACAATCACAATTAGCCGAAAAATTAGGTATCACAAACAGAGCAGTTTCTAAATGGGAAACAGGCAATAGTATGCCAGATGTATCTATAATGATTGAATTATGCGAAATTTTCAGTATATCTGTTAATGATTTATTATGTGGAAAGAAATTGAATACGGAGGAACAAAAGATGGAAAATGAAAAAAACACACTATCTATGGTGCTTGCAAAAAAAGAACTGTTTCACCTAAAGATGAGTGCAAAAATACTAATGTCATGCGGTGTTACATTTGCTGTATCTCTAACGTTATTTATGGCTGAAACATTAGAACAAAAAATTGCAACTATTTTGTTTGGTTCGTTTGTGCTTGGATATGGAATTTGGTTAAGGGTAAAAATTGAAAAATCTCTTAAAAAAATGTAATGATACTATATATTATGAGCATAGCGGAGATAATTTTTATTATGCGTACTTTTCACTAAATTCACCCTGTAAAAAACATAGCAAACTTATTAATACACTTATATAGGATAAGGTAACTTATAATTTAATACTATCTAGCACCATTAGCAGGTGTAAGACGA
>CAYJEU010000037.1:0-18522 GCA_964369565.1 uncultured Bacteroides sp. | reverse complement strand
ATTATACAAATATAAAACTAAAGAGCTAATAAAAACAGCCCTATAAAACTTGCAACGCAAATTTTATAGGGCTGTTTTTGCTTATATTAATCGCTTAAAAGAATTATGCAATCATCTTTTGAAAATTTAACTTTTTCAGATTTAAGCGGGTTAGTAATTATTTCAATACTACCTTCCCTTTGAAGTTTATAACCAATTGCTATTTCACCGTTTTGTTTAACAATTTCAGTTATATCGTAAAAATCAATTTCTTTTTCAATGTCTATATAATTTTGTGCGCTTTGAATGTAAATTTCATTGCCTTCAGGGCGAAGAAGTTCATTGAAAACACTTGATAGATGGCGGTTTTCGCTAATTTGTGCCATTATCATATTAACAATATAATTACCAATAACAAAATCGTTAACTTTTGCAATTTTAGCAAGTTTTTGGTTAGAAGGGTTTTTCATTTCGCTTGTAATATTAAATACAAGGCCGGTTTTTTCACATATATCACGAATGTGTATTAGTTTTAAAAGCATTTGAGCATCTGATTGCTCCATATCGCACTCGTCATTACTTAGCAAAACAATGTTATCAACATTTGCGTTTGCAAGCTCATCTAAAGAAGTTCTGTTGGCAGTGTCGCAATCAATAAAGCTTATTTCAATATTATTGAAAACAACATCGTCCCTTATAAAGCTCGTAGCTTCTTCGTGTGCTATTGTAACTATTGCGCCTTTTGAAGAGTAATTATCAAGCTCTTTTAAAATGCGGTGAAGCATATTGTTTGCGCCTAAAATTAGCACATTTTCACGTTGTAATTTTTCCTGTGCATCAATTGTTTTGTTTAGAACTTCAACTTGTTTAGTTTGCTTATATTCTTTAGGTTTAACACTGTTATTGTCTTCCATAAGAAGAATAAGCTCATCGTCTGCTTTTAAAACAGTGTGCATATCCGGGTTTAAATGCACTTTGTTATCGCGCTTATAGCCGAATACAATAGCCTTATCAAACATGTTTAGAACTTCACCGAATTGCATACCAACAAGCTCTGAAAAGCTTTCAAAATATAGCTCGTCGCCGTCGAAATCGAACAGCTCTGTCATAACATTAGATAAACCGGACTGCCTGCATGTTTGGGCAATAATGCGAGAAATAGTATCATCTGTTAGCATAATTTCAACATTGCCTTCGCTAGCAATAGTTGCAGCATCGTAATTTTTTTCTTCGTGAACAGAAGCAACTATGCAGGGCATACTATCTTTTTTGCCAATTTCATTAAAGTAATTGTTAATTGCAAGTATAGCTTTTGTTGTAATAAAGTCATCTGTTTCATTAATAATTACACTGCGGCAAGTTGAAATAGAGCAACGTTTAAGCATATTAACATCGGTTGTGCTACCTGTGCGGCAAACTACTCTTGTAGTTTTATAGTCATCAATATGGTTTGCAATTGCTTCTTCAACTGTTTCTTTATCGTCTACACAAAGAACAACAATACACTCGCTTTTGCTGCTTTCATTTGCAATTATAAGCTCTGAAATAATAGTATAGATATTATCGTTAAAGCCAAGTATCAAAGTGTGGTTTTTTTCCACAACTTGTGAATTGCCTTTTTTCAATGTATTAAGTTTCTCTTCAAAACCTGTGGTTATAATACCTATTAATATACTTGTAACAAATAAGCCGCATAAAGTTACAGCACTCATAATTATCAGAAACGGAAGATCCGCAGTATCTGTTCCTGTAATTGTACCGGCGTCAATAGTGTGCATTAAACCGGCCCAAATATTTTGCCCAAATGTGCTGTTTCCGAAAATAACAGCCAGAAGTGCTGCTAAAATTATAACAGCGGCAGTTGCCAGAAATAAAACCGCAACTAAAGCAACAGTACCTTTTGCCATTAAATTGTCAAAAGAATACCTTAGCTTCTCTTTGAAATTGTTAAACATAAAACTCCACCTTCAAAAAAATTATTACTTTTATATAATAATGCTTGTATAAACATGTAAAAGCATTATATGGTATAATATTAAAATAATGAGCTGAATTGTCATTATTTATGTGCGGGAAAATATTTTGTCTAAAAATAGCGCAAAAAGTAAAATGCACACACTTAATAAACATAGCATGAAATATTGCTTATGTCAATAAATAAAACATGCAATTTATACTTTAAAGCAAAGAAATTGAAAAAAATGTGCATTTTATTTTGTTTTTTTATTTAAACTTAAATTTACACCAAGAGCATAAAGCTGCCTTGCAAGGTTTTCAGCGCCTTTGAAGTGTATAGCGCAAATGCCAAGTTCGCGTGCGCTCATAACATTTGAAAGGTTATCATCAATGAAAATAGTTTCGCTTGCATCTAATTTATATTTAAGTAGTAAAAACTTGAAAAATTGGAAATCAGGTTTAACAATATTAATATCGCATGAGGATATTCCGCCTGCAAACAAAGGCCAAAAATGCCTGCGCTTAAGCATCTCTAATGTATCTTTAGGCATATTGGTTGCATAGAACAAATTATAGTTATTGTACTTTAAAATTTTTAAAAGCTTGCTGGTATCCTCTTTCGTTATAAGAATATCCTGCCACTCGTTAATTATTGTGTTTACTTCGAATTTCCTGCCTATTTTAGCGCCTTTTTCAAGCATTATTTTATTAGCTTGTGTTCTTGTAATTTGCCCTTTATCAACTAAAACCCAAGTATCACTGTTAAATGTAATGTCGAAAAGTTTGTTTTCAAGCTCTTCGTTACCAAAACGATTTAGCAAAAACAAACGAGGGTTATACTCAATTAAAACGCCGCCTATGTCGAACAAAATATTTTTATACAAAATTTCACCTGCTTTGAATATTTGTTTGATGGTTTTCAGCGAACCCTTAGAGAAAGCCGCTGAAATATGCCAATATATACTAATGTGTATTATGTACATTATACACATTAAAAGCATATAAAACAATACTATGTGAATAAATATTAACATACCACTGTTTTATTTTATTTGAGGAGGTTTTTTTATGACAATGAGCGAGCTATGTGAGCGCAGCGTTGTGAACATAACAAACGGTGCGAATTTAGGCAATGTAGACGATATTGTTTTCACACCGGACACCGCAGAAATTTCGCATATAATTATTTATGGGCGCCTTAAGTGGTTTGGCCTTATGGGCAGAGGGGAAGATACATATATACCATGGGCCGATATACAAAAAGTGGGAAAAGACGTGTTATTAGTGAACACATTAGACGTGAGAACAGGAAATGAAAGCAATAATGGATTAAAGCGAATGTTTGGCTAAAAAACTAAAAAAACATTGGTTTTTACTAAATAAGCATGTAAAATATTAGTTTGTTTAAAACATAAATAAAAAAGTTTAAAAATATAAGTTTAATATTAAAAAACACTTGAAATTCAACATTCTTTGTGATATACTATTACAGCAATACGCACGCATTGCTTTGTTTTTTTGTGCCTTATAGCCTAATAAGGTGGATTAACATGTATGTAATGCGGAGGAAAAAAACAATAATAAAACGGAGGCTAAAATTATGGCAGTAGTATCAATGAAACAATTACTGGAAGCAGGTGTTCACTTTGGGCACCAAACTCGTCGTTGGAACCCTAAAATGGCGAGGTTTATTTTTACAGAGCGCAACGGTATTTATATTATCGATTTGCAAAAAACTGTAAAAAGATTAGACGATGCTTATAACTTTATTCGTGAAGTTGCAGCAGAGGGCGGCGAAGTTTTGTTTGTAGGAACAAAGAAACAAGCGCAAGAATCTGTTAAAGAAGAAGCAATACGTTGCGGAATGCATTTTGTTAATGCACGTTGGCTTGGTGGTATGCTAACAAACTTCCGCACAATTCGCAGAAGAATTGACCGTATGGAGCAAATTAATAAAATGCGCGAAGACGGCACATTTGAAATGCTACCTAAAAAAGAAGTTGCAAAACTAGAGCTTGAACTTGAAAAGCTTGAAAAATTCCTTGGCGGTGTTAAAGATATGAACACTTTGCCTAAAGTTATGTTTATTGTAGACCCTCGCAAAGAGCGCATAGCAGTTGCCGAGGCTATCAAATTAAATATACCAATTGTGGCTATTGTAGACACAAACTGTGACCCGGACGAAATTGACTACCCAATTCCAGGAAACGAC
Organism: uncultured Bacteroides sp.; assembly: GCA_964369565.1. Lineage (GTDB taxonomy): Bacteria > Bacillota > Clostridia > Oscillospirales > Ruminococcaceae > Ruthenibacterium. Next base: position 14,375 of record CAYJEU010000037.1, on the reverse strand, counting down.
GATGCAATTCGTGCAGTTAAATTAATTGCCGGCGCAATGGCAGACGCTGTTATTGAAGCACGCCAAGGCCACGATGCAGTTGCCGAAGAAGAGGTAGCTCAAGCGGCCGAAGATATTGCAATAGCTGAATAATAAAGTAACTATAGGAAGAAAAGAGAGGAATAGAATAATGGCATTTACTGCACAAGATGTGAAAAACTTACGCGAGCAAACAGGTTGCGGAATGATGGATTGCAAAAAGGCACTTCAAGAGTCTGACGGCAATTTTGATAAAGCGGTTGAATATTTACGTGAAAAAGGCCTTGCACAAAGTGCAAAAAAAGCAAGCAGAATAGCAGCTGAAGGAATGGTTTACGCCGAGGCTGATATTAACAGCAAACAAGGTGTTGTTGTTGAAGTTAACGCTGAAACAGACTTTGTTGCGAAAAACGAGCTTTTCCGCACATTTGTAAAAGAGCTTGCAGGCGTTATTATGGCGCAAAAACCTGCAGATGTTGAAGCTTTGTTAAACTGCACAATGCCCGATGGCACAACAGTTGAGGCTTCTCGCCAAGATAAAGTTTTGGTTATTGGCGAAAACATTCAAATTCGCCGTTTCGAGCGCTTCGATGGCGTTTGCGCAGCTTATGTACACGGCGGCGGCACACACGGTATTTTAGTGCAATTTGAAACAAGCGACGATGTTGCAAGCAAAGATGCATTCACAGAGTATGGTAAAGATGTAGCAATGCAAATTGCCGCTGTAAACCCATCTTACATTCAAGAGAGCGATGTGCCTGCAGATGTTCTTGAAAAAGAAAAAGAAATTTTACAAGCTCAAATTGAAAACGACGAAAAACTTGCAAGCAAACCTGACCAAGTTAAAGCAAAAATGGTTGAGGGCAGAGTTGGTAAATTCTATAAAGAAAATTGCCTGTTATTACAAGCTTTCGTTAAAGATGGCGATATAAATGTTGAGCAATACACAAATAATTGCGCAAAAGAATTGGGCGGCGACATTAAAATTTTGAAATTTGTTCGCTTTGAAAAAGGCGAAGGCCTTGAAAAACGTTCAGACGATTTTGCAGCTGAAATTGCAAAAATGGTGCAATAATTTATTGCATTTTAAGCAAAAATTAAAACAGGTGCTTTGAGCGCCTGCTTATGAAAAACCCCGATACTACTTAAATAGTAGTGTCGGGGTTTTATTATATAATACCTTATTAAAAGCTGCTAATAATATTCACGTTACTCGCTAATAATAGCAAGAATTTCGTTAATAAACTGCTCTGAATTTTTCATAGTGTAATTCTTATCATTTACAGAAATTTCATTGTCATAAGCAATAACTACTACGCCTTCATAATTAGTTTCGTTATAAATTGTAATGTAGAAATATCCATCTCCCGCGTTATCTGTCATAGATCCATCAGAGAAAACAGTTTTTATATTGCGCGCATAACTATAGTTGTTTAAAAGCTGCAAAATCTCTTTAGTTTGTTCATCTGTGATATCGTTATAGTTTGTACTATTGTGGTAGGGGCTGCCGTCTTTCACCCCTAATTCAATTTTAGTAAATAACAAAGTGCTGTTACTATTTATAATATCTGTTAGTGAAATAGGCTTTAGATACAAAATGCTTGCCAAAACGATGATAATTGTAAAGATAACAATTATTATTGCCTTTTTAGTTGTAGATTTCATATAATTTAACTCCAAAACTAATATATACTTCACAAAAAAGCACGAGTTGATTTCCCAAGACTTAGGCTAATACCTTTGTGTTTTCAACTATGCAAATTCATTATAAATTGCCTTTTTGGCCTGTTCATATTCGCTCATTAAACTTTCTATTATTTCGCTTAGCGGTTTAATCTCTGTAGCCATTCCTGCTACTTGTCCTGCCATTACAGAGCCCGTTTTCACATCGCCGTCGAATATTGCTTTTCTAAGTGCACCCAATGTGTATTTTTCAAGCTCCATTTTATCTGCGCCTGCTTTTTCTAGCTTAATGTGCTCTTTTGTCATGGCGTTCTTTAAAACCCTAACAGGCACACCGCTGTTTCTGCCTGTAACAACTGTGTCGCTGTCTTTACAATTTAGCAGTGCGTTTTTATAATTCTCGTGTATGGGGCACTCTTCGCTAACTAAAAGGCATGTGCCAATTTGCACGCCAATTGCGCCTAAAACTTCTGCCGCAAGCATTTGTTTGCCGCTTGCAATGCCGCCTGCCGCAATTACGGGCAACTTTGTTTTGCTAACAACTTGTGGAATAAGCGCCATAGTTGTAAGCTCGCCAACATGCCCACCGCTTTCGGTGCCCTCTGCTATAAATCCATGTGCGCCTGAGTTTTCCATCCTTCTAGCAAAGGTGGAATTTGGAACTAAGGGGAAAACCGTAATGCCAGCTTCATTCCATTTTGCAATATATTTTCCGGGGTTGCCTGCACCTGTTGTTATAAATTTTATATTCTCATCTATCACAATTTGCGCAATGTCGTCAGAGTGGGGGTTCATTAGCATTAAATTTACACCAAAAGGTTTATCGGTTAAACTTTTGCATATATGTATTTGCTCTTTAACTTCGCTTGGGCTCATTGTTGCGCTTGCAATTATGCCAAACGCGCCACAGTTAGATACTTGTGCCGCAAATTTCCCGTCAGATATATTCGCCATAGCGCCTTGTATTATAGGGTATTTTGTTCCTAATATTTCGTGTAATTTCATAATATTTGTTTCGTTATATTCTCCTTGTTTTTTTAAATTATAGCATTTTTAAAATTAGTTTGCAATATAGTTAAAAAAATTTAACAATATAACAAAGGGACTATATTTTTTAGTCTGTTCGCTTTTAAAACGCTCGCATGTTCAATTTCAACCATATCTAAAATACTGTCATCGCTTAAAATCTCTTTAATTAAACTGCCGCACAATATTAAATTTGCCCCGCTTTATATATTAAAATTTAGGTTGCAGAGCTTAGCTGTTCTATAAACTGCTTTGCGCTTCGTGGGCTTCTGCCGTGCCCTCTAAGGGCAAATGCTTCAGCTTTCTTTGTTAATTCTTCGCTTGGCATTTTAATTTCGTAAAGCTTTGCCAGCTCTCTTACTATAAATATATATTCGTCTTTATCAGGTTTAGAATAGTTAATTGCAAGCCCAAAACGAGCAGATAAGCTCATAAGCTCTTGTAATGTTTCGCTTATATGCACATCATCTCCCGCTCTTTGGGAAAATGTTTCTTTAATTAAATGCCGCCTATTAGACGTTGCATACACAACTAAATTGTTGCCTTTAAAGCTAACGCTACCCTCTAAAATTGCTTTCAAAGCTGCAAAATTATCGTCGTGAGAAGTGAAACTCAAATCGTCTATATACAAAATAAACTTTAAAGGGTTTTCGCTTAAATTCTCTAAAATATCGGGTATTTGAAATAGTTGGTGCTTTTTAACTTCTATTAACCTAAGCCCTTTGCAGAAAAGCTTGTTTGCAACTGCCTTAACAGTGCTGCTTTTTCCTGTGCCGGCATCGCCATAAAGCAAAACATTTGCAGCAGGCCTGCCCTCTAAAAGGGCAACAGTGTTTTCCATAACTTTATTGCGCTCGTTTTCATATAAAAACAGCTGTTCTACTTGCTGTGTATCAGGGCTTGTTACAGGCACTATTTGAGAGTTTTTCACAGTAAACACATTGTGCTTTGCAAAAATGCCAAAGCCTTTAACTGAAAGATTATCTGTTAAATTTTTATACTCTTTTATAAAATTTAACTCTTGCGTTTTATATTTTGGCAATTCAAATTTGCATTGCTCTTTGTTAGAAAAGTTTATCACAGATAGCTCTTGTAAAATTGCAAGCTCTCTTTGCAGGCACTCGCGCATATTGTTGTTAACGGTGCCCTTGCAGTGCATTTTAATGTATATGTTTTCATCTTCGAGGGCGGCCTTTAAAGCATAACTGCTTAAGTTATCTGTGCCAGCGTTATATAAGCTTGCAATAAAAGCACAATAATTATCAATAAAATCACTTTCTTGCTCGTTTGAATTTATAGCGGCACATAGCTTATTAATAACCGCATCTTCAAGTAAATTTCTGAAAATGACAAGGCTTTTTAATTTTAAATTTAATTGTTCCATGCTACACCTCAATTTCTTATTTATTATTATACATCTTTTTAATTGAAAAGTGCAATATATTGCTTGTGGAAAATTTAAAATAGTGGTAAACTATTATAATAGGCGTGGAATACATATTTTTATATGTAAAAAAGTGTAGATAAGGGGATAGGGAATGTTAACACTCGACAAAATTTATCATGCGGCATTTGTGCTTAAAAATGTTGCAAGAAAAACAGATATGATTGAATCACAAGGGCTGAATAAAAATTGCAATTTATATTTAAAAACAGAGAACTTGCAGGTAACAGGTAGCTTTAAGTTGCGCGGGGCTTATTATAAAATGAACTGCTTGAGCGACACGGAAAAGCAAAAGGGTATAATTGCAAGTAGCGCCGGTAATCATGCACAGGGCGTTGCACTTGCTGCCCAAAAAAACGGCATTGAAAGCATTATATGCATGCCCGACGGTGCACCTATAAGCAAAGTGGAAGCAACTAAAGCATACGGGGCAAAAGTGCATCTTGTGAAAGGCGCTTATGACGATGCACATACATATGCAAAAAAAATGCAAGAAGAAAAAGGGTATACGTTTTTGCACCCGTTTGACGATGTAGACGTTATAGCAGGGCAAGGCACTATAGGCCTTGAGATATTAGAGCAAATACCAAAAGTAGACGTTGTTTTAGTGCCTGTTGGCGGCGGTGGGCTTATAAGCGGCGTTGCCTATGCTGTTAAAAGCCTAAATCCAAACTGCAAAGTTTATGGAGTTCAAGCTGAGGGCGCAGCAAGTATGTTTAACTCTTTTGAGAAAAAAGAGCAAACATGTTTAAATAGTGTTTCAACATTTGCAGATGGTATAGCTGTTAAACGTCCTGGTGATTTGGCATTTAAAATTGCCAACAAATATGTAGATGGCATGATAACAGTTAGCGACGATGAAGTGGCAGCTGCTGTTTTGGCACTTATGGAAAAACAAAAAATAGTCGCGGAAGGCGCAGGCGCAGTTGCTGTTGCAGCAGCTATGTATAACAAGATTGACATAGAAAATAAAAATGTGGTTTGCCTTGTAAGCGGCGGAAATATTGATGTAAATATACTAAGCAGAGTTATAACAAGAGGCCTTGTTATGAGCGGTAGAAGCGCTACATTAACAATTGCACTTGAAGATAAGCCGGGGCAATTGTTGGGCGTTAGCGAAATAATAAGCAAATGCGGCGGCAATGTAGTTAGCGTGCACCACAACCAAAGCGATACAAATATGGCGATAACAAGCTGTTATTTGCGCGTTGGAATGGAAACAAGAGACCACGAGCAAATTGAAGAAATTAAAAGCGCATTAACAAAAGCAGGTTTTGTGCTTATGAATAATCCAGTATAAGAGGTGGCATATGGCGGCTTTTGAAATAGAAAGTAAGAATATAAATTACTATACTGCGGGAAATAAATATTCTGCACAGTTTGGCGGTATGCGCTATAAAATTTACAAAGAGGATATTAGTAAAGCTGAAAAAGAAGGTGAGCAGCAGCAAGAAAATCCCGGAATTATTGCTGTTTTGTGGCCATGCCCTTGGTGCATTGAAAAAACGCAAGATGATTTAAAAGTATACAATAAATTTGAGTTGAGTGCAGAAGGCTTAAACAAGGCTGAAAACTGGATAAAGCAAGAGTATAAAGCCAAAGAGGATTATTGGAAAACATATAATACCGGCAGGCTGTTTTAAAAGGTGATTTATGAAAAATACATATAAAAAGAGATATAACTTAGTAGACGTAATAAGAGGTATAGCGATAATTAATATGGTGGCTTACCACTTTATGTGGAATTTAGTGTATATTGTTGGCTTTGATATAAATTGGTTCACAGGCACCTCTGCTTATATTTGGCAGCAATTAATATGCCATACATTTATACTGGTTTCGGGCTTTAGTTTTTCTTTTTCAAAAAAACCGCTTAAAAATGGCATTGTTGTTTTTGCGTGTGGGGCATTATTAACAGCTGTAACGGTAATTGTTATGCCCGAGGTGCAAATTATTTTCGGTGTTTTAACTTTTATTGGTAGCGCCATTATTATAACGGCGCTTTTAAATAAATTGTTAGTGAAAATTCCGCCTGTTGTTGGCATGGTGTTTAGTTTAGCGCTTTTTTTCTTTATAAGAAATATTAACAGTGGCTATTTAGGTATTAAAGGTATATATACTTTTAATATACCTCAAAATTTAGATAGGAATTTATTAACGGCATATTTTGGTGTGCTACCTAATGGTTTTTACTCAACTGATTATTTTTCACTGTTTCCTTGGCTTTTTTTGTTTTTTGTGGGTTACTATTTACACAAAATATTTAATAAAAGTAAAAGCGCGCAGAAACTTCTAAGCTTTAATATAAAAACGCTTTCGTTTATCGGAAAAAAATCATTGCTAATTTACATGGTGCACCAGCCTATTTTATTTGCAATATGCATGGTAATAAGTTATATAATTAAATAAAATACGATATTTAACAGTGCAGTTTAAAACTTGCTTTTTACATTTAAAAAGTGGTTTTGAACTGCACTTTGTTTTGCGATTAATAATTGCAGTAATATAAAAGTTTAGTTGTGTTTATATAATGTATTGATGAAATACAAATTGTGTTAGCTGTAGTTTTGAAAGAAGAGAAGGAAGTCTTAAAACAATAATTTTAGATTTTGATGTTCTACTCTTAATAATAATATACCTTAATTTTCTATAAATAATAAAATTTACATGGTTTAATGCAAGTTCTGCCTGCGCATACTATAAAAAGTATTAATTATATGCAGGAGGCAAACATGTTAAAAGCTTTAAAATGGATTTTTTTTGTAATTACCGGTTTTTTGTTATCGGTTTTTATATTCGCGTTTTATGTTTCAACGCTTTTACCCGATACATTTTTAGTGGAAGAGGGAGAAGAGTTGCAAGTTGCGGGTTTGCCTTTTGTGGTACCTAAAATAAATACAGAGAATGAAACAAGCGCAAGTGCAAATATAGAAATGGGAAATTCGTATAATGTTGATTTAACTTTGGCAGGCTTTATACCTGTTAAAACGGTTAGAGCACAAGTTGTAAGCAGTAGAATTGTTCAAGTTTGCGGAACGCCATTTGGCATTAAAATGTTTGCAAACGGCGCAATGATTGTGGGTTATAGCGATATATATACTCAAAGCGGTTATGAAAACCCGGCTAAAAAGGCCGGCCTTGAAATGGGCGATGTAATACAGTCTATAGGTGGGTATGAAACTAAAACGAATGAAGATGTGGCGCAGGCAATACAAAAAGTTAAAGGTGCAGCTGCTAAAGTTGTATTTATGCGCGAAGAACAGCTTATGCAAACAACGATAACAGCCGTTAAAGATGATACAACAAACACATGGCGCACAGGTATGTGGGTGAGGGATTCTTCCGCGGGAATGGGAATAATGACTTATATAGACCCTTATAACTCCTATTTTGGGGGTTTGGGCCATTCTATACATGATGTGGATACAGGGCAAACAATTTCGCTTTTAAAAGGCGAAATTGTTGAAGTGGAAATTATAGGCGCAGTTGCAGGCGCAGTTGGCAGCCCGGGTGAGCTGAAAGGTAAGTTTGTTAATAATATTGCTATAGGTAATATATTGGCAAATGGTGAAACGGGAGTTTACGGCGAGATAGACAGTTATGTTAAAGGTATTGAAATGGAAGTTGCATTAGCGCAAGAAGTTGAAATAGGAGATGCGCATATTTACACAACAGTAGATAGCGGCGGCCCTAGTATGTACACAGTAAATATTGAAAAAATTGCGCTAAACGGGCAAGACCCCAACAGAAATATGATTATAGAAGTTACAGACCCAAGGTTACTTGCGATAACAGGGGGGATTGTGCAAGGCATGAGCGGCTCGCCCATTATACAAGATGGCAAAATTGTTGGTGCTGTCACCCATGTTTTTGTGAACGACCCTACCCGCGGGTATGGAATTTTTATTGAAAATATGCTGGAGAGTGCTGAGAGTATAGCAGAATAAACAAAAATGTTAGCCCCTATATCTCGGAAATTACTGAGATATAGGGGCTAACATTTTTTCATGGACTTGCAAATAAAATAAAAGATAAATGTCTGTTAAAAATGCTGTTTAAATTATAATACCATAACTCCAACAACGCTTGTTACAGCAGATAATAGAATTAGGAAAACATCGTTTAAATGGAATTTTTTATGAAGGAAATAAACCATGGCGTAAATGCCTATAATTAATGCGAACATTGGTAGCATTGAAAGGCTATTTACGCTTGAAATATGAAAAACTTCATTTAGCATAGATAGTATTGTAGATATTAAAAGGCCGCATATAACAGGGAGCACCCATAGCTTTAGCACCCTGAATATTTTCAAAAAGCTGAAAGATTTATAAACTTCTGCTATATAAATACAAATAACACAGCTTGCGGTTGTTGCAAGCATAAGTCCTAAAGTGCCCATTAGAAATGCAAATGCCATAGATGTTTCAAAACCGAGCAAAAAGCCTATTCCCGAGAGAATTTTAACAAGAATACTGCCAGGCAGTGCGTTTGCAATAGGTAAAACGCGGCTGTAAAACTGTGTAGAACTAATAATGCCGGGTTCTACAAAAATGCCGTCTGCCACCGTTAAATATGCCTCGCCGCCACCAAAGCTGGTAGCTGTAGAAATAAAGCCGTTTGAAATAAAGAATAACAAGTTTTCACTGTTAATGATAAAGCAAATGGCGAAAATTATTAATGTACCAACTAAAAACGGAAGGCTTTTTTTAGTAGCGAGCAGCCAGTTTATTTTGCCGTTACTACCTTTTATATCTTGCCTTGAGTCTAAAACTAAAGTAATAATGCCTACTAAAAGCAGCAATATTTGGTATATTGTGTTGCCTATGCCTAAATTTATAATATGAAGCGAGCCAAACATAAGCACATAAACACTTGCTAGCAAAAGCGCAATTAACATGCGTTTGCCACTTGTTCTGCCATCGGTAAAGAAAATGAAAAAGAATAAAAGAAGTAGAATATTTATGGTGGAAATATCAAAAATGGGCGTTGAATTTACAAATGCATTATCAAAGCCAAGCCTACTTAAACCTGTTCTAATCTCTTTTCCGAAAGTTAAAACCACAGTGCTTAGCATTAATACAATTGCAGGTGATAGAAAATATGCTTTTTTACTTTCTTTCATTATTTTTATTATATAACTTACGAGTAAGAATATAATAAAAACGCTAATACCTATAGCCGCTTGCTCTATAATATGTATTGCGCTCTCGCCAAGGATGTCTAAAAGGGCGAGAAGGCCAAGTGTTATAAAAACGCCGGGTATAGAAGTTAAAAGCGCCGCTAAAAACATGCCGGTTTTGCCCGCCATTTCATAGCCGATAAGTGCGCCAAGCTTAACAGGCAATGCTCCAGGCGTAATATTGCTTATAACGGTAAAATTGCTGTATTCATCTTCATCAATGTACTTGTTATCGGCGCACACTTCTTTTTCGATTACAGGTATTAAAGCGCTTCCGCCCCCAAAGCCTATAAATCCTATTTTTAAAAATGATTTAAAAACATTCAAAAGGCTTTGAGTTTTGTTTTGCTTTTGCTCGCTTTTTACGTCGGTGCTGTTTGAGTTTGCCAGCTCGTCAGTTTTGTTTTCAGTGCTTTTGTTGTTACTCATTTAGTCTTAATCCCTCTAGCTTATTTTTTCATTTGTACAAAATGTTTGGTAATAAATTTCCCAAACACATTGTTCATTAATTGCTCGTATTCTTCTAAAGTGAATTTATCACCACAAAACAGTATTTCGTAAGTTACAGTAAATTCTTTCACAGTCATAAAACTATCAAAAAAGCCGTTCTTTTCATAAAACTGCTTGCGTTTTATTCTTACATTATTGTTTTCTTGCGTTTCGTCTAACGCTTCAATGGTTAAAACAATGGTTTTGTTTTTATGAAGGCGCTGTAAAAATGCTAAAATTTCAGTTCCGTAACCTTTACCTCTTATGCTGTCATCAATGGCTAAATAGTATAGGTAAACTATATTTTTATAAGTTACGGTGTAAATCATCCCTACGAAAACATTTTCATCAAAAGCTGCATAACAATTATGGTTAATTTTTTTTGCAAGCCTTTTAAGTATAAAAAAAGGCATTCGCTCATCACTTGGGAAGCTTTTAAAATATAAAGGTTTTATTAACTTTAAAATGCTTTTATCTTGCTTGTAATTAATATATTCCATTTTATTATTCTTCGTCTTTCTGCTTTGTTAAATTGCTGTGCTCTTTTTTCATGGATATGCTGCCTATGCCTATATCGTTTTTTACATTGCGCCCTGTTGCCACAGAACGTTTGCCGTATTTCTTTCGAATTAAATCAAGGCTGCGCTCTAAGTTCTCTCTTTTGGCGCTGCTTAAAATTTCCTCTTGCTCGTCGAAAAAAGATGCCTGCTTTAAATCTCCGTCTTCAGTTAGGCCGAGTGCTGTAATTGTTAGCATGCGCACAGGCCTTTTCAAGTCCCAATTAGCGCAAACAAGTTCAAGCGCTTCACGGCTTAAATCTTTTGCAAGGCATGTTGGCGCTTGTAATTGCTTTTGTCGCGATATACTTTTTAGCTCTGTATTTTTAATATGCACTTGCACACAGGTGGCAAAAAGCCCCATGCGCCTTAATCTGCTTGCAACTTCATCGCAAAGGCTCATTATACCTGCGCGCAAATCGTCATAGCCTAAAAGGTTTCTGCTAAATGTTAAGCCGTTGCCAACGCTTTTTATTTGTTCCTTTTCGTTATAAGCCCTAACGGGGGAGCTATCTTTTCCAAGGGCGTATAAATTAAGCTCAACGCCCTGTTTGCCCAAACTGCTTTCAAGGTGCTCTACCGGCGCTTTTGCAAGCTCGCCAATAGTTTTTATACCCATGTTTAAAAGCGTATTATACGTTGCTTTGCCAACATATAGTAGATTTTGAGCATCAAGCGGCCAAACTCTATCTTTGTAGTTGTTTTCATCAAACACAGTAATTGCATCGGGCTTTTTGTAATCGGAGCCAAGCTTTGCAAATACTTTATTAAAGCTAACACCAATTGAAACAGTAAGCCCTGTTTCTCTTTTAACTCTTTCTTTAATTAAAGCGGCAACATCTTCACCGCTTTTGCCAAAAAGGTGCATAGAGCCTGTTATATCAAGCCAGCTTTCGTCAATGCCAAAAGGCTCTACTAAATCGGTGTATTGGGCATAAATATTGTTTAGTATTTCACTGTAGTGCGTATATAAATTATGGTGCGGCGCAAGCAATACAAGGTTTTTGCATTTTTGCAAGGCGCTGTAAACCGTTTCTGCGGTTTTTATATTATAAGCTTTTGCAGCCTCGTTTTTCGCAAGAATAATGCCATGCCGAAGCTCGGGGTTGCCGCAAACAGCAACAGGTTTATCTTTTAATTCAGGGCGGCTTAATAGCTCAACAGATGCATAAAAGCTGTTGCAATCACAGTGTAAAATCACTCTCGCCATAAGCTAATCTCGCGCCCCGATAGCCATTTTAGCCGCAAAGTAGGAATCGTTTGTAAATGAGTCAAAGCTGTATAAAAATAAAACTTTATCATAGCCGTACTGCGATGTTATATCTTCTAAAACCATAGTGTTAAGCCTAAAATCAACAATGCCTATAGTTTCGTAGTTTGCGGTAAGGTAAGGTATAAAACTGTTTGCATAGCTATCTTTCACAACTAAAATTTTGCCCTCGCCGCTTCCCTCAAGCTCAGAATAAGCGTTGTTACCACGCAAATATGCAGCGTATTTATCCCTAGTTTCAAATGCTTCATAGCTATAAATATCGCCGCTTTGGGCTGTTTGCTCTCCGTTAATATCCTGCGTGTAAACGTCTAAATTATAAGGTAAATCGTAATAGATAATTTCATCGCTTACAACATTAAAATTGCGAGCTTTCGAATAATGTGTGCCGTAAAAATCGGGCACTGTAACGGCTGTGTATTCGTTTAAGTCAAAAGGAGTTAAATTGTTTTGCTCGCAATAATATTCATAAGCTAAATATGCGCCGTAATATGTCCAATGATGGTCTGTTCTATAGTAAATATAGTCGTTTTCATGGCCAATAAAAGCATCGTATACATCGTAAACCGTAGCGCCTGTTTCAATAAGCTGAGAATAGATATCGTCTATATAGCTAAGCTCGTTTATCATAGGGGTAGCATAAGGCAGCTTTTGTGATAAAACCTCAGCTGAAGAGGGAACAATCATAACTTCTAGCATATCGGGGTTTCTTTGCGCATACGCCAAAAGGCCCTCTGTATTGCTTGCAAGCCTATCTTCATCATCTATGCTGAACGCCTTAGCAAAAAGATAATCATCTTGCCCAAATATAATATCGTTGTTTTCGGTTTTAAGCAAAACGCTTTCACTGCGGCTTTTGAGGCCAATCCAATTATCGCGAAACAGAAATTGGTCTTTAACAAAGCTCTCATAATCCTGCATCCATTTATTTGACGCTAAATCGGTTATGCTCAAATCAGGCATCTGTTGTAAGTTCCTGTTTTCAAGCTCGGAATACTCTTTTTTTGGCCAGAAAATATCTGTGAGCGAAAAGCAAAATAGAAATGCGAAAAACACAAATACAATAGGGTAACTTTTAAATTTTCTTTTAAGTTTTCTCATAATTCACCACCCTAAAAACGGAAATATAAAAACGGACTGTTTGTTGCATCTACCATATAAGCAATTGTCAAAATTAAAATTGCAGATAAAAGTGCTATGCGAATAACTTTTTTATGTTTAATTTTATCGTATATCATTTGCGGCAATTTTGAGCAGCACATTATGCTTACAATTAAAAGTAAAGCATAATTTCTTAAGAAATAAAGCGCAGAAACGCCGCCGCTAAAGCCGAACAGTTTGCCGAATAAAGAGGGCAGAGTAACACCTGCATCGCTTCCAACAAAGAACGCCCAGCCTATAACAACAATAAACAAAGTGTAGATATGCGGCCAGAACTTGCCATTTTCAAGGTGTTTTAGCAAAAACGCCTTTTCTATCATAAGCAAAATGAAATAGTAAACGCCCCAAAGAACAAAGTTCCAGTTAGCGCCGTGCCAAAAGCCTGTTAAAAGCCAAACAACGGCTAAATTAAATATTTGCCTTTTTAAACCTTTGCGGTTGCCGCCAAGCGGTATATACACATATTCTCTAAACCAGCCTGACAATGTCATGTGCCACCTGCGCCAAAAATCGGTAATGCTTTTTGCGGTGTATGGTAAATTGAAGTTGTCGGGGAAATCAAAGCCGAGCATTTTACCCATACCTATGCCCATCATAGAGTAGCCTGAAAAATCGAAGTAAATTTGTAAAGTATAAGCAATTATGCCAAGCCAAACAAGGCCCGACGATGCATTTTCAATGCCAACGCCCGCTTGCCAAATATTGCCGGAATACTGCCCTGTAACCTCATACCAAAGCGCACTAATGCCATCTGCAAGAAGCACTTTTTTTGCAAGCCCGAATATAAAAAGGCTTATGCCTTCGTCTATGCGCTTGAAAGTTACACGGTCTTTTAAAACATGAAGCCTTTCAGCAACGTCTCTATACTTAACTATAGGGCCTGCAATTAATTGAGGGAACATAACAACATAAGCGCCAAAATTAATTATATTGTACTCTGTTTTAACATTTTTCCTGTAAACGTCTATAGAATAGCTCATAGTTTGGAATGTGTAAAAACTTATGCCAAGCGGTAAAGTTAAGCGAAGAGTAGAAATTGAAAGCCCGAAAATCGAGTTTAAATTTTCTATAAAAAAATCGGTGTATTTAAAATATATTAACATGCCAACACTAACAGCAATGCTCGCTATAAGGGCAATAAGCCTTACTTTGTTGTTGCTTTGGAACTTGTCCATAAAAACGCCGGCGGTGTAATTTACTAAAATAAGAACAACCATAACGGGAAACAGCTTAATTTCACCCCAAGAGTAAAAAACAAGGCTGCATAAAAAAAGCACTGCATTTTTAAGCTTTGCAGGTGCAATAAAATATAAAGCCAATGTTATAGGCAAAAAGCGAAATAAAAATAAAACTGTGCTGAATACCATTGATGTGCTCCGTTTCAAAAAAATATTGTAGGTTGTTATTTTAAAGCCTTTTAATAAAATGTGTATCAGAGAGGATGCGAAAAAATAAAATACCGAGGCGGAGCATTATGGAGCTGTTGACAAAGTCGGCTTTACAAAAAGCGACGGCAAAATTTCCGTCATATGTCACAAAAATGCT
>CAYJEU010000036.1:0-19979 GCA_964369565.1 uncultured Bacteroides sp. | reverse complement strand
CATAAAACACTTCTAATGTTTCTATATCTGCTGTTATCATTGAAATAATACTGCCTTTTTGCTTAGTTTCTAATTTTGCAGGGCATAGTTTTTTTAACTGTGAAAATATTTTGTCTCTTAATATTGCAAGCAATTTGAAAGCAATATAGTGATTAGAATATTGCTCTATGCACTTTAATACTCCCACCATTACTCCAAACACAATGATTAAGTGTAACAGTAAAGTTAAAGAAACACCCATAAAAGCACCTAAAAACTGTGATAAAACCACTGCTCCTAAAACAGTTAAAGCAATGGCACACAAAAAGCCCAAGCTACCATTTAAAACAGCAAGCACTAACACATACATAAAGCTTCCTACAATGGCAAATAAACTTGCCATAATTTTCAAACCACTTCTACGCATATTGTTCCTCCTTGTATCCATTTTCTAAATTAAATTGCTTGGTATATAAATTTTCATAAGCACCTTTATTTTTTATAAGGCTTTTATGTGTTCCGCTTTCAATAATTTTCCCGCTCTCTAACATGAAAATATTATCACTACCTATAACATTATGCAGCCTGTGGGTTATAATTAGCACTATGCTGTCTTTTGCTAACTCTTGAATATTGTCAATGATTATAGCTTCACTTTCGATATCTATATTGCTGGTAGCTTCATCAAATATGTATAGGCCTCTTTTCCTTAGCAAATTAATAGCTAGCGCTAATCTCTGCCTTTGCCCGCCTGAAATGTTTTCGCTGTCCTCTAAAACAACATAATCAAGCCCGCCAACTTCATTTACAAACTCATATAAATCCACTTTTTTTAAAGCTTGATAAATTTCTTCATCAGTTACATTTTCATAGTTCAATTTAAAGTTATCTCTAATACTTGTATTAAAAACAAAAGTGCTTGCACTTACAACCGCTATTTTATCGTATACACTTCTTTTGCTAAATTCCTTAATATCAGTTCCATTGTACAGCAAATTTCCGCTATCAACTTCAAGGCCGCCAATTATCAAACTTGCAATTGTGCTTTTGCCACTTCCTGATTCTCCAACAACACCATTCATTCCTTTTTTCAAGGTTAAATTTATATTGTTAAGTACAATTTTGTCTTCTATATATGAAAATGTTAAATCTTTTAGCTCAACACTACTCACATCTTCAAGTTCTTTTTCTCCCCACTGCTCCGGCTTTAAATCTAAAAACTTCAACATTCTTTTTCCTGCCGTCGCCCCGTTCATTGCTACATGGAATGCACTGCCAAGCGCTTTCATAGGTAAGAAAAATTCAGCAGAAATAAGCACTAAAAACAATGCTTGTATTGGCAAAACCTCTCCACTGCTTACACTTAATATTGACACTACTATCGCCACAGCGGCACCACCAAAAGCCACTAAATCCATAATGACTATACTTGCTAATTGCATTACAAGTACTTTCATCGTTATTACTCTGAACTCTTCAGCCTTTTGGGCTAATTCTGCTTGTTTTTTATTATCGTAAGAAAAGATTTTCAATTCTTTCATTCCGCTTATACTATCTAAAAAACCGTCGCCCATTTTGGTGTATTTTCCCCAGTATTTTGCAAATATTCTTTTTGCATATTTAGATACTGCTATTATTGACAGCGGTATAAGCGGCAAGCACCCAATAAGCACTAATGCGGTTTTCCACTCTAATGTAACACATATAACAAATAATATTATCGGCGCTACCATTGCATACATAAATTGAGGAATATAACTTGTAAAATACAAATCAAGCTGCTCTACTCCTTCAATTGACATTTGTGTTAGCTCTGCGTTTTTCACTTTATTTCCATTTATGCCCAAATCGTACATTTTATTGGTTATTTTTTCCCTGAATGACAACTTTACAAATGCACCAATTACGCTTTTTAGCTTTCTTACTTTTATAGTGCAAAATGCTTTTATTCCTATACAAGTTAGAACTCCAATTATTAAAGGCAAATATGCAAAGATATCTTGCTCTTTTTCAAATACTAAACTAATAACATAACAAAACATTGCAGTTATTGATACACTCGCAATCATTCCAATAACATTTAAAATTGTTATAAAAAACACTTGCTTTTTCTTATCCCCAAGCAGTGCTATTAAATTTTTATCTATCATTTTTAACCTCTCTCTTTTGCTCTTTTTTGAATTTCAGTGTTTTTTGCAAATGGTCTATTGATACTATTGGGTGTGAAAAAATAATTCTCGGCCCTGAAAATTTCATCACCTCTACCATATCTTGTTTCATATCAGCCTTATAGCACTGTATGGTACAACAAGAACAAAATGGTTTTTCGCCATTAAGGTTTTTCTTTCGATGCGGGCAATTTTCTATGCGCAAGTTAGCATAATCAAGTAGTTCTTGCATTTCTTTTGTTAGCTGTTTTTGCCCAAACTTCTTTTTGTTGTAAAGTTTTATCATAATCTCTATAAGCTCTTTTTCTTTAATCTTCTTCATCTGATATCCCTTAACAAAATACTGTGTTTAATGGTATTAACTCTTCTATCACCGAGTTAGTGCATGCTAATTCGTTCAACTTCATAATTATATTCAAATTAAGAGCTTTTGTCAAATAACAGCTCTAACAATTTTCAAAGATATACGCCTAAAAACGCAGGGTTTTAAACATAAGAAAAGAGCATGAACTGAACACTCGAGGTTCAAATTCATGCTCTAATTCAAAATTTCACACCTTTCCATTCGCATAGTTGTCTTAATATTTTTCCTACCGCTATTCTTTTTTCATGATAATATACTTTTCTTCTATACTTTGGTGTAAACACTATATGATATTTGCAGTTCCACTTTGTATGTGATAGACTATTTATATCATTCAATCCCACCCCATGTCCTCCCTTTTTGTTTTAATGATGCTAACTTGACATTTTATCGATAGTTTGATAGAATAATCGTGTGGTAATAGCAGTATTGCTTAAATTGATTTTATTATGATATATCGCAGTAAAATTGAATGCGTGGGTGTAGCTGTGTCGCACTATGGAAAGGCGAGCCTGCGGTAAAACGCCCCAAAAAGGCACAATAAAACAGCAATGTAAATTAATAATAACGAACTTCAAGTGCGAATTTATGACGGAATTTACACAAGGAATTACAATATAAGTTTTAGTTTAGTACAGTAAGTGTATTAGACTATTTTTTGTTTTATGGCACGGCATAGTCAATGGCCAATTTATATTAGCCAAGTTTTGTATAAAAAACAGGCATCTGCATTTTTTCTTGCACTAATCACGTTTCCTAAAAATATAGGAGTTATAATGAATGATGAAAAATATTAGCAATAATAAAACGAATATAATGGTGCTTTTAATTATTGTTGGCGCTATAGTACTTTGCTGTTCGCTTTGGTTTACTAAATTAGAATACCGTATAAACACAATGGAAAACGAAGTTATAGTATCACAAAACGGTGTATGGGATTTGACAAAGTTTGATTTTGAAAGCGGCATTGTAGTAACAAGCGGAAAAGAACAATATATAACAGGAGAACTTTTAACGCCCGATGAATTTGAGCAAAACAGTGATAAAGTGCAGGTAGGCTTGCCAAAAGAGTCGCCTGTGAATACTTCTAAAATAACACTTGTAATGCCCGATAACAGGCCATATACAATAATGGGTACAAGCTTTGATTTTGCTGAGCGCATTTATATTAATGGTGAGCTAATGGGCGAAATTGGAACTGTATCCACAGATGAAATCACGTCAGAGCCCGGCTATGAATATTTGAAATTTACTGTAATACCGAAAGACAAAACTATAGAAATTGTGCGTCAAAGCAACAATTTTGTGCATAGAGATAATGGTATTGCTTCGCACATTTTAATAGGCGAGCAAGAAAAGTTGAACGCAATATATGCAAAAGAATATGGCATTACAGGCGTTATAATAGGGCTGTTTTTTGCAATAGCAATGACGCATATCTTTATGTTTTATATTTTTAAAAAGCACAGGGTGCACCTCTATTTTGCCTTGCTTTCATTAACGTGGGGGCTGCGCATGGGCGTTACCGGTGTGAAAGTTTTTGCAGAGTGGTTTAACTTTTTGCCGTGGGAAATAATGTTTAGGCTAGAGTATATATCAGTGCCTGTAACATGCGCTATGATATTGCTTGTAACTGATGAAATTTATAAAAACACACTGCCTAAAATTTTCTTGCGCGCTTTTACGAGTGGTTTTTTGCTATATGCCGTTTGCTGTTTGTTTGTTCCCACTTTGCCGCTGTCTTACAGCATGATAGGCGTGCAAGTGGCTTTAATATTGGCGAGCATTTTGTTAATTGTTTTTGTTGTAATTAAAGCTGTTTCTTTAATTCGCTCAAAACAGATGCTTTTAAAACACACCGCTTACTTAATAAGTATAATACCGTTTGTTTTTGCCACTGTGCACGATGCGCTTTACTACAATGCAATTTTGATTTTCGGTGTAAGTGTTATTCTTATTGACCTTTCACTTATGATTTTAGTAGTTACTCAAACGGCTGTAATATATTTTGATACATCTAATCGAATAATTACGACTTATAGAGAAAAAGAACAAATTAGTGTAGAGGCACAGTCTCTGCGGCAAGCGGGCCTTATGAAAGAAGAGTTTTTGCGCACGCTAACTCACGAGATGCAAATACCACTTACGACTGTCTCCGGGTATGCACAGCTTGCAGGGCAAATTCTAAAAGAGGACAACAAGCTAAACCGCGGTGAATTGCATGAGAAAATGCGCATTATTGACGATGAAGCAAGAAAACTCTCAAGACAGGTTTTGCAGCTATTAGATGCTTCTGCAATGGAGAACGGCACATTTAAACTACATAGAGAACGTGTTGATTTAAACGAGGTTTTGCAAAAAATAAGTACTCTTCATTTTCCGGTAATGAGCGATGCGGGCATAAAACTAAAAATAGAAGTTAAAAACGATTTGCCACCTGTGTTTGTAGACAGGGAAAGAATAGTGCAAGTTATTTTAAATTTAATTACAAATTCTATTAAACATAGCGAATGTAGCCAAATATCACTTATTGCAAAAGTCACAAGTGCAAACTATGGGGATGAATACGATACTAAAAGCAATTTTGCACAGATTACAATTAACGATAACGGAATAGGCATTGCAAAAGATATGCAGGCTAATTTGTTTGAAGAATACAATGAGAATCGCTCGGCAAAAGGCAACGGTTTGGGGCTTTATATTACTGCAAAAACCGTAAAAGCACACGGCGGTGAAATTATAGTGCAAAGCGAAATAAACAAAGGTACAAGCATTACTTTTACAATGCCTGTTTGGGAGGAAAATGCAAATGACCATAGAAAAACATGAAATTAAAACAGTGCTTATGGTTGAAGACGATGCCAATTTGCTGAAACTAAACACCGAAATTTTAACTCGAAATGGGTACAATGTTTGCAGTGCTAAAAATTTGAGCGAAGCGAGAAAAAATTTGTGCAATAAAAATATTGACATAGCCGTTTTGGATATAGTGCTACCGGACGGAGACGGGCTTTTGTTTGCAAGTGAAGTAAAGGCAAAGGCAAACTGCCCTGTGCTTATGCTTACAAGCAAAAACGAGCATGATGACATTGTAAAAGGTATGAGCAGTGACGCGGATATGTACATGACAAAGCCATTTTTAATACCCGAGCTTATTGCAAGAATTGAGGGGCTACTAAAAAAGCAACAATTGAACGCTTCAAGGCAGCTTGAAAATACATATAACCTCGGCAGCGAGTTTACGTTTGATACAATTACACGAAAAGCAACATTGCATGGGGAAAATTTAAACCTAAGCCCAAATGATTTTACACTGCTGTTAATTATGGCAAGAAATGAGGAAAAAGCAACAAAAAGTGATGTTTTGTACGAAAAAGTTTGGGGTCAAGCGTTAAGCAGTGACACATCTTCACTGCGCTCTGCAATTGCACGGCTCAGAAAAAAATTGCAGGGCAGTAGTTATACAATTAATGCGGTGCGCGGCGAGGGATATATACTTGAAAAATGGTAGTGATATAATAGTGTGCGAAGTGATGAAAATTTAACCGAGATATATTGATTTTATTGATATTGTGCGATTTATTATAATAATTTAGTTGAAAATGATGAAATTTAAACCCGAATGTGACAATTTGGTCACATTCGGGTTTGCTGCGTTAATATATGTTATAGTTATTATGTAATACTATGATAAAATATAACAATTTGTGCAATGCACAGCATAAAGATTAGCGTGTAAAATAACGCTAATCTTTATCAAAAGGTGTGACATTAGAGACAGCACATGCCAAAAAATCTCCATTTCGGTTGGAGATTTATCAAAACTATTTGTGTAATGCACAGAATGGAGATTTTTATGAAAACCACTTTTTTCAATAACTCAAAAGCAAAATTTGCCTTGTTTTTGGCATTTATTATCACGTTAGTGCTTGCCGCCTCGGCATGTGATGAAACACGTGTTGAATACCGTTATGCGGGGATAAGTGTTCCTGCTGGCGGGGCATCGCCCAACGCATACTATATTGTGGGCGATGAGGCAGCGCCCATAACCGCAAATATTCACATAACGGTTTATGAGAATACTACCGTAAAAAATATTACCGCCGCCTTATTTACAAACACAGAAAACAATGCAAGCAATGCAACAGCTATTGCCTCAACGCAGGTTGCTGTGTCTGACATACCTGCAGGGCAAAATCGCGATATAACCCTCACATTCACCCCACCCACCGACCAATTAGGCACGTTTTACTATTTCCCCGGCATAACCCAAACCTATGAACAAGTAACAATCGAAGACGGCAATGAGGTTGGCAGGCAGTGGGCTACCGGTAATTTTCATACGAACCCTATAGTTATAGAGGTGTTAACCCAAGAAGAGTTCGAAAAGCGGGGGCTTGAAAAACAAGAAGAACAAGTACAAGAAACTCTATATGCCGGCGACCTTTACCTCACCATAGTGCGGCAGCCGCAGAATATCACATATCAGCAGCTGAGCGGGTACTTCGAAGGCTTTGAAATGTTAATAGACTCATCAGCATGGAGGCAGAACACAGTCTATCAGTGGTATTCAACCACTGAAGGCGTCAACACAGGTGGCACGGCTATTGCCAACACCAACAGCCCTTTCCATCGCCCGCCAACCGATACTATAGGCACCACCTACTACTACTGCGAAGTAAGTGTTACCGATGACGTAAACACACTAAGCATGACAAGCCGTGTTGTATCTTTAACTGTTAAGGGTCCCGAAGGGGCTCCCACACTTCAAATAACAGGGCAGCCGCAAAGCGGCAGCTATGAGCAAAATTCGTATGGGGCAAATATAGCGGTGGGTGTAGATTCAAATATGCCTCAAGGCAACATAACCTATCAGTGGTATTCAAACACCGAAAATTCTGCCACAGGTGGCACAGCTATTAACGGTGCTAATAGCTCTATCTACAGAGCACCCGATAGTACCGTAGGCACAACTTACTACTACTGTGTGGTAAATGCCACCAACGGCGAAGATACAGTTACACAAACAAGTAATGCAGCTGCAATAACCATTACGCCCGCCTCCCAATGGGAATTTAACATACAGCAACAACCACAAAGCGGAACTTACAACATGGGCGATGCCGCTCAGCTTAGCATAAGTGCTTATGTAAGCGACAATAGGGCGCTAAGCTATCAGTGGTACACAAGCATTTACCCCGGAATAGACGGCATGAATAATAGCGTTGCCATGCAAGGGGCAAATGCCTCTACCCTTAGCATAAGCACCATCAATGAATCTAACCAATACTACTACTGCATAGTTAGCGACGCTTACGGCAATTACCGAACCAGCAGCCTTGTAAACGTAGTTGTTGTTGACCCAACGCCGATACCTGTGACCCTTAATGAAATTTATGTTTTAGGCACACGTGTAACAGAGGCTAATATGAGCGATGTGCTTGGCAACGGCATGGTGAGCTACAACCAATCCACCAACACCCTCACCTTAACCGATGCATTAGCTAATTTGGCTTACACCCTCAACGCCGATACAGGTAGCCCCTATGCAAACGCTATAATAGGTGCAAATTCAAGCCTTAACATACATGTTAATAGCACTTCAGACACTTTCCTTACCTTCGACAGCAGCTCGGCTGTTGCCGGCGAAAGCATAATAAATGTTGCGGGAAATTTAACAATATCTGGTAGCTACCTTACAGCTGAACTTGATGGCACAAGAGCGCCAAATGGACGTGCTGTGATTGCGGGCGGCTCTATAACAATAGCAGGCCCGGGAACATACGCTTGCATTGGGGGGAGTGCCAACGCAAGGGCGTTTGCAGCCCCCGGCGGTGTAACGGTTACCTATGGCTCCACTCCTGTCGATAGCAGTGGAATGCCCCTTACCGGCCTGCTAACCGATTACAGCTATGTAAGAATAACCCCCTAAAACCATACACAGTTTAAATTTTGCATATTACCGTATTTTTATATTAATGCAAAATAAAAGCCACCAGTTGAACTGGTGGTAGCACCAACCCTAAAAGGGTTAATACAGGCAAGCGCAATTTGTGTAAGCGGAGATTTAACGCTTACAGGTAACTTTGGTGTTGCACACCCCATGAATTTAATAGTAAGAGGTAGCAATGCCAGCGGCCTAGATGTAGTGGGCAATTTATATGTTAGCACCGCAAGCAATATAGATATAGTTGGTGCAGACGGTGCAAGCGGAAGCGGCGAAAGCGGAAAAGACGGCATGGTAATAAGCGGCACAGTTACGCGCACAGCAGGTACAGGTAATATTACTTCACAAGGCGGCAGTGGTGACAATACTGCAAGCGGCGGCAATGGTGCTAATATTGACGGGATTCCTTATAATTTAGCATCAGGTCAAACAGGCGGCACATACACATTACCGTAACCCATAAATAAAGCGCAAACTAAAAAACCACAATAGACATAGCTAAACCCTCCTGTTTTTGTAGATATTTTAATTCTACAATAGGAGGGTTTTTATTGCCTGTTTTTTACCGTATCGGTTTATAAATTATTAGGATTATTGCAAAGCAACAACTCACTTGGGGTAAACTCAAAATCTTTAGTGCTTTTAGTGGGGGAAGTTCTCACTTTGTTAGTTTTGTTTGAACTTTACCGTAAATCCATCGTCAATCTAAGCTATTTTTGCTGTGCAATATTAAGCAAATGCGATACTGCCTCGCTAAAGCCTTCACCGCTACACTGCGAAGTAACAAATGAAGGTAAATGATTTAAACCGCTTACAAATGGTTTAATATTTGCAACTGCCACCGAATACTTGAAGAAATGAAACATAGGCTCATCGTTTGGAGAATCTCCAAAAAATATCGCTTGCTCTTTTAAAGTATCTTCACTAATATTTAAAACCTCTTTAAAAAATAAACGTGTCATTTCAACTTTGTTATAATCTCCAAACCATGTGTTCACATGAATGGAACTAACTTTTGCAATGGCGCCCATCTCTTCGCAAACTGCTTTAATTTGCTCTGCAACTTCAAAGCCCAAATATGGCTCATCTTCGTTAAAATCAATTGCAACATCGTAAATGCGCGCAAACTGATCTTTCGAAACACGGCAACCCGGAACTTTTTCAAGGCACGCATTCTTTACAGACTCAAGGCGTCCTTGTATATCACCTGTTGCAACGCTGGGGTGTAAGAATTTTTTAAGTTGACCATTATCGAAATAAAACACAAATGCACCGTTTTCACCAACAACCGCTCGCACAGGCCACTGGCGAATAATCATGTCGCACCAACCGGCAGGGCGCCCTGTTACAGGAATAACCTCAATGCCGCTTTCGCTAAGTTTCCAAAGTGCATCATATGCTTTTGCGCTAAGTTTGCCTTCGGTGGTTATGGTATCATCTATATCACAAAGCACATATTTAATGTTTTGTGCAACCTCTTTTTTTAAAGTATTAAAATTTTCCACTATTTACTCCTTACTCGCCAAAGCCAGAGTTAATAAGCTCAATTAATGTGTCAACCGCCAAAACTTCGTCGGTACCGTCTGCTGTGATAGTCACATCTTCGCCTTGGCTTGCGCCCAAAGTTAAAAGCATAACTATAGATTTTGCAACAACTTCCTCATCAGGCTCAGCTGTTCTCATTATTGTAATATCAGATTCAAACGTTGAGGCGCAATTTGCAAAATCTGATGCAGGCCTTGCGTGTAAGCCGGTTTTGTTTTTAATAATTGTGTTTTTACTATACATAATATCATTCCTTTATAAAATATTTAATTTATCCATATATTGCGTAACACTGCTCTCACTGTCTAAGCAAAGAACATCGTTTGCTATTTGTTTTGCTTGCTGTAAGCTGAAAGATGAAATTGCTTTTTTAACTGTAGCAACGCATGAAGCGTTGACAGAAAGCTTTTTAATACCGAGCCCTGCTAAAATTACAACTGCGTTTGGCTCTGCAGCAAGTTCGCCGCAAACGCTAACAGGTTTGCCATTTGCATCTCCTGCGTCAACTACCATTTTTATAAGCTTAAATATAGCAGGGTGGTAGCTTTGATAATAGGGTACTACCGAAGGGTTCATTCTGTCTGCCGCCATGGTGTATTGCACTAAGTCGTTCGTGCCTATGCTGAAGAAGTCCACTTCTTTTGCCGCCTGATGTGCAATAAGTGCCATAGACGGTATTTCAACCATAACGCCAACTTTAATATCTTCATTAAAGCTTATTTGTTCTTCTCTAAGCTGCTTTTTGCACTCTTCAATAATTTCTTTTGCATTTCTTATATCTTCCATGCTTCCTGCCATGGGAAGTAAGATGCATAAATTGCCAAATGCAGAAGCCCTAAGTGCTGCTTTAATTTGTGTTTTAAAAACATCTGTTTTTTCAAAGCAAAGCCTTAATGCCCGCTTGCCCAAAAATGGGTTTTCTTCTTTGTCAAGCTGCATATACGGCAAGGTTTTGTCGCCACCTATATCAAGCGTTCTTAGTACAACTTGCCCGCTGTCGAAAGAATCCAGTGTGTTTTTATATGCGTTAAACTGCTCTTGCTCGCTTGGCAATTGTGTGTTGAACATATATAAAAATTCACTTCTGAAAAGGCCAACTCCGTCTATGTTTTCTATTTCATTTTTTTTGTTTATGTATTCACAGCCAATATTCAAATTGACAGAAATGCACTCGTTATCCTTTGTTAACACTTTTTTGTTAAGATATGTTTTAACTATTTCCTGTTCTTTTAAATAATCACTTTTGCATTTTTCAAACTCCGATAACTGCTGTGAATTTGGCTCGATTAAAATGTCTCCGCTTACCGCATTAACATATATTTCTTGCCCGTTTGAAAGTGTTTTTGTAACATCCGCAACACCTAAAATTGCCGGTATTCCGTAACTTTTTGCCAAAATTGCGGTGTGGGAAGTTGCCTGGCCAATTTCGGTTAAAATTGCAAGTGTGTTTTCTACGTTTAAATTTGCTGTATCAGAGGGCAATAAATCATGTGCGACAATAATACATTTGTTGGCAATTTTACTTAAATCGGTATTCTCAACACCATACCAATTGCATAAAAACCTTCTTAATATATCTCGAATATCTGCCGCACGTGCACTAATTAAAGCATCTTTGCTTTTGCTTAGCATATTTGCATATTTTGTATAAACCGTATTAACTGCCAACGCGCCGTTCATTTTTTTGTTTTTAATATTTTTGCTTATTTCGCTTATCATAACGGTATCCGAAAGCATTGTAATTTGCGCTTGCAATATTTCAGCATTTTCGTTGTTGTTATCTTGCATTGCGTTTTTTATTAAAACAAGTTCGTTTTCAACATTGTTTTTTGTTTCAATAAATTTTTGCTCTTCTTTTTCTATTTCGCATTCATCTAAAAGATTTTGAGATATATCAAAGTTTACGGGGCTGTAAATGTAAACTTCGCCAACGGCAAAACCCTTTGAAACTGCATCTCCTTTTAATTGCATATTTTCCCCCTTATAAACCAGCTTTTCGCTCGGTTTGCTGCACAATTGCATTATATAATTTTTCTTTGCTTAACGAGTGCTCCTCGCAAAGCATATTTTGTGTTTGCTTGTGTGATAAACTGTTCATTAATTGCGAGAGCATAGTTATGTGCGATTCGCTATCAAATGCGCAAAACGTGAAAATAGCGTGTATTTTTCTGCCCCATTTAGCAAAATCTATCTCTTTTGTAAACACTGTAAGTGCTAAGCCTATATCTTTAACTTGAACTGTAGGTTTTGCGTGCAAAAGCAAAACACCCGGTATGAACTCTGCATATAGGCCTAAAGAATTTAGAATATCTATTATAGACTCTTTGTAGGTTTCGTCTACAATGCCGCAATCTTCAAGAGCTTTACATGATAGCTGTACAGCGCCTTTATAATCTAAAACCTCATCACAAATTTTAATCATAGATGTGTCAAAAACGTCTTTTAAATCGCGTTTTTTATTGTTGTAATCAGTTTTTTCGAAAAACTGATTAATCATCAACTCAAGGCCTACAGGGTCTTCTATTTTAGCATATTGCGAAATTATACGCAATATATGTTCAGCCTGGTTTAAGCCTGTTTGTGCGTTTATATGTGTGCGCACATATTTTAAAATTAAACTGTTTTGGTAATTTGTAATTGTATTGTTTACAACAAAAACATTTTCACCTTCTATGTTAAAATCTGCCGAAGTAATTATAATGGCATATTTATTTATATCGTTTTTATCAAAATCGTTGTAATCTATTGTTGTGTAAGAGTAATAAGCGCCCAGTAAAGCAGAAATTTGCTTTTTTAAATATAGTGAAACAACTATGTCTGAATCGCAGACAATTAATATTTCACCGTATAATTGCTTGTGTTTTATTTGCTCTTTTTCAAGTTCGTTTTCAAAGAAAAGGCACAAAACATTAACATCTTGAACACAGAATATGATATTGTGTTTTTTTTGCGCTTTATTAACTGCAAGGTTTACATTGCTAAAAGTGCTTTTAAAACTATTTTTTATATTCAGACATATAGTTGGCTTTGCAAATATATTGTACTTTTGCCTGTAATAAAGCGGCCTTATGTGCAGTATTAAAGCGTTTGCCAAATTGTTATCGTGAGATATTGCACTGCTTGAATTTTTGGCATATTCGCTTAAAATACAATTAACAATTTGTTCAACTTCGCTATGTTCGCTAAACAAAGAGGAATTGTTCATTTTGCTAAGTGAAACACATTGCAAAACAGCGGCAAAATAGTGTATTTCACCCTGTGAAGCAATAAGCCCATATGCGCTTATCTCCTTTATTATTCGTTTTGCAATTGCATATTCTTCACTGCGCTCAATTTGTGAAAAAGCACTAATATTTGCTTTGTGTTCACTTCTTGATATAAGCAAAAGCAAATAAATTGTAAGCTCTGAAAGCGCGCTGTAAGAAAAGGATGCAAAGTTGCTTTTGCTTTCCCGTTTAATTATGCTTTGTGTTTGGTTTAGTAGCTCGTTTATATCTTCAAAGTTAATAGTTTTTGCTTGCTTTAAACTTTCAAAAATAATATAATTCGCAAAATCCAATGTGTGCTTTGTGTTTAAACTGCAATAGCTTTCGTAAATACAATTTCTAATTGCAATTTCATCGCCTTTTAGCACATGCCCCTTCTTGGGCTCGTAAACAATTTGAATGTTCTTATTTGCCAAATGTGTTTTTAAGTGTTCAATTTCACTTCGTGCGGTATTACGACTTATATCAAATAAATTACCCAAACGCTCAAGCGTATTGCCTGTATTTGAAAAACCAAAAGCTACTGTCATAAGCAAAGAACGTTCTTCTTTTAAAAAAAAGTATTGCTTAAAAGTGTTGCTTTTAAAAAAGTTGCGTATATCTTCATTTTCACTAGTATCTAATGTTAACTTATCACCATGAAATTCAACTTTTGAAAAGCCGTTTTGTGAAAGGAAATAATTGAGTTTTTCTATATTGTAATAAAGTGTGCGCTTTGTAAAATTCTTTGCTTTTATTGTTTTTTCTATGGATATTTCACCACCGTTGTCACAAAGCAGTTTTAACAAATCGGCAATTTTGCTGTTAAACTCCAAACTCGAGATACCCCTTTCGTTTTATTTATTTTATGTTTGCACTTAGTTAAACTTAAATTAGAATGTGAAACGCCTATGTTACATGCTGATAAATTAAAGCACATAAACGAAGTTAAATTATATTATTAGCTAAGGGTTTTCAATGTAATTTACAATTTCATCGCTTGTTTTTGCGTTTTCCATAAATGTTAAAAAATCTTTGCGTGTAAGCATTTTGGCAATTTCTTTCATAACACTTAAATGCCCGCTTGTTTGTGTTGCACAAAATGCTATAACAACGCTGACAGGATCGTTTTGTTCGTTGTTGAATTTAACGGGTTTTTCTAATGTAACAAGGCTTACTGCGTTTTCCAAAACGCTGGGGGCTGGCTTTGCATGCGCAAGAGCAATACCTTTTGAAATAACCATATAAGGGCCAAGTTCATTCACTGAATCTATCATCTCTTGAATATATTGTGGTGTAGTTTTGCTATTGTCAACAAGAATTTGCCCGGCTATAGTAATAGCCTCATCTCGAGTGTTGGCAGTTTGCATTACTTTTATTGTGTTTGTATTTAAATAATCTGAGAGCATATTGTCCTCCAAAATTGTTTTAGAATGTTCAGCGTGAAAATTTCATGTATAGCTTATTTGTTTATGCGCATGAAATTTTCACGCTGAACTTTGCTTTTACTGTGTGCTATTTTTTTAGCAAGAATGCCAAAACTTCGTCTTTTCTTATTTCAAGCTCAAAATTAGCAACACCGTTTTCACATTCGAAATCAATGGCTTTTCCGTCAACAGCGCTTATAATTTCTTTTATATCGCCAATGCGCAATGTTGCATTGACAATTTTTTTGCCGTTTGTGAATAATGGTTTCCTGTTTCTTGCATTATACACTGTAATTATCAACATGTCACTCTGTTTACCATATAAAACATGTGCGTCAATTTCGTTGTTCATTTTATTTGAATATTCAAGTTCAACGCGTGGTAAGATATTATCTTTTTGTAAAACATCTTTTATAACGTCGCTTAAAATGTGTGAACCTTTCACATAGGCAATATCACCTTGTGTTGCACAGTAAACAGCTTTACCTTTTTTATAGTTGTTAATAGTAACAGCAGGTTTATCATCGAAAAACCTTGCAATAACTTTTGCGCCTTTAACATCTAAATTTTCCTTGTGCCATTCGCCAACATAGTTTTTACCCTTATATGTTATATCTGGGGTTACTTTTGATGTTATATCTAATACATTAACGCCAAAAACATCGGCAAGTTTGCCTGTTGGGAATTGCTTGTTTGACCAGCCGCGTTCATCTTGGAAGCCCATTCTGGGTTGCCCAACAAGTATTCCGCCGTTTGCAACATAAGCCTCAAGCGCATTTATTGTTTGTTCGTCAAGGCAAAGCATATAGGGTGCGGCAATCATTTTATAATCGTTTGCATAGCCGTTTTGAATAAGCTCAGGCGTTACAAAATCTACAACATAATTTGCTTCCCAGAAAATACGATATGCGCCCTTCCATGCATTAACCATGGTGTCTTCAACGCCCATACCGTTTGCAAGAATTGCAGATTCTTTAGAAATTAAAAGTGCAACTTCGCCTTTTTTTGTGTTTGAATGTTCAAAGAAACTATCATTGCGCTCTAAGAATTCACCAACGGTTTTAACGCCATTTGTAAGCACTTTTTCATTTCCGTTTTGGTCTATCATACCGCCCCAAAGAAGCGGAATCCAGCCAAATTCGTTAAAGGAGAAATAGCTTTCCATTTTAACGCCATGACCTATAACTTCCATATTGTATCTAACAATATCGTCGCTTGATGTGTTCCTGTCTGGCCCTTGAGACCAGCCGCCGATAGGGCCGCTCTCTTGTTCTAAAAGCCACATGTCTTTTTTCTCGGGCAGGCAAACGCTGCGCATGTGGTCCATAAACATAGAAGAGAATTCGGGTTTGTGCTCTAATTTATCTCCGCTACCGGGGTATAAGTCATAGCCCATAACATCAACAACTTTTGCAAGCTCGAATTGGTCTATAGCGTTTAAAACACCAAGTTTATCTTGGCTTTTTAAGCAAAATGTGTTTATAGCTGTTACTTTGTCGGGTGTTATGGCTTTAAGCTCATCATGTTGGAGTTTTATAAAGCCTGTTACAACATCCATCATATAAAGCCTGTAATCAAGCCAAATTGTGATGCTGCTCCACGATATAGGTGTTGCGCGTGAAGGGCGAACTTGCGAGAAATCAGTTAAGCGGCGGCTGTCTGTAATCCATTGATATGCCTTGTTTAATTTGTTAATATCGCCGCCATATTTCTTTTTAGTCCACTCTGTGAAGCCTTTGACGCAGTGCTCGCAATAGCAGTACCTTCTAAGCTCGTTTCCCGAAAGAGGCATAAACGGGTAGCCTATTTCGTTGTGAATTTGATAACCGTAAAGTGCGGGGTGGTCTTTATATCTATTTGCAATAACGCTTATGTAATTTTTTAAATATTTCAAATAGGTTGGGTTATTAAAGCAAATTCTGGGGTAAGAGGCAAGCTCGGGGTAAACGTGATTAAGCTCGTCTACCATTCCCATGTTAGCATCGTGCTTTTCCATCCAATAAGGAGGGCAAGCACTGCCTGTTCCAAGAATTACTTTTTTATTGTGCTTTTGGCACAAGTCCATGAAATTATCTAAATTTTCAAAATCGAATTTGCCCTCTTCATATTCTATAACGTCCCAGGAAGTTAACATTTCGGCAGTTCTGATAATATTAAAATTATAGCTGTCCATATAATTTAAATCTCTATTAACTTCATCAGGGGTTTGAAGGGCGGGGTAATACGCTGTTCCATACAAGAAATTTTTCATTGTATCCTCCGAATATTTTATTACATTTTAGTTTTTATCCAAATAATGTGCCAATTTGTGCAAATGGGTATAATATTAATGTCCAAATAGAGCATTCATTTCCACCGAATTGTTGTAAGAAAGAACCGCAAGTATTAGCAAGAAGAGGTGCAGCAAATATAATAACTACCATTAGCAATATACCGCCTAAAACGCCCCAAATTCCCGCTGCAAGTGCGCCGCCGTATTTGTTTGCAAATATAGCGCCGGGTGCAATATCGAAATAGCAAGCAACAGTTGCAGGCACAAGCGCAAATGTTAATATGCCCATACCGTTAATAGCAAACATAACTACCAAACTTGTAATTAAGCTAACAACAAAGCCCAACATTAAAGAATTTTGGCCATAGCTGAATATCATAGGAACATCCAAGCCGGGAACTGCGCCCGGAACTAGTTTTTTAGCAATGCCTTGGAATGCAGGGATAATTTCTGTCATCATCATACGTGCGCCTGAAAGTAATATTGTCATGCCGGCAGAGAATGTCATACCTTGTGTTAAAACACCGGAAACAACATCTGCGCCAAAAGATTGAAGGCGAACTTCAGGTGTAACAATAATTGCCATAATTGTATTAACAAGTATGATAACAAAGCCCGATACTAAAATTGTGTCGCGGAAAAAGTCTAATTTCGGAGAGAATTTCATCTCTTCTAAATTTTTAACATCTTTTTTGAATTTAGCAACCAATTTACCTGTAGCCGCACCCAATAAGCAGAATAAGCTTGAAGAGTGAGCAACTGTAAAGCCGCCTACTCCATTAAGAGCCTTAACCTCTTTTGTTAACAAATGAGGGAAAACTGAAACGGAAATTGCATAAGCAACAGAACCAAAAGCTATTAAAGCAACGCCTTCCATGCCTGCTTCTTTGCCAAGGCCAACCCAAAGCATTGGATAATAAATTAAAAGAACTGCTGTAAGGCAAATAGATTTTAGCGGAGTGAACCTTGCAATTAAAACATTTAGCAAAAAGCCAAAAGCCATAACCATGCCAATTTCATAACCGTAATCACCTATGAAAACGCCAAAATCTCCTAATGTACCTGTGTTTTCAGATGTTGAAAGAGAAGAAACTGCTGTAGCGAGCGGAGTTAGCGCGCCTGAAAGCATATTGGAACCTGTTGTTAATACAATAACACCAATCATGGTTTTTAGTGTACCTTTTATAATATCACTAAACGATTTTTTTTGTAAAATTAAACCTAAACATGCAACAACAGCAATAAAAATTGATGTGTTGGATAAGAATGAAGTAATAGCAGTAAGTATAGACATTTTTTCCTCCCAATAATAAGTATTATTTTGTCAAAAATATTTTGTAAATAAGCTCACTTAGTTTACTTAAATTTGAATGCCTTTGTTTTGTAAAACTTGCTCTAATGCTGGAATTGCTTTTTCTTTTAATACTTCCATGTTTAAAAAGTCTTCAACAACTATAACGGGGCAATTAACATTAGATTCAATTGTTGAAGCAAGTGCAGGCGATGTAAAAACTAATTCTTTATCAGGGCCGCATGCACTTGTAACATCACATGCCTCAGATTCAAAGTATTGCGAGTAAGCAGAAAGTGCTTCGTCTAATTGCATCTTCAAAACTAAACTACTTCCAACACCAAAACCGCAAACTGCAATAATTTTAATTTTGCTCATAATAAACCTCCTTTCATATTCTTAAAATTCACAAAATACATTCTTGCTAGTTCATTGCAATGTTATATTTTGTTATACTTTTGTAATAATTATATTATATATCAACATTTTTCAACAGTCCAAATGTTGTTTGTAGCTGTTACATTTATTGATTATACATAGATTATACAAATTTTGTAAGTTGTTTTTGTACAAAAACACAAATAACACTTGGTTCCAACCCCACACTGTAATATTTGTTAAATATTACTTTTGTAGCTGCCCAGAATGCAGGGTAGGTTTTGCCTTTTGTAAAAATTACACTTTTGATGTTGTCGTGCTGATAATAAAACATGTGTGAAATTCTATTGCGAAAACGTTTGAAATTTTTGTAGCCATAAGCGTTACGCTTTAAAACTTTGATTTTGTCGTTGCGCCCTCTTCGCCAACTGCCATGTGTTTGTTAAGTATGAACAAATAATCAGGGTTTGTTTCTAGGAAATATTCAGGGCTAACTGCATCACCATGGTTAATGTCTTGGTCGGCATCTATATTAGTAAAGTCCCGTTCATAAAGTTGCAAGTTTTTAATCAAAACTGTTGCGCTTATAATGCTATTATTATGTTAAAATATATAAGATTTACTATTAAAATACATATTTGCACATATACTAACACCAAACAGCAAAAAAATGAAGAAAAAATAATGATAACCGAACAATTTGCCTATTAATTATATTTGTGATATGCCTTGGATTTGCGACTTGCAGCAATAGTTGCTCAAGCACAACAAGCAGTAATAACAGCGAAGCATGCACATCTTCAACTATAAGCGGCGGCAGTGAGGAGCAAGGCGGCAACAGCGGCGATGACTCAAGCGATAGTAACAGCGACGTAAACGGCGACTTAACGCTTGAAATTACAAACGAGCCGCAAAGCGCAAACTACACACAAAATGCAAGCAATGTTAGCGCACTTAGCGAAAGCGTGGGATATTTTAGCCAATTACACGGCAGGCAAAAAGAGTGACTTTATTGCAAATGAAGTTTGGGCAAGTGATATTACTAGTTTCAAAGTAAATAATTATTATATATACACTTGTGTCATTAAGGTTCATTTTGCTTTTTTAAATCAATTCGTAATAGATTATTATTTTATGTGTGTCATTTTAAAAAAACAATAAATATGTATAAACCTTTGATAAATAAAGGTTTAAGGGCGCAAAAAAGGAGTTCTTATTTACACAGTCTCAAAAAACTGTACAAATAAGAACTCCTATCCAGATGGCTTGCTTATATAAAATGT
Organism: uncultured Bacteroides sp.; assembly: GCA_964369565.1. GTDB lineage: Bacteria > Bacillota > Clostridia > Oscillospirales > Ruminococcaceae > Ruthenibacterium. Next base: position 80 of record CAYJEU010000036.1, on the reverse strand, counting down.
ATACCTACAAAAAACGGCAAAAACTCCATTATTATCTCAACTATTATTTTTATTTTCCAAGTTTGAACTTAACACTTAAT
>CAYJEU010000035.1:7858-21036 GCA_964369565.1 uncultured Bacteroides sp. | reverse complement strand
CTTGCGGCTGTTAGGGCACAGCGTTTGGGGTCCGGGGGACTCGCAACCCCCGGCGCTTTTGTTACTTTTCACGCTGAAAAGTAAAAGCCTCTAAGTAAACGAGCTAAAATATTAAAAAGAACAAAAAACAAATTTAGCGCATCTGCGGAGCGTCACAAGTCCCCAGCGCTTTTGCTTCTTTTCACGCTGAAAAGAAGGGCGAACCATAAAACTTAGCCATTACAGCTAGCTAAATAACAAGGCACAAACCTTGCCAAAAAACTAAAAAATATGCTAACACTCAAATATTACAAGCAAAGTCCCCGGCGGTTTTGTTGCTTTTCACGCTGAAAAGAAGAGCGAACCATAGAACTTAACCCCAAAAGCCAACTAAATAACAAGGCACAAACCTTGCAAAAAAACTAAAAAATATGCTAACACTCAAATATTACAAGCAAAGCCCACAACCTTTTGCTGCTTTTCGGCGTGAAAAGCAGGGCGAACCCTAAAACTTAAACCCCAAAAGCTAACGAAAAGCCAAACCGCAAACCTTGCTAAAACAAAGCAAGAATATAAGTAAACTTGCATTATTTAGAATATTGTGCTATAATGTGCGCAATTTATTTTATAAATTATATTATTTTTAGGAGAGTGATTTTTTGGAGACCCCTCCCAGTACGGGCATTTATTTTGTTTTTATTATACTTTTATTGTTTTCAGCGTTTTTCTCGGCAAGTGAAACCGCGCTTTCTTCAGTAAACAGAATTAGGCTTAAAAACAAAGCAGACAGCGGAAACAGAAAGGCAAAAAGCGCTATGCATTTAGCCGACGATTTCGACAGAACCCTTAGCACAATATTAATAGGCAACAATGTTGTTAATATTGCAAGTGCATCTATTGCAACTATTGTGGCAACTGCGCTATTAGGCGCAAGTGGCGCAGCTGTGGCAACGGGCGTTGTAACGGTTTTGGTTCTAATTTTCGGCGAGATACTGCCAAAGAGCTATGCAAAAGAAAATGCTGAAAAAGTTAGCATAGCAATTGCGGCGCCACTGCAATGGCTTAAGGCGGTTTTAAGGCCTGTAGTTTGGATATTTGTTAAAATTAAGCATATTTTCACAGGGCGCAAATCTAATGAGCTTAACGTTATTGTTAGCGTTACAGAGGAAGAGCTTAAAACTATTATAGACACAGTTGAAGAAGAGGGCGTTTTAGATAGCCGCGAAACGGATATAATACAAAGTGCTATTGAATTCAACACAATTACGGTGCAAGATATTTTAGTACCACGCGTAGACATGGCCGCAGTAGATATGCGTATGCCTGTGCAAGAAATTATTGACCTTTGTGTACACACAGGTTATTCACGCATACCGGTTTACGAGAACAATATAGATAATATAGTTGGCGTTTTGCGCGCGAAAGATTTACTCCATGCGCTTGCAAAAAAGCGTGAAATACAAATTAGGCGCATGAAAAGAGACGTTATGTTTGTATACCGCACAAAGCGCATAAACGATTTGCTCGCAGAGCTTAGGCACAACAAACAGCACATAGCAATTGTAACAGACGAGCACGGCGGCACCGTTGGCCTTGTTACTATGGAAGATATACTTGAAGAGCTTGTTGGCGAAATTTACGACGAAACCGACGAAACACAAAACCCCATTAGGCGCATAGATTCATCGCGCTGGCTTGTTGAGGCAGATTTGCGTGTTGACGAGTTGTTTGAAGAGCTGGATATAGACGCAAGAGATTTCGACAGCGACTCTAGCACTATTGCAGGCTGGGTTCTTGAAGAGCTTGAGCACATACCCGAGAGCGGTGAAAGTTTTGAGTATAAGAACTTGAAAATTACTGTTCAAGAAGTAGACGATTTACGCATTGAGAGCGTAACTGTTCAGCTTATGGAATAGCGCTTATAAACTAAATTTAAAGTGGGCACTCATACGAGTGCCCACTTTTGTCTGTTTATAATAATTTCTCGCCAATTCTTTAAAACGCCTGCTAACGCTTTTTTAAAAAACAATTTGCCTTAACGCTGTTTTTTCGCTTTTCAAAGCAAATACTATATAGCGTTTTTTCTTTTTTCGGCTCTTCTTGGCGTTTGCAGTTTTTTATCACAGCTCTTTGCTTTTTATATTCATTTACTCTGTAGCACCATCGCCATTAGAACTATCCTCATTCGTGCTGTCATCGGGCAATGTATCAACGCCCTCAATATACTCTTCGTTCCAAATGGCGCCGCAAGTATTGCATGTGTACATTGTGTAAATTTTCACGCCTTCATCGTTTAGTATAATTTCAGCCGGCAAAGTGTCAAAATCGTGGTCTATCGGCGGCAAGTCTGTTACTATTTCATAGCGCTCGTCGTCCTCGTCAAGGTTTGTGGCTGTGCGCACCTCGTAGGGGTTATCGCAAGGCCCGTGCCATACGGCCTCGCCGTAAATGGGCTCCTCGCTTTCGCTAGCCGAGCTGCTTTGGCTGCTTGAGCTTGGCGTCGGCGTCGGCGTCGGCGCAGCTGAAGAAGAACTTGAAGACGATGACGCAGACGAAGATGAACTTGTGCCGCCGCTTGCACTTTGCGAATTACCGCTTTGCGAGCTGCTGCTTTGAGAATTTGTGTTTTGCGGGTTAAACGGCACTATTTGCGAGGCAGAATTTTTATCGCCTGCGCTGTTCAAAGCACTGTTTTCGCCGCTAGTAGCGCCGCTTTGTACAATAGATGAGGGCACCTGTGTGCTATTTACCGTGCGCATTAATGCACTTGCGCCTAATATTATAACGCTAACGCCAAACACTCCGCAAGCGCACACTATTGCAATATCTACAACGCTACCTTTTTTAACATTTTCTATTATTCTTTTTATTTGGTTTTTAAACCTCTTAAAAAATTTTTGCATATTTGCTCCAATTCTATATTGTAACACCTTGCTTTAATTTTTAAACTATCTTAACCGTTAGGGAGTAATTCGAGCACGCCTATGCAAAAGGTGCAAATTGCCCTGCATCATACAATTCTTTTGATGAAATTGCAAGTCTGTTAACAAGCCATGCATCTTGCGTGTAAATAATTTCTACTGTGTAGTAAATATCATACGCTAAAGACGACGTTACATCATTATCATCGGCATCTTTAGTTGTTATAACGCCTGTGTATTTTGCGTTTGCATTAAATATAATGCTGGGTGCATCGCCATCGAAAGATTCCTCTATATTAGCGGTGCTAACAGAAGAGCTTGAGAACGTTGACACTTCATTTTTCTCGCGTGTTATTTCGCCTGTCATAAGCGCTTTGCGCTCGGGCGTAACATTTGTAAGCAAGTTTATATCTCTTGCATTGTTTGCGTTAATATAAGATGTGTAGAATGTGCGCATAATGGTTTCAATTTCCGCGTGGCTGGGTATTCCGCCCGCCATCGTGTGGTTTGTAAACTCTAATGCAGTGTTTGCTCTATCGTTAAATTGCACCGAAGCGGTTAACACGGCACCCGACGGCGTTGTGTATTCCATGCTTATATTGCTGCCCACAAGAAGTTGTGGCAAGCTTACCACCATATTTACCGGCGTTTGTGAAACCTGTGTGCCGTTTACAAATATAATTGCGGTGTCGGACATTGTGCCGCTAACGGTTACATCGGAAATTGGAAGCGCACCGTCGAATGTTGCAGGGGCATCGCTGCTTAGTATTTCCACATCTACAGGGCTACCCTCTACAGTTTGCCCCAGTTGAGTTTCGCCTCTAACTATAACTGTGTATAGGCCGGGCATTAAGTTTTCATATAATAGCCCGCCCGCGACGCTTGGCTGAGCATCTGTGCCGTTTAATGAAACGCTAGTATCTGTAGCGTTTGAAGTAACTTGCAACGAAACGGGGTTTACGCCAAGTTTAAGCTCGCTATGCCCGAAAGGCGCTGGCTCTAAATGTGCAAACAATGCGCTGTATTGCACTGCCTCGCCTGTTTGCTCTACTTCGTTTGCAAGCTGCGCCATTAAAGCGTTCACTTTTTCCTCACTGTTGAAAGCGCGCATAAATGCACTTATATCTGCAGTGGCTATATCAATGCTCTGTGAATACATCAGCGATTTTACTGTGTTGCTATCGCCTGTTAAAAGCGCGCTTTTAAGCTGTGCAAAGTCGTCGTTAATATTATACTCGTTGCCCATGTAAATGGCGGTGCCCAAAGTAGCTATTAAAATTAATAGCGCTATAATCATAGCTACAAGCGCTATTTGTGTGCGCTTTCTATGTTTATTAGCGGCGCTGCTGGCCTGCGTGCTTCTTCTGGCAGGCGCTGTTGTTCTTGTGCTACTGTGCGCTGTTGCTTTTTTAACCGGCGGCATCATGCGCGTTGCCGAATTATCAACTTCGCTTATAGGCTTTGCCCTTAAATTGCTTTTTGGATAGCTTTTCACGCTTGCGTTTTTAATATCCTCTACAGGCAATTCGCCAAAAGTTGGGCCATTGTCGTCAAAAGCGGCATAGTTGTTATGGTAAGGCTGTTGCCCTTTGCTTTGCATTGTGTCGTTTTCTAAAGGCAGTTCTTTCATATTATAAAAAACATCTTCGTTGTTATTACCGCTATTTTGCACAGTTGCACATGCAAAGCAAACCTGTGCCTCTCCCTTTGGCAATAACTCACCGCAGCGTTCACAATATTTCATTGCTGTTCCTCTTTTCGTATAGTAATTCATGCGCTTTTTTATATAGCGCAATTATTTGTTTTTTAATGCTGTTTGCGTTTAAGTTATAATAATTCGGCGCGCTGTGTTTTTGTAAACCTGTTTTTTTAATATATTTTAAAGGCGCAGCTTATAAATTCACCCTAAAGCCGTAATATTCTACTATAACCTTACCCTATATTATACATTATTTATAGTAAATAATAAAGGTATAAATTATTACAATATTTATTTTACACATTTATTGCTTAAAACGCAATACTCAAATGTGCTAATAAACGTGTAACAGGCAAAAATATAACAAAACAGCGTATATTTTTAAAATTTATGCTAAAACTTCTTATAAAACAGGCAAAAATTAATTACTAATATACTGTTTTTATTTATATGTATATTTATAATTTTTTTGTCTAAACTATCATTGTATAAATTCAGCGGCAAGAAAGGGTGCGCAAAATGAATAAAAATAACTTACAAAAATTTTGGGAAGGTAAAGGCTTTTATTTAGCGCTGTTAATTGTAATAATTGGCGCGGCGCTTGCAAGCTTCCTATCTATAAGTGCTATGATGCAGCGCTTACAATCCACTCAAGAACAACAAATAGCGCCAAGGCCTGAAATAACTCATCAGGAGGAAAACACAATATGGAACGAGCCATTCGCAGACGCAGAAGTAAAAGAGGAGAACGTGCCAATAGAGCCTCACAGCACCTCGAGCGAGGAGCACGCCTCATCACAATCGCAAAACACATCAGCATCGCCGCCTGTTTCATCTACGGCGCAGCAAAATGTGCAAGCGCCCTCAGAAGTATTACAGCAGCCACCAGAATTGCAAACAGCGCAAGCCGCTATATGGGTATGGCCGCTAAAGGGCTCGACATTGCAGGGCTATAGCGCAAACGAGCTTGTTTACAACGAAACAATGGGCGATTGGCGAACACACAACGGCATAGATATTAAAGCAGATGTTGGCACAACAATAAATGCGCCCACAAACGCAAAAGTGCTGTTTGCTGAAAATGATGCACTTTGGGGCGGCATTGTGGAATTGCAAAAAGACGACATTATAATTAGAATATGTGGCATAGACGATATAAAAGTTAAAGAGGGCGATGATATTAAACAGGGTGCACAGCTTGGCAAAAGCGGCGAAATACCTGTAGAGGCAGAACTTGACGCCCATGTTCACATTGAAGTTAAACAAAACGGCGAATATATAGACCCCTTAGCATTTTTCTCTATGAACGCAGAGGAATAACACAAAAAAGCTACAGGTAAAAACCTGTAGCTTTTATTTTTTGTTTTGCCTATTGCAAGCATTTAAAAGCGTTACAATAAGCGATTAAGCGCAGTTTTAATATTTATCGTCGCTGTCAAAAACCATCGCTTGCTCTTGATAGCTATCATCACCGCTCACTTCCATTGGGGCAGCAGTTGCATGTGAATAGCCTTCTTTAAACTTGATGTGCGCTATTAATGCTTTCATGCGTGAAGCTTGGCCGTTAAGCTCTTCACTGGCAGAAGCACTCTCTTCACTTGTTGCAGAGTTTGTTTGAACAACAGCAGCTATTTGGTCTATACCAATGCTTAATTGGTTAATGCTGTTTGCCTCTTCAATTGATGCGTTTGCGAGTTGGTCAATAAGTACAATTGCACTTTGAACAAGCTCAACTGTTTTTTCCATATTGCTCTCAACGTCTTCTGCAAGGTTTGTTCCGCGCTCAACGCTGGCCATTGCATCTTCAATAAGCTTTTTAGTTTGTTTTGCAGCTTGGTCAGATTTAGAAGCAAGGTTTCGCACTTCGTCGGCAACAACAGCAAAGCCTTTGCCTGCGGTGCCTGCGCGTGCTGCTTCAACTGCCGCATTTAGCGCAAGTATATTTGTTTGGAATGCAATATTTTCAATTGTATCCAAAATTTTGCCAATATCTGTTTGACCAACAAGAATTTCTTGCATTGCTGTGCGAAGCTCTTTCATGCGCTCGTTGCTTTTTTGCACTTGCTCGGAAGCTGAAGAAGAACCCTCGTTTGCTTGCTGTGCCACTTTAACATTTTGCTGTGCATTTGTATCCATTTCGCCAATTGTTGCCGCAAGTTCTTGCACACTGCTTGCTTGCTCTGTTGCGCCTTGTGCCAATGCCTGTGCACCGTTTGCAACTTGCTCGGCACCGCTTGTAACTTGCTCGCTCATCTCTTTAATAGCAGACATGGTTTTATTTAGGTAATCTATCAACTCATCAAGGCTTGCTTTAACAGCTTTATATTCGCCCGGAAATTCGCCGTTAGCGCCTGTGCTTAAATCGCCTGCAACAACATTTTGAACTATGCGGCCCATTTCTCCAACCATACCTCTAATGTTAATTTGCGATTGCCTTACGCTTTCACAAATTTCGCCAAGCTCGTTGCCGCTGTAGTAATCAACATTATACGATAAATCGCCGCTGTTGCTTGCAAGAACGCCATTTTTAGCAACGTCTATAGCTTTTGTTATGCGCGATACTTGCCTTGCTGTTAATATAACGCCTACTATTATTAATAAGAAAGTTATTACACTTATTGCTATTGTTAGAATTTGAACAGTTGTTGCAATTTGGGCAAGCTCTGCATTGCTTATAGTTGTGATATTTGTGCTAAGCGTAGTTCCCAAATCAAGTGCAGCTTCTAGCCTTGGTGTGCATTCTTCAATAATTAGCTGCTGCGCAAGATCAACATCGTCTGAGCCAAGCGCTTCGTAAATGCCCATGAAAACTTGCTCCCAGGCATAAACAGCTGTTTTGAAATCCTCAGCTGCGGTATCTGTACCGGGGTACTCTACAGCTATAATTTCAATCATTTCATTTAACTGATAAATTTCTTGTTCCATGTCGTCAAAAATAGCTTGATCGTAGCCTGCAATCGATAAATTGCGAACATCAAGGCCCACTTCGTAAACCAAAAGCTGCGCCTGAGTAATATCGCTTGTAAGTTTAAGCGTTTTTTCTATTTGCTGGTTATAGCTTGAACCTGTGCTGGAAAGCATAAAAACAGCAATTACAATTAATATTGTCATTATACCTATAATGACACTTGTTAACATTGTCATGCTTTTTTTAACGGACCAATCTTTAATTCCTTTCATTAACTAAACCTCCAAAAAATATTATATAATTAATTGCCGTATTTTCCGTATAAATCATCGGCAATAATTGTACCGTGTTTAAGCCTAAGCACCCTTTTGCGCAAAACATTAACAAATTGCTTTGCATGTGTTGCCATAATTATGCTTGCGCCTTTTCTGTTTATTTCCATTAGTAAGTTAAGCAAATCCCACGTTGCATCGTTATCAAGGCCCGCTGTGGGTTCATCTAAAATTAAAACATGTGGGTTTGCCATTAGCGCCCTCGCAAGTTCCACTTTGCGTTTTTCGCCGGCGCTAAGCTCTTTAATTTTTCTGTTCTTTACATCATTTAAACCAACAAGGTTTAACGCTTTATCTATTCTGTTTGTGTTTTTTATTTTGCCGTTTGCAATAACCGCAATTCTTTGCATTGCCTCATAAACACACTCACCGCTTAAAAGGTAAGTTCCTTGCGCCATAACGCCAATTTTAAGCTTATTGCTCTTTTGCTCTTTAAAGTGTAATGTGTGCAATTCGTTTATAAAAACATTGCCGCTTTGCGGTGTAAGCTCGCCTGTTATCGTTTTTAACAATGTGCTTTTTCCGGCGCCATTCTCGCCTACAACAAATAAAAAATCGCCCTGCTTTATTTGCAAGTTTATATCGAAAATGCCACATTTTTCGTTTTTGTCGATATATGTCGTTACATTTTCAAGGCGAATATCCGGCATAGCTTCTCCTAATCTTTATAATAGCTTTTAGGCCCGCCAAGCTTTTTGCTAATTATTTTATCTTGTTTTCGCACATTAGAAAGCAGCTGCCTATTGCGCATAACTTGCGCTGCAAGCTCGTTTGAAACAGGCGCATCACTTTTCGCCTCTTTCAAAACCCTTTCAAGGCTTTGCCTATCTTCTTGCTTTAAGTCTCTGCACTGCTTATCTAAAATTTTTTCATATTCCAAAAGCAAATTTATCTGCTCTTGACGCATGCTTAAAAACATTCTAATGCTTATTTCATCGCGCCTTTGCGAAGCGGACGAAAGCTCTTGAGTTAAATCTTGAAGTTCGCTAAGTGCAGCATGAATTTTTTTATGTATTAAAAGCGCACTCATGCAATCATTTTCGCTTAGCATTAAACTTCACCACCGGCCACTTTAAGCTCCGGCACTGCATTTTTATCTGCTATTTTAAAGCTATCGCGAAGTTCGGTAACCATGCCTTTTACACGGGCAAGCTCTTCTTTGTTTCTGCCTGTTTTAACACGGGCAAGTTCATATAAGAAATACTCATAAAGGCGCGCTAAATCAGCGCTTATAGGGTACTTTCTATCAAGCGTATCGTTTAAATGCCTAATTATTCTATCAGCTTTATCTATGCAAATTTCACATGCCGCATATTCATTTTTATCAAGCATCATCTCAGCTTGCATAAGCCTTTTAACAAGCTCGTCGTAAAGCAAATTTAAAAGCTCGCCTTGTGTCATTGTAAGCACAGCTTCTTCTTTATAATGCTTATAACCGCGCATTTCCATAATAGTGCTCCCTTCATATTGGCAATAGGAAAATTAACTGTTGCGCTACAATTTATTAGCCACCCATCAGCGAAGCTAAAGCAGAGCTTTGAGAATTCATTTCGTTCATAAGCATTTCAAGCTGTGTGAACTGGTTTGTATAGAAATCTACTTGAGATGAAAGCTTATCTTGCCATGTTTCAATTTCATCATCAATATCGTTCATTTGGTTTAAAATAGTATTATCTAATATTGATGTAGGTGAAAGCAAAGAGCCTGCTCTTTCAACAAGTATACCTTTTTGGGCGCCTGTTGTTGCGGCAAATTGCTCGGTTACTTCTGTTAGCCCGGCCATAATGCCGTCGAAAGAGCCGCCGTTTTCTATTGACGATGTAAACACTTGTTGCACTGTGTCTATATCTGTTTCAATAGCTGTGCGCAGTTTTGTTTCATCAAGCTTAATAGTTGTTAAGCCGTTTGAATAAGCCGTTGTAATGCCCATATCGGCTAAATCTTTATTAGATGTTGTTAAGCTTGTAATGGCGCTTGTAAGTTTCTCCGACAGCCTGTCGAGGTCTCCGTCCATATACAAAAGGCCTACTTTTGCGTTTTCTTCAAATTCCTCAATTTGTTTATCGGATAAATCTGCCATATCGTCGTCTGTAAGCGGCTCATATCTCTCGCCGTTACTGCGAGTTAGCGGCGTTTCGGTATACATGTCTTTTATAACTTCAACCATCTCGTTATAATCGTCTACCATAGATTTGATAGCATCGTATACATCGTCGGAATTTGTGGTTTCGGTAAATTTAACCGCTTCGCCTGTAGCATTTGCAAGCTGCTCGCTTGTATAAACGCCATTATGAACATCGGCACTTTTAATGGTACCTGTGTAAGTGCCCTCGTTAAATGTATCTTTGAAAACAACTGTCATGCCGTCTAATTCAACACTATTGGAAGAACGTGTAAGGGTCATATCAGTGCCGTTTACGGTAACGTTGAAAACGCTGTCTTTGCCTTCGGTGAAAACGCCATCGGTTGCAGTGTTGCCGAAAAGCTGCTCGCCAAGGCCGCCAAATTCTATTTGGCCGCCCTCGCCTGTTTTGTTTGTTTTAAACACAAACTCGTTAGTAAGCTCAGAGTAGCTAACTTTAACGCCTGCCTCAGCTGAGTTGTTTATGGCAGTTATAACGCTTTCAAGCGCGGTATCTTCATCGAAATCGCCAATGCTAACGCCGTTAACGGTTAAATCGAAATCTGTCATGCCAAGATCGCCCAATGTTACATTTTTAACATCTAAAGACGTGGATAAATTGCCGCTTTCGCCAAAGCCCAGCGTTTTACCTTTTTCCGAATTAATATTTAATATTGAGCCGTTTGCTGTGCTTGCAACAAACTCGCCGTCTGCATTTTGTGTGAAACTAACTTTACCCTCACCAAAAAGCGTGTTAAGCTCCTCTTGCATATTTGCGGTAAAGTTTTCAGCTGTCCAGTCTTCGCCAACTGTTATTGTGTTTTCTTGGCCGTCAAGTGTAACTTTTATTTCGCTACCCTTTAAATATTCCATGCGTGAAACGCTCTCGGTAAAAGCAACGCCCGCTGTTTGAATTGTGCTAACATCGTCGCCTATATCGCTAAGGCCAAGCGTTGTTTCCAGTTTGCCTGTGGCACTTTTTACTAAAACGCTGTTGCCCGCATTCGCTTTATCGCTAAAGCTAATTGTGCCTGTTGCCTCGTCTATGCTAACTTCAATGCGCTCGCTGGCTTTATATGTGCTTGAATTTATTGTTATGCTCTCGTCTGCAAGTTTTTCTTCAATTGCGGTTTTTAAGCTGTTTGCTGTAATGTTGCCGCTTTCGTCGGGCTCTAATGTTTCAAGCTCGCTGAAATCTATAGTGATGTTTTTGTCGCCGTAAGTTAAAGTTAAACTGCCCTCTAATGTGCTAACATCTACATTCGAGCTTAAATCTACGCTATCACTTGTTAGTGTAACTTTGTTTCCGTCTACCCCGGCGCCTGTTAGCGCTGTTAAGTCTGCCGCTGAAACGCGGTATTGCGAGGCAGTTGCAAGCTGTGAAACACTGTTTATTACTATTTCGCTGTTGCTGCGCCCCGAAGCGGATATAGCATCGGCAAATTCGCCAACAGCGTTAATGTCTATGGCGTTTGTGAAAAAAGTATTAGAAGATAAGTTTGTATCTGATGTGAACGACGTGTATTTTTCGCTGAACACAGCTAAATCGTCTATAACGCTGCGCAAGCTTTCTTGCTCCCATTGCAACGAAGTTCTGTCTTTTTGAAATTCGCTTATTTTAAGCTGATAGCTCTCAACGAGCCCTTCTATCATACTTTCTGTGTCAAGGCCGCTCATAAGGCCGGTAACCATATTATTTGTATGGCTGCCGTATATGCTGCTTGAACTGGATAAACTTGAAATTGATGCCATGTATAACTCTCCTTAAAGCAAGTACTGTTTTTTTGCTGTTTACATAATTTTTTTGCATTTACCGGGTAATTTTTTAATTTGTAAACAATTCTTGCTGTTTTTTAACGATTTTACAGTATTAATTGACATTTGCCGTCATTTTTTGTAAAATGATATTAACGGCAAAAAGCATATAAAACAAAGCGTGCGAATACCCTTTCGCAATCCTTATATATATTATCGTCACAAAACATGAAAACATAATAGTTTTAATGAGTTTTTTTATTATATTTATGTGTTGGCGGCGGAACGGAGAATATTATGCAAACTAAAATAATAGCTGTAACTAACCAAAAAGGGGGCGTTGGCAAAACAACAGTGGCCTCTGCACTTCTTGATTGCCTGGCACAGCGCGGCAACAGGGTTCTTGGTATAGATTTAGACCCGCAAGGTAGCCTTAGTTTCAGCATGGGGCTTGATATTGAAAAATGCCCCACGGTTTTCGATGTTTTCCGCGGTGCATTAAATATAAACGATGCTATTTCAAAAGCAGATTCTTGCGATATGCTCGCCTCTAACATTCTTCTTTCAGCGGCAGAGCAAGAGTTCACAAAAGCGGGCAGAGAGTTTATGCTTAAAACGGCAATAAGCCAAATAAAAGAGCCCTATGATTTTATAGTTATAGACACGCCGCCCGCATTAAATGTTTTAACGGTAAACGCTTATGTTGCAACAGACGGTTTAATTATACCCATGGCGCCTGAAGTTTTAAGCCTACTTGGCGTTTCGCAAATTAAAGATACTATTGAGAGCGTGCGAAATTTTTACAACTCACGCCTTGCGGTTTACGGAATTTTATTAAATAAATATAATAAGCGCCTAAATTTAAACAAAGAAGTTAAGGAGATGGCACAGCAAATTAGCATACAACTGGGCACAAAAGTTTTTGAAAGCTCAATTAGGGCTAGCGTTATGGTAGCAGAGGCCCCGGCACACGGGCTTAGCATAATGTCTTATTCGCCCACCTCAAACCCGGCTTTAGATTTTAACAGCTTTTGTGAAGAGCTTTTGGCTGATATATTTGCGAAAAATGTAAGTTCAAAAGGGGTGTAAATTATGGCAAAGCGAAATGTGAAATCCAGCAAAACAGACCATGTGCTTAACATGATTACAAGCACAGGAACAGAAGGCGAGCAAGAAAAAACAGAGCAAAAAAAAATAGTGCCGCCTGTAATTGAAGTGGCAAACACAAAGAACGACGAGCTTTCAAGCACAATAGATAGCGCTTTAAGGCAAGATGTACAAGAGCAAGCCGAACAAGACCAAAGTGCCGATGCAAACAACAAGGCACCCCAAGCGGAGGGCGAACAAGTGAGCGAAGAAGTAAACGCACCACAAGCCGAACAAGCGAGCGCACCGCAAGCCGAACAGGCGAGCGCACCGCAAGCCGAACAGGCGAGCGCACCGCAAGCCGAACAGGCGAGCG
>CAYJEU010000035.1:0-7758 GCA_964369565.1 uncultured Bacteroides sp. | reverse complement strand
CACCGCAAACCGAAGAAGTAAGCGAAGAGAACAGCGGCATTTTTGTTAATATAATGGAAGAAATTGTAGATGATCTTAAAGCAAGCTATATTAAAAAGTTCAAAATGTGCGATTGCCAAAGGTGCCAAAGCGACGTTAAAGCTTATGCGCTAACAAATTTACCTGCAAAATATGTTGTGCTTTCAAAAAGCACACTAACGCCAATGATGGGCTTTTACAATTCACGCTATGCAACAGATGTTAAAAGCAAGTTAATTGTAGCTTGCAAAGTTGTTAGCGACAGCCCACGCCATCAGGGCTTTAGAGATAATTACTAAACAAATTAAAACCGCTTAAAGGGGCATTGCCCTTTTAAGCGGTTTTTAGTTGCTGTTTAGCTTTTTAAAACTAATTTTTTATAAAGCGTTAATTTTAGCTTAGCATACGCTATGCTTTTTCTTTAAAGCTTTATTCAAGCTTTAATTTGCACACTTTTTAAGCTTAGCTAAAATAAATAAATTAAGCTTTGCCTGCACTGCCGAAAAGTGTTATTTTATCTTTAACTGTTTGCTCTATTGCTTTTGTGCCCGGTGCAAGCAATTTTCTTGGGTCAAAGCCTTTGCCTTGCATATCTTTGCCCTCTTCAATATATTTGCGTGTTGCCGCGGCAAATGTTAGCTGGCATTCTGTGTTTACATTAATTTTGCTAACGCCTAAGTTTATGGCTTTTTTAATCATTTCGTCGGGTATGCCTGTGCCGCCGTGTAAAACTAAAGGTATTTTATTTGTGCTTGCATGAATTTCTTCAAGCGCATCAAAAGCAAGGCCTTTCCAGTTATCGGGGTAAACGCCGTGAATATTGCCTATGCCCGCCGCAAGGAAATCTACGCCAAGCTGTGCAATTTGTGCACATTCTTTTGCATCTGCAATTTCGCCTGTGCCAACAACACCGTCTTCCTCGCCGCCTATACTGCCTACCTCTGCCTCTATAGAAACGCCTTTGGAATGGGCATATTCAACAAGCTCTTTCGTTTTTTCAATATTCTCTTCTATATCATAATGGCTGCCGTCGAACATTACAGAGCTAAAGCCTGCCTCTATGCACGCTTTTGCGCCCTCATAGCTGCCATGGTCTAAATGCAAAGCTACAGGTACTGTAATGCCAAGGGTTTCCACCATTGCCTTTACCATAGCGGTAACGGTTTTATAGCCTGTCATATATTTTCCCGCACCCTCTGAAACGCCTAGAATTATAGGGCTGTTCATCTCTTGTGCGGCTGTTAATGCCGCTTTTGTCCACTCTAAATTATTAATATTAAATTGTCCCACCGCATAATGTCCGTCTCTGGCTTTAATTAGCATTTCTGTTGCACTTACAAGCATATTTAAACCCTCCGTTTTTTAATTCGTTTTTACAACTTTGTACTGCGTAATTTCAGTATACATTATTTTTAATGCAAAATCAATTATTTTGTTAATTATTAATCAATATAGTTTTTTTGTTTTAAATTATGCATGCATATCACCTTAACGTGTAATTTGTGCCCGGCTTTTTTATAGGCTTATTTTTAATTGTTTTTTATGCTGTCTCGGGGCTAAAAATATTGCCGGCTTTGTGTGCTTAACGCTCTTTTAAAATTTGCTCAAAAAAGCAAAAAAAGCTTAGCAAATTGATTTTTTTACTTTTTTACAAAATTCCAATGCTTAAAACCGTGTTTTTATTGCATTTTTATACTAAAAAATTCAAGAAAAATTTTGGCAATTTTTTTATGCACATTGAAATTTGTAAAGTAATTTAAACAATAAGTTTTGTTGAAAACTTTAAACTTATGTTGAAAACTTAGCGTCAAAAAATATTTCAACACTCCAAAACGGCTATAAAATGGGCACTTTTCCACACTTTCAACAGAGTTTTCAACAATGCGCAATTTCCATTTTTTTATGTAAAATTTTACAATTTGTATAAAAAACAGGCAAATTGCATTTTAATTTGAGCCCCTTTTAACCTATATGAATTCTGTGCAATTTGACAAATAATTTTAAAAAACGACGCAATCAGTCCATATTTGGTAAATTTTTACATTTATAAATCTTTAATATTGATATATCGTTAAAATATTTTCAAACTTTTAAAATTACGGGCTGTAATTTTTTTGTTTACGCTTTGGCTAAACCGGCAAAAATATTTAAAAAGAACGGAGGTTAATATGGCAGGAATAAAAGGAGTTAGCAAAAAAATAATAGAGATAAATGAATTTGAACATGAGTTTATTGAAAAGGTATATGTGGTGTTAAAACCGGGCGGGCCGAGCGTTAAAATTGCAAAGAAAAAAAGCGAGGCGGAAAGCTATGTATCAAATTTAATTTGCTATAAGCAAAACATTTTTCCTTATGGCAAAAAAGCGCTTTATATCACACTTTGCGCTATGCTGTTTTGCATAATTGCCGCCACTTTGTTTTTTGTGGCTAGCTAAAAATGTAAATATTATGTAATATTGCTTCAAACTATAGCACAAACACTATATTTTGTGGTATAATGATTCTAATTAGTATTTTTAACCTATTTTCGGCATGTTTTTAACTAAACTTAGGCGAAAATGTAAAAAGCATTAGGAGAGAGCAATGCATAATACAGACGATGAAAAAAGCTATGAAAGCACGCCGATATTCGGCAAAAATGCTGTAGTACAGCTTTTAAAAAGCGATAAAGGCACCGACACCGTTTTCATTCAAGAGGGCATGAACAAAGCACAGGCCTCTTACTACACAGCGCTTGCAAAAGAGGTAGGCGCAACGGTAAAATATGTGCACTCAGCAAAGCTGAATAAGCTTTGTAAAAGCGAAAATCATCAAGGTGTTGCGGCTTTTGGTGCGCAAATTGAGTACTCTTCCATTGAGGATATTTTAAACTTTGCGCGCCAAAGAAACGAGGCACCTTTTATTATAATAGCAGACGGTATTGAAGACCCGCACAATTTAGGCGCAATAATAAGAAGCGCATTTTTATGTGGGGCACACGGTATAATAATACCAAAAAGGGGCGGCGCAAGCATAACGCCCGTTGTAGTTAAAAGCAGTGCGGGCGCCGCTTTGAATTTTATTATAGCTAAAGTTGCAAATATAGGCGAAAGCGTGCGCCGCTTAAAACAGCAAGGCGTTTTTGTTTATTGCACAAAAGCAGGTGAATACTCTGCGTTTTCGCAAAACCTAAACGGCGCAATAGCACTTGTTATGGGCAGCGAGGGCAAGGGCGTTTCGCCTTTGGTGCAAAAACTTTGCGACGGCGCTTTATCTTTACCCATGGCAAACGCTAACGGGGGAATAGACAGCTTTAATGTATCTGTTGCGGCAGGAATTATTATGTATGAAATAAGCCGCCAGCGCCAAAGCTAAATTTATAATACAAATGCATAAATTATAACAGGGGGGAAATGAATGTCTACAAGCGAGAAAAAGGCCGTTGACAGTATTTTAAAGGAACTAAAAGAAAACCAAAATGATATTAGCCGCGAAAAAAGCACTAATATAGACGACGAAGTTAACGATATTTTAGCGGCACTTGGCATGGAGCCCAAAGCTAAAAAAGGTAGTGCACAAGAGCCATTTGTTTTGCAGCCCAACAGCCCGCAAAAAGTAAAGGCCACCGTCGAGGTTTTACATAATGAACAAAGCGGCAGTAAAAGCGAACGCTTTAACACCAGCGCTGAAAACAAAAAAACAATAGCGCCGGGCTCTAGCGAAATAGGCGAGCAATTATCACAAATACATAAAATTATAAACGCTGAGAGCGATGCCCAAAAAGCGCCTGAAAGCGATATGCAAAGCGGCGAAAAGGGCA
Organism: uncultured Bacteroides sp.; assembly: GCA_964369565.1. Classification (GTDB taxonomy): domain Bacteria; phylum Bacillota; class Clostridia; order Oscillospirales; family Ruminococcaceae; genus Ruthenibacterium. The sequence goes on along the minus strand of CAYJEU010000035.1, from coordinate 3,941 downwards.
GTAATATCAGCGATGATAAAGATATCTCCACATGGTTTAGTGCACCTTTGGCAAGGCCAAAAGGCAAATATGAAACAGATACTTTCGAGCTGCCCGATATAAAGGAATTTGCGGAAGTTGAACAAAAGCGCGCCGCTTTAAAAACGAGAAAAGCGGGCGAAGAGAAACTGCTTAAAATAAAAGAGCAACAAGAAAAGCAACAGCTTTTATACGCTAAAAAGCAAGCGGAATTGCAAGCGCAAAAACAAGCAGAGCTTAAAGCCATGCAGCAAGAGGAAAAAGACATTAAAATGGCGCAAAGGATGCAAAATTCAAGCGAAATACAAAAGGCAAAGCTACTTGCAATGCAAGAAAACGACAAAATAGCAAAAGACAAAAACAAGCAGCTGTATAAAAAAGATGTTGGCTCTCACATGGTGGGAAGAAGCGCGCCCAATATTAAAAGCCTTCAAAGCGACCCTGCCTTTTTAAACTTTTTCAGCACTAGCGTTGCAAACGACGGCACCCCACAAGCGCCAACCGCAAAAGCAAAAAATAAATTTAACGAAAAAAGCACGCCTATAAATAAAAACACACAAAGCAAAGCCAACTACAGCAAAAAGCTTTTAGGCAAGCTTGAAATGCAAGATACTATAGGCACACTGCCTGCTTTATCGCAAGATACAGGCACATTTGGCGCACCGCTTAGCGAAAACTACATACTTAAGGCACAAGCTGCCGGCCAAAAAGCGCAAAGCGCAAATAAAGCGCATGCAAAAAGTGCAAGCGCAAAAAACAGCGCGCAAAATATGCAGCAAAATAAAAACGCACATGCCGATAAATTTGTTAGCGCTGTTATACATAACGATAACCCGTCTGACACTTATATGCAAAACAAGCTTGTTGTTAATGAAGAGGCAAGCGCACCTTTAACAGCTAAGGCAAGCGCCCAAATAAAGCAGCACAGCGAGGGCGCTAAAGGAAAGCTCGCAAGCGGCTCTTTAAGCTTAGAGCATAGCGCAGATTTTAAAAACAGCGGCAGCATTTCAAAAGAAATAGGAATAGATGCGCCTTTAATTCAAACGTCTACAATGGGCATAGACCCGGATAAATACGGCGTTGCGCCTGTTAACTACAGCGAAAAAGACGATTACAACAAACTTTCCGATGCGCCAATAATAGAGCAAAAGCTTAAAAAGATGTTTACATTTAACAGCGCGCGTGTTTTAGCTTTGGCATTTATGAGCATTTTTTCTATAGCCATGGGTTTTTCCACAAACAGTGGTGCAGGTAATTTAAGCTTTGGCACAGTTTCTTTAAGTATAAGTTCATTTTTAATAATTAACTTAATTATTTTACTTTTATCTGCCGCTTTATGCCACGACATTATTATTTCAGGCGTTTTAGGCATTTATAAGCACCTCAGTGTAGACACCCTTGCGCTTTTTGCGCTATTCGGTGCCCTTTTCCAAAATATAATCGGCTTAATTTTTTCACAGCAATTTTCACAAATGGGCTTAACATTGTTTGCGCCTGCCGCCGTGCTTGTTTTGTTTTTCAACTGCACAGGCAAACTGTTACATATTAATGCGGTGCGCGGTAATTTTGAAATAGTAAGCAAAAGTTACGAGCACAGCGCGGCATTTGCCGTTAAAAACAAACAGCTTACAAATTTAGTGTGCACCGGCTTTAAAGAGCGCAACCCCTCGCTTTTGGTTAGCCGCCCAACTTCACTTATGCGCGGCTTCATGCGCCATAGTTTCTCCTCTACAATAAGCGATGTTTATGCGCGCAAGTTTAGTATTATTTTGCTTATAATGGCAGTTGCAAGTGGTGCACTTGCGTTTTTAAGCTCTCTTGATGCCCTTTACATTATAAGCGCCTTTAGCGCAACGCTTTGCATAGGCGCGCCAATTTCTTGCACATTGGTTTATGCGCTGCCCGCTTTAAAAATGCAGCGTTCAAGCAAAAAGTTCGGCGCGGCTATCCCGGGCTCCAGCGCAATTCAAAGCCTTGGCCTTTGCAACACCGTGCTTTTGCGCTCAAGAGATTTATTCCCATCTTCCAACGTAATATTGCACACCATAAAACCTTTCGACGGCAAACGAATTGACTTAGCCGTTTTATATGCGGCGAGCATAGTTTATGAAAACTGCGAAACATTGGCAGACACATTTTTAAATATTGTAGATAACGATGTAAACGCACTTTTTGAAGTTACACACGCTGAAGTTGAGTTTAATTTAGGCGTTACCGGCTATGTAGACGGCAAGAAAATTATATTTGGAAACCGTGATATGATGCGCAGGTATCAAATAGAGTTGCCCTCGCTTGAATATGAAAGAGCATTTACCGACGGCGGCAAAAACCGCGCTATATACCTTGCTGTTAACGGCGAGCTTTACAGCGTGTTCTCCCTTAGCTACGAGGCAAATAAAACTGCTGCTTCTGCGCTTAAAATACTTACAAACAGCGGCATAAACGCCCTTATATATTCAAACGATTTTAATGTTAGCGCAAACCTAATTACAAAAACATATAATATCTCGCCACAGATGATAAAAATACTATCGCAATCGGAAAAAGAGCTGCTTACAAGCCAAACCGAGTATATACCCGAGAGCGACGGCTATATGATACATAAAAACACAGTGCGCTCATTTATCGGCGGCCTGCGTGCGGCATCTAAAGCGGCACAGCGCGAGAAGCTGGCAAACACCGTTGAATTTGCAGGCGTGCTTGTCGCACTGATTTTAGCGTTAATTTTAAGTTTTGCAGGCGTTTTAGTGTCGCTTTCGCTCTACTTTGTGCTAATTTACCAGCTGGCTTGGTGCGCTATAACTGTATTGCCGATTTTGCTAAAAAAATAGTATTTTTATATTAATTCAAATTATTTAAAATAAAAGCTTTGCCTGCGTTTTTTCAAATGTGCATTCATCAATGCCCCTATTAAATAAACACAGCTAAATAAACACAGGCTTTAATATGCACTTATTTTTTACAATGTTTTTAGCGCAAAAGCAGCGCAGTTTCAGCCTTTAAGTTTGCGCCAAAGGGCTAATTTAGCGTTGTTTTAAGGCAATTAAATGAAGCACCGAGCTAAATTGTGAACAAATTTGAATTTTTTATTGACTTTTCGCAATATATTTGTTAAATTCTTTATATGAAGTTTTATAATACACTTTTTTTAAGATTGTTGCTATAAGGCTTTAAATACTTTATTAGAAAGAGTGAATAGTATGAACGAAAACAACAATTATACACAGCCTCAAGCTGCGCCTGTGCAACAAGCCGTGCCTGTGCAACAAGCTGCTCCTGTGCAACAAGCCGTGCCTGTGCAACAAGCTGCTCCTGTGCAACAAGCTGCGCCAAACCAAGGGCAATATGCTCCTCCTCAAAACCAATACACACAACAAAATCAAGCACAATATGCGCAAAACCAAGCGCAATATTCCCCTTATGGCCAAAACACACAATATCAGCCACAACCTCAATATGCTGCACCTGTTGACCCTGAAGCACATAAAGACAGAACTTTAGCAGCTCTTTCTTATTTTGGCATTATGTTTATGATTTTAGGGCTTGTTGCAAACGGAACATCAAAGCATGTGCGTTTCCACGCAAACCAAGCTTTAGTTTTAGATATAGCTACCGTTTTATTAGCTTTCATTGCAATAATTCCCGTTTTAGGTTGGATAGTTACAGGTATAGGCTATTTTGTATTTTTCATCTTTAGAATTATTGGCATTGTTAATGCTATGAAATGCACTAAAAATGAATTGCCTCTTGTTGGCAAATATAGAATTATTCATTAATAATATTTTAGGTTTATATAGAAAAATAATAAAAAACCGCAAAGCAGGGCTTTTCCTGTTTTGCGGTTTTTGTTTGATTTGGCTTGATTTTTTATTTTTTCTTTTCGCTAAGCATGTGATTTGTTATTTTGTTTGCTGTGCTTTTCA
>CAYJEU010000034.1:0-21137 GCA_964369565.1 uncultured Bacteroides sp. | reverse complement strand
CTCGCTACCTCCACCTTGGCAAGGTGGCGCTCTACCAGATGAGCTAAAGCCGCATTTATTTTGTGCACTTATGGCGACGAATTATATTTTACTGCATTAATTGCAATATGTCAATACCTTTTATCAATTTTTGTTGAATGTTTACGCAATTTTATTTTTTTCTGTAGACATACATATTAAAACAATTGCAATATATATAATGTAAGAAGCTATCATATTATATAGCAAGTGTATAAATAAAAAAAAATTGAAAATTTTTTTATTTATACAAATTTTGCGAAAATTAAATGTAATTTTAAGTAAAAAAAATTTTTAAAAATTGTCATTGATAAAAAATGATGTTAATTCAGCAAAATTGTGATTTATGTAAAAAATTAACAAATTTTTATATGAAAAATTGTTGCTTATTTCAAAAAAAGTTGTTATAATATATTTAAATAATATACTATTTCATTTGAATTACATTTTTAATATTAACCACATATAACCGTTCAAGAGAGGATTTTGCCAATGCAGCATTTCGCAAGGGCTTTGGGTTTTCTAAGGCCCGTATCACACGATAATGATTATTTAGAAACAACCAAAGATATTCTTTTTAACACTGAAGTACAAAAACTGGCACAGTATACACATCATAAGAATTCAAACCGCTTAACGCATAGCATAAATGTTTCATACATAAGTTATAAAGTATGCAAAAAATTAAACTTAGACGCTGAGAGCGCAGCAAGAGGCGGATTATTACACGACTTTTTTCTTTATGATTGGCGCACGGTTCAATTGCCAGAGGGCAGTAAATCGCATCCAATAGAGCATCCGCGCCAGGCGCTTAAAAATGCAAAAAAACACTTTGAGCTTAATGAAATAGAGCAAAATATTATAGCGCGCCATATGTGGCCTATGACAATAATACCACCTAAATTTTTAGAAGCGTTTATTGTAATGATGGTTGACAAATATTGCGCAGTATTTGAAGTTTTAAATAAAGATGTAATTCGAACATTACAAAGTGAAGAAGTTTTTATATCTGTTTTAGAAAATTTATCGTATACAATTAAGTTGAACACAAAAATAGGTATAGCAAAAGAGAATATTGCTTAAGTGTTACTAAATAAAATTTATTAAATAAAAAAAGCAAACCGCTTGAATTGGGCTTAATTGCCTACTCAAGCGGTTTTTTATTGCTATAAATATTAAGAATATTGCTAGGGTAAAAAATAAAAATAATAATAGTTTGCATTATTGTTTATTTGCAGAATGTATTGGCAAAACTTGCTCGAAGCTTTCAAATTCACTTTTTGTACCGGTTACCGTAATATCGCATAGCCTGTGCAGAATTTTTTGAGCATAATCGTTTTGATAAAAATTAATAAGGTCTGTTCCCATAGTAAATGGATAAGATATTCTTAAGTTTTCTATTATATTTATAAAGCCGGGTGCTTCATTCATAACAATTTTAATGTTTTTATCATTAAAATAGAATTTTAAATTTTGCACGCCTGAACTTTCAACAAAATGCACGCTTACTTTTAAAACTAAATTATCATCTTCATCTGTTGTTATGCGCCCACAAACAGCACATTTGAAAATATTACCTCCGAAATTTAAAGTGCATAGCTTAGGATTGTCAAACCCGATAGGAATTCGTAGTGTTGAGTGGCCCTCTATCCAAATTAAATAAAAAACATCTGTTTGTTCATTGTAAAAAAAGCTAACACCGCTTAACCCGGTTGTGTAAAAATCGTTCATACAAGATAAAATTATTGGGAAAAGCCCGAACCTACACTTTGTAAAACTATACATGGTGTTGCTTAGGTTTATGCAAGTTTGCCTAATATGTTTATTTGCACTTAGCCTTTGCTTAAGGATAGGGCTTAAAAATGCAGGTGTATTAGCTATGTTTTTATCTATAATTGTGTTGTATTTTAAATTGCTTATTTCTTTGGCTTTAATAAAGTTTTGTATTGCGAAATTAACGCCGGGAGTTGAATTTTCGTTTTGGATTTTTTCTAAAAATAGCTTTGTAATGTTATAAATGGGCCCTGCAACAGATAAACTTGGCCCACCTGCATTAATTACAATTACCATAGATAGTTTAGGGCAAATGAAAACATTCTGCCCAAAAAGCCCATTCATAACATAGTATTTGCCTTTTTCCATAACCCAAATTTGAAAACCGTAATCTTGATTTTGTGCAAAACTTCCATACGGTTTAACCGCCTTGCGTAAATAGTCTTCACTAATAATTTGAACAGTTTTACCATCGTGTATGAATTTGCCTTTTTGCAAGAATAAAAGGCCTATTTTTGCTAAATCTTCCGGCAAAATATACATTCCCCAGCCGCCTTTATTGTTACCTAAAGGGCATGTTTCCCAATGGAAGCTGCCGAAACCTAAAGGCTTAAACAAGCGAGTGCTTAAATAATCTTGCAGTTTTTCACCGGTTATCTTAGTAACTATAGCACTTAACATATAGCTGTTCATGCTGTTGTATTCAAACTTTTCGCCGGGCTCGCAGTTGGTATCGTAAGAAATAAAGGAGGTAACCCAATCTGTTTCAACAACGCCGGAAACTTCTTTAAAATTTGCGCCGCTCGTCATGCTGAGCAAGTGCTTTATATTAACACTTTTCATGCGCTTAGATGTGAGAAAACTGCATTTGTCGGGGAATATATCATAAATGGTATCGCTATAATTCAGCTTGCCCTCATCTATTAAAATACCGATTGCAAGCCCTGTTATAGTTTTGCAAAGGCTGTGGCTAATGTGAAAATTATCGGTGCTATAAGGCGCAAAAGAAGCGTCGCATATTTTTTTGCCGTTTTTAATAATTTGCACACTGTGAACATTTGCACCTTTTCTATTACCCAGTTTTTTTAAATAATTTGCTATATCATTATTGTTAATTCCAACTTTGCTTGGTGAACACCTTTGAAGAGGTATTCCTTTTTCTGTTGCTGTGCAAGGCTTTAAAGGTACTGCTTTATAAGGCAATATATTTTGTGTATCACCTGAAAGTAATTTCCTGAAATAGTGCAATGCTCTGAGTTGGCCCCTAATTTCCAACTTAACACCTCCATACATTGTGAAAATATTATAGCAACACGCTTGTTGCGATTGCCTGTATTTACGTTAAACGTGATTTTATGCTTTATCAGCTGGATAAAATCTTTGGTTTTGGGTATGTGCTAAGGGTATTATAACATATTAAAAATTTATTTTAAACAGCAAATTTGCATTATAAGTTTTGCAAATATGCTAATAATCATTTGCAAATTCAAATTATTAATAGTATAATATTATGTGATATTTTTAATAATACATAAAGCGAAAAATTTGAATATTATAATATAAGTTTTTTATATTTAATTTATACATTAATAGAGGTTTAATTATGAATTCAGCACTTGTTGGTTATACAGGTTTTGTGGGCACAAATTTAGCAAAAAGCCATAATTTTAATGCTGTATACAATAGCAAAAATATTAACGAGGCAATAGGCACAAGGCCGGATTTGCTTATTTATTCAGGTGTACCTGCTGCAAAATACTTAGCAAATGTAAGCCCGGAAAAAGACTTGCAAATTTGTGAAAATGCTGCAGAAAATATAGCGGGAATTAATGCGAAAACTACTGTTCTCATAAGCACTGTTGATGTTTATGAAAACCCAAACAATGCTGATGAAAACACAGAAATTTGCGCAAATAACAGCGAAGCTTATGGGAGAAACCGTGCAATTTTAGAAAAAATAGTACAGGAGCAAGATGAGAATGTAATTATTTTGCGCTTGCCTGCGCTTTTTGGCGAGGGCCTTAAAAAGAACTTTTTGTACGACTTTTTAACACTTACTCCATCAATGTTAAAGCCGCAATTATACGAAGAGTTATCGCAAAAAAGCGAACTTGTTAAATGCTCTTATTCAATAGCGGATAATGGCTTTTACTGTTTAACAAATGAAGCAAAAACAACAAATAAACAAAACTTGAAACAGTTTTTTAAACAAAATAACTTTAATGCGCTTTCTTTTACAGATAGTAGGGCAGTGTACCAATTTTACAACTTGGAAAATTTGTATGCCGATATTATAAAAGCGATTGAAAATAATATTAAATTGCTAAATATTGCAACGCAGCCTTTGAGTGTAAGCACAATTTATGAAAGCTTAACAAATGGTGAAAGCTTTGTTAATGAAATTGCCGAAAAGCCTGCTTTTTATGATTTTAAAAGCATACACTATGAAATTTTCGGCGGTGAAAACGGCTATTTGTACAGTGCGGATGCAATGCTTTTACAAATTGCAAACTTTGCAAAAAACGCTAAACTTTGAGGTGAATTATGAAACTTGCAATATCTAATATTGGTTTTGATATAAAACATACGCAAAAAGCATATGAGCTTTTGAATAAATACAATTACAAAGGTGTTGAAATAGCACCGAGCATCTTTGTTGGTGAAAACCCTTATGAAAAAATAGACATTGCAATAAAAACGGCACAGGAGCTAAAAAACAACTATAATTTAACAATACCGTCTATGCAAAGCATATGGTTTATGCAAAACGGTAATATTTTTAATGACGATGATAAATTAAACTTGATTGAATATACAAAAAAAGCAATAGATTTTGCAAAAAGTATTTCATGTGGGAATTTAGTGTTTGGCTGCCCTAAAAACAGGGTGATACCAAACGGAAAAAGCGAAGAAGATGCAATAAGTTTTTTTGAAGTTATAGCGCAATATGCGCACGATAACGGTACAGCTATCGCACTTGAGGCAAACCCGGAAATTTATGGAACTAATTTTTGTAATACCAGCATGCAAGCGTTTAATTTTATTGGAAAAGTAAAACACTTAACAATGAACTACGATTTTTCTACTTTCCTATATAATAAAGAAAGTTTTCAAACATTGAGCGATAATTTTGATAAAGTGAACCATGTGCATATAAGCGAAGTCTTGCTTGTGCCAATTGATAATTCAATTGAAAGAAGAAAAATGCACCGTGAGCTGGCGGCAATTTTAAAGCAAAAAAAATATGATAAATTTGTTTCTATTGAAATGAAAAAATGTGAAATTGAAATGCTAGAAAAAATATTATATCAAGTTGCAGAGGATTTTTCATAAATGAAGTTTAACACAACCGAACATAATAGCATAAATGGCGTGCCGAATTTTAATGCAACTGCGTTTTGTGAGCGCAAAAGCGATTACTGTGTGCTTATTCCGATAATAAACGAGGGCGAGCGCATTATAAAGCAATTGAATAGGGCAAAAAGTGCAAATGTTCACACATTGGCAGATATAATTTTATGCGATGGAAACAGCACAGACGGGAGCATGGAGCACGAAAAGCTGCATGAACTTTGCGTAAATACACTTCTTGTTAAGACAAGTGCAGGTAAGCAAGGCGCACAATTGCGAATGGGCATATATTATGCGTTGCAAAGAGGTTATAAAGGAATTATAACTATTGATGGCAATAATAAAGATAGCATAGAAGACGTTGAGCGCTTTATTAATGCGCTGGAAAAAGGGTATGCTTTTGTTCAAGGAAGCCGCTTTATAAAAGGCGGCGTTGCTGAAAACACACCTATTGTGAGATATATAGCTGTGAGGTTAATTCATGCGCCAATAATAAGCCTTAGTGCAAAAAAATGGTTCACAGATACCACTAATGCCTATAGGGCATATTCGAGAGAATATTTAAGCGACGAGCGTGTAAAACCGCTTAGGGACGTATTTGTAGGCTATGAACTTTTAGCTTACCTTTCAACAAGGGCAACTCAGCTTAAATATAAAGCGTGTGAAGTGCCGGTAGCGAGAATTTATCCCAAAAACGAACCCGCTCCAACAAAGATAAAAGGAGTTCACGGCAATGCAAATTTACTAAAAATTCTATTTGCAAATTTGTTTAATAAATATTTGCCTTAAATGCAAAATTAATGTATTATAATCAGTGCTGATATATTATTTCTCAGCATTTTAAGTGCATAGTTACAAAGCGTTTTTGAAATGAAAAAACAAGCGCTGCTTTTATATGCAGAACGGTTTTTTTGCGTATAACAGTCACATTTTTATTCACTTTATGTGAATAATTAAAAGTAAAAAGTATAGTTAGGGGTGAGTGTATGACATATGACAAAATAATTTTCGGTGCAGGTTTATATGGGTTATATGCTGCTCTTAAATGTGCTAAAAAAAACGAAAAGATTTTAGTGCTTGAAAGAGACAGCGCGCCTTTTATGCGTGCAACATATATCAATCAGGCGCGTGTACATATGGGTTATCATTATCCGCGCAGCTATTCAACAGCAATAAAAAGTGCAAATTATTTCACACGCTTTAATGAAGATTATTCTTTTTGCGTGCACAGTGAATTTGAACAAATATACGCAACGGGCACACAATTCAGCTGGACAAATGCTAGCGAATTTAAAAGGTTTTGTAAATCTGCCAATATTATGTGTGATGAAGTTCCCACAAGCAAATATTTTAATGAGAATATGTGCGACGGGGCATTTTTAACAAAAGAATATACGTATGATGCGCAAATTTTAAAAGAACACTTATTAAAAGAAATACAGCAGTTTCCCAATTTGGAAATTCATTGTGGTGAGTATGCTGTTGATGTGAAAAAACAAGGGGAAACCTGGATAGTAAAAACAAATAAAAACGAAATATTTCAAACACCGTTTATATTGAACGCAACATATGCAGGCGTTAACAATGTGCACGAGCTAATGGGTTATGCACCGTTTGAAATTAAATATGAGCTTTGTGAAATTATTCTGTGCACAGTAGATGATAAACTAAAAGATATAGGTTTTACAGTTATGGACGGCCCGTTTTTTTCAATTATGCCATTTGGTAAAACAGGCTTACACAGTTTAACCGCTGTTTGCCATACGCCGCACAAAACAAGTTATTTTGCACAGCCAACATTTGCTTGCCAAAATAACAGTGATAATAAATGCACAAATAACAGTCTTTTTAACTGTGATGAATGTATTGCTAAGCCGCAAACTGCATGGCCTCAAATGAGCCAATTAGCACGTAAATTTTTAAAAGAAGAATATGGGTTTGATTTCCACAGCAGCTTATTTAGCATGAAGCCTATATTAAAATCCAGCGAGATAGACGATTCACGGCCAACAGTTGTTAGGGTGTTTGAGCAAAACCCAACATTTGTCAGCGTGCTATCAGGTAAAATTAACACTGTATATGATTTAGATGAGGTGCTATTTTGAAAAATGAACTAAAAAAAGAGAGTAATTTTGCCTCTGCTGTAATTTATTTAAACAATAACGCATTAAAAATAGAAAATTTTTTACAAAATGTAAATGCTGTGCTTAGCGAAAAATTTCAATCTTATGAAATTGTTGTTGTTAATGATGCTTCTAAAGACGGCGGCGTACAAATTGTAAAAGAATTTGCACAAAAAAATGCTGTGCCTCTTACACTTGTTAATATGAGCACGCATCAGGGCTGTGAGCTGTGCATGAATGCAGGCGTTGATGCTTGTATAGGTGATTTTGTATATGAATTTGACACATGTGAAACACAGTTCGATTTTGCCTTATTAAACACTGCATATACTAAAGCGCTTTCAGGCTTTGATATAGTTACTGTTTCGCCAAAGAAAAACAGAAATGTTTTAAGCAATTTATTTTATTTTGTGTTCAATTTGAATTTTAATGCACAGCACAAATTACAAACAGACGCTTTTAGGCTTTTGAGCAGAAGGGCAATAAATAGGGTAAGGTCAATTTCACAAGTTCCTGCTTACAGAAAAGCTGCTTATGCGGCAAGTGGGCTTAAAATACATGTAATTAACGATGAAAGTGTGCGCTCTTATGAAAACCGTAGCGCGTCACCTAGCTCAGACTTAGCGCTGAATTCTTTAATGCTATACACAACCACTGCGTTTAAATTCAGTTTTTTTGTTTCTAGTTTAATGTTCTTTTTGGCAATTGGCGAGCTAATTTACACATTAATAATTTATTTTGGCTTCGGTTCAGCTATTGAAGGGTGGACAACAACAATGTTTGTTCTAACTGTGGGTTTTTGCGGTGTATTTGTTATTTTAACAATGGTGCTAAAATATTTATCGCTTCTTGTTAATTTAGTTTTCAAGCAGCAAAGATATTTAGTTGAAAGTGTTGAAAAATTTTAATGTTTTACAGCATAAGCAAGTAGAATTAAGCAGTAATATCAATAAGCAGTTTATAGCTGTTATAGGCAAAAAAGGAGATACTTTTGGTAGATGTATGCATTATAGGCGCAGGTGCCGCCGGGCTTTTTGCTGCAGGCGCACTTAGCGAAAAAGGCAAAAGCGTGCTTATTTTAGAGCATAAGCAAAGCGCGGGGAATAAACTTCTTATAACGGGAAAAGGGCGCTGTAATTTAATAAATAATTGCACAGAACTTGAGTTTATGCAAAATGTAAAAACAAATGCACGGTTTTTATATTCAGCACTGAATTTGTGCCCGCCCGAGTTTATTATGCATATTTTTGAAAACGAGCTCAATTTGCCGCTTAAAACCGAGAGGGGAAGGCGAGTTTTCCCAAAGAGTGATAACGCAAAAGATGTTTTAAATGCTTTGCTTACTTATGCGCAAGATGCGCAAATTAATTATAATACAAAAGCTGAAAAATTGCTTATAGAAAACGGCAAAGTAATAGGCGTTGAATTAAGCGATAAAAAGCAGGTAATGGCTAAAAATGTTTTAGTAGCAACAGGCGGAATATCATACCCCGTTACAGGTAGCACAGGCGACGGCTATAAACTTGCAAAGCAAGCAGGGCACACAATAATTAACCCTGAGCCTAGCTTAGTTTCGCTTGTTGAAAAGGGGAATACCTGTAAAAGACTTATGGGCTTAACGCTAAAAAATGTTGAGCTTTCACTGCTTGAAAATGGCAAAGTTATTTTTAAAGAGATGGGCGAAATGCTTTTTACACATTTTGGTGTTTCTGGCCCGCTTGTTTTAAGCGCAAGCGCCCATATAAATGATATTAAAAAATATAACTACTCTTTAAATATAGATTTGAAGCCTGCATTAAGCGAAGAAGTTTTAAATAAGCGCATATTAAAAGATTTCGAGCTTTTGGCAAACAAAGATGTTTCAAATTGCCTTGTGAAATTGCTTGCGGCGTCAATGCAAGAAGTAGTTTTGGAAAAATGGGGCGTTGATGCATCTAAAAAAACAAACCAAATTACAAAGCAAGAGCGTTTAAAGCTAGCACAGCTATTAAAAAAATTCACAATAGATATAAAGCAAAAGGGTGATTTAGAGCATGCCGTTATAACAAGCGGCGGCGTAAATGTTAAGGAAGTTAGCCCAAAAACCATGCAGAGCAAATTATGTGAGGGGCTTTATTTTGCAGGCGAAGTTTTAGATTTAGATGCATACACAGGCGGATATAATTTAGGCATTGCCTTTTCAAGTGCATATACGGTAGCACAAAATATTTAAATGTTTTAAACATAAGTGTTTTATTAAAAAATCAATAAATTAAAGGAGATTTATTATGATTTCTGTAGCAATAGATGGCCCATCAGGCGCAGGTAAAAGTACTCTTTCAAGGCAAATTGCAAGCAAATTAGGTTTTATTTATGTAGACACAGGTGCACTGTACAGAACAATAGGCCTTGCGGTTTTAAATGCTAATATAGATACAAAGGATTTAAAAACTGTCAGCGGCATTTTACCTGAAATTAAGCTTGAATTAAAATATATAAGCGGTGAACAGCGCATGTTTTTAAACGGTAAAGATGTGTCTGATGATATAAGAACGCCAGAGGTTTCAATGGCAGCCTCTGACGTTAGCGCACATGTTCCTGTTAGGGAATTTTTGCTTGAAACACAACGAGAGCTTGCAAATTCAAGCAACGCTATTATGGACGGCAGAGATATTGGAACTGTTGTGCTGCCGAATGCCGATATAAAAATATTTTTAACGGCAAGTGCACAAGACAGGGCGCAAAGGCGCTATGAAGAACTTTTGCAAAAAGGGCAAAATGTGAATTATGACGACGTGTTAAATGACGTTATAACGCGCGATAAGAACGACGAAACACGTGCAGCGGCGCCTTTAAAGCCGGCTGATGATGCCATACTTGTTAATACAACAGGCAATACTTTCGAGCAATCGCTACTGCTTTTACAAGAGCTGATTGAAAATAAAATAAAAGAGGGTATATAAATGTTATATGCAATAGTTGTAAGTGTACTTTGGGTACTGGCAAAATTGCTTTATGGTATGCGTGTTATAGGAAAAGAGAACTTGCCAAAAGAAGGAAGCTTTATAATTACGCCAAATCATGTTAGTGCTTTTGATGTAGTTATGGTGGTAACAGCAAGGTATTTTGGCAAAAGGCTTATAGTATTGGCAAAAGAAGAACTATTTGCCAATTGGTTTTTGAAATGGTTTTTTGGCAATATGGGCGCAGTTGCCGTTAAAAGAGGCAAAGGTGATGTTACCGCTATAAATAAAGCTATTGAGGAAGTTAAAGCTGGAAGAGGCGCACTTGTTTTTCCCGAGGGTACACGCTCAACAGATGGCGAACTGCTTAAATTAAAATCCGGTGCATTTGTTATTGCAGCGCAAGCAAAAGCCGATTTAGTACCGTGCAGAATAGTTTATGAGTGTAAAAAGCCCAAAATGTTTAAGCGAACTACGGTTATATTTGATAAACCGATAAAATACGAAGATTTGAACCTCGGTGAAAATTATTCGGCAAGTGCATTGCGTGAATGTAAAACAATGTTAAGGCAACGTTTAGAGGATATGCTTGTAGAAAATAAGCAGTTTTTGTAAATTTATTTAACTTTGTAAGTGAAAATGAAAATTATTACTTTACAAATAGAATAACTTAGTGTACAATAATTGATATAGCGTTGTTTTTATTTATTTTGGAGAGTTAGGGCATTATGGCAAAAATAATTAGCATTAAAACAGCCGGCTTTTGTTTCGGCGTAGACAGAGCCGTTAACATGGCATATGATTTGCTAAAGCAAGGTGAAAAAATTGCAACGCTCGGCCCTTTAATACACAATAGGCAATGTGTTCAAAAGCTTGAACAATTGGGAGCGCTCACAGTAAAAACCCCGAAAGATGTGCCGGAAAACTTTGGCGTTATAATTAGAAGCCATGGTGTACCGCTTGATGTTTACGATGAGCTAAGAGAGCGAAAAACAGAAATTTTTGATGCAACTTGCCCTTTTGTAGCAAAAATTCATAAAATTGCAGAAACCGCAGGTAAAGAGGGAAAAGTGCTGCTAATTGCAGGCGATGAAAATCATCCTGAGGTTCAAGGTATAATAGGGCATACAAAAGGCAAAGTTTTTGTGTTTGGAGATATAACTAATTTAAAGCAGTATTTTGAAGAGAATATTGTGGAAAACAACATTGTTGTGGTAGCTCAAACTACATTTGAAACAACAAAATGGTTACAATGTTGCAACTTTATAAAAAAAGTATGTACAAACGCAAATTTTTTTGATACAATATGTAGTGCAACGTGGACGCGGCAAAATGAAACGGAAGAATTAAGCAAAATATCCGATTGCGTTATAGTAATTGGTGGCAAACATTCTTCCAATACTCAAAAACTTGCTGCTGTTGCTGCTAAACACACAAAGGTTTACAGTGTTGAAACTAAAGAAGAACTGAAACCTGAGTTTTTTTTAGGTGCACAAACTATTGGTGTTACAGCAGGAGCGTCGACGCCTGCGTCTATAATTGAGGAGGTACTGAGCAATATGAGCGATATAATTAGAGAAGAGGAAATGAGCTTTGAGGAGATGATTGATGCCTCAATGAAGCAAGTTTTTTCCGGGCAAGTGGTGAAAGGAATAGTTACAGGTGTTTCACCAAATGAAGTGCAAGTAGATATAGGCATGAAGCACACCGGTTTTATTAAACTTGAAGAACTCTCAAATGACCCTTCCGCCAAAGCTGAAGATTTAGTGAAGAAAGGCGAAGAACTCGATCTCATGGTTATCAGTGTCAAAGATCAAGATGGCATAGTTTATCTTTCTAAACGTAAGCTCGATGAAAACAAGGGTAGAGTTGCCGTTCAACAAGCAGTTGAAAGCGGAGAAATTTTAGATGGATATGTAGCTGAATTTAACACAGGTGGTTTAGTTGTTTTAGTTAACAATGTGCGTGTGTTTGTTCCGCGCTCACAAGCAACACTTCGTCATAGCGAAGATTATACAAAGCTTGTGAAACAAAATGTGCGTTTAAAAATAATTCAATGTGAACCTCGCCATGTGGTGGGTTCTATTAAGCAAGTTCTTGCCGGCGAAGCAGACGCATTGCGCGACAGCTTTTGGCAAAGCGTTGCTGTTGATAAAAAATACACCGGTGTGGTTAAAAGCCTAACAAATTACGGTGCGTTTATTGATATCGGCGGCGTTGACGGGCTTGTTCACATCAGCGAGCTTTCATGGGAGCGCATTAAGCACCCATCTGCTGTATTAACAGTGGGCGATACTGTTGAAGTATATGTGAAAGAGCTTGACTCTGAAAACAAAAAAGTTTCGCTTGGATATAAGAAAACAGAAGACAATCCATGGGAAAAACTTAAAAATGAATTCCCTGTTGGAAGTGAATTCACAGCGCCTGTTGTGTCACTTACAAAATTCGGTGCATTCATCAGAATTCTACCGGGCATTGATGGCCTTGTACACGTTAGCGAAATTTCACACGAGAGAGTTGATAAAGTTTCAGATGCTCTTAAAGTTGGCCAAGAAGTTAATGTTAAATTAACAGAAGTTGATTTTGATAAAAAACGCATTAGTTTATCAATTAAAGCTTTACTTGAAGCTCCTGCTGCGGAAGAAAATGTACAAGCTGTTGAAGAAGAAAGCGAAGTAGGCGAAGAAGAGCAAGAAGCATAGTATAAAAAGCAAGGCTGAAAGCTTACAAATTGCATTGATAAAGCCAAAACACGGCTTTGAAGGCAAAAAAATATTTGTATTTACATATGTAAAATATTATTACAAAATTGCTATTTCTTTTATTGAAATAGCAATTTTGCCGTATTAGTGAGAATTTAAACAGTGAAATGAAGGGGATATATGGGAAAGGTCAATAATTTTGCGATTAAAGCATTTTATACCATGTATTATTATAGGCGCATATGCTCTGTTTAGTTTTTCTGAAATTTTCAACAATAAGACATGTGAATTATTTAAATGAACAATAAAAAAATAAATTTTTTAAAAAACTATTGACATTATATAAAATAACAAGTATAGTATCATTTGCATGTTTATCACATGCTACATCTATTAAAAGATGACCGTATGCACCACTGTAGCCGAGGCTTTGCCTTGGTGTAACAAACCTTTTGCGGGGTGGCGTAATTGGCATCTGCTTTATAACAGCGATGTTGTAAAGAAAATTTCCGCAAAGGGGGATGCAGTTTATGCAAAATTCAGCAATAATTTCATTAAATGACATTGTAGTCGATTATGACTCTCAGAGGGTTTTGAAATCCTTGAGTCTGGATATCCACGACAAAGAATTTGTTACGCTGCTTGGGCCGTCGGGCTGTGGCAAAACAACTACTTTGAGGGTTATCGGTGGTTTTGTACAACCACAATCGGGCAGTGTCTTTTTTAATGGAAAAAACATCACAAACTTGCCACCATATAAAAGGCAAGTAAACACAGTTTTTCAAAAATATGCGCTTTTTCCACACTTAAATGTTTACGAAAATGTTGCGTTTGGCCTTCGCCTTAAAAAAATTGATGAAAAACAAATTAAGCGCAGTGTTCTTGAAATGCTTGAGCTTGTTGGCCTTAAAGGCTATGAGCGAAGAAGCACGGCAACACTTTCAGGCGGCCAGCAACAACGTGTTGCAATTGCAAGGGCGCTTGTAAACAGCCCAAAAGTTTTACTTTTAGACGAGCCGCTCGGCGCACTGGATTTAAAACTTCGCAAAGATATGCAAATAGAACTTAAGCGCATACAACAAAGCCTTGATATCACGTTTATCTATGTTACACACGACCAAGAGGAAGCACTTACTATGTCTGACACTGTTGTGGTAATGGATAAAGGCGAAATACAGCAAATAGGTAGCGCACAGGATATTTACAACGAGCCTGAAAATGCCTTTGTTGCCGATTTCATAGGCGAGAGCAATATCGTTGAAGGCATTATGATTAAAGACTTCAAAGTGGAGTTTCAAGGTCAAGAGTTCACATGTGTGGATAAAGGCTTTGCGAAAAATGAGATTGTGCAAGTTGTTGTGCGCCCTGAAGATGTTCAAATAGTGCCTATGATACAAGGGCAAATAACCGGCATGGTGGAAAATGTAATATTTAAAGGCGTGCATTACGAAATGCATGTGCGCAGCGGTGAAAAATTATGGCTTATTCATTCAACGCAAGCAACTAATGTTGGCGAGCTTGTTGGAATGTGTGTTGGCCCCGATGAAATTCACATAATGCGCAAAACGCAGGGGGCGTAAGGCTATGCTGAAAAAACGTTCCTTGGCAGGGCCTTACCTAATATGGATGGTAACATTCATAGCTGCACCTTTATGTATTGTTATTTACTTTGCGTTTACAGATAAAAACGGAATGTTCACATTAAACAATATAATGGAGCTAGGGCAATATACCGCTGTTTTTGTTCGCAGTATTTTGCTTGCAATTGCCGCAACGGTTATTTGTTTGTTTTTAAGTTTTCCCGTTAGCTTTATGCTTTCGCGTATGCGCGCTTCAAGGCAAAGAACAATGCTAATGCTTGTTATGCTACCAATGTGGATGAACTTTCTACTGCGCACATATGCGTGGATGAGCTTGCTTGAAAACAACGGCATTATAAACAGCTTTTTAGGTATATTCGGCATAGGCCCCTTTCAAATGATAAACACATCCGGTGCGGTTATTTTGGGTATGGTATATAATTACTTGCCGTTTATGATTTTACCGCTGTACACAATAATGCTTAAAATTGATGACAGCGTTATAGAAGCCGCGCAAGATTTGGGCGCAAGCCCTTTAAAAGTGCTTTTCAGCGTGCTTGTGCCGCTGTCTGTAAATGGCATAACCTCGGGTATAACAATGGTTTTTGTGCCCAGCATTTCAACATTTATTATAAGCAGAATGCTCGGCGGCGGAAGCAATATGCTTATAGGCGATTTAATAGAGCTTCAATTCTTAGGCAATAGTTACAATTACAACTTGGGCAGTGCTATGAGCCTTTTACTTATGTTAATTGTTCTTTTCTGTATGAGCTTTACCAATTTGGATACGGAAAATATGGAGGGCATGATATGAGAAAAATAAAATGGTATAGTAAAGTTTATTTGGTTTTGCTTTTTTCGTTCTTATATGTGCCCATTGCGGTTATGATAGCTTTCAGCTTTAATGAAAACAAAAGCAGGGGCGTATTCACTAATTTTTCGCTTACATGGTATGAAGAGCTATTCAGAAATGAAATGATTATTCAAAGCTTTGTTGTTTCAATTGTTTTAATGCTTTTATCGGCAACAATTGCAACTTTACTTGGAACAATGGCATCGCTTGGCATAAATAGCATGAAAAAGCGCTCGCAATCGGCTATAATTTCATTAAGCTATGTGCCAATAGTAAACCCGGAAATTGTAACAGGCGTTTCACTTATGCTACTTTTTGTTGTGTTTAACGAGAACATATCATCTGCGTTAACCGCTATATTAAATGTAGAAACAAAATTTAACGGCTTTGGTATGGCAACACTTTTAATAGCACATATAACATTCAATGTTCCTTATGTTATTTTTACTGTTTTGCCAAAACTTAGGCAAATGGATATAAGGCTTTATGAAGCCGCTTTAGACTTAGGCTGTAACCACAGGCAGGCATTTTTCAAAGTTATATTGCCGGAAATTATGCCGGCAATATTCTCGGGCTTTTTAATAAGTTTAACATATTCAATAGACGATTTTGTGGTGTCTTATTTTACAAGCGGAACAGTGCAAACATTGCCCATTGCAATTTACAGCATGACAAGAAGGCAAGTGAGCCCCGAAATAAATGCACTTTCAACTATAATGTTTGTGGTAATACTATCAATAATTCTTGTTTCTAATGCAGTAGATAGCAAAAAAGAAAAAGCAAACGATAGAGCCTTGCAAGAGGCTATACGCAATAATGCGTAATTAAGTTATATTTATAAATAAATTTAAAGCCTTATATAGGCGTATGGAGGATAAAATGAAAAAAGTAATATGTTTTTTAATAGCGGTATCGCTATTCACAGTGTTTTTTGGCACAACAAGCGTTATGGCGCAAGCAGAGGTAACTGCAATCAGCGCTGATTATGATTACACTCGCTTTGCACAGGACGGAATAACTTTAAATGTGTATAACTGGGGCGAATATATTTCAGACGGTGAAGATGACTCGCTTGATGTTATAGCATCTTTCGAAGAGCTTACTGGCATAGATGTAAATTACACAACTTACGATACAAATGAGAGCTTATATGCAAAATTAAGCGGCGGCGGCGGTGACTACGACGTTATAATACCCAGCGACTATATGATTGGCAAAATGGCAAACGAAAATATGCTGGCAGAGCTTAATTTCGATAATATACCTAACTACAAATTTATAGATGAAGCTTATAAAAACGCTAGCTATGATGCGGAAAATAAATTTTCTGTGCCTTATATGTGGGGCGTTGTTGGCTTAATTTACAATACAGAAATGGTTGATGAAGCAGATTTAGAACAAGGCTGGGGCCTTTTCTGGGACGAAAAATATGCAGGCCAAATGCTAATGTTTAACAATTCAAGAGATGCATTTGCTATTGCTTCAAAATACATAGGTAATTCGCTGAACCCGCAAACACAAGAGGAAATAGATGCGGCAACACAGGCGCTAAAAGAGCAAAAACCGCTTAACCAAAGCTATGTAATGGACGAAGTTTTCGATAAAATGCAAGGAAACGAAGCAGCATTTGCAGCTTATTATGCAGGCGACGGCGTAACAATGATGGAAAACAACGAAGCGCTTGCTATGTTTGTGCCGCACCAAGGTTCTAATATGTATGTGGATGCAATGTGTATTCCTGCAACAAGCACAAAACAAGAAGCGGCTGAAATGTTTATTAACTACATGTGCGAAACCGAGGTTGCGCTTGCAAATACAGAGTATATTTGGTACTCTACACCGCATACAGAAGTTTATGAGCTACTAGATGAGGAAACAAAAAACAACGAACTTATGTATCCACCTGCAGAAGTTATAAACAATAGCGAAACATTTGATGTTTTATCCGATGAAATTAATAGTGCTATGGATGCCGCATGGAGCGATGTTCGCAGCCATGAGGAAGGCGGAAGCGGCTGGGTTGTAATTGTGCTAATTGTTGGCATGGTTCTTATTATTGCACTTGTAGTAACACTGCGCATAAGAAAAAAACGTAGAAATGATTATTAATGCTTTGCTTTGCTTTATTAAACATCTTAATAAAGAAAGTAATTAAAGAGGTTAAAAGAAAAAACCGCTTGCAAATTGTTTTATGCTATTTGTAAGCGGTTTTTTACAAGTAGCGCCTTTGGAAATGAAAGTTTCATTATGTAAAAAATTATATATAAACAATAAAATACTTTATATGCAAAAAGTACTTGACTATCTTCACAATATATGCTATTATTATGTTACCTCTTTTGCAGGTCTATTTTTTTGTGCAAATTTTGCGCTGCCTGCTCTGTGAGGGAGGCTATATGATGCAAGCAATTTATATTGTGTTGCAAGTTTTAAACCACTTATATGGAGGTGCCGAAAATGCGAGTTAAAATTACGTTGGCGTGTAAAGATTGCAAAATGCGCAATTATAACACAATGAAAAACAAAAAGAACAATCCCGACAGGCTTGAGATGAACAAGTATTGCCCAAAATGCAGAAAACACACATCTCATCGCGAAACTAAATAGAAAGGCGTTGAGTATTATGGCTGATCAAAGCAAAAAGAAAGCCGGCCCTTTAGCAAAAGTGGGCGGTGTGTTTAAAAAAATCGGCAAGTTTTTTCGTGACATTATAAGCGAAATGAAAAAAGTTGCATGGCCTAGCAAAAAGCAAATTTTAAATAATACTTTAATCGTTTTGGCAGTAGTATTAATTGCCGCAATTTTTATTTTTGGGCTTGATACTTTATTTGGCTTTATACTGCGATTAGTGTTGCAAACAGCTTAAGATTTAATTTAGAAAGCGAGGGCAATGCATGGCTGAAGATAATAGCACAGTAGCTAAATGGTATGTAGTACACACTTATTCCGGTTATGAGAAAAAAGTGTCGCAAGATTTAGAGAAAATGGTGGAAAGCCGCCGTTTAACAGATTTAATTTGTGATGTTAAAGTTCCAACCGAAATGGTGCCTGAAGTTAAAGATGGCAAAGAACGTGAAGTAGAGCGTAAACTGTTTCCCGGCTATGTTCTCGTTAAAATGTTTATGACAGATGAAAGCTGGTATATAGTGCGCAACACAAGAGGCGTTACAGGGTTTGTTGGCGCATCCTCGAAGCCCATACCGCTTAGCGATAAAGAAGTAGAGGCTTTGGGCGTTGAAAAACATGAAGTTCAATTGGATTATGAAGTTGGTGTTAACGTTCAAATTACCGAAGGCCCTATGGCAGGTTTTATTGGTATAGTACAATCAATAAACAAAGAGGAAAGAACAGTTGGTGTGCTGGTGTCCATGTTTGGGCGCGAAACACCGGCAGAACTCGGTTTTGCAGATGTTAAACCGCTGTAATGCAATATTATTTTAAATCAAAACCGCAATGCGGATTGATAGAGTGTGCAAAGCATGCTCGTGGGAGAATCGGGCACACGGCTCGTTTCGCAATTAACCACAATTTTTTGGAGGTGCACAATTCATGGCTCAAAAGGTAACGGGGTATATTAAGCTCCAAATTCCAGCCGGCAAAGCAACACCGGCACCACCTGTAGGTCCAGCGCTTGGCCAACACGGTGTAAACATTGTTTCTTTTACAAAAGAATTTAATGAGCGCACACAAAAGGACATAGGCTATTTAATTCCGGTTGTTATAACCGTTTATGCCGACCGTTCATTCAGCTTTATCACAAAAACCCCTCCCGCTGCAGTGCTTATTAAAAAAGCGCTTAACATCGAGAGCGGTTCAGGCGTTCCAAACAAAACAAAGGTTGCGTCGATTACCCGTGCTCAGCTTGAGGAAATCGCCAAAACAAAAATGCCCGATTTGAACGCTGCAAACTTAGACACTGCTGTTAGTATGATAGCGGGCACATGCCGTAGCATGGGTGTTACGGTTGAAGGTTAAAATAAGCTAAGAGCTTTTGCAAGGGAATAATTTGCTTTTTAATAAGCATTACTTGCAAACAAATACACCCGACATTAGTGGGAGGAAATTTCCGATTTTACCACAGGAGGTTATTATGAAACAGGGTAAGAAATATGTTGACAGCAAAAAGCTGATTGACAGAACAAAATTATACGATAGCGCAGAGGCTTTAGAAATTTGTTGCCAAACATCTAAAGCTAAATTTGATGAAACTGTTGAGCTACATGTGCGTTTAGGCGTAGATAGCCGCCATGCAGACCAACAAGTGCGCGGTGCAGTTGTTTTGCCACACGGTACAGGTAAAGATGTGCGTGTTGTTGCAATTGCTAAAGGCGACGGCGCAAAAGCTGCAGAAGAGGCAGGCGCAATGCTTGTTGGCGATGCAGATTTAGTTGCAAAAATTCAAAACGAAGGCTTTACAGATTTTGACGTTTTAGTTACAACACCCGACATGATGGGACTTGTTGGACGTTTAGGTAAAGTTTTAGGCCCAAGAGGCTTAATGCCAAACCCTAAAGCCGGAACAGTTACACCTGATGTTGGCCGTGCGGTTGCTGAAGCAAAAGCAGGTAAAATTGAATATCGTTTAGATAAAGCTAATATTATTCATGTGCCTGTAGGCAAAGCGTCTTTTGGCGCTGCAAAGCTTGACGAAAACGTAAAAGTTGTTATGGAAGCTATTGTTAAAGCAAAACCATCTGCTGCAAAAGGGCAATACATTAAAAGTGTTGCAGTTGCATCAACAATGGGCCCCGGCATTAAGTTAAACAGTGCAAAATTCGGCGCATAATTAATAAAAGCGCTTTGATATTGTTAAGTTAAACTTAAATTTGACAAAAGCACATGTAAGTGCTATAATAAACAAGCTGTTTTAAAGACAGCAGGAGCAAATGCGTAAAGGGCCAAACCCTTCCTGCCGAGAAACGTGCGCTTAGTTTTATGTTTATTAAACTATGCCTCTTTCTCGCTGTGAGAAAGAGGCTTTTTTATATTAAAAATATGAAACGAGGTGAAAATATTGCCAAGTGAGAAAATTTTAAGCGAGAAACAAGCTTATGTTGCCTCTATTCGTGAAAAACTTGAAAATTCAGTTGCCGGCGTTATTGTTGACTATAAAGGCATTAGCGTTGCAAATGATACAAAGTTGCGTGCAGACCTTCGTGAAGCAGGTGTTGAGTATACTGTTGTTAAAAACACAATGCTGCGTTTAGCTGTTAAAGGTACAAACCTTGAGGGTATGTCAGAGCACATGGTAGGTTCAACAGCACTTGCATTATCAAATGATGATCAAATTGCTGCCGCAAGAATTTTAAACAAATATGCAGAGAAGAGCAAAGGTGCATTCACAATTAAAGCCGGTTTTATGGACGCAAATGTTATGAGCGCCGGGGAAGTTGCTTCAATTGCAAATTTGCCAAGCCGCGAAGGTTTGCTATCTATGCTACTTTCAGCGCTTACAGGAAATGTGCGTAATTTGGCTGTTGGCTTGCAAGCTGTAGCTGATAAAAAAGCAGCTGAAGATGTTGCATAAATTAAAAAAATAAATTAACAAATATATTGGAGGATTAAAACTATGGCTGATATTAAAGCTATGATAGAAGAAATTAAAGGTATGACTCTACTTGAAATTAACGAATTAGTTAAAGCAGTAGAGGAAGAATTTGGCGTTAGCGCAGCAGCACCTGTTATGATGGCAGGCGCAGCAGCAGGTGGCGCACCGGCAGCAGAAGAGAAAACAGAATTCGACGTTGTTCTTGCTGAAGTTGGCGCAAACAAAATGGCAGTTATCAAAGCTGTTA
>CAYJEU010000033.1:0-21729 GCA_964369565.1 uncultured Bacteroides sp. | reverse complement strand
ATACTATATCAGTGAATGTTGCAGAGTTAATTGAAATCTTCAAAAAAAGTTTAGGTAAAGACTTCACTGAAATTGACCAAAATGAGTTTTCACATTTACTATCTATTTTGCTCTCATAGAATCAAAAGTGAAATTAACACGTTTTTAAAAATTACAACACTACTTACCGACTGCAAACCCGCATAAACACAGGTTTTTTCTATGACCCTTATGAGGCTTCGCACCAAAAATAAAAAACCACACTTCGGTGTGGTTTTTTTGTTTTTGGAACGAATGTTATAAAAGACGGGCTTGAAAGGCGGCTCTTAGCAAAGTGCCTGTGGCACTTTGCAACCGCCGTGGCTTTTGCGCACAAAAGCAAGTTTGTCCACCAGCTCCACGTCGTCACTCACTTCATTAAGTGGGTGACGATTTTCTTTTGTCTATTTATGAAAATCATCACCCACGCCATTGCGTGGTTCCTCCTTTTCCGAAAAAAGGCACGCTTCGGTGTAGCTATGGCTTTGCAAGCGCAGCCATTACGCCACACTCTCGCTACCACCTTTTTTCGGGTTAAACCCAAATTGCGGGTATCTATTTTGTAAAGCCCAGACAGCCGAGAAGCCTTGCGCCAAATTCGCCCTTTAGCCTTGTGCTATAGGGTATTTTTGTGCCCGAAAATTAATGGTATCTATTTTATAAAGCCCACACACGTCGTCACTCACTTCATTAAGTGGGTAACGATTTTCTTTTATCTTTTATGAAAATTATCTAATACACGACGCACCGCAGAGCTAGTCTGTGTTTGCAACCGCCGTAAGGCGGCACTTAGCGAACACAAGAGTACATTATAAAGCAAAATTAAAATTTATAAAAGAAAGTATAAGTGAACTTGAGAGTAATAATGAAGAAAAAGCCCCACGCGTGATGTTAGATTTTTGTGCGGTCTGATGTAAAACTGAATATTGATAATTAAGGCGAGTAAATTAGCTGTTGAAAAGCAGTTAAGCTACTCGCCTTTTTTGTTTACAAAACAAATTTATTAAGAAGAAAGAGAGAACGACAGCATGAAAGATTTTAAAATTATGGAGCATGTAGAATTCGGCAAAGTGAGGACTATGGTTGATGAGAAAGGCAGAGTGCTTTTTTGCGGAAGTAATGTTGCTAAAGCACTAGGTTATTCAAACACCCCAAAAGCCATTTAAGAGGATACATAAGCAATTAATTAAAAGATGATATAATGAACAACCAAATAAGCATGAAAGAATTAACCGACCCGTTCGAAAAGAAATAGGCAAAAAATTACCCCCGAGTAGGGGGTTAGCCGGTAATTATTCGTGGTTTTCAGATTATTTAGTGCAACTTTTAAGGTGCCACCACAAGAGTTAGACCCTTATAGGGTCTGTTCAAACCACCAGCTCAACTGGTGGTTTGATAAAAGGCAGGGCTTGAACCTTAGAAAAGTTAGCGTCAAACAAATATGAAGATATCTATCCACAAAACCCTGCAATAAAATAAAAACAAACAGAACTTTAAAGCTGGTGAAAAAATGTCAGCTACACTTTTAATTCAACAATTAACAGTGTCACAAGTTGCCGGCTAGCAGCCCACCACTTCCTTAAAGCATTTTATAACATAATCTAGCTCTTGAGTTGTGTGGCTTGCCGAAATTTGCACTCGTATTCTTGCTTTTTCCATGGGCACAACAGGGAAACTAAACCCTATTACGTAAACGCCTTTTTCAAGCATCTTACTCGCCACATCACTAGCCACTTTCGCATCATAAAACATAATTGCAACAATTGGGTGTGTGCTATCTATTATCTCAAGGCCTATTTCCTTTATCTCTCGCCTAAAATACTCTGTGTTTTGTTGTAGTTTTTCACACAAAGTGTTATTATTGCTTAAAATCTCTAATGTTTTTATTGCACCGGCCGTAATTGATGGTGCCAACGTGTTTGAAAAAAGGTACGGCCTGCTTTTTTGGCGCAAAAGCTCAATAATTTCTTTTTTACCGGAAGTATAACCGCCCGAAGCACCACCCAAAGCTTTGCCAAGTGTGCCTGTAATTATGTCTACTTTATCTATCACATCAAAATATTCGTGCGTACCACGGCCGGTTTTGCCCATAAAACCAACCGAGTGGCTGTCGTCTACCATTACAAGGCAGTCGTACTTTTCGGCAAGCTTGCAAATCTCTTTTAAGTTTGCTATTGTTCCGTCCATTGAAAAAACACCGTCGGTGGCTATAAGCCTTATTCTGGCATCTTTTGCCTCTATAATTTTGCTTTCTAAATCCTGCATGCAATTGTTTTTGTATCTAAACCTTTTAGCTTTGCACAGCCTTATACCGTCAATTATGCTTGCATGGTTTAGCTCATCACTTATTATAGCATCTTCATCTGTTAAAAGCGTCTCAAACAAACCTCCGTTAGCATCATAGCATGAGGAATACAATATAGTGTCCTGTGTGTGCAAAAATTGCGAAATGCTTTTTTCTAAATCTTTGTGAATTTGCTGTGTGCCGCAAATGAAACGAACAGAGGAAAGCCCGTACCCCCAATTTTTATAACTGTCAATTGCGGCATTAATTATTTCCTCGTTGTTTGCAAGGCCCAAATAATTATTTGCACACATATTTATAACTTTGCTTGTTTGCGTTGTGGTTATTTTTGTGCTTTGGGCACTTGTTAATACACGCTCGTTCTTGTAAAGCTTCGCGTTTTTTATGCTGTCTACCGCTTCATTTATGTATTTTAATCCTGTCTTCATACTTCCTCCAATTTTGTCCAATCGAGAACTACTTTGCCGCAGTTGCCCTCGTTCATAACATTAAAACCTTCTTCATAATCGCCAACGTTAAATGTATGCGTCAGTATCTTATCGATATTTAAGCCGCTTTTTAACATCGCCATCATTTTATACCATGTCTCAAACATTTCGCGCCCGTAAATGCCTTTAATTTGAAGGCAATTCCAAACAATTTTGTTCCACGGAACTATTGTTTCACCTGCGTGTAAGCCAAGCACTGCAATTTTGCCGCCGTTATACATATTGTCTATCATAGAGTTAAATGCGTTGCCGTTACCAGACATTTCAAGGCCCACATCAAAGCCCTCGTCTATTCCAAGTTCAATGCGTTTTTCTTCTATCGTCTGTGTTTTAACATTAATGGTTTCACACCCGCAAATATCTCTCGCAAGGTTTAAGCGATAATCGTTCACATCTGTTATCACCACGTTTTTTGCGCCTATATGCTTGCAAATTGCCGCTGCCATAATGCCTATCGGCCCTGCACCCGTAATTAAAACATCTTCACCGGTTACAGAAAAAGCAAGCGCTGTGTGCACTGCGTTTCCAAGCGGGTCGAAAGACGAGCACATCTGCAAAGATATTCCATCTTCACATTTTATTACATTTTCTTGCGGTATCACAAGGTATTGTGCGTATGCACCGTCGCGGTTTACACCCAAGCCTATTGTTTCTTTACACAAATGTCGTTTGCCTGCTTTGCAATTTCGGCAGTGTCCGCAAACAATGTGCCCCTCGCCGGACACTGTGTCCCCAACTTTATAGCCTGTTACACCTTCACCCAACTCGCAAATTGTGCCAACAAATTCGTGGCCAATAGTCATGGGTGGTTTTATGTTTTGCTTTGCCCAGTTATCCCAGTTGTAAATGTGCAAATCCGTCCCGCAAATAGAGGTGTATTGTATTTTAATTTTTACGTCGTTGTAGCCTGCTTGTGGCTCTTCAACTTGTGTGAAAATTAGCCCCTCTTTTGCTTCGTTTTTTACAAGTGCATACATATTAATCTCCGTTCCGCTGAATATTCAGCAATTAAATTTTATGTTGTGCTTGTCTCGTCTTAATAATATCAACTTAAGCTATGCGCTTTAAAGTTTAGCGCTATTCAATATCTTTTTTCGATAGTCGGTAGGGCTCATATTTGTGTGTAGTTTAAAAAGTTTATAAAAATGGTTTGTATCGTGATACCCTACCATTTGCGCAATTTCATAAATCATTAAGCTGTCATTTTTTAGCAACTCGCGTGCGCGTGCAATTCGATAAGAGGCCAAATACTCGTTGAAATTTTGATCGATGCGCTTTGTGAAAATTCGCCCTAAATAAGAAGCATTTACGTTTATCTTTCGTGCAACCTCTGAAATTGTAAGCGGTAAAGCATAATTCATATGCACATAATTCAATATACTTTGCACCATCTGTTCGCTATCGCACCGAGAACCTGAGGAAGCATAGTGGGATAGCTCTGAAAAAGAAGAGCTGCCAATTGAGGGCGAGCGCCAAATTTCATCATGCGAAACAATTCGTTTGCCATCATCAAATGTATCAATATGTGAAGAAAAAAGCGAAAAGAAAACAGTTTCGTCATCGGCATAGTATCTCCACACCAGCTTTTTTTCTTTTTGTGAATAAACATAGCACATTCCATTTGTGGAAAACAGCTTCATATTAGTTGAAAGTGAGAAATCTGTAACAGAATTGAATTCTATATTGGGCACAAAAAAGTTGTAATTTTGGCAATCGTCATGACGAGAATGATAGTGTGCGGTTGTTTTTCTGTTGGGAAGTTGTATTTTTAAAAACCTATCGCCACAAAGCATTACAGGTTGGTTAAAGCGTAGGGTACAAAGGGTTCCTCCTTGAAAGGCAGAACATACAAATTTTTTTAACACCACAGGGTTAACAGGGTAATCCTCTGCCATTAAAAAAGGGATGTCCATACGAATGAACGAAACATCTAACCCGCAACTGCCCTCATAAAAAAGCCCAACAATTGTATCGGTAATCATAGATAAGCAGCAGTGCCCAAAAGTTCCGGGTTTCACTAAGCGCGAATAACGCCACTCGATGTGGTAGTCTTTTTCTTCATGCAGTAAGCCTATTTTAACAGCTCCGTTGCAACTTCCGCTTACAGAGTCTCCGCCGGCATAAAGCAAAGCATAACATCCGTCTATTTTATTGGGGTAAGAAATAATAGAAAGGCTATCTGTAGAATGTATGGAAGAATCGAAATGCAACACTGAATTGAAACTGCTTCCGCCATTTTTACTATAGGCCACGGCGATACAACCTGTACCGTTAAAAGGGCTTTTTGCAAAAAGCATTAATGTGCCGTCCGGTAATTCTACAACTTGCGATTCATTGGTATCAAGGCGTTTATCGGTTAATGTTTGAGAATAATGCAATTCACCCTCAAACAGACGTTGATCGTTGCACGATTCACCTCGAGCCCATGTTTGGCCATGGTCGTCGCTGTATATCAATGCAGTAGATTGTACGCCGTGGGCATTAATATAGTATACAGGAAAAACAAGCCGCCCGGCATGTGAGCCAAATTGCAGCTGTATACCTCTGCCGGGGCTACAACCTAAAAATGTCATCCAATCTTCTTTTACGAATGGGTTTAGTGGCTGTGGAGTGCTCCAAGTTTGCCCGTCATCATCGCTATATATAAAAACAAGGTAACTTGTAGGGTAAACGCGCAGTGGGCAACGCTCGGAAAAAATATACCCCACCGAAACTTCGTTATATAAAAGTTCATAGCCGTGCTTAGTCATATAAGGGGTAGATTTACCCCGGCAAGTTATTGCCCCGCCTGTGCTTTCAAGATATTTAATTCCATTATCGTCTAAAAGCTGGCGATAGGGCTTTCCATCTACAAATTCATATCCGCTTCCCGGCCGAACAGAAAAAAGCGTGGTGTTTTCCGAAAACTGATCGGTTAACATAAAAATTCGCCCTGTGTCTTGATCTTGAAGCATACAACTATCTATGCTTCGGGAGTTTTCAGGCATTTTAACAACGCAAATGCCCTCGCCAAAGCCGCGCCCGAAATCTGTGCTGCGGCGCAAAACAATATCAATTTTATTCGGATGTTCCAATGGGCCATGCATACGCTTGTCTACTGCCGCGAGCAATGTTCCTTTGTTGGTTTGCAATAGTGAAGGGATGCGATAATTTGGTGCGCCCATATACCCGGGATAGAATAGCTGCAAAGGTTGAGAACAGAAAGTGTTGGGAGCTATGGATATAGAGGTGTTAGGAATAGTTTGAGCTGTCATTGAAATTATGTCATGTTGCGCAAGCACACCGTCATAAATGTGCAAAAAATCAATATCGCCAAGAAAAACCGCACGGTCATACTCTAATTTTTGAGATTCCACTGCTTTACCAATCAGTGCTGCACGTAGGGGAGAAAGGCTTAAGATATCCTGTAAAAAACATGCAGTTGGATCTCTATACTCTAAAAGTAAAACACCGTTGAGATATAATTGATAACCAACTCCCGCTTCAATTGTGCATGCGAATGTGTTAAGCAAATTAATTTGAGCTTGGTGATTATCATAAATGTTAATCATTTGTGTGTGCATGCCGTTTTTATTTACAATTTTGCGCATAAGGCCAACACGGTGTGCATGTTGTGTATACAATAAAAAGTAAGAAGATGGATATTGGCTGTTAATAATATTTAACAAGGGTGAAAAGCTAAGCACTGCGCTGTGGCGGAACCGAACAATAACGGTTCCGCTGCAAAGGTGCGCAATTTTTGAAATGTTTGATGTTATATCAATGTTTTTTTTATGCACTTGCGTTAAGTTTTCAATTTCAAATACACAGGTAGATTTCATAGGATTTCCCTTTCAAGCCAACAAAATTTTAGCACAATTTACCATGTAAATTTCTACGATTTACCATGTATCGTTTTGAAAATTGTGTGATATAATGTGAAATATATTTATATTATAAACAATTTAATTCTAAAACACAATAGAAATATATTTAACCGATAGGAGAACTGTTATGATGCAAGAACCTGTTCCTGCTTTTGAAATTGAAAACTTGTGTGATGTGAATTGTAGGGCTCCGGATATTACGAGGCAAATTCAACCTTATTTGGGGTTGGACGAGGGAACAGTTATTATTCGGTTTAGAAATTATGAGCTACATGCCGGGGGAGCAGCATTGCTAACTTTCGTGAACAATCAATACATAGCTTCATATTTCAGCATTTATATTGTAGTTGGTGCCATGGTTGGGTTTGTTAAAAAAGTAATATCAAAAGATCAAGCGAATTTTCACACCACCATAGTAAACGCTAACGACCAAATACAGGTAAATATGGTTAATACGCTTGCAGTGCGCATTAAGGCGCGCGAGGGATACAGTGTTTACCTAAATGGGCGCTTAATTAAAGAACAGCCCGACCCAAATGCATGTTTTCTTAAAGATATTTCTATGCAAGGGGAAATTGACACTGTTTTGGTTGGCAAAATGGTTGATGCTCAAAAAATGAAACAACGCGCAATGTTATATCATGGAGATATAGACTTCATTCGCATGTATAATCAACCGCTTTCACACGAGTATCTGTGTACAATTACAGCGCAAACAGTGCCGGATTTCAGGGTGAGGGTGCCGGAAAACGGAAGGCTTTTGGCACCACAGCAATTATGCTATTCAGGGTATCAAGGTGCAAGCAACTTTCGAATTCCCGTTCCATTGCGCACAACAAAAGGAACGCTGCTTGTTTCGTTTGATAAAATGTTTCAAGGCCCACAAGATCACCCTAACCGTATTCATCTTGTTATGCGCCGCAGTGAAGACGAGGGCAAAACATGGCAGCATGCAAAAACTTTAGTCAAACTTCCGGGAAATGCGCAAGCAATTGATAGTTGTATGGTTCAGGATTCAAAAACAGGGCGCATATTCTTGCTAACAAGCACATACCCCGAAAATGTTACTGTTTTCACAAGCGATAGCGGAATTGGCTATGTAAAAGAGGACGGATATGCAAAACGCATACTTGTGGACGATGCAAACAGGCGCTATTTGGTGCAACAAGACGGCAGGGTTACATTAGATGGACAGCCCACTGAGTTTACCGCTTTAAAAAACGGAACCGAGCTATATAAAGATGGCGAGATGGTGGGATATACATATACCGAAAAATGCCCCCTACGCGTTCCGCTCACCAGTTTTTTGCTTATGCTGCACAGCGATGATGATGGAAAAACTTGGTCGGAGCCGATTGATTTAAACCCACTGTTGAAAAAAGATTGGATGAACTTTTGGGGCTGCGGCCCGGGAACGGGAATTCAGCTGAAATATGGCTCTCACAAAGGGCGCCTTTTAATGCAAACATATTGCTTTAATGAACACTCTATAGAATCACCGATGTTTATTTACAGCGACGACCATGGCGATACATGGCATATGGGCGAAACCATTAATGATAACCGCTCGTATGAAGGCAAAGTATACCATGCTCAAACCGCAGACAATTGGAATTTGGATTCAAGTGAATCGCAAGGCGTAGAACTTCCCAACGGAAATGTACTACTGTTTGCAAAAAACTTCAGAAACCCAACACGCTGTGTTGCGGTGGCTATAAGCAAAGATGGCGGTGAAACGTTTGAGCCTGTGGTGAAACACGATTTAAAACTTCACTCAACCTACAGCATGAGCATTATAGAATGGCCGGTTAAAATTGACGGAAAAACTGCCTATGTGTTTGCAAGTAGCGATTCACGCGCAGGCAATTATAACGGCGCAGTTAAATTTGGCTTTTTTGAAGATGATGCAGACGGAGGACATATAGAGTGGCGTTATTCTCGCCTTTTCAAACCGGGAACATTTGGCTATTGCTTTATGTGCCCCGTAACGGATAATGAATTGGGCATAGTTTATGAATCCAGCGGTGCATTACATCTTAGCTTCCAAAAGATGGATGTGAATTTTATTTGCTGTGAAGATGATACCCCGCTTAACCCTGTGCGGTTACGGCAAACGTGCTTGCACGCTTATGAAACGGGAACACGCATTACACTAAAGTTTGACCAATTGGTTATGTTAACAGGTGAACGGGTTGTATATGCCTATTGCGGTAGCGAATGGTACCCCGCACATTATATTGGGCGCAGTGCCAATAGCAAATGCTATGATTTCTACTTGCCTGAAATAGAGCCGAGTAAAGTGCAGAATACTGCGCTTTCAGAAAAGGCAGATGTGGCAACAGTGAATGGAATGCTTTATCACTACGACAAAGAAAAACAAATTTTTATTTGGCAGTATTACAATAAACCCTATGTTACCTTAAAGGGTGCCGGCGCAGTTTAAAATAAAAAAATATATTAGGAGTGTAAAACCATGACTAAACAAGATTTTTGCAAAACTATTGATTATGCCATCCTATGGCAAAATAACAGTAAAGAGGTAGTTGAAAAGAGATGCCGCGACGTTGTGAAATATGGGTTTGCTTGCATATGCTGCAACCCATGCGAAGTGGAGTTTGCCCGAAGCATTATTGGCGATGCGGCAGGTGTTTGCGCTGTGGTTGGCTACCCTATGGGCGCTAACACAACCCAAACAAAAGTGTTTGAGGCACTTGATGCAATAGATAACGGTGCCGATGAGATTGATGTTGTAATGAATATTTCTCGCTTTAAAGACGGCTTTTACGATTATGTTTTGGATGAGCTTAAACAAGTGGTGAATGCCTGCAAGGCTAAAAACCCAAATTGCCTTGTGAAAGTTATTATTGAAACGCCTCACCTTAAAGCACGTGAAGAGTTAGAAAAAGCTTGTGAAATTGTAATTGCTTCAGGTGCAGATTATGTAAAGCAGGCCACAGGATATGCAACAGGTAATTTTGGCTATACAGATGAAGTTGTGAATGCCGATATCAATGTGGGAACTGATTGTGTGCGTGCAATCCATGAAATTGTGGGAGACCGAATTAAAGTGAAAAATGCCGGTTGTCCAAGCGATTTAGATGAATGCATTCATTATATTAAAGATTTAGGGGTTTACCGTATAGGGCACAACCGAATTCCCGAATGGCTTGCAGCTGCAGGCGAGGAATATTGGAACGACAAATAATTGCTTTTTAGTACGGCAATAACGCTTTGGCAGTATTCCTCGGGGATGAAAACACACAGGCGAATATAAACAGAGGTGATGAAATTGAAGAAAATACAATCTAATCAAGGGCAAATAACGAGCCAAACGGTAGAAAGTTTATTTCGCCCTGTTTTGCGCAAAATTCGCCCTGTTTCACGCAATTGGAGCTTGTATCTTTTAGTAGCGCCTGTTCTGATTTATTTTGCTATTTTTATATTTTGGCCAATGTATGGTGTAATAATAGCCTTTAAAGATTTTCGCCCTAACTTAGGTATAATGGGTAGTGAGTGGGTTGGATTTGAACATTTTATAGAGTTTTTTACATCATTGCATTTTGAGCGCACACTGCGAAACACACTTACGCTAAGCATTTATTCTTTAGCGGTGAATTTCCCACTACCTATTGTGCTGGCAATTATAATGAACGACCTTCGTTCGCAGAAGTTTAAAAGGGCCGCACAAACAATTACATATTTGCCGCACTTTATCTCTATGGTTGTGCTGTGCGGTATGATTACTGTTTTTTTTCGGAATGAAACAGGGCTTGTAAATATTCTCATTCAGCGTTTAGGCGGAGAAAGTTTTGATTTTTTAAATAACCCCGCAAACTTTCCACATCTATATGTTTGGACAGGTGTTTGGCAAAACTTAGGTTGGAACACCATTATCTACATGGCGGCGCTATCCGGAATGGATATAGAACTTTTAGAAGCAGCATCCATAGACGGTGCAAGTAAACTGCAAAAAATATGGTATATAACTTTACCATACCTCATGCCCACCGCTATTTTGTTGCTAATTTTGGAAAGCGGCTATGTGATGAGTGTAGGTTTTGAAAAAGTATTCTTGTTGCAAAATGATTTAAACATGGAAATGTCTGATGTTATTTCAACGCTTGTATATCGCAAAGGTATTATGGAATATCAGTGGAGTTTTTCTGCGGCAGTGGGATTATTTAACTCTGTTGTCAACTGTGTTATTTTGCTAATAGTAAACGGTGTTTCAAAGCGGCTTGGCAAAACCGGATTATGGTAAGGGGGAGTATGATGAATAACAGGGCTATTAAACAAACAGGCTCAGACCGTTTGTACGACATTGTGATATTTATTTTAACATCATTAGTGTTGTTAATTATTATTTATCCACTGTGGTTTGTTATTATTGCTTCCTTAAGTAATTCAAGCGAGGTTATTAGCGGAAATGTAATTTTATTGCCTAAAGGGTTTAGCCTTGAGGCATACGGAAAAGTTTTGCAAGATCGCAATATTATGACAGGGTATCGCAACACTATAATTTACACAGTTGCAGGCACACTGCTTAACCTTGTAGGCACAATCGCCATTGCATACCCGCTTTCTCGGCGAGATTTTGTTGGCCGCAGAACCATTTCTATAATATTAGTTTTTACTATGTTTTTTAATGGAGGCCTTATACCAACATATCTTGTGTACCAACAAATTAACCTTATTAATTCACCGTGGGTAATGATTATTCCCGGCATGGTTAATGTGTACAATATGATTGTAATGCGATCTTTCTTTGAAAGTTTGCCGTATGAAATGCATGAGGCTGCTTTTATAGATGGCTGTGGAAACATGAAAATTATATTTAGAATTATATTGCCGCTTTCTATGCCAATTATAGCTGTTATGACTATTTTCTATGGTGTAATGCATTGGAACGAATATTTTAATGCTCTTGTATTTATATCAGAGCAAGAGCTAAAGCCTTTACAGCTAATTCTTAGGGATATTCTAATTACCAACACATCAAGGGTATCTGATATGATGTCCGGCGGTTCGATAGACACCGGTGAAATGGATCGCATACGCACTGCGGAATCAATTAAATATGCAGTGGCAATTGTATCCACAATTCCGGTTTTGTGTTTATACCCATTTTTTCAAAAGTATTTTTCCAAAGGTGTTATGATTGGCGCAATAAAAGGATAACTCATTATTGGAAATATAATTTAATTAAAAAAAGGAGGAAAATCTATGAAAAAAATACGTATAATAGCTCTTGCGCTGGCAATGGTGCTATGCTTGGCGGCCTGTGGTGGGGTAGCGCCCGAAAGTGCGGCAACATCCACCCCAATAGTTGAGAGCGAACCCGCTTTTACAATGGACCCGGCGGGATACCCCGTGCTACCTGAATTGACAACATTTAGCATACTTTCCACGGCATCTATCCCCGAGGGTGTTGGTGCATGGGAAACCCCAAATGAAATTCCGTATTTTATAAATATGGAAGAGCGCACAAATATACACTTTGAATGGGAAACCATTACGCATACCAATTTCGCAGAGCGTTTTAGCGCACTTTTGGCAACAGATAACTTGCCGGATGTTGTATTAAAAGCACGTGGGCTCAGCGATGCAGAGCTTGTAACCCAAGGAACAAACGAAATGTTTGTAAACATCGAACCGTATCTTGAAGAATATGCACCCGATTTTTACGCATACTGCGTGGAAAATGATTTGCTGAAGTATCTTCGTATGGGCGATGGTATATGGAGCTTCCCCTATATTTACGACTCTGAAAGCATCCAAATGAGCAAGATATATTTAAACGAAGATTGGCTTGCGGCGGTAGATAAAGATATGCCTGAAACTTTGGATGAATACCTTGATGTATTTATGGCATTTCGTGATAATGATGCCAACGGCAACGGAGATCCAACAGATGAAATTCCATTAGGGATTTACGATTCAAGTAACTTTATTCACATTTTTTCAGGAGCTTATGGCCTTATGAACAGGGGAACATCAAATGCATACATAGATGCAGACCCCTCAGATTCCAGCGGCGACACATTGCGTTTTTGGCGTGGTGACGATGCGATGAAAGATCTTCTCAAAATGTTTAAACAATATTGGGATGAAGACCTCATTTCTCATAATATTTATGATTCAGACTATTACATAATGTTCGACAATTTCCATCATGAAGATAGGCATGGAGCACATGCTGCATGGGTAACGGTAAGTGGACAAGGCATGATAGACAAATTTGTTGCACCTGATGCACCTCCGATTGGTCCTGCAGGGCAGTCATGGTCTTATATTTCGGGCAGAATTGGCCCAAAACCGGGTTTAATTATCACTAAAGAGTGCGATGATCCTGCTGCAATGGTAGCATGGGCGAATTACAATTACACCGAACAAGGCGCATATGACTTTTTCTTGGGAGTTGAGGGAGAATCGTATATAATTGACGAAGATGGAAACACTCAGCTTACAGACCTTATAGAGAACAACCCCGATGGATTGACAGTGGATCAAGCTATATTGCGCTATTCCCTATATCCGTTAGGAACAAACCCCTCTTTGGCAACAGACCAAACATTCAAAGGTGGAGAAACCTATTGGACATCGCTTGAGGGCACAGAGCGCTTTAGCCCCTATAAACCGGAAACAGTGTGGGAAGCATTCCCGTTATCTGTGGAACAAGCACAGGAAATTAGCAGTATCAGAGGCGACTTACAAGCAGTTATTGCAGAATATGAAGGAAAATTCATAACAGGCGTGCTCGATATTGATGAAGGTTGGGAAGAGTATCAAGAAAAATTAGATGCAGCCGGACGCCAAGAGTATGTGCAAGCATATCAACAAGCATATGCTGCAATGGGCTAATTTTTAAAAATTAACAAAAGGGGAGACGGGATTACTCCCGTTTCCTCTTTTTCATCTAATTATGAAAGGCAGGATGCAGCAATGGAAAATGAAAAAGTGCGTGTAGGCGTTATTGGGTTAGGCGACCGAGCCACAGATTTGATGCGCACAATGATTGGCACGCAAGATATTCAAATTACGGTGCTTTGCGATATAGATACCGCTCGAATAGAAGACGGTAAACGTGTTTTGCAGGAAACTAACCAAGCGGAAGCTTTAGTAGTGAGTGATTATAAAGAGGCTTTGGATAAAACCAAAATAGACGCTGTTATTATTGCCACTTCATGGAATGAACATGTTCCAATTACGCTTGAAGCTATGCAAAGAGGTATTCCTACGGGCTTTGAGGTGTTTGGTGCGTCTTCACTTGATGAATGCTGGGAACTGATAAAAGCTTACGAGCGCACACGCACACCTTGCATGATGCTTGAAAATTGTTGCTATGGACGCTATGAGCTTGCGGTGTTGCAAATGATTCGAGATGGACTGTTCGGTGAAGTAGTGCATTGCGAGGGAGGATATCAACACGAGCTTGGCCCAAACACAGTAAAGCTAATTGATATTGGTCATCAGCGCTCGTTTCATCACAGGCACCGCAATGCAGACCTATATCCCACACACGAAATTGGCCCCATTGCGCAATATCTGAATATCAATTATGGAAATAGGTTTTTAACGCTTTCTTCAACAGCGTCAAAAGCGGTTGTGTTAAACCAGTGTGCAGGTATATCTTACGGTGATGGAAAGCAAACATTTCAGCTGGGAGATTTTATTACTACAGTAATTAAATGCGCAAATGGTGAAACAGTAGTTATACGTTACGACACTTCTCTGCCTCGCCCATACACTCGCAGCAATGCGGTTCATGGCACAAAAGGTGTATGGATGGAGCTGAATAAATCCATTTATATAGATGGCGTTAGCCCTTCGCATAAGTGGGAAGATGTAGAGCCATATTTGGAAAAATATGAACATCCTATATGGCGTGAATTTTTGCAAGCAGGTGTGCAAGGCGGGCATGATGGTATGGATTATTTGCTGATGAAAGCTTTTGCTTGGAGTGTGAAAAATCAAAAGCCATTTCCATTAGATATTTACGATGCGGCAACTTGGATGGCTGTGACAACATTGTCAGAGCAGTCTGTTTCGTTGTCGGGAATGCCAATACCATTCCCTGATTTCACAAATGGTAAATGGGTTTGTAGAAACAGAAAAGAAGAAACACCTTATACTTTATAATTGAAAAACAGCATAGACCTGAACTTCGAGTGTTCAGCCTATGCTGTTTTTGCATGTAAAAAAACCCACTAGCAGGTGCTTTTTATTATTTGGTTAAACTTACAAAAAACATAAAAACCTTAAAATTGGAAGTTGCGCAATATTTTAATCAACTCGATGAAGATAACAAGCGGCACACTGCCGGAAAACATACCAACACCTGATAAGAGTATAAGCGAAATCTAGCATGAGCAACTTAAAAAATTAAAGTCTGATAAAAAGAAAATGCTTGATGAATAGATTTAACTGTGCAAGATAAATTTTACTGTTAAACACTGGAAAAAACAGGGTATGCATTTTGTAAAGCGCAGCCAGCCGAGAAGCCTTGCACCAAATTCGCCCTTTAGCCTTGTGCTATAGGGTATTTTTGTGGCCGAAAATTAATGGTATCTATTTTATAAAGCCCAGCCAGCCGAGAAGCCTTGCACCAAATTCGGGCATGCATTTTGAAACTAATGTCGTAATGTGTTATAATATATAAAAATGCTTAAAGTTAATTTCAAATAGTATAAGGGCGCCCTAAATTCAGCCAAACCGATATGAGGGCAAACAGATGTTTTGAGGCGGTTTTTATACTTTAGCTAGGCTAGGCGAAAATGGCAATAGCTTTAAATACATGGCAATTGAAAAGGGGAAAAACATGCAAGCTTCTGCAACAAAGGCACTGGGCGAAGAAAAAATAACGCGATTGCTTTTTAAAATGGCAATGCCGGCAATAACAGCGCAAATAGTAAATTTGCTTTACACTATTGTAGATAGAATTTACATAGGGCGCATGGAAAACGTGGGCGCGCTTGCGTTAACAGGCGTTGGCGTTTGCTTGCCACTGATAATGACAAATGCGGCGTTCGCAGCACTTGCAGGTGCAGGGGGCGCGCCAAGGGCCTCTATGCAACTTGGCAAAGGCGATTTAAAAGGCGCAGAGAAAACGCTTGGCAATTCAATGTTTTTACTTATAATTTTCTCTGTAATAATAACGGCAGCTTATATTATTTTTGGCGAGCAGTTATTATACCTTGTAGGTGCAAGTGAAAATTCAATTGGCTATGCTTATGAATATTTATCTATATACGCAATAGGTAGCTTTTGTGTGCAAATTACATTAGGCTTAAATGTATTTATAACAGCACAGGGTTTTGCAAAAACAAGTATGCTAACTGTTTTTATAGGCGCGGTTTTAAACATTGTGCTCGACCCTATATTTATTTTTGTATTAGATATGGGCGTTAGCGGCGCAGCGCTTGCAACTATAATTTCACAGGCTGTTTCTATGGTGTGGGTTTTGCTGTTTTTAATTAGTAAAAAAAGCACATTGCGCCTTAAACTTAAAAGAATAAGGCCGAATAAAAACATTATTTTCCCAATAATTGCACTTGGCCTTTCCCCATTTATAATGTATTCTACGGAAAGCTTGCTCACAATTGCATTCAACACTTCGCTTTTCAAATATGGGGGCGATGTTGCAGTTGGCGCAATGACAATTCTTGCAAGTGTAATGCAAATGGTTTTTTTACCGCTTACAGGTTTAGCGCAAGGCGCACAGCCAATAATAAGCTATAACTTTGGCGCGGGCAAAGCGCAGCGTGTTAAAGATACATTTAGGGCGCTTTTAATTAGCTGCCTTGTGTTTTCTGCGGTTCTTTGGCTTGTGATTATGCTTTTCCCTGAAATGTTTATTATGCTTTTTAGCAGTGATGCAGAGCTTGTGGCCTTTAGCACAAATGCACTTAGAATTTACATGGCAGGTATAATATTTTTTGGCGCACAGCTAGCTTGCCAAAACTCGTTTTTGGCACTTGGCAATGCTAAAAGCAGCTTGTTTTTAGCGCTTTTAAGAAAAATAATTCTATTAATACCATTAATTTATATATTGCCAAACTTTTTTGAAGACAAAACATTTGCTGTGTTTTTAGCAGAGCCTATTGCAGATATAACCGCTGCAATTTGCACTATTTTATTGTTTGCGTCTCAGTTTAAAAGAGCATTGAGCGAATTAAAACCGCTTAATTAGTATAATTTTGTTTCTCACACTGCCTTTTGCGTGCGCCTAACGATAAAAGCAAAAATAATGTATGAAACAAACCTTATTAAAAAGAAAGTGAGAGTCAACATGAAAAAAGTGGTAATTTATATAGCGATGAGCGCAGACGGCTTTATTGCAGACAAAAACGGCGGGGTTGATTTTTTACAAGGTGACGGCTCAGACCCAAACAATATGGGCACATATGAGGAATTTTACAGCAATGTAAGCGACGTAATAATGGGTTATAAAACATACAACCAAGTTGTAACAGAGCTTGCACCGGGCAATTACCCTTACAAGGGTAAAAAAAGCTATGTGTTCACAACAAAGAATATTGCGAGCACAAGCGAAGTTGTTTTTACAAGCGAGAGCGTTGAAAGCGTTATTTCAAAGCTAAAACAAAGCGATGAAAAAGGCGTTATATGGATAAATGGTGGCGCAAGTATTGTTAACGAAGTTATAGAAAAACATTTGTTTGACGAATTAATTATTAGCATAATACCCACTGTTTTAGGCGGCGGCATAAAGCTTTTTTCTGAAAAAAGCACAGAGTGCAAGCTGAAGCTAATTGAAACTTCTAATAGCAACGGAATTGTGGAAATAAAGTACAGCGCTATTAAAGCATAATTTAAGGTGCACATAATTTCTTTTGTTAGTACGCAAAGCGACTTTTATAATAAAGGAAATTAGAACTTGAAGTTATAATATAAGAAAGGCATGCAAGTTTTTGCATTTGTTTGCAAAAACTTGCTAAAATTATATGCAAGGAACAATTGTGAATGCAATAGCCATTTTAATAGGCAGCGGCATTGGGCTGCTGCTTAAAAAAGGCCTTAGCAAGAATTATGAAAACGCGCTTTTTAAAGCCTTGGGCGTAGCCGTTTTAATTGTGGGCTTTAATGGCGTTATAACAGCTATGATTAATTTTAACGGCGAAAAACTTTCGAGTAGCGGCGAGTTAATGCTTATTATCAGCCTTGTTTTGGGCACGGTTATTGGCGAAAAAATTGACATAGATGCGCGCCTTAGCGGCATTAGCCTCGCTATTGAAAAGCGCTTTAAGCTTAGCGGTTTTGCGCGCGGCTTTGTAAACGCAAGCCTTCTTTACTGCGTTGGCGCAATGACAATTGTAGGCGCTTTAAACGACGGCCTTTTTGGCGACTCGTCTGTGCTTTATACAAAAAGCATGCTAGACGGTATTGCAAGCATTGTTCTAAGTGCAACTATGGGGCCGGGCGTTGCGTTTTCCGCAATTATGGTGCTTTTATATCAAGGGGCAATAAGCCTAACGGCAGGCGCGCTTCAAAATATTTTGCAAGGGCAATTGCTAAATGAAATTAGCATGGTGGGCTACAGCCTTGTTATTTGCACAGGCTATAATTTTTTAACTGAAAACAAAATAAAAAGCGCAAACTTATTGCCTGCGCTTTTTATTCCGCCTTTATGGCAGTTTATTCAGTTTGTGTTTTCGTTTTTAAACACGATGTAGCTATAGGCTAAAAAGCCTATAAGGCAAAATTAAAGCTCTCTTGTTTGGGCAAATTTTCTCGCTGTGGTATAGC
This sequence comes from uncultured Bacteroides sp., assembly GCA_964369565.1. Lineage (GTDB taxonomy): Bacteria > Bacillota > Clostridia > Oscillospirales > Ruminococcaceae > Ruthenibacterium. Next base: position 3,289 of record CAYJEU010000033.1, on the reverse strand, counting down.
AATGCTTCCTTGCGGCACAAAAAGCGCTTTCTCACCTGCATTACTGCAAGTAAAAGCCTTGCAGTAATGCAGCCATATTACAAAAGCCTATAGCGAAGATAGAAACCTTGCGCATTATTCATAAAGCGGGCTCGGATTATTCCCTATCAGCTAGCCACTACCGGCCGCCTTTATCCCTCGCTAAAATTCTTTGGTGGCAAATATGTTTTCAGACATTCTTACAGATACTACCCAAAGTATAATTGTTAATAATATTGCAAATGGTATTATAAATGCTATGTTTGTTATGTTGCTGGTTACGGCGGCATATGTTATTAAGCCTATAGCTCCGCCGGCTATTACAAAAGTTAGTATTAACCATATACGTGCCTTTTCAACGCCAAATTTTAATTGTAAGGGATATAAAACGGGTATAATAATTGCGCTTACAACAAGGCTGCTTAAACTGCTTATAAATTGGTTTTCAAAGCTTTGCCCAAAAATGCTTGAAATGGCAGATAATATAACGCACAAAACCAAACAAAATAAAAGAGCCAGTAAAATTATAAAATAGCGTGATAATACAACATGTTTTTGTTTTATCGGCATAGTTTTTGCATAGCGGTAAAAATTGCTTTTTTCATCTAAGCTCCCAAGAGAGCTTAGCATCATAATGGGAATAATGCAAAGAAGCATAGGGCCCATATTATTAATTGCGCCCATAGCGCCGTAGAACAAAATTAATATTATATATGTGCGAAACATGGTTTTCAGCATTAAAAAATCTTTAATAATTAAGCCTTTCATTATGCGCTCCCCCTAATAAAATTAATCATAATATCTTCAATTGTGGTGTGCTCCGGGCTAATACCTTGCGGCAAAGCGCTTTTTTTAACAAGCGCCTGTGCGCCATAAGAATTTTCGCTTTTGTTTATTACGGCGCTCTCTTCAAGCGAGCTTAAAACCTCTTTAGAGCACTTAACTATTGTGTATTTATTTAAAAGCTCATCTTTCTCTTCGCTAAAAAGCACTTTGCCGTGCGAAATGCATGTGATGTAATCGCAAATCTTTTCAAGGTCGCTCAATATATGCGAAGATATCAAAACACCGTTGTTTTCATCTTGTATGAACTCTAAAAATATATCTAATATATCCTCGCGCGCCATTGGGTCAAGCCCGCTTGTGGGCTCGTCTAATATCAAAATTTTGCTGTCGTGTGATAGGGCAATGGCTATGCTAAGTTTCATCTTCATGCCCTTCGAGTAATCTTTAACAGCCTTTTGCGGCAGTGAGAATTTTTCTATATAGTTTTCAAATGCGGCGCTATTCCATGTTTTATACGAGTTTTTCATTATAAGCTCAATATGCTTTGGACAAAGTGCATCCATAAAAGCAAACTCTTCAAACACAACGCCTATGTTCTCTTTTAGCTGTTCGTTTTTGCTTATGTTGCCGCTGTTTAATATTTGAACGTCGCCGCCGTCTTTACTTATTATTTCTAAAATTAGCTTTATTGTCGTGCTTTTTCCGGCGCCGTTTTCGCCTATTAAGCCCATAATGCAGCCCTTTGGCAATGAAAAACTAACATTGTTTAAGCTAAAGCCTTCATATGTTTTGTTTAAGTTATCAACTTTTAGTATATTTTCCATAATTACTCCCCTTTGTAAATTATTTGCAGGATATTCTGTAAATCGTCTAAGCTTAAATCGCATATTGCGGCTAAATTGCAAGCGTCGCTTAAACGGCTTTCAATTTGCTTTAAATATTCCTCTTTAACAAGCTGTAAATTTGGCTTTCCAACAAAGCTTCCTTTGCCTGTTTGTGAAACAATAAAGCCGTCTCTCTCAAGCTCTTCATAGGCGCGTTTTGTTGTTATAACGCTAATTTTAAGTTCTTTCGCAAGCAAGCGCATAGAGGGTAGCATATCGCCCTCTTTAAGCTCGTTATTTAATATTTGCGCTTTTATTTGTGTGTATACTTGCTCGTAAATTGGTTTTGTGCTTGTGTTGCTAACTATAATTTGCAAATTATCACTCCTTGCAATATTGTATATACTCAATATACACAATATTTATAATTTTGTCAAGCAAAATTTTAAATTTTACGTTTTTGTGTTATTTTTTAACAGTTTGCTTTAAATAATGCAGGCGCAAGGTGAAAGTGTATTGAATACGGTTAAGTATTTAGCAAATAATAAAAGGCGCCTGTTTTGCAAAGCAAAATATTATTATAAACTTAAAATTTATATTATATGAGGCACGAATATAATATAAATTGGCATGTGTGGCATTCTTGCCCCACGCCATAAAATAACTGCTGTGCGTTACCAGCGGAACGGAGAAAAAATGAACAAGCCCGATTTTAGCAAAAGCGAAATATTGCTGTGCTTTTATCGCAGTATATGCGTTAGCGTTTTTTTACTTTTAGCGTTTGCGCTTATACATATAATTGGCAATGCAATTATGATAACCTCGCTTGCCGCAAGTGCATTTATTGTGTTTGCGTTTCCAAAGGCACATGCGGTGTTGCCGCGCTTTATATTGGGCGGCTATTTTTGTGCTAGCTTATGGGGCGCTATTGCGGCGCTTATTTATAATGCTATTGAGCCGTCTTTCACAGCCATGTTGCTTGTTTGTATAACAGTGGCGTTTTTAACAACATTTTGCATGACACTTTTCAATTTTGAGCACCCACCTGCTGTTGCATTCGCAATATCGCTTGTGTTTGTTCAAAACCCAATTACCATGGCGGTGTTGTCTTTGCTTATTGTTAGCGCGCTTTGCATAATTAAAAAGCCGCTTGCAAGTATTATGCTAAAATTATCGGGCAAAAGTAAAGAGGGCGACGAGAAGTAATGGATATATAGAACTTTTCATAAAAAAGCAACAGCATATATAAAACTGTTAATAAACAAACAACCTGTCACTATCAAAATTGATAGTGACAGGTTGTTTTATGTAGATTATGCTTATTTTATTCAACTTTATTTTTAATATACTTTACTAGAGAAACACTATACCACACAATAACAATAAGTGCTGCTGTAACTAATACGTATGTAAAAAACCAAAATTGTCACCTCGCAAAAAAGGAATTATTGCAAAAAGACAACTACCAACCACTGATAAGATATCTCTTTTAGGATTAAATTTGCGTTTCATATATCCTCCTACTATTATATAAATAATCTCCGCTTCGCTTCGATTATTTTGAACGAAGAGATGAATTGATTTTTCTTTATTCTAGGCTTAAAGCATGCTTACTTGTGAGCTTTTACTTTTCAGCGTGAAAAGTAGCAAAAGCGAAAGTT
>CAYJEU010000032.1:0-22257 GCA_964369565.1 uncultured Bacteroides sp. | reverse complement strand
AATACCGACCTCCTAAAAGTTAGATTCTTAGGTCTAACTTTTTGGGGTCGGTACAGTTTCAGGTAGTTTTTTGTTTTAGAACATATGCAATTTATTGATTTTACAGCTTAAACTTTTCTATTAGCCCGTGAAGAACATCTGCTTGCTGGGCTAACTCCTCGCTGGCAGCAGCACTTTGTTCGCTCATTGCTGAATTTGCCTGCACAACACTTGATATATCATCAATACCTTTTGAAATTTGTTTAATTGCACTTGCTTGATCGTCTGTAGCCTTTGCAATTTCATCAATTGTTTCAACCATTTGGCTCACTTTACCTGCAAGGTCTTCAAACGAAACATTAGTTTTTAAGGCTATGCTCTCACCTAATTGTACCGCGCTTATTGATTGCTCTATTAAGTCTGCTGTATTTTTAGCTGCTTGTGAGGACTTTTGCGCAAGGTTTCTCACCTCATCGGCCACAACCGCAAAGCCCTTGCCTGCACTACCTGCTCTTGCAGCTTCTACTGCCGCATTAAGCGCAAGTATATTTGTTTGAAACGCTATATCATCTATTACTTTTATAACTTTATTTATATCCTCTGATGTAGAAGATATTTCATTCATAGCCGAAACCATTTTTTTCATGTCCCCAAGGGTGCTTTGTGTAACTTCACCTGAAATTAATGCTATATCATTAACTTTCTTAGTATTTTTTGAACTTTCGTCTATTTGATTTGTTATTTCATGTAAGTTGTTAGATAAGTTATTCACACTATCTGCTTGTTCAATAGAACCATTTGCAAGTGATTGTGCACCCGATGAAACTGATGAAACATTTGTAGATATTTGCTCTGCCGCTGATGACACTTGTGAAAGCGTATCTCTTACAGAAAATACCATTGTATCAAGAGATTTATAAAGCACTTTCCAATCTCCTATATAATCATCAGGTGTGCCTATATCTACATCCCATTCGCCCTTTGCTATTTTCGAAAGCATATTAACTAAAATCTCATTCAGCTTTGAAAGTTCATCTTTCATTTCTGTAAATGAATTTGCCAGTAAACCTATTTCATTATCCGAATCAATATCAATTTCAATATCCATTTCGCCAACAGCCATTTTTTGCGCCGCCTGCGTTACTTGGGCAAGGGGCTTTGCCACAATATTTACAACTCGTCTATACGATACAATGCCCACTATAACTATCATAATTATGCCAACAATTATAGAAACAATTACTGCAACCACAATAGATAAATCGTTTTCATTTGAAGGCAAACCTGCAAAAATAACGCCAATTATTTCCCCGTTTTCGCCATAATGAGGCATATATGATGTGTAATGATTTATCCCAAGGATACTTGTTTCTCCTGTATATGTTTCACCTTTATTTAAAACTATATCTGCAATTGTTGGGTCTAATGTTGTGCCCGTAGCTCTTTGCCCGTCTATAATAATTGTTGTAAATGCCCTAACGTCGCCTTCAAAAATTGTGAACTCCGCGCCCATTACTTCTTTTAATTCATCAAGCAATTGTGTTTTGTCTTCAAGGCTTATGTTTTCTTGCCTGCTTAGCGCATACGACAGTAAATTTGTTCCGGATACACATTGATCTATTAGCTCACCACTAACATTCCTTTGTGTTGAGACTGCATTTATGCTTATCATTACAACAACCAACAGAATGGCAATAATAGCTACCATCGTATTAATTTGTGTTGCTAATTTTTTTCCTTTATCACTTTTTTTCATAAATTTCATTTATCGTCACCTATTAAACCTTCGTTTATTATTTAACATTATGTTTTCATTATAATACAATTTAACTATTTTGTAAATGCCTGTGTTTGTAGGCTACATATCATTTTTCATTGCATTTCTTGCTTACGGGCTTGCTTTTTGCTCGCTTTCGTTCATAAAAATTATTTAACTAATTATCTCTTTGTGTAAAACATACAAATTCACATTTTTATATTATGAATTTTTCTTAATTGCCCTCCAATTTTCTACATATTATTATTTGCGTTTTTTATATAATAATAATACATTTACTATATTAATTATTATTAAAACACAGTAAATTCATTATAGTTTTTAGCAATTTTCATTTTTAAATTGCATATAGATATTAAAGGGTTTAGTTAATTTAACCATTTGCACAGCAACAAAATTACTTTGGAGGGCAACATGAATACATTTAGTGGTATATGCGCAAGCGGCGGCAGTGCACTTGGGCCTGTGTTTCGCATAAATCATTCGAGGCTTTGTGTAAACAGAAAAGTAGGCACACCTTGTTTTGAGCTAAAATTATTTGAAAACGCTTGTGATTTAGCCATAAAGCAGCTATTGTCTTTTTGCAAGCAAAAAGAGGGCGATGGCGATATTTGTGATATATTCGACACACAGCGCTTTATATTAACCGATGCCGGTTTAATAAGCGAAGTGCAAAATTACATAAAAGCAGGTGCCGGCGCAGCGGCGGCTGTTGAGCGTGCCGGCATTATTTTTGCAAACAACTTGCGCAGTATTAACGACAATTATTTCTCAGAGCGCAGCACAGACGTACTTGATATTTGCAACAGAGTTGTTAAAATATTAGACGGAGAAACTATATATCTAAACAGCCCGCAAGCGCCCAGTATTCTTGTGAGCGAAGAAATATTTCCAACAGATATAGCCTGCTTAAAGCGCAGTGATATTTTAGGTATGATATCTTCAAGCGGCAGCGAAAACGCCCACGCTGCAATTATTGCACGCTCTTATAACATTCCTTTTATTATTATGGCAGGCGGTGAATTTTTGCATTTGTGCGAGGGCAAACAGGCATTTATAAGCGGCGAAAGCGGAAAATTCCACATTTACGCGTCATTTGCAAACGGTTATAATAACACTATGCTTTGCACTAATTATACTTATAAAACAAATACGGCTTAAATATGTTTTGGGTGGCAATTCGTTTTTTATTGCCACCCATTTTTTTGCGGTTTTTAATGTGTTATACTATATACTTTTACAATTTTAGGTAAAATTATTGTAAATTTCCCCTTTTTGCTTGCATTTAGCTAAAAACTTATTTATAATTTTTATAATAGCATATTTAAAATTCACACTTAAAAATGGAGTATTAAATGAAACTAAATGTAAAACGCACTGTTTTTGTTGGCCTAGCTTTTATGTCTATAACCGCTTTTTGGCAAGTGTATGACACAGTTATACCTTTAATGTTAAAAGACAGCTTTGATGTGAACGACGGCCTAATAGGCGTAGTTATGGGTGTTGACAATATTTTAGCACTTATTATGCTACCGCTTTTCGGCAGATTTAGCGATAAAACAATTACGAAAATAGGGCGGCGCATGCCCTATATATTATTGGGCACAGCCGGCGCATTACTGTTTTTATTTTTAATGCCGTTTGCCGAAAGCATTAATAACCTACCGCTGTTTTTCATAGGTTTAGGCTTTGTTCTTATTTTTATGGCTACTTACAGAAGCCCTGCTGTTGCGCTTATGCCCGATGTTACACCCAAACCCTTGCGCAGCCAAGGAAATGCCATTATAAACTTACTGGGCGCAGTTGGCGGCATGTTAATGCTTGTTGCTCTTTCAATTTTCCCTGTAACGGGTGAAGAGCCCAACTACTTAATTATTTTCGTTATTTTATCCATTGTTATGGTTTTGTGTGTTTGCGTTCTGTTCTGGAAAATTAAAGAAAATTTTTGTGCAGAGCAGATGAAATTATTGAGTAAAGCCTCAGGCATACCTGTTGATGATGAAGACGAAGAAAACCCAACAGTTGAAAAAATGCCAAGCGATGTTAAACGCAGTTTTATATTCATACTTACAAGTATATTTTTATGGTTCTTCGGCTACAATGCTATAACTTCTGCATTCAGCCGCTATGCAGGGCAAGAGCTGCAAGGCAACTTTGCGCTTGTGCTTTTACTTTGTACCGCAGCTGCAATTATTGCATATATTCCCGTAGGCATTATAGCAGCTAAAATAGGGCGCAGAAAAACAATTTTAATAGGCATTGTAATGCTTGCAATTGCGTTTTTCGCAGGCTCGTTTTTTAACAGCGTAAACGTTTACCTTTATATATTCTTTGCCTTTGCAGGCTTCGGCTGGGCATTTATAAATGTTAATAGCTACCCTATGGTTGTAGAGCTTTCACAAGGTAGCGATGTGGGTAAATATACCGGCTATTATTATACTGTAAGCATGTCGTCACAAATACTAACGCCTGCAATAAGCGGCTTTTTAATGGATTCAATAGGCTATAGAATTCTATTCCCCTATGGCACAATTTTCGTTGCATTAAGCTTTATTACAATGCTATTTGTAAAACACGGCGACAGTAAGCCGGCGCCTAAAAAAGGCATAACTGCCTTAGACGTAGAGCAATAAAACTTTTAAAAATTGAAGTAACTAATAAACGCTAAAAGGGCGGCTCTTAAAAAAGAGCCGCCCTTTTGATGTTATTAATTTTTGTAAAGCTTTATGCTTTGCCCTCTTTAATTATTACGCCGGCATTGCAAAATCATATTTAAATGCAATAATATAATTTGCTTTATCTAAAACAAGTGAATTTTCAAAAGCTGCATAAATATCTTTGCCTTTTAAGTTCTCGTTATTCACGCTATACTCATAAATCGTAATGGCAAAGTCATCGCTTAGTGCACTATTATCTCGGCCGGTAAATATTAACTTTGAATTATCAGTGCGAATTTCACTTCTTTGCTCCTCGTCTAAAACAAGCTCATACTGTGTGCCATCTTGTAAAATCATTTGGGCATTAACCACTTCGTTATCACCAAAATGGAAATCTATATAAATAATAGAATCTTCAACATTTTTATTTATTTCAAGGCTAACACTGCCATCATCTTGTTTTTCAAACACATATTCGCCTTTGGCTTCAATTGAAAAATCTGAAAGCAAGCTATTTTCTACTTCCCTTACATAAGTTTTTGATAATTCATTGTAGCTAAAGCCATCTATTTCTTTCATAAAGTACGGTGCGGCATTTATATCTGAAATTTGATAATGTGCGGCAATTGGAGAATTATTTGCATCAAGCTTTTGAACATACACTATAGCATCATTAGAATCAATGCCGTTGTTCTTTGAGTAGTTTCTGTTAAAATCTCCCTTTGAAGTAGCCGCAAAAGCTGTTAGTAAAGCTAATGTAAAAAGCGTACATGCTAGGGGTAAAGAAATAGCTTTAACATTATTTTTATCGCTTTTTTTGCTTAAAAATACCGGCATATTAAATTTTGAAATATTTGGCACTGCAACCATTAAATAAATAGCGCTTACTATACCGAACACATATGCTAAGTTCATTCCAAGGGCAATGCACGCTAAAAAGATTATTGGTATCAATAAAGGTGAAATTAGCCCGAAAGCTACCAGCTCTAAATTTAAGCTTGAAATATCTTTATTCATAAACTTTAATGTTATTTGCTTTGCCAGCTGAATACCCATTAAAATTAAAGCGGAAATTGCAAAAATATAGCTTGCTTGTATCAGCAAGAACGAAGTTGCTATGCCCAGCAAAGCATAAAAATACGCTACGCTCATGTTTATTTCATCCGCTGTAATTTTTAAATATTTCTTGCCAAAATGCACGCTTACAAGCGAGCATGCCATTGCAAAGGCCATAATGCAAATTATTAAAACTGTAGAAGAATAAGTTATGCTTCCAATTGCTTCAAACGCTATTACGCCAAGCAATGCCGCTGTGTAACTAAATAGATAATATGCCCCAAATACCAATAGCGCGCTTAATATTATGCTTGCAAAAAGTACAATTAAACTTTTAAGTATGTTTTTCACGCTGAAATTTTTATAAATAATATTCATTACTATGCTAATTACAAGCATAATTAGCACAATAACTCCTATTATTGTCGCTATAGAAAAATTGTAATAAGGAGTGGCAATATTCAAATAAGAAAAGAAAACAGCATCTTCGCTTGCTGAATTAAGTTCACTTAAATTAATGTCTTTTGTGCCGATTAGAATATCCCACACTATTTTTGCCTGCTGTGTTGTATAAGTATCTGCCATTGAATCAATGCTGTCATCTTGAGTGTGGTAATTGCTCCCATTACCTAAATTTGCAAAATTCAAGCCTTGCATAATGTCTTTAACTTCTGAAAAATCTGTGCCGTTGGGCATTGCCTGATATATCATATTTGCAAGCGAACTTGTAAATATATTTTCATTAATTTTGCTAAACATTTCAACGGTTGCGTAATTGTTTTTTGCCGTTTCAAACATTATATAACTGCCCGATGTACCTCTGGATTCAAGGTTTACGCACAACTTTGTTCTACTTACTAAATTATTATAGCCCTCAAAGCTCTCTTCAAATATATCAGCGCCAAGAAGCCCCATTTCCTCGCCATCGGTAAATAAAAACACAATGTCGTTCGTGAATTCAGTTGTGGCTCTTTCAGCTAAAAGCTGGCGAATTGTTTCAAGGCTAGTGCCTACCGCTAAAATGTCATCGCTTGCGCCACCGCCTTGCATAACACTGTCGTGGTGCATCATATAAAGTAGCGCTTCATCGCTTTTGTTTTGCGAATTTGCCGGTATATGAATTATAATATTCTTTAAATTATAAGGTTCGCTGAATTTATCGTATGAATTTATTCCCTCTTGGAAAGTATATGTTGGCGCAGTTAAATTTTCTGCGTTTTCATCGTAAACAACGCCCATTTCTTCCAGTTCATCCGTAATATAGTTTATAACATTTTCCGTTGCCTGTTTATGAATAACGCTATGTGGTTCTTTACCCATAACCGCCACATGCTCTAAAATTTTATCATAATCTTGCACGGTATCATATTGAATTTCATCAACATCGATTATGCTAACAGCAAGCATAAAAACTGCAAAAACAATGCCTATAATATTCATTGCTAAAGATTTTTTCATTTATATTTTTCTCCATTTAACAAATTTTAAAATAACACACTTTTTATGCCTTACATTAACACACTTCTTTAAAACATAATTAAATAAGCAATATAACAAACATAAAGCAAAGTGCAAATAATACCCTCTATTCTGTTTGCGGTTTTCCCTGTTAGGGCAAAAACAAACATCAAGCTTGTTGTAAAAAGCATGAAGCCAACGTGAATGAACGATTCGCTCGCAACCATAATTGGCGATAACGCCGCAGAGGCGCCTAAAATAAATAATATGTTTAAAATGCACGAGCCTATTGCATTGCCCAGCGCTATGCCGTTTTCGCCTTTTCTTGCTGCCACAAGGCTTGTCATAAGCTCTGGCAAAGATGTGCCCACCGCTACAATTGTTAGGCCTATTATTGTTTCGCTCATTCCGAAAGTGCGCGCAATAACTATAGCGTTGTTTACAACTAATTCGCCGCCGAAAATTATAGCAGGTATACCAATAGCTATAAATATTAAGCTTTTGGGAATACTGGTTTTTTTACTGCTGTCGTCTTCATTTTCGCCGCTTGCTAAAACAGCTTTGGCCTTATTTGCCTCAAACACTAAATAAATAATATATGCCAAACATGCAACTAAAAACACACCGCCCTCAATTTGGCTTATAACACCGTCTAGCATAAAAACTATAACTGCTACGCTTGCAATAATTGCAACGGGGAAATCTCTGCGCAAAATTTCTTTTTGAATGGGTATTGGCTTTATAATAGCGCAAAGGCCTGCAACTACCATTAAATTGAATATATTAGAGCCCGTTATATTGCTAAGTGCAAGCTCGTTGCTTCCCGCTAAAGCAGCATTAACGCTAACAGCTGCCTCCGGCAAAGATGTTCCCAAGGAAACTATTGTTAAACCTATAATCACAGATGGAATTTTGAACACTTTAGCAATTTCACTGCTTCCGTCCACAAAAAAATCTGCGCCTTTAATAAGAAGTGCAAAACCTACTACTAACAAAACATAAGACATAATAAAAACCCTTTCAAATTAAATGAGCATAAAAAAAGCAAGCCCTTCATTATACGCCAAATAAGCGTAAAATAAAAGTCTTGTCATTTAATGTGTACCCGGTTAAAAAAACGTGGTGACGAATACACAACACCTATAAAGATGCCAACTACTCCCCTTTATAACTGTAAATATAGTAACATATAATATGAACAAAAGCAATAGTTTGTTAAAAGAAACTTAAAATTCGACACATTATTATATATTTAGTTTACAGCATTTAGCTAATTTAGAAATTTAACGCACATGCCACAAGTAAAGCTGCAAAAATATAGTAAGTTAATATGGCAAATTAGAACCATTAGGCCGTGCGCTTGAGCCGGCATGAGCATTTAGCTCTGCGCCGCTCCTATTAAGTTTTATTATCCCTAGCAAAAATCCTAGCAAAAACCCTAGCAAAATCCCTAGCAAAAACCCTAGCAAAAACCCTAGCAAAAACCCTAGCAAAAACCCTAGCAAAAACATAATGTTTTTGATGGCGCTTTTGCAATAGTAGCGCAAGTGTTAGTTTTACTGTGTTTTAAAATTTAATAATATATATTTAAGCTTTTTTAAATATGAGCGCAGCATTGTGCCCACCAAAACCTAAAGATGTAGACATTCCATACTCGCAATCCATCTCTTTTTTTGTGTTTTTCACAACATTTAAATCACACTGCTCATCGTCTACTTTGTGGCCTATAGTTGGCAGTGCAACCCCCTCGTTTACAGACATTACCGTTAAAATGCCCTCTACTGCGCCTGCCGCTCCAAGTAAATGCCCCGTCATTGATTTTGTGCCCGACACAAGTATATTTTTTGCATGCTCGCCAAAAGCAAGTTTTACCGACATAGTCTCGCCCTTGTCATTCATAGGTGTGCTTGTTGCGTGTGCGTTTAAATAGCCAACGTCTTCAAGATTAATTTTCGCATCTTTCACCGCCTGCACCATAGCCCTTGCCGCACCGTTGCCGTCTTCGCTTGGGGCTGTCATATGAAACGCATCACATGTTGAGCCGTAGCCAACAATTTCGCCTATTATATTCGCGCCTCTTGCCACTGCGTGCTCGTAGTCTTCAATTACCATAATGCCTGCGCCCTCGCCCATAACAAAGCCGCTGCGCTCTTTATCAAAAGGTATGCTCGCCCTTTTAGGGTCGTTGCTCTCGCACAGCGCTTTTAGCGAAGTAAAGCCGCCTATTCCAAGCGGTGTTATGCTCGCTTCTGTTCCTCCGCACACAGCTGCTGTTGCATAGCCGTCTCTCACAGCCCTGAAAGCATCGCCTATAGAATTAGTTGCCGACGCACAAGCTGTAACAACACAGCTACAACTACCTTTAAACCCATATTTTATAGCTATAGCGCCTGCCGCCATATTTGATATAGCCATCGGTATGTAATAAGGTGACACTCTATCAAACCCTTTTTCCATGCCTTTCATCTGCTCTATTTCTGTGTTTTCAAGGCCGCCTATTCCGCTAGCTACATTTACAATAACATCTTCTAAGTTTGTATTTTCTGCATTTAAACCGCTTTGTTCCATTGCCTCTTGTGCCGCAACAAGTGCATACTGTGAAAATTTCGCATATTTGCGCAAAGCTTTCTTTTCTATAACATTTTCAACGCTAAAGTTTTTCACTTCTGCCGCAATTTTCACCTTTTGATTATCTGTGTTAAACTTTGTTATATAATCAATTCCGCAAACGCCTTCTTTGGCATTTTGCCACATTTGTGCGGCTGTATTGCCAATAGGGCTAACTGCCCCCATACCTGTAATTACAACTCTTTTTTTCATAATAAACTCCTTATCTCATAGACATTCCACCGTCTACCGACAGCGTTTGCCCCGTAATATATGCAGCTTTTTCACTAGCTAAAAACACTACCGCATTTGCTACATCCTCGCAATTACCTATGGAATTGAGCGGTATTTGCCCTATTACTTTTTCTTTAATTTCCTGTGGCAGAGCATTTGTCATATCTGTATCTATAAAGCCCGGCGCTATTGCATTTACCGTTACATTTCTGGATGCAATCTCCCTTGCAAATGACTTTGTTAGGCCTACTATACCCGCCTTGCTTGCGCAATAATTTGTTTGCCCTGCATTTCCAAGCAGGCCCACAACGCTAGACAAATTTATAATTCTGCCACTGCGTTGTTTCATCATTTGCCGCGAAACTGCCTGCATCATATTGAAAGTGCCCTTTAAATTCACGTTTATTACATCATCAAAGTCTTGCTCGCTCATTCGTGCTAGCAGGCCATCTTTTGTTATTCCTGCGTTATTTATAAGTATATCTATACTCTTAAATTCGTCCATTGCCGCTTTCGCTATTTTTTGGCAATCGCCAACATTTGAAACATCTGCCTGTACTAAAACGGCATTTACACCGTGCTCTTTACACTGCGCTAATGTTTCTTTCGCGGCCGCCTCGCTGCCCATATAGTTTATAACTAAATTTACGCCCTCTTTTGCAAGCGCTATACATATACTTTTGCCTATTCCTTTTGCACCGCCCGTAATTATAGCTGTTTGCCCTTTCATACTAATACCTCACTGCTTTATTTTGCTAAACGCTCTTACCGCTTTTTAAGCTTTCCACCACAGTTTTATAGTTTTCAATGTTTTCTATATTATAAACTGTTATGTCTTTCACTGTTTTATTAATAAAACTTGCAAGTGTTTTGCCTTGCCCTATTTCTATAACCGTGTCTATGCCTAAGTTTTGCATATGTATTATTGAATCTTCAAAATTTACGCTGCTTTTCACTTGTAGCGCAAGCTGTTTTTTAATTTGCTGTGCATCGCTCTCGTGCTTTGCTATTGTATTTAACACTACAGGAATAGCGGGCGTGTTAAAAATTTCACCCTCAAACCTATTAACAAGCGCAGTGTAAGCACTGTTCATAAGCTCTGTATGAAAAGCGCCCTCTGTTTCCAAAAACACACATCTTTTTGCGCCTGCCTCTTTACAAAGCTCTGCCGCAAATATTACTGCGTCTTCCTCACCGGATATTACAATCTGCCCGGGGCAGTTATAATTAGCAATGCTCACAAGGCCTTTATGTTCAGCTTTTTTACAGCACTCTTGTATTTTTTCTTTGCTAAGCTTGAGCACTGCCGCCATTTTACACTTTACACCCTGTGCGGCTTTCGTCATTTCGCTTGCCCTAAAGTTAACTATATCTAAAGTTTGCTCTTTTGAAAAAACTTTCGCGTTATAAAGCGCAGCATACTCGCCAAGGCTTAAGCCCATACTTGCATTCGCAACTACGCCCTCAGCGTTTAACATTTCTGTTACCCCAATGCCAAAAGCCGTTAAAATTCCCTGCGTATTTGCGGTTTTAACCAGCTCTTCCTGCGGGCCGTAAAATGCTATATCTTGTTTATTGCTAGGCAGCAAATCGAACACTTGCTTAAAAATATCGCTGGTTTCATAAAAGTCTTTTCCCATTCCAACTTTTTGGCTACCTTGCCCGGAATATACAAAGGCTAAATTCATAATGAACTCACTTTCTGCCAAAATTTGTTCGGCATATAAAGTAATAATTTTTTGTATTAAAATATTGTAATATACTGCTATTTATATGCATAAACACAATTGTGCTTTGCGCTGAAAACCTATAATGGCGCAACAAAAAATTACAACAATCTTTATAATCGCTAAAAAAGATTATTATAATATATTATTTAAGTTTTAACAGTATAATTCAAATTAATAATTGTTGGTTTTCCTCATATTTTATTTTGCTTTTTCAGTTACTATGTTTACAATATCGCCAACTGTTTTTAAATTACCAAGCTCTTCGTCTGTTATTGAAATGCCAAACTTATCTTCCAAAGCCATGTTTATTTCAACCGCATCCAGGCTGTCCATATCAAGGTCATCCTGCAAATTTGCGTTTGGTGTTAATGTTTCAACCTCGCAGCCTATTGTTTCTGCTATTACTGCACATACTTGCTCTAACATAATTATGCCTCCAAAATAGTAAAAATTATTAATTAAAAAATTTTAGTTAAATATTTTTAATTAATTCTATCGTAAGCATACCAGTAAATTGTTAATTAGTCAATAGGTAAAGTAATTTAAACTTTGCTTATGTGCCAATTTTTAACCATATATCGTGCAATAATTAATTGCTTGTAAAATTTTATTTATGCTTTAATCGTGCATTTTCTGTTGGGTATTTTAATATGTTTAATATAAACAGACGTCTTACATAAACATTTAAGAACTAGCGCTCTCTAGCCAACTTTACGCGTGAGAGCAGCAATTTGTTGTTTTATTTTTAGTCATAAATTTTTTAATTAAACTTTTAAAAACCAAAATGCCAAACACCACCGCAACCACTATCATATAAATTGGAATTTCGTGTTCGTGAGAATTTTGGGTAATATTTGTAATGCCTTCGTAGCCGCTCACATTAATAATAAAATCCAAAGCAAGCCCGAAAATTATAGAGCATACTCCGGCACAAACCAAGTATATAATAAGAACTTTCTTTCCTAAGGATTTACCAAGTATAGCCAAAGACGCTATATTTGTAACAGGCCCTGCAAACAAAAATACAAATGCTGCCCCCGGCGAAATGCCTTTCATCATAAGCGAAAGCGCAATTGGAATTGATGCAGTAGAGCAAATATACATTGGTATCCCAATAACAAGCATAGCTAGCATACTTAAAAGCGGGTTTGAAAAACTTGAAAGCCATTCTTCGGGCACAAATGTGCTGATAAGAGCAGCTATAAGAAGCCCTACCACAAAATGCCCTGCTATTTCATCTAAAAATTCACCGAATGCATAAGTGAAAACACTTTTTATCTTTGCTATAAATGTTGGCTCGGCTACGCTTTTGTGCTCGTGCTCGCCGGAGCAAGCACAAGCGGGCATTTCAGGCTCGCTTTTATGCTCGTGCTCGCCGGAGCAAGCGCAAGCGGGCTTTTCAGGCTCGCTTTTGTGCTCGTGCTCGCCGGAGCAAGCGCAAGCGGGCTTTGCGCTTGCATAATCAGCGTCGTCATTTTTGCAAAGAATATTTGTAACAATTCCCGAAATAATTCCTGAAACAAACGCTGCAAGCGCTCTATACACAGCAAACAGCGGCCCCATAAGCCCATAAGTTGCTATAATGCTATCCACCCCTGTTTGCGGGGTTGACGTTAAAAAGCTAACAACCGCCCCTTTAGAACCGCCGCTTTTGCCTAAATACATCGCAGTGGGAACCACACCGCAAGAGCACAGCGGCAGCGGCACGCCAAGCACCGAGGCTTTAACCACTGAGGCAGTGGATTTTTTACCAATATGTTTTAGTATAGCATCTTTATTTACAAAAGCGTGTAATATACCGGTAAAAAGCAAACCTATAACGATATAAAACGACATATCAACAAAAAGTTCCCATAGATTGTGTAAGTATTCCATACGCCCTCCTATTTATGGTTCAGATGGCTTATTCCGATATTTAATATATCTTGAATATGCTCATCGTCCAAACTGTAAAAAATATTATTTTTATCTTTTCTTACTTTTACTATATTGTTTAACTTCAATAATTTTAGCTGATTTGAAACTCTTGGCTGTGAAACCTCTAACAGAATAGCTAAATCTTTCACACATATTTCATTGTGAAGCATAGCGAGCAGAATTTTTATGCGAATTGGCTCGCTGAATGTTTTAAAGAAAAAAGATAAATTTTCCGTAACTTCATCATCTGCTATAAGTTCTATTACCTTTTCCGGTGTTTCGCAACATAATTCGCTCATATTTAAACCTCGTTTCATAACTATATAATGATATAGTTATATAGTATGCCATTAAAAGCAATTTGTCAAGCTTTTTTTACTTTATTTAAAAAAGCGACATAGTTAAAGCTGTTTAGGCTTTTCTATGTCGCTTTTTATATTGTGGTTTTTACTTTGCAATTAAATTTTGTTAGTTTTTAATATTTTAGTAATATGCCATTAAAGTGATATTTTATTATAATTTATACATCAAAATCATTGTGCGGTTTTTGCTGTCTGCAACATACATTGCAATTTTTGTAAACAGCTTTAATTTACCTTTTAGCTGCTGCATCGCCTTGCCAAAAAAGCCGCTTGTTCTTATAAGCTCAGTTGATGATTTTTTTGCAAATTCCCCGGGGTCGTCTATGCAAAAATGCATCATGGCGTTAGTATTACCTGTTTTTTTAACATAGTTTTGTGCATATTTTAAACCAACGGAATTTGTAGCATCAAAAAGTAGGTGGGCATTTTTAAATTCGCCCTTAAGCTTTTTAATAAGTGCTAATACTTCTGCTTCTTTAAAATATTGGAACACACCTGCAACAACAAAAATTGTTGGCATAGCGCAATTAATATGCTCTGCAAAATTCACTTCGTTTGCATTGCCGGCAATAAGCGTTTCGTTCTCCTTTGTGCCTAATATTTTCTTTCTGTTTTCTATAACATCCGGGAAATCCACTTCATAAAAATGCGCATTTTGCGCGCTGTTTTCAATACGCCATGCCATTGTTTCAAGCCCACAGCCTATGCACACAACATTGCATTTGCCGCTTTTTGCAATAAATTCACTCACTGCTTTATCCATAACAACCGCGCGCGAAGCCGACGCCATATAAGAATACTCACTGCTTTTTTTCTGTATACTCGTTAAAGAAAGTTTATTTTCTAGCTGTAGAGCTTTATTATCGCAAAAATAATCAGGAAACTTTTTTGAAATTTCTATACGTGCAATAAGTGGTATAAACAGTGTGTCTTCCACACCACTAAAAATATTTTCTGCCATTTTATTTCTCCTTTATAAAAGTTAAATTTTTAAGCTTATATTGTGCGCCGTTAAGTGCTAATTGGCCTGCGGTTTTGCCAAAAACTTTTACAATCTCCATGCCGCCAACATATTCTATTATGTTGGCGTTCATGCTATCAAGGGCGGCAAAGTATTTTTGCATTCTTTTCAGCCCAACGCTCATCATAGACATCATAGGGATAACGCCCGCCAAAATTATGGCAAAAGACAAAAGTTGCCGTGTGAGAGTGTGCCGGCCCAATTCCCATTGTAATTGCCTTTAGCGCAAGCGCGCCAAAAATAACAGCGCAAATTATCAATATGTAATTTACCCCGTCGACAGAGCCCTCTATTAGCGCCACCGCTATATTGCTTAGCGTAATATACGGTAAAACACCGAATAATATGCTTAAAAACAAAAACACAAGCACACAATAATCGAATAAGCGAAAGCACGAATCGTACATTATTGTGCTGTTTTTACTAAGCCCCATGCCCTTTGTCATGGCGGCAATCGTAAGCGATTCGCTCGTTCTTACCGAGCTGAAAAGCAGCTTAAACGTGTCTTTATTGGCATAAATATGCTCTGTAAGCGCATTCCCGGCGCGCAATTTGCGCTGCCTCAATTCTTCGTCTGCAACTTTCCACTGCGCACCTATTCTAATAAACTCTTCGGCAAAGGGTTTAACAAGGCATGAAAAAAGCTCATCTTTACTTTTAAACCTTGTGTACAAAGCGCCTGTTGTTACGCCTGCGTTTTTTGCTATAACCCTTATGCTCGCCTTTTCAAAGCCGTGCAATAAAAATTCTTTTTTTGCCTTTATTAAAATTTTCTTTGTCATATCGTTCGGTAATAGCATAAATAGCACCTCAAATAACACTGTTATTTGAGCATAGCACATACGCCGAAGTTTGTCTACGCTAACTGATGAATTTAATATAATTATTGTTTTTGCGCTTATTTTGTGATAAAATAACAAAATAGTTAGATTAAACTAACCGAGTATTTCACCACCCGTGCAGTGCACAAAATAATAATTAAAAAAGAACAGGATTGATAGCATGAACAAATTTGAACAATATTGCAATAATTACCCTTTAATTACCGAAAATATAAACGGCGGTAATTTTAGTTATAGATATTTTAAAAACGATAATTCTAGCGAGACGCTTGTTTTACTTGTCGGTGGCATTGGCATGTCTGATTTAATTTACACACATTTTGAAAAATTTGCAAAGCATTATTCGGTGTTGACATTTGATTACTGTATAGACTACAAAACAAACGCAGAGCTTGCAGCGGCAATTGCAAAATTGCTAAAACAGCTTAATATAAAAGCGTGGTTTGTAGGGCAATCGCTCGGCGGTTTTGTTGCACAGCTTATAGCGCAAAAATACCCCGAGGTGACAAAAGGGCTTGTTTTGTCAAACACAGGGTGCTTATCTGCCGATATGAGCAGTGAAGCTTATGCTTCGCTAACCGCAATGCTTAAGCGCACCAATAAAACAAAAACAATGCTAAAATTCCTTCCGCTTTCTGCGCTAAAAAAGCAGATAAGCGGTGCAGTGTTTAAAAAATATGCCACTGATTTTAGCGACAGTGAAAGGCACCTTTTGCGTGAGCTGTGTGACATAATGGAAGAAAAACTTACAAAGCAATATGAAATGCACATGCTAAACTTACTTGTTGATATGCAGAGCCACAGCGGCATGAAAAAAGCAGAGTTTGAATATTTGAATGATATAGTTTTGTTAATGCTGTCGGACGATGATAAAACATTTACAGGCGGCGTAAAAGCGGCACTTATAGAGCTAATGCCAAAACCAACAACAATTACTAATTTGAATGGCGGCCACCTTGCGCTTATGGTAAACTGCGACAAATATGTTGATATAATAACAGATTATATTGATAAACGCTGTTAAAACGCTTATTTTAATTTGCTTGCTATGAATTTAAAAACTTTAAACATATCGAATTATTAAAACACAATTATTTAGTTTGTAGGCCATATTTTTAGTTAAAAAATTATTCTATATAGCATAACAACCATTGACAAGTATTTGTGAGTGGTTATTTTTATTTATTAAAAAGCTATTAATGGGTGTAGCGAAAAAAAAAACATAAACGCAGAAAAACTTATAAAAAAGTGCACTTTTCTATAAATTATGATTTTCTTCTAAAAACTCTAGCAATCTTGCATCGCTGTCAATCTGTGCTTGTACATTGTTTTCTATCGTACCGCCGTTTGCCATACCTAAAGTGTTAACAGCAGGCAAAAAGGCGTGGCCGGTGTCTGGGTAGATAATAAGCTCTGTTTGCTCGGGCGCTGCATCTTTTATCATCTGCCCCATAATATCCGAGGGCCAAACCTTGTCGTCCTCGCCGGCAAAAATAACTATATTCCCGTCAAAATTTGAAACGTCAATTAGTGCTTGCTCGGCATTGTCGGCTTTTAGTATCATATCATGCTGAAAATCTCTGTATGCCACGGGGTAATTAATTATCATAGGTGCAAAAAGCTTGGCTACACCAAAAAAGTTAGGCAATAGGTTAATGTATTGTAGTTCCTCGCCGCCGAATGTCCACGACGATGTTTTTGCCATCATATCGCCGCCCTGAAAAACATAGGAAGCCGGCGCAAACAGTATTACATTGTCAACTTCTTCATAGTAGTTTGTAAGAACCAGCGCAAGCTCCGCTCCTTTAGATATACCAACAAGAGTGAGCGTTGATGCGTCCATATTATTAGCTTTTGCATAACTTAAAAACTCGTCGAAAAATTCAAGCGGCACATTGTTGTGACTGGCGGGTTGATTATCCTGCCCACAATAAAAAAGCGACACCACCTCATAGCCCTCTTTTGCAAGGGCTACACTTCGGTCGAAGTCTGAGCCGCCGTCCGAGCCGCCAAATGTTACAATTAAACCCGTTTTGCTTTTTTCATCGGGCAACATATGAAAGCCGTTAGTATAGCCTTCTTGTATTATTGTAATTTCCACACCCTCTTGCTCTAAAGGGAAAGCGCTAATATCACCGCCAAGTGCATAGTTGCCGAGGATTTCAATATCAGACGAAAACCTAATGCCATTTATTGCTCGCAAAGCAAATATTGCTACAATAATAACCGCTATTATAATTAAAACTACTTTTAGTTTTTTATGTTTTTTCATTTATTCTGTCTCCTCAAAAGCTTTATCATTGGCCTTTGCTGTATTAGCACCTCACACATATTAATTTACATCAAGTTCACATCCCAATAACCCCGAACATACCAAGGCCTAAACTTGGCATGCAAATTGACGGAAGTTCATAAAACCAATCTCTTTTTACCTTTTTAAGTGTTAAGCCAACTATCAAAAACACTAAAGGATTAAGCAAAACAAAATAATTTGGCACATCAAATAAGCCGTTTAATATACAATAAACAGTTAGAATTGTGGGTGCAAGAATAATAAAGGCATATAAAAGTGCAAAAGGGATTTTCACTGCTGATAAAAGCTCATTTAATGTGTGCTCGGCTAATTTTTCGTCTTTGCCTTTTAATACAGCTTTATAAATAATTGGCGTAACGCATATAAAGCTATGTATAAAAAAGCCTGACAAAGCTGTTAAAATCGAAAACAAAATCATTGTTTCGGATAAAATTTCGTTGCCGCTTAAAAGCTGCCTACCTAAAGAGTAAATGCCAAGGCTATACATAAAAACTCCGAACAAGCCAAAAATAATTGATAGCTTAAAGCGCCAATCGGCCATTTTTGTCCAGTTAGATTCTATAATTAAAGAATTTCCAACTTTAACATTGTCTTTTCCTTTTAAATCAAGAAAAATGTCGCCAATAGCGCACACTATGCCGCCAAGCACACCTACAATTGAGTAAATTAGATTTAGTTCCATAAAATCACTTTACCTTTCTTGCGCAAAAATATATGAGCGAGCCGTGGCCGTCAAAAAGTTCAAGCTCAAAGTTTTTTAATAGCCTTTTCCTAATAGATTCTTCGCTATCAAACGGAAGTGTGAAAAAGCCTTTTTTAGCAAGCATTTTTTTAACCACGAAGTCGGCAAGTTTGCCTTTGCCCTCAACATAAAAACTCGAAAGCAGTACACCATCTTTTTTTAACACTCTTGTGACTTCAAAAAAAGCCCTATCCTTGTCAGGGAACACATGAAAACCATTCATACTTAAAACTATATCAAAGCTTTCGTCGTTAAATTGCAAATTCCCTACATCACCTTGAACAAGCTCTATATTTTCACCGTGAATTCGCTCTTTTGCAACGCTTAACATATCTTCGCTGTAATCAAGGCACGTTATATTAGCTTTTTTCATTTTACTATATTTTTCACAGGTAAAAACCCCTGTACCCACAGGCACATCAAGAATTTTTCCACTAAATTCATTTGGTATTTTATCAAGGAGTATTTTTGCAATTACATTATTATCTCCGCCTTTCCAAACGACATTTCTGTAAAGTTTACTCCACCAAGTTTTATGGGTAATTATCACATCATAAATATTTTTTGTTGACTTATATGAACTTTGTATTTTGTCTTCCATAATTTCTCCTTTTTATTCCCTAACGGCTAGCCGTTAGGGATTAATCCGAACACGCTTATTTTGGCAAATTTATGCGCTATGCTGTGTTATCCTCACTCGCAATACAAATAGTATTACTCGCTCGTCTGCCTTGCCTACCACAAAATTTGCACAAAATAGGTTCAAAGAATTTTTTATACCGCCAAAAGTTCTAAAACAAGAAAGTGCGGTGAAGTAAGGCTTTCGCCTTACGAGGTGCACTGCCGCAGTTTTCGGGCTTTAGGCTAAATAAAAAACGGGTTCGTATTATTCCCTAACGGCTAAGCTTTTAAACTCTTTTCTAACCATTAGCACAGTCCAAAGCACAATAATAACATCAATTATAAACGAAGCATAGTAAATGCTGTTTACTCCGAAAAATCTTGGAACGATGAGCATTACAGGAATGTAGAACACAAACTGCCTTGCCATGCCGATAATTGCGGCAGGTTTGCCTTTGTCAACGGCAGGGAAAAATGTCATCGCCATAAAAATTATTGATAATAAACTGTTTTTGCCTTTCTTTTGAGTTTAAAATTTGTGTAGACATAATCTTCCTCCCTATTATAGCATAAATAGTACATTAATAGTTAGTTTTTACTAACTCATGTGTAAAAAATTTTTATTTGTAATTCAGTGTATGTTTATACAAATTTAGATGTCAATTTGCACCAACATACACTGTTCTAAACGCCAAAAATATTTTTCCAACCCTCGCCAAAAAATTCAATTAAAATATCAACTTGCTCCATCGCCTCATCTTTGTCTATATCGTGCCTAATTACTTCAAAAAGGGCAAAGCATTGTGCGCTCATAATTGTGTGTAGTTGCTGCTTAGTTAGCTTTTTGCAGTTATATCCTTTTTCTATCATTTTAGTTAAAAAAAGCATAGTTTCATTTTCTTCAATCTCTATTACTTTTTCAATGAAGTTTTCATAAGAGCTGCCGCGAGAACAATTTACAAGAAGCATAAAATCTTCTTTGCTCTCGAAGATAAGCTCTACTAAACCTTTGCTTGTAATCTTCATATCGGCAAGTATGTCAAGCTCTTTTTCAGATTTCAGGCTACTAAAACCTCTGTTATTTCCATCTGAATTCACCATAAGGAAATTATCATGTGCAGGCTTTACAAGGCTAGAAAACAAATCTTCTTTGTCTTTAAAATGGCGATAAAATGCGCCTGTGGTAATTCCGGCATCTTTGCAAAGTTCTCTTAAATTTGCTTTTTCATATCCAAACTCTAAGAAGAACTTTCTTGCGCTCTGCAATATTTTTTTGTGCGTGCCATCAAAGTTTTTTACTGACATCATCAGCACCCCTTAGTTGATAACATAATTAGCTAACTATGTTATCATATTATCTTATAATATCCTTTCTGTCAATACTGAAATATAATTTTGCCGTTTTCAAGTGTCGTTGTGTAGTATTTATCGGCAGTTGTAACATTACGTTATAACTGCCGATATTAAGTGTGCTTTTGTCTTATTTAGTTAATTTATTGTAGGTAATTACTTATTTTTTCTGCAATTTTTTCACTTTCAAAAATATGCACAAAGTGGTTGCAGTTCAATTTCACAACTTTTGCGCTCTGCAAATTTTGAATTAATTTAACATAAATTTGCAAAATTAAAATAAAGCCTATAACAATTATTAAAGGCAACAAGTTTTATGGTTAGTTTCTGACAACAAAATTATAGCTTATAAAACAAAAAGTCAAGGCGTGGGCAGTTAAATACTGCCCTCGCCTTGACTTAGTATATGCAAAATATTCTAATTATTTTAATGGGTCGCTCTCATCAAGTGCGTGGCATGGCCAGGACGGAACTATTGCTGCACCGGGTTTTATTTTAAAATCACAGTACGCACTGCACAGCTTCATCTTTTTCGTCATGTTTATTCCGCTTACAGCTACCCTTTTAACGCGCATTATGAACAGCACAAACAACCTTATGATTGCCGAAAAGGGCTGTGTCACCGCTTGTTTACATTGCAACGGGAGAGTTTGAATTGGACAGTGTGATATAAAATTGCCCACAAAGCGAGCATTACAAAAAACAGCGGCAAAATTTCTGATAGGGCAAAAGAATCAGGCAATGAAACTGATGTTATTTCTTTCAGTGAGTTTGATGTTTCCACTGTGAATGACTATGATGCAATTATTTTAGGTTGCCCCGCTTGCAGTGTTTGAGGCATAAAAAAATCAGTAAACACCCACGTGGCATTTACTGATTTTTGGCGGAGATGGAGAGATTTGAACTCTCGCGCCACTTTCATGACCTACCGCATTTCGAGTGCCAGTTTGCGAGTTTCATTTGGTGTTTTTTAGTTGCATTTAAGAGCCTTTAAAACCGCAGGAAATGGCTTAAACACTGCACTTTTCGGCTGTGTATAGCTTGGTTACAGGGTTTATCAGAAATGCTCACAAAAGCAGGTTTTTAGGATAAGTGTGAGCAAACTGTGAGCAGAAAACTATTTTTGAAGCAACCAATCTATAAAATTAATCTTTTTAACACAGTTATAGTTTGCGTTCGGGTGTATGGTATCCAGAGTTAAAAGATATTTGGTATATGCAAAAGTCAATCGAAATACGAAATACATTCCATAAAAGATCAAATTAAATCTAAAATAAGGAATGCATTCCCTAAAATATCAAATTAAGCTCAAAGTACGGAATACATTCCGTAAAATTAAAAACGAAATGCGCTACTTAATCAATATATTCATAAGCATTGGTTTTACACAAACCGTGAGCAGAGAGTGATGTGGTTACTCGCTTAATATTGAAATATACATCTTAAGCCATTCATCGGAACAATAGGGTGGTATCGGAATAATATTTTACCACTATCGGAATGATAATTTTGCGATTATATCCATTATTATATCCTTACGACAATCAAATCTATGAAAATCTAAAGTAGACTTTATATTTTCATAAGTTT
>CAYJEU010000031.1:0-22658 GCA_964369565.1 uncultured Bacteroides sp. | reverse complement strand
ACGACCTTTGGGTTATGAGCCCAACGAGCTACCGAACTGCTCCACCCCGCGATATGTTTTTTTGTGGCGCTATTTTGTGGCGCTATATTATAATATCATTAATGTTGTACGCTGTCAAGTATATTTTTGAAATAATTCAATTAATTTAAACAAATCACTTGCATATATATTATATAGAAAATAATAATATATTTTGTACAATAATATTGTTGTGATTGTATAAAAAAATGTATAAAATTCAATTTTCTTTGCATAAACGTGCTTGCGGAAATTTGTTTTATATGTTATAATTGCCATGTATTATGTATAAAGTTATATATATAAATTATTGCAAATTATAAATAATATTTAAATTGTTTTTGGAGGCAAAAAACTTATGAATGATAAAAGAAGCACAAACGGCAGTTTGCAAATTTCTACTGATGTTATTGCAAAAATAGCTACAATGGCAACCGTTGAAATAGAAGGCGCAAAAGATATTAAAGCAGATATACAAGGTGTTCGCGGCTTATTTAAAAATATTGTTAGCAAAAAAGCTGTTGAAGTTATTTTATTAGATGGTGTTGCTCAAATTACTATAAACTTAGTAGCTGAATACGGCTTTAAAATTCAGCCCCTTTGCACTAAAATTCAAGAAAATGTGAAGGCTGCAGTGCAAAATATGACAGGTATTACAGTGTCACGTGTGAATGTTGTTGTTGTAGGGGTCTATAAAAATACCGGTGAAGATTTAACCGATAATAATTAATTTATTCTCTTGCTTGGGTGTGTTGTTGCCAAAAGTGGTTTTACTAGTATATCGCAAATGTTTTTTGATTATTATACTAATATATGTTTTTGGCTTAAATGATTTTTTGTAAAGCGATTTGCATTTTATCTTTATAACAGCACTTTTTGCAAGATTTTTTTAGTTTTACTTTTTTAGTATTTGTAACGAGGAAATTATGAAAAGAAGATTATCAAGAGAAAATGCAGTTTTGCTTATGTTTGAAACATCGTTTAATGTTAATTCATTGCAAGATATTATAAGCTATGCGAAAGAAAGCGACGAATTAAAGTTAGATGCTTTTGCACAAGCCATTTTAAATAACTATTTTGACGACCCTGTAAAAGTAGATGATTTAATTATTGCGCAGCTTAAAGACTGGAGCATTGCAAGGCTTCCCAGAATTAACACTGCAATAATGCGTGTTGCTGTTTGTGAAATGCTTTACAGTGAAGAAAATGTTGACAGTATAGCAATTAACGAAGCTGTTGAAATTTCTAAAAAATATTCAGGCGATAATGATTATCAATTTATAAACGGTGTATTAGGCTCAATTTCAAAAGTTATACATTCACAGAATTAAATAATATGTTTAAAGGTGGTATTAAGTGCTTTCTTTAGGCTTTGATACAAGCAATTATGCAACAAGTATTGCCGTTTATTGTAGCAGTACAAATAAAGTTGTTTATAACGAGAAAAAATTCTTGCCCGTAAAAAAAGGCGAGCTTGGGCTTAGGCAAAGTGATGCGGTTTTTCACCATACAAATGTTTTGCCCTCTATGTTGCAAAATTTAAGAGAAAAAGTGAATTTATGTAAAATTGATGCGGTGGGAGTTTCTGAAAAGCCAAGGCCGCTTGAAAACTCTTATATGCCTTGTTTTTTGCCGGGTGTAAGTGTAGCTTGTGGTTTTGCCCTTGGAAAAAATGTAAAGCTTTATAAAACAACTCATCAACAAGGGCATATTGCAGCTGCAATGTATGCGTGCAATGATGATAGTCTATTTAGTAAGCAGTGCTTGGTTTTCCATGTGTCGGGCGGTACAACAGAACTTTTACTTTGCGAGGGTACACACAATATAGCGAAAATAGGCGAGAGTACCGATTTGTATGCAGGGCAAGCGGTAGATAGGCTTGGCGTTAAGTTTGGTTTTGCTTTTCCGGCAGGGGAAGAGTTAACAAAGCTAGCTTTAAAATGTAAAGAAAATATAAAGCCTAAAGTTAGCGTAAATAATACCAATTGTAGTTTGTCGGGCCTTGAAAATATTTGTGACGCTTTGCTTAAAAACAATTATGCACATGAATATGTTGCAAAATACTGTTTAATGGCAATAGGTTTAACTGCATATAAAATGGTAATGGCAGCAAAAAAGCAATATCCCGATATACCTGTAATATTTGCAGGCGGCGTTATGAGTAGCACTTTAATTCAAACGCAAATAAAACAATATTTACAAGATGCATTTTTTGTAAACGGGCTTTATTCCTCTGATAATGCAATAGGTGTTGCAATTTTGGCGGCTAAAGAAATAATGGGGTAAATATGGCAGATATAATCAGCGTTAATGCGCTAAATAAATATGTTAAAACATTACTTGAAAGAGATGAAGTTTTAACAGATATTGCAATTAGGGGAGAAATTTCTAACTTTACAAATCACTTTAAAACAGGCCACTATTATTTTTCGCTAAAAGATGAGTTAAGCAGCGTTAAAGCTGTTATGTTTAGAACATACAACCAAAGTTTATCATTTAAGCCTGAAAACGGCATGAGCGTTATAGCTCGGGGCCAAATTACTCTTTATGAGCGAGACGGGTCTTTTCAAATTAATATTGATTACATGGTGCCGGATGGTATAGGCGCAATGCAAATGGCGTTTGAACAGCTTAAAGCTAAACTTGAGGATGAAGGCCTTTTTGATATAGAGCACAAAAAATTATTGCCGCATATGCCAAATTGTATTGGGCTTGTAACATCGAAAACAGGCGCAGCATTACAAGATATTTTAAATGTAGCGCAAAGGCGCAACCCTAATTCTAAATTTTTACTGTGCCCTACAAATGTGCAGGGCGAGCAAGCCGCAAACAGCATTGAAAACGCCATTAAAACGTTAGATTCAGCAAAGTGTGATGTAATTATTGTAACGCGCGGTGGCGGCTCTAAAGAAGATTTATGGGTTTTTAACAGCGAAAATATTGCAAGAGCAGCCTTTAATTGTAAAACACCTATAGTAAGTGCAATTGGCCATGAAATTGATTTTTGCATTTTAGATTTTGTAAGCGATTTAAGAGCGCCAACACCAAGCGCGGCGGCAGAGCTTGTTGTTCCTGATATGCAAGCGGAATTTGAGAGTGTGTTAATAACAGCAAATGCTATTAAAAGTTTGGCGCAAAGCACTATAAATAGCGCTTATGATAAAGTTTATAATGCGAAAAATTCAAATGCATTAAAAAATATTTCGCTATTACCGGGAAAACATGAGCAAAATTTGCAAAGCTATAGAAAATCAAGCGGTAAAATTGTTCTGAATAAAATGAATGCTTCAGAAAAAACATTGCGATACAATGCAAAATTACTTGCATCTTTAAACCCATATGATGTACTATCAAGAGGGTATGGAATAATAAAAAAAGGCGAAAATATTATAAAAAGCAGTGAAGATGTGAACATAGGTGATGATGTAACTGTTCTTTTGAAAAAAGGTGGCATTAATTGCAGTGTAACATCGATAGAAAGTGATGATAAAATATGGCAAAAGAAAAATTAACATTTGAAAGTGCATCAAAGCAATTAGATGAAATATTACAAGAGATGGAAAACGAAGAAACAGGGCTTGATAAAACCATAGAGCTATACTCAAAAGCGGCAGATTTAATAGCGTTTTGCAATAAAGCGGTTAACACTGCGCAGATAAAAATTGATGAAATTAATGCTAAACTTTTTTCGGAGGATTAATATTGCAATACACACAAAAATATAAATTTTATTTAGATTTAGTTGAACCACAATTATTAAGTTCATTTAACAATTGTTTTAATGATGATTCTTCAGTTGCACAAGCTGCAAAATACAGTTTGTTTTCAGGAGGCAAAAGAATTAGGGCCGTGCTTTGTATGGCTGTATATGAAATGCTGAGCGAAGATAATAATTTTAAAGTAGCTGCTACTTATGCAAGTGCTTTAGAAATGCTTCATTGTTATTCGCTTATTCACGATGATTTACCATGCATGGATAATTCCGACATGCGAAGGGGCAAAGCCTCTTGTCACATACAGTTTGGCGAGGCAACAGCGCTTTTAGCGGGTGATGCCCTTTTAACAGCTGCGTTTGAAACAATATTAAGCGCAAAAGCAAGCGAAGCACAAAATGCAAGCGCCGCATTACAGCTTTCAAAAGGCAGTGGTGCAAAGGGTATGATTTTAGGCCAAGAATTAGACTTGTATTATGAGAACATACCTGCAGATGAAAAAAACTTATTACGAATACACAAAAATAAAACTGGTGAACTAATTAGCACTAGCGCAAAACTTGGGGCAATAGCTGCAATGGCGAATAATAAAAACATTGATATTATTTTGCAGTATTCCGCAGCTATTGGCCTTGTGTTTCAAATAATAGATGATGTGCTTGATGCAACATCACAGCAAGGTGTTTTGGGCAAGCCGATAAATAACGATAAAATTAGCGATAAAACAACATTTGTTAAGCTTTTTGGCGTTGAAAGTTCTTTGGAAAAAGCGAAAAAATATACAGATGAAGCTTGCGAATTATTAAAAGAAAATTTCGGTGTAAACTCAGCGTTCTTAGTTGAATTTGCACAAAAATTAATTTTTAGGAGCACATAGAGGGTAGTATGCAATTTCAAACTATTATTTTTGGAAATTACATGCTTACAATTGCAGTTTTTGCTTGGTTTTGCGCACAGCTCGCAAAAACCTTAATAAATTTTGCACTTGTTGGCAAACTTGAACTGGAGCGAATGTATGGAGCTGGTGGAATGCCCAGTGCACATTCAGCTTTTGTTTGCTCTGCGTTTATGGCTGCTGCAAGAAGTGAGGGAGTTAGCTCGCCAATTTTTGCAATAACGTTTATTTTAGCATCTGTTGTTATGTATGATGCTATGGGTGTTAGGCATGAAACAGGCAAACAAGCTAAAATTTTAAATAAAATTTTAGACGATTGGTTAAAAGATGAAGATGAAAACTCGCCACTTTACAAAATGAAAAAATTAAAGGAGAAAGTTGGCCACACACCTCTTGAGGTGCTTTCAGGTGCGCTGCTCGGCATTTTAATAGCAGTGATAATTACCCCGCCAATTGTTTAATATATGCTGAATTTGTTAAATGATATAATTTCTCCTGATGATGTAAAAAAACTTAATAATAGTGAATTGGTGGCTCTTTGTGAAGAAATACGCCTTTATTTAATTGAGAGTGTTTCTAAGACAGGTGGACATTTATCTTCTAATTTAGGTACAATAGAAGTTAGCGTTGCAATGCATAAAGTTTTCACAACACCACATGATAAAATTGTTTGGGATGTGGGGCATCAATGCTACACTCATAAACTGCTTACAGGCAGAAAACAAAATTTCGATAAATTGCGTATGATTAACGGGCTATCGGGCTTTCCATCGCCAAAGGAAAGCGTGCACGATTCTTTTATTGCCGGGCATGGTAACACAGCTATATCGGCTGCTATTGGCATGGCAAATGCAAAAAAGCACAACGGTGAACAAGGCAAAGTTATAGCGCTTGTTGGCGATGGTGCATTCACAGGCGGCATGGTTTACGAGGGCATGAATAATGTTAGAAACCTAGATAACTTGATAGTTATTTTAAACGATAATGAAATGTCAATTTCTAAAAATGTTGGCGGCCTGGCGCAATATTTTACTCATTTACGCACTAGCCCAAAATATTTTGCGCTAAAACGCTTTGTGCAAAAATTTCTTGACACTGTACCTTTTGTGGGCGTGTCTATTCGCAAATATTTGCAAAAAATTAAGTCTTCTTTGCGCCAAAGGCTTTACCACTCTACTATATTTGAGAATATGGGTTTTCAATATGTTGGCCCGGTTGACGGGCATAATGTGCACGAGCTTTGCAATTTATTTGAGGTGTTCAACAAAGAGCAAAATGCACCACTGTTTTTGCATATGATGACAACTAAAGGCAAAGGTTACGAGCCTGCTGAAATTAACCCCGGTGAATTTCACGGCGTTTCCTCTTTTGATGCCGTTAATTTAACAGACCCTGATTTTTCAAACCAAATTTCATTTTCCAGCACTTTTGGCGAGCATTTAACAGCGCTTGCGAATAAAGATAAAAAAATAATTGCAATAACTGCCGCTATGAAATACGGTACGGGGCTTCAATATTTTTACAGAAAGCACAAAGAGCGCTTTTATGATGTTGGAATGGCAGAGCAACACGCTGTAACATTTGCAGCAGGGCTTGCTGAGGGCAATATGAAACCGGTGGTTGCAATATACTCAACTTTTTTACAGCGGGCTTACGATCAAATTATTCACGACGTTAATTTACAAAAGTTGAATGTGCTTTTTGCAATAGATAGGGCAGGTTTTGTTGCCGGCGATGGCGAAACACATCAAGGCATTTACGATGCGGCTTTTTTAAGCCAATTAAGCGGTGTGAGGGTTATTTCACCATGCAATTACGAGGAGCTAAAATATTGGCTTGAGCAGCTATTAAATGAAACAGGTGTTCGTGCTTTAAGGTACTCAAGAGGCACAGAAGATGAAAATCTTGCAAAACTTGGCTGCACAAAAAATGAATACGATTTAGTAAATAAAGATGTTAAAGGCGCAAAAATAGCATGTGTAACTTACGGTGTGCAAACAGCTAATGTACTAATGGCAGCAGAGAAAGCGTTAAGCAATAATACACCTGTGCATGTATATAAAATGTGCCAAATTCACCCAATACCACAAAATTTACTGAGGGATTTGCTAGGCTACGATAAAATTATATTTGCGGAAGACGGCATAAAAAATGGTGGAATAGGCGAGCATTTACTATGTGAGATGAATCTCTTAAAGTTCAAAGGTGATTATGAACATTATGCGGCAAACAGTGCACAGTTAACACACGCAAATGTTAAAGAGCTTTGCGAATTATTCTCATTAGACGAAAATAGTTTATACAATATATTTGTAAAATAATTTTAAAGGATAAGCAGTGAAAATACGTTTAGATCAATATTTATTTCAAAATAATTTAGCGCAAAGCAGAGAGAGAGCTAAAGCTTTAATAATGGCAGGCATTGTTTATGTGAACGGTGAAAAAAGTGATAAAGCCGGGGCAATGATTACTAATGATGCGCATGTTGAAGTGCGTGGCAACGATTTGCCTTATGTTAGCAGAGGCGGCTTAAAGCTTGAAAAAGCGCTTTTAGTTTTTAACATAAACCTACAAAACAAAATTTGCATGGATATAGGTGCATCTACAGGCGGTTTTACAGATTGTATGCTTTTAAACGGTGCAAATAAAGTATATGCTGTTGATGTTGGCTATGGGCAACTTGCATGGAAACTGCGCTGTGATGAAAAGGTTATAAATATGGAGCGCACAAATATTAGAAATGTTGAATTTGAAAATATAAATGAGTATATTGATTTTTTTAGTGTAGACGTTTCATTTATATCGCTTTTTCATATTTTTAGCGTTGCGGCAAAGCTAACACGCAATGATGCCCAGGGCGTTTGCCTTATAAAACCTCAATTTGAAGCAGGTAGAGAATTAGTTGGAAAAAACGGTGTTGTAAAAGAGAAAAGCACACATATAGCGGTTATTGAAAAATGCATACAAAACGCAAATAATAATAATTTTAACGTAGTAGCGCTTAATTATTCTCCAATTAAAGGGCCTAAGGGCAATATGGAATTTTTAATGCATATTAAAAAAGTTGATAGCATCGAAAACATTATTGCATTTGATAACGAGCTTATAACAAATATTGTAAATAGCGCACATGAAAACCTTTAAAATGTATTAAGAGGAAAGGCATTGTATGAAATTTTTTTTAGTTACAAATACACAAAAAAAGCATGCTTTGACTATTTCTAAAAAATATGTAAAAGCAATTGAGAATTTTGGCGCAGAAGTTTTTGTGCAAAAATGCCTTGAAAAAGAATTTGAAGACATTAATGTGAAATTAATGGAAGATGAAAAAGCGTTTGAATATTGTGATGTTATTATTACAGTGGGCGGCGACGGCACAATTTTGCGTGTAGCGCGCCAAAGTTTAAAATATAACAAGCCAATTTTAGGTGTAAATGTTGGTACATTGGGCTTTTTAGCAGCTATTGAACCTAATGAATCGAGCTATTTAAAAAATATTATCGAGGGCAATTACTTCATTGATAAAAGAAGTATTTTAGAAATTGAAATTGACGATGACAATGAAAAGAAACTTGTTTTAAATGATTTTGTTATTGGCAAAGCGAGTGTTCTGCACACTGTGGGCGTTAAAATTTATTGCGATGATGTGCTTGTAAATGATTATAGCGGCGACGGCGTTATCATTTCAACGCCAACAGGCTCAACTGCTTATTCGCTTTCAGCGGGTGGCCCAATATTAGATGCCAAAGTTAACGGCATAGTTGTAACACCTCTTTGTGCCCACAGCATGAGAAGCCCACCAATGGTTTTTTCTAAAGAGAGAAATATAAAAGTAATAGTAAATTCAAATGGCCGCTCCGATTTCTTTTGCAGTTGTGACGGCCTTGAAGAAATAAAGCTAAAAGATGAATGTGTTGCAAATATAAGATATTCAAAGCAATTTATGAACCTAATTTGTATTAGTAAAACAGACCAATTTAAGGCGATAGATAAAAAATTAAGGGGAAGATGAACTTGAAAAACATACGTCAAAATAAAATATTGGAATTAATAAATGCAAATGCTATAGATAGGCAAGAAGATTTGCTTGTGCATTTAAAGGAATGTGGTTTTGAAGTTACACAGGCAACAGTTTCTCGCGATATAAGAGAACTAAGGCTTATAAAAACATCTACAGGCGAGGGGAATTATCGCTATATTGTTTCGCCGGGAGCAACTAAAAATAACCATGCATTATCGCGCTTTGAAACAATATTTAAAGAGAGCATTTTAAATGTTGATTATGCTTGTAACAGTGTGCTTGTTAAATGCTATGCAGGCATGGCAAACGCTGCGTGTGAAGTGTTTGACGCCCTTGTGTGGGAAAATGTTGTTGGAACACTTTCAGGCGATGATACGTTTTTAATACTTATGCGCACAGAAGAATCTGCAAAAAATATGGCGAAAAGAATATCTAAATATAAAGCGTATTGAGGAGCTAATTATGCTTTGCGAGATTACAATTGAAAATGTTGCTGTTATTGAAAAAGCAAATATAGTTTTCGGCGAAGGCCTAAATGTTTTAACAGGTGAAACAGGCGCAGGTAAGTCTATCTTAATTGATAGCATAAGCGCTATATTGGGAAGCAGAACTTCTAAAGACCTTGTTAGAACAGGGGCAGGTAAAGCGTCTATTTGGGCAACATTTAAAAACTTGAACAAACAAACAATTAAATTAATTAGTGATGCAGGCTATGAGGTGCAAGATGAGCTATTGCTTTTCAGAGAGATAACGGCAGAGGGTAAAAGCAACTGCAGAATTAACGGTATGCCTGCGAGCGCAAGTGTAATTAGAGATATTTGTGCAAATATTATAAATATACACGGCCAGCATGATAATCACAGTTTAATTAACCCGGCAAAACATATTTTTGTTTTAGATGCTTTTGCGCAAAACAAAAATGCACACGAAGAATATTATAAAATTTACAGAGAACTTTGTAAGGTTAAAAAGGAAGTTGATTCACTTCAGCTTAATGAAGATGAAAAAGAGCAGAAAATTGAGCTTTTGCGCTTTCAAATTGATGAAATTAATAAAGCGCAACTAATTGAAAATGAAGAGGAAACCCTTACAAACAAACGAAATACCATGCGCAATTTTGCCGCAATAAAAGACCATTTGCACACTGCTAATTTAGCAATAAACGGCACAGACGACAGCGTAAATGCACTTGAACTTACAAGGCAGGCTGCAAATTCTTTAGAGGGCGTTTGCAGCTTAACCGATGATTTTCAAAGCCTTAATGAGAAAATACAAGATTTGTATTATAATTTAAACGAATATGCACATGAACTTTCTTATGCGTTTGAAGAAATTAATTACGACCCAAAACAGCTTGAAGAGATTGAAGACAGGCTGGATTTAATATATAAATTGAAGAAAAAATATGGTAATACTATAAGCGATATATTACTGTTTGCACAAAAAGCAACAGATGAATTATCGTTAATAGAGGATAGTACACAGCATTTAGATGAGCTTTATGAAAAGCAAGATATGCTTTACAAAAAAGCAAAAGAGCTTGCTGAAAGCTTGAGCGATACAAGAATTAAAGCATTCGAGCGTTTTAATAAAGAAATATCTGAGGCACTTAAATTTCTGAACATGCCCGGCATTGTAATTTCGTTAGTACATACAAAAGGCTCGCTTGCGTCTATGGGGCAAGACAGTATTGAATTTTACATCAGCGCTAATGTAGGTGAAACGCCTAAGCCCTTGGCTAAAATTGCCTCGGGCGGCGAGCTTTCGCGCATAATGCTTGCAATAAAAAGCGCTATGGCAGATAAGGACGATATTTCCAGTATTATTTATGATGAAATAGATACAGGTGTTTCGGGGCTGGCAGCTGCAAGAATTGGCGAAAAATTAAAGCAAACATCAAAGGGCAGGCAAATTATATGCATTACTCACACAGCACAAATTGCAGCACAGGCAGATAACCATTTGCTAATAGAAAAGAATATTAAAGAGCAGCGCACATTTACAGATGTTCATAAACTAAGCGGCGAGCAAAGAGTGAAAGCTTTAGCCATGATGATATCAGGTGATTATGTAACCGATATTGCGCTTGAAAACGCAAGAGAAATGCTGAAAAATAGCGGCTAAACCGCAAATAGTATAATATAAAAAAACCGCCTTTTCATGTTAAACAAACATGAAAAGGCGGTTTTTAATTATTGGGATTTTAGCTATCAATTAAATGTTTCATTGTGTAAAGGCCATTGCCTTTACCTGCGATAAATAAAGCTGCTTTTACAGCGCCATCGGCAAAAACTTCCCTAGAGAGCGCACTGTGCGAAATAGTAAGGGTTTCGTTGTTACCGCAAAATAAAACGTCGTGCTCACCAACAATACCGCCGCCGCGAACAGCGTGTAGGCCCATTTCAAGTGTGTCTCTTTTCTTGCGCTCTGCGTGCCTATCGTAAACATAATTGTATTTTTGCGGTGCTTTTTCATTAATTGCATCGGCAATCATTAGCGCAGTGCCGCTTGGTGAATCTACTTTATGATGGTGGTGTTTTTCAACAATTTCAACATCGTAATTAAGGCCAAACAATTCATTTGCTTTTTGGGCTAAGCTAATTAACACATTAACCCCAAGAGACATATTAGCGCTTTTAAAAACAGCAATTTCTTTGGCGGCGTTTTCAATATTTGAAATTGTACTTTCAGAAAGCCCCGTTGTGCAAATAACACAAGGTAATTTCTTTTGTACACAGCTATTTATCATAGCATCAACTATTGTTGCGTTTGAAAAATCAATTAATACATCAGCAATTATATTGCATTCATCCAGTGATTTAAAAACGGGTATATCGCAAGGTTTAGCGTAAGAATCAATACCTGCAACAATTTTGCAATCATCTCGCTCGCTAATAATTCTTTGAAGTGCATTGCCCATTTTCCCGTGTATACCATTAATTATAACATTAATCATTTTATCACTCGCTTTATAATATTCTGCTGTTTTATCGTTTGTTTTTATATATTACAGTTAAATTCTTTTTTATTAAACTATATTATATAAATTTGTATTTTTTCATAACGTTTTCTAAATCTATTAAACCTTTTTCGCTCATCTTGCCAAGAGGAAGCCTACAATCGCCAACGGCATAGCCCATCATTTTTAAGGCAGCTTTAACCGGTATTGGGTTAACATCGCTAAACATAGCGTTTATCAGTTCTATATTTTTAAGTTGTAAATCTAAACTCTCTTTAATTTTACCCTCTAAATATAAACTAACAATATCATGTGTTTGTTTAGGAGCAATATTTGCGAAAACAGAAATAACACCTATGCCGCCAAGTGCTAGTATAGGTAAAATTTGGTCGTCATTACCTGTGTAAATTTGTAAATCATCGCCACAAAGTGCCGCAGTTTGCGCTATAGCAGAAATATCACCGCTTGCTTCCTTTGTTGCTATTACAAGTGGGTTTTTAGATAATTCTTTGTATGTTTCTGGCTTTATTGTCATTGCTGTGCGAGAGGGAACATTGTATAAAATAGATGGAGCACCTGCTGCATTTATTATGCAGTTAAAATGCTCAATTAACCCGCTTTGGTTTGTTTTGTTATAGTAAGGCGTAACTAGTAAAAGGGCATCTGCGCCTCGTTTTACAGCTTCCTTTGAAAGATTTATAGCGTGGCGTGTATCATTACCGCCGGTGCCAGCAACAACGGGTATGCGCTTTGCAACGGTTTTTGCAGTAAACTCTATAGCTTGCAAATGCTCGTCATCATCTAAAGCAGAAGCCTCACCTGTAGTTCCGCATATAATAATAGCATCGGTTTTGTTTTCTATGTGAAACTCGATTAATTGCGCTAAAACGTCAAAATTAACACTGCCGTCATCGTACATTGGCGTAACAATAGCAACACCCGAGCCTGTGAAAATAGGTTTTTTCATAATTTCCTCCATGTTTAATAAGTTGTTTAGTTTAATATTTTTTAAATTGTAAATGCAATAGTTTATTCATTAATTCATTTTACGCAATAAAAGCAAAAAACTTGCATAAAAAACACAAAAATAAGTGTTTAGTTTTTAGTTTTATACTTCATTATAAAATTAATAAATAGGTTTAATCAAAATAGCCTTTTTTAGCTAGCAATTCTGCTAACAAAACAGCGCCACCGGCTGCACCGCGCAATGTATTATGTGATAGGCACACAAATTTATAATCATATTGTGTATCTTCTCTTAAGCGGCCAAGGCTAACAGCCATACCATTTTCTAAATTGCGGTCCAGTTTAGATTGAGGGCGGTTTTCTTCTTCAAAATAGTGCAAAAATTGTTTTGGTGCGCTTGGAAGTTCAAGCGTTTGTGCCGCACCTTTAAAATTAGCCCAAATTTCTTTCATTTGCTCGATAGTTGGCTTTTTATCAAAGCTTGCAAAAACTGCTGCCATGTGCCCATCTAAACAAGCAACCCTGAAGCATTGAGCGGTAATAGAAGGCGAGCTTGCATTAACAATTTTGCCGTTCTCAATATGCCCCCATAATTTTAATGGCTCTTTTTCGCTTTTCTCTTCTTCGCCACCAATAAAAGGTATGCAGTTATCAACCATTTCAGGCCATGTTTCAAATGTTTTGCCCGCGCCCGATATTGCCTGATAAGTGCAAACAAGGGCTTTATTTACGCCAAATTCCTCCATTAGTGGATGAAGTGCCGGCACATAGCTTTGTAAACTGCAATTACTTTTAACAGCTATAAAGCCTTTTTTTGTTCCAAGCCTTTTGCGCTGGCTTTCTATAATATCTGTGTGTGCGTCATTAATTTCAGGAACAATCATAGGAACATCGTTTGTGAAACGGTGAGCACTGTTATTGGAAACAACAGGGCATTCAGCTTTTGCATAAGCTTCTTCAAGTTTTTTAATTTCATCTTTGCTCATATCTACAGCGCAGAAAACAAAATCAACTAAACTTGCTATTTCTTGCACATGCGCGGCATCATAAATTACCATGCTCTTAACACTATCAGGCATTTTTTCTTCAAGGGCCCAGCGGCCGTTTAAAGCTTGCTCGTATGTTTTACCGGCGCTTCTCGGTGAAGCGGCAAGTAGGCATAAATCAAACCAAGGGTGATTTTCAAGCAAGCTAATAAAGCGTTGCCCCACCATTCCAGTAGCACCAATTACCCCAACTTTAAATTTTTTCATTATAATTCCTCCCAAAATATTAATAAAAAATAATAGCCGGCTTGAAAACCGGCAGAAAATACAATATAATATAAATTGATTGTATTGATACAGCCCTCCGCCTTAGCAATTCAAAATATAAAATTTTGACATTTTGCTATAATGGCGACAGTGAATGCCCTTTCGGAACAAACCCCAAGCGATGCCTGCCGAACAATCGCTTTCGGCGAAATACCCTTTTTTAATGCTTTGCATGATTTGGCAATCTAAAAGCAAAAATACTATTGTATCTCGCAACCTCTGTATAATTATAATCACACATAAAAACAATAAATGGAAATTTAAAGTTTATGTAATGATATTTGTTAAGTAAATAATAATGCAAATAACGTAAAATGTCAATGTATTTGTAAATATTTTAGTTTTTAAACGGAGAATTTATGTTAAAATCAGATTTTTATTTTGATCTCCCAAGTGAATTAATCGCACAGCACCCAATTGATAAAAGGGATGAATCACGGCTTTTATGCTTAAATAAACAAAACGGCCAATTAAAACACAATAAATTTAAAGATATAATAAATTTATTAAATAAAGGCGACGTGCTAGTTGTAAATAGATCAAAGGTGCTGCCTGCACGCCTTATAGGGCAAAAAGAAAACAGCGGCGCCGTTTGCGAGCTGCTTTTATTGAAAGAAGTGCAAAAAGATAAATGGGAATGCCTTGCAAGGCCGGGAAAACGCTTGAAAGAAGGCGCAAGCTTAACTTTTGGCGACGGGAGCTTAAAGGCAGTAATTGTAAAAACATATGAAGATGGCAATAAACTTGTAGAATTTACGTTTGATACAAATAATTTGTTTGAAAAACTTGACCAATTTGGGCAAATGCCGCTACCTCCTTACATACAAACACGCCTTGAAGATGCTAGCCGTTATCAAACTGTTTATGCAAAACAACCGGGCAGCGCAGCGGCACCAACAGCAGGTTTGCATTTTACAAATGAATTGCTAAGAAGCCTCGAAGAAAAGGGCGTTAAAATAGCCGATATAACACTTCATGTTGGGCTGGGAACATTTCGCCCTGTTAAAGAGGAAAATGTGCTAAATCATAAAATGCACAGTGAATATTTTGAAGTGTCAGAGCAAACGGCTAATATAATTAACAATGCTAAAAAAGCCGGCAATAAAATTATAGGTGTTGGCACAACAACTTGCCGAACTTTGGAGAGCATAGCTAAAGATCACGGTAAAATTGTTGCATGCAATTCACAAACAGATATTTTTATTTACCCGGGCTTTAAATTTAAAGTTTTAGACGGTTTAATAACAAACTTCCATTTACCCGAGAGCACATTAATTATGCTTGTAAGCGCATTTTGCTCTTATGATTTTACAATGAACGCTTATAAAAAGGCCATTGAAGAAAAATACAGGTTTTTCTCTTTTGGCGATGCAATGTATATTGCAAATAATATTTAATAAAGAAGATGAATTATGTATAAATTAATTAAAACAGAAAAAAATGCAAGGCGCGCTGAATTTGCAACACCTCACGGAGATATACAAACCCCTGCATTTATGAATGTGGCTACTGCTGCTGCAATTAAAGGTGGGCTTAGCGCGTTTGACCTTAAAAATATAAACTGCGCTGTTATGCTTTGCAATACTTATCATTTGCATTTGCGCCCGGGCGATGAAAATATAGCAAAACTAGGGGGCTTGCATAAATTTACAAAATGGCAAGGCCCTATTTTAACTGATAGCGGCGGCTTTCAAGTTTTTAGTTTAGCTAAACTTCGTAAAATAACAGAAGAGGGCGTTAATTTTAGCTCTCATATAGATGGCAGGAAAATATTTATGGGGCCTGAAGAGAGTATGCAAATTCAGGCGAATTTAGGCTCTACAATCGCAATGGCGTTTGATGAGTGTGTTGAAAACCCTGCTGAATACAATTATGCCAAAGCGTCTTGCGAAAGAACGGTAAGGTGGCTTGTGCGCTGCAAAAATGAAATGGAGCGCCTTAAAAATGAAGGTAAAATGGTAAACAAAGAGCAAATGCTTTTCGGCATAAACCAAGGGTGCTGCTTTGAAGATTTGCGCATAGAAAATATGAAACAAATTGCAGAATTAAACTTAGACGGCTATGCAATTGGCGGGCTTGCTGTAGGTGAGACAAAAGAGGAGATGTATAGCACACTTGATGCTGTAATTCCGTTTATGCCCAAAGATAAAATTCGTTATTTAATGGGCGTTGGAACACCGGGTAATATTTTACAAGCTGTTAAAAGAGGCGTTGATTTGTTTGATTGTGTTATGCCAAGCAGAAACGCAAGGCATGGGCATTTA
The DNA here is from genome assembly GCA_964369565.1 of uncultured Bacteroides sp. Taxonomy (GTDB): domain Bacteria; phylum Bacillota; class Clostridia; order Oscillospirales; family Ruminococcaceae; genus Ruthenibacterium. The sequence continues at coordinate 6,509 of CAYJEU010000031.1, read as the reverse complement.
AACACGTGGAACGGTATAATTAACATTAGAAACGCAAAGTATGAATTAGACGAAAGCCCTATTGATGAGCAATGCGATTGCGAATGCTGCAAGAATTTTTCGAAAGCATATTTAAGGCATTTATTTAAAGCAAATGAAATTTTAGGTATGAGGCTTGCGGTTATACACAATTTATATTTTTACAATACACTTATGCAAAAAATTCAAAAAGAAATAGAAAATGAAACTTTTACTGCATTTAGTGAACAGTATACAAAGATATTGGATAGCCGTATTTAAAAATGCTTTAAGCTTTTGCTACATGTATTTGTTAATTTATTAATAATTTACAATAAAACACTTGCAAGTATATATTTTTTTATGTATACTTAAAATATTATTTTAGGAGGTTTAAACATGAATTTAGCATTTATATCAGCCACAACCGGCACATCAACAGGTCTTATGAGTTCTACAATGTTTTCTTTTGTATCTATCGGTGCAATGTTATTGCTACTGTATTTTGTTATGATACGCCCACAGCGCAAAAAAGAAAAACAAGCAACAACAATGCGCAATTCTATAGAAGTTGGCGATGGTATCACAACTATCGGCGGTTTAGTAGGAAGGGTTGCATCTATTAAAGATGACACTTTTGTGCTTGAAACAGGTAATGAGCGCATTAAAATCCGCATGAAACGCTGGGCAATTCAAGAAGTTGAAAAACTAAAAATTGATGGCCCTGCTGATAAAAAAGAAGTTTCTGAAAAAGAAACACCTGCAAAAGATACAAAAAAATAGTAATATAAGCATTTTTTAAACACCTTCTTGCATAGTATTTAATGCATGGAGGTGTTTTTTGTGAAAACAAATAAAGTACATATAAAAAGAGGAATCTTTTATTTGGCTATTAGTTTATGTGTAGGCTTTTTGTTGTTTACCGTTTTAATTTGTATTTGCGCTATTATTCTTAGTAAAGTAGATTTGCCATTAAGCATTTTACCACCACTAACTTTAGGTATTATAAGCGTTTGTACATGTGTGTGCGCATATATATTTGCATACCTAATAAAAAAGAACGGGTTAATTTTAGGTGTAACTTTTGCGGCATTAATTTACTTATGTATTCTACTCGTATCCACTATTCAAGGCTTTGATGTCTTTACGCAGCTTTCTGCAATTAAGGCGTTTACTCTTATTACTTCAGGTGCATTTGGTGGGTATTTTGGTGCGTTAAAATGTAATCAAAAGCGCAAAATCAAAAGGAAATAGTGTATTATACTTTTTGAAAGCACTTTTCATTATGAATGAAAAGTGCTAATGCTAATATAAGTGAATTTCATTGAAACACTTGGCAAAATGATGAAAATATGTTAAATTATTATTGCGAGCAAACACTCGTCCTTATGTGTGGGGCGGGTGTTTCCTATTATAAAGGAGTTTAAAATGAAAATTGGTTTTATAGGTTTTGGTAATATGGCGAATGCCATTGCAAAAGGAATATCTTTAAATAATATTGTAGAGGCTGAAAAAATTTGTGTTTATGATATAGATTTAAACGCAAGGAAAAGAGCAGAAACATTTGGGTTCACTGTTTGTGAGAGCGAAAATGAAATTGTTATAAACGCTGAGTTCATTTTCTTGTGTGTAAAGCCACAACACTTTACACAACTATTTGATAAAATAAAATGTGATATTAGTGAAAAAAATATTTTGCTATCTATAGCGGCCGGTATTTCAATTGATTCTATAGAGAAGAAAATAGGGCAAGCTGCAATAATAAGAGCAATGCCAAATACACCGCTTTTACTTGGCGCAGGAACTGTTGCGCTTTGTAAAAATAATATAGTTAGCGATGAAGATTATAATTTTATAGCAGCTATTTTTAAAAGTGTGGGCACAGTTCATAATATTCCTGAAAATTTATTTGATGAGATAATTAATGTTAGTGCCAGCTCGCCTGCATATATTTATTTAATCGCAAAAATTGTATCAGAATATGCACAGAGTATCGGAATAGACAGTAAACAAGCGCTCGAAATGTTTTGCAATACAATGATAGGCAGTGCAAAAATGTTAACGCATACACCGTATTCGCCTGATGAGCTTATAAATATGGTAGCATCTAAAGGCGGTACCACCAGAGCTGCTTTAGACGAGTTTGAGGCAAACGGCCTTAAACAGTGTTTAATAGGTGGTTTTGACGCATGCTTAAAAAGGGCGAAAGAGCTTAACATATAATAGCGGCTTTAAAAATTCATTATGCTTTTATATTAAAGCATAAAAAGTAAATGGAGCATATTATGCAACTTACAACAATGGGCCTTGTACTGCGCGCAACTAAAACAGGTGAAAGTGATAGAGCGCTGTTAATTCTAACGCCGGAACACGGCTTAATATCCGCTATGGCCAAAAGCGCATTGCGCCTTAAAAGCAAGTTTTTCAGTGCAACAGGGCTTTTTTGCTATAGCGAGTTTGTTCTTTATGAGGGCAAAAATATGTTTATAGTGAACGAGGCACAGGTGCATGAGGTTTTTATAGGCTTGCATGAAGATATTGTTGGCATGTCGCTTTCTATGTATTTATCCGAGCTTACAAGCGCGCTTTCACCCTCGAAAGATGATGCCAAATATTTACTGCGCCTTTTGCTTAACACTTTTCATTTTATCAGTAAGAAAAAGCGCCCATTTAAGCAATTAAAGGCAATTTTTGAATTAAGAGCTATGAGCAAAATAGGGTATATGCCCAATTTAATAGCTTGCAGTGATTGTGTTTGCTATGAAAAGCCTATGTTTTGTTTTGAAGTTGCAAAAGCGCGCCTTTTTTGCGACGATTGTGCAAAAAAACATGATTTGGTTTGTAATTTAGATTTAGCTGCTTTAATTGCTATGCGGCATATTGTATATAGTGAAGATGAAAAAATGTTCAATTTTAATCTTGCTGAAAACAGTTTGAATTTATTATATAAAGCGGCGCAAAATTATGTTGTTTTTTGCATGGAAAGGCCAATGAAAAGCCTTGAATTTTTAAACTCTGTATTAAATTAATATTACTTAAGGAATTTTAAATAATTTTTTAACAAGTTTTGATGTTATTGTTGTATTAAGTTAATAATTCTTAACCGTTTTTTAGCATTTATACTTGGCAAAATAACGAAAATGTGTTAAATTATTAATATGTGCAAAATACTCGTCCTTTTGCATGGGACGAGTATTTAGTTTTTAAACATATATTTATAGCGAATATTAAAAAATTATTTTAAATTTTTAATGTATATTGTAAGAGGAAAACATGAAAGAAAAATATTTAAAAATACTTGAATTTGATAAAATTGTGCAAATGGCTTGTGATTATGCTGTTTGCAATGAAACAAAGCAAACATTAATAAATGAAACACCCTCAACTGATATATATGATGTTCGTATGGCTCTTTTAAAAACTAACAGCTTAACTTTTTTGCTTGTTAAAAATGCAAAGCCAAGATATTCAAATGTTGAGGGCGTAAAAAGTGCTGTTGAAAGAGCTGTTAAAGGCGGCGTTTTATCAATGGCAGAGCTTTTAAGCGTTGGGCACACTTTGCGCAATTTTGCAAATTTAGCGTCTTGGTACTCAACTTGTGAGCACGATGAACTTTTAGTAGATGAGTACTTTTATGCGCTGTCTTCTGAACCTGCTCTTGAAAAAAGCATATTTGACTGCATACTTTCAGAAACAGAAATGGCAGATAACGCTAGTGATATGCTTTACGATTTAAGGCGAAAAATTCGCAGTGTTGAAAACTCTATAAGAGATACATTAGACGGCATTGTAAAATCTCAAACTACAGGTAAATTTTTGCAAGATGCAGTGGTATCGCTTAGAAACGGGCGCTTTGTTGTACCTGTAAAAGCTGAAAACAAGGGCGATTTGCAAGGCGTTATACACGATGTATCCTCAAGTGGTGCTACTATTTTTGTAGAGCCTGCGGCAGTGGTAGCTGCAAACGCAAAAATATTGCAACTAAAAAATCAAGAGCAACTTGAAGTTGAACGCATTTTAAGCGATTTTTCAAATAGAACGGCAATGCTTGAACCTATGTTTTCCCATAGTTATGAGGCAATGCTTAAAATAGACGCCCTGCTTGCAAAGGCTCACTTAGCGCTAGCTCAAAATGCAACGATGCCCACAGTAAATGATGACATGCACTTTGATTTTGTTAAAGCAAGGCACCCTTTAATTGATAAAAACAGCGTAGTGCCCATAGATATTGCGCTTGGTAAAAACTACGATTCGCTAATTGTTACAGGCCCTAACACAGGCGGTAAAACAGTTACACTTAAAACAGTTGGCCTATTAAGTATTATGGCTCAGTGCGGTTATTTGATTCTTGCGCATGAGAGCAGCCAAATTTGCGTGTTTAGCGACGTTTTAGCTGATATTGGCGATGAGCAAAGTATAGAGCAAAACTTATCTACCTTTTCGGGGCATATAAAAAATATAACGCAGATAATGGAGCATATAGGCCCAAAAACTTTGGTGCTAATGGACGAGCTCGGCTCCGGAACAGACCCTGCCGAGGGTGCCGCTTTAGCAGTTTCCATCATAGAAAACATGAGAAAATCGGGCACAAGAATTATGGCGAGCACCCATTATGCAGAGCTTAAGATTTTTGCACTAGACACAGAGGGCGTGCAAAACGCAAGCTGTGAATTTGATGTGCAAACTTTAAGGCCAACATATAAAATAAGCGTTGGTGTGCCGGGTAAATCCAATGCGTTTTTAATAAGCGAAAAATTAGGCTTACCCGAACAAATTATAAAGGTAGCCAATGTGCATTTATCTGGTGAAGATAAGCGCTTAAACAGCGTTTTGGTGCAACTTGAAGATATAAAATTAGAACTTAAAGAAAAAACCGAGGAAATTGAGCGCTTAAAAAATATTGCTGAAACTGAACTGCTAAAAGCGCAAAAAGAGAGAGATGAGTTAATTAAAAAAGGTGAAAATGAACTTATGCTTGCAAAGCAGCAAGCGCAAAAAATTATTACTGATGTTCAAAATTCCGCATTTGCACTAACAGATGAGTTAAAGGTGTTGCAAAAGAATGAAAATATGAGCGCAAACCAAAGGGCGATGCGAGCAAGGGAAATAGCGAGAAAAGAAACAGAAAAGCTGTTTGAAAACATAGCACAGCCCGAGCAAGCGCAAAATTACACGCCTCTAAAAAGCGTTAAAATTGGCGATGAGGTTTTTATTATTTCGCTTGGCAAACCCGGTGTTGTTCAAACATTGCCGGATAAAAATAATATGGTTGAAATTAGAGCAGGTGTTATAAAAACAAAAGTTAAACTTGAAAGCCTTGCAGAATATAAAAACACAGAAAATAAAGCCAAGCAAAAATATAAGCCATATCAAAGGCAAAACCCAAAAACAGAAATTGCATCTAATGCCGCGCGCACGGCAGGCATGGAAATTAATTTGATTGGTATGCATGTTGAAGAGGCACTTCTTGAAACAGATAGGTTTATTGACAGAGGCGTTTTAAGTGGGCAAACAACTCTTTATGTTATACACGGTAAAGGCGAGGGTATTTTGCGAAAAGCAATACACGAGCATTTAAAAAGGCATAGAAATGTTAAAAGTTTTAGGCTTGGTGCCTATGGTGAAGGGGAATCCGGCGTTACTGTTTTAGAACTTAAATAAACTTGAAAGGGGTTTTAGGTATGAATGAATTTAATCCAAATAGCTCGGTAATGTATGTACTTGTAGCGGTAATTATTGTGTTTGTTATAGCACAATCTGTATTTTTTATTGCGAGGGCAATACGAAGGGGTAAGGAACTTGGTATGAGCTCTAAGAAAATTAAAAGTACAATAGCATCCAGCGCAGTGTTCTCTATAGCACCTGCGGTTTCTATTTTAATTGGCATAATTTCTTTAAGTAAGTTTTTAGGTTTTCCGCTGCCGTGGCTTCGCTTAAGTGTTTTAGGCTCTATTACTTATGAATTTGCAGCGGCAACAACAGCGGCAAGTACGCTTGGCATCTCTACTGCGCAAACAATAAGCGACCCGCAAGCGTTTAGTGCAATTGCATGGGTTATGACACTGGGAATAATCCCCGGCATTGTTTTAGTGCCGTTTTTTGGCAAAAAAATTCAAAATGGTGTTGTTAGTATTAAAACTAAAAATGAAAAATGGGGCAAAATTTTTATGGATGCTCTGTTTTTAGGTATGATATCTGCATTTTTAGGCATGATTTTTGCAGAGGTTAGCTTAGGTTTACAAGGCTGGATACCTGTTTTTGTTATGATTGTTTCTGTTATATTTATGGCAGTTTTCGGGTTATGTGTTAAAAAGTTTAAAATTAAATGGATGGAAGATTTCGCGCTTCCTCTAAGCATGATTGGCGCAATGGCTTTTTCAATACCAATAACAAATATTGTAAACGCAGTAATAGGCGTTTAATTAAAGGAGAGTTATATGAATAAGAAACAATACAATGATTCAGTTCATTTTTACGGGCGCATATGGATGATTGCTGCTGCAATTTTATTG
>CAYJEU010000030.1:0-23684 GCA_964369565.1 uncultured Bacteroides sp. | reverse complement strand
CAAATATTACAAGCAAAGCCCACAGCCTTTTGCTTCTTTTCACGCTGAAAAGAAGAACGAACCACTAAACTTAACCCTAAAACTAACTAAATAACAAGGCACAAACCTTGCCAAAAAACAAAAAAATATGCTAACACCCAAATATTACAAGCAAAACAAACAGCAAACAACAAAAAAAGCCGTGCAGAGCAATTACGCTCTGCACGGCTTTTTATTAAGCTTAATAAGCCCTTATTCCTCGTTTGCTAAAAACAAATGCCTGTAATAATCGTTCATAATAACGCCCTCGCTCATTTGTGCAATTAATTGAGTTTCGTTGAAAATTTCCAAAGCATAGCTGTCGTCTGCGCTGCTGTTTGCGTTTGGCAAAAACGTATCTGTAAGTGAATTATATGAGCCCTCGTCTGTTATAAAGCTCTTGTTAGAGAAAATTACAAGCCCCGGCGCGGTGCTTAATAAATCGCTACCCATTAAAAGGCGGCTATCGTATTCTATGCCAAATAAGTTTAATAGCGTTGGCAAAATATCAACTGAGGCCGCAGCTTTCTCTATGTGCACGCTCTCGCTCATGTCTGCGCTGTAAAGTATAAGCGTGTTTTTATACATCTCAAAGTTTTTATCCATACTGCCGCCGTAAAATTCGTCCATCGTTTCCTCAGATAAACCATAGGGGTGATGGTCACTCGATAGGCATATAACGGTGTTTTCAAGCTCGCCCGCCTTTTCAAGCTCGTTTAACATGTATTCAAGCGCTTTATCAAGCTCTATTTGGCACGCTATATACGCTTTTGCCTCTTCGCTCATGTTTAAATCTTCAACCGCTTGCATGTGCTTTGTGCTCATGGCGTTGCCGTCGAATGTATAGTATAAATGGCCGCTAACCGTCATGTAATAATTATGAAAAGGCATGTCGCCCTCCAGCGTTTGCGGCAAGCTTAATTCCATCATCTCTAAATCAGATTCAGGCCAAGTTGGCGTAACTTCAAGGCCGTTTCCAAGGCCGTAAAATTCATAGCCCATATTCGGGTGGGTTATATGCCTTGAATAATATGTGTATGTGTGGTTGTGGTAAGCGGTGGTTTCATAGCCTTGCTCGCTCAATATATTCCCCATTGTATAGGGTGTGTAATTATCTGAAACCTCTTGAAAAGCCTGTGTGTAATTTAACGGATACAGGCCGTTTGTTGCCACAAATTCACCGTCGGACGTGCTCGTCCACCAAAGCGGTGTGTAAAAATTATCGAAAACAAAACCCTCGTTTGCAAGCTTATATAATGTGGGCGTGTACTCTTCATTCACAGCGTAATTCCAAAAGCCCTCAGCTGTAATAAATATTAAGTTCTTGCCCTCAAAAAGCCCTGTGTACTCGTTTTTCAATGTTGGCTGCTTTTCGCTGAAATACTCGTGCAACTCTATTATATCCTCGTTTGTTTGCTCAGCAATAAGCGCATCAAAATCTATATCTGTTATATTAGCCTCATATGTAATTTCCTGCGGCACAGGCTGTGTGGCCTCGCTGTTATCAGCAGAGCTATCGTCCTCGCTTTCAATGCCGCTTTGCGCTAAAACGCTCTGCGCATTTCGCCCGCCGTCAAATAAAATTTGCTGGAAATTAAGGCGCAATGTTGTTAAGCTACCAAAGTTTGCCATGGAAAGCTCAGGCGTCCACGCGCTTGTGTAAACGGCGCCCGGGCTTAAAATGCCACTGTTTGATGCATATGTAACGCTTATGGCAAGCCCTTGAAAAAGTGCAAAAAACAAAAGGGTGTAAGTTATATATTTCTTATTCACACGCTTAAAACTGCTTTTGAAAAATTTAGAAACAGCAGGCTTTTTAACGCTTAATAGGCAAAGCACAGTGAATATAATAAACGGCATGTAAACGCCTAAAACAACAGTAAAGCTATCAATTAAGCCTATAAGCGCCTCGCGCCAATAGTTTGCAAACGCATTTGTAGCCATTTCAAGTTTATCTAAAAGTAAAATAGAGTTAAACACGGTGTAGTACACACATTGCGACATATAATATGCACCTAAAACAAGCAAAATTATATTATAAATTAGCTTGTTTGTGCGCTTTTTAAATAAAGAGCACAAAAGCGCCAGCGCCAAGCAAATTGGCACGCTGAATAAAATAGTAAACGAAAAATTTTCACCTAAAAAAACGCCAAAGTACCAATACTTTAACAATATTTCCATGTATAAAACCGACAAAAGCAAAAAGCCAAACCTAAAGCCAGCGCATATGTAAGGGGCAAGTTTTTTCAATAATATCACCAATAAAAAATATATAAATATAATGTAATATTATAAGCTTTTTCACAAGTTTAGTCAATAAACCTGCTTTTTTGTAGACATTTGTAATTTATGAACAGCTTTTTCGATAGCTTAATATTTTGCAACATATTCATTTTTGTGCTAAAATAAAATTAAATAGTAATTATAAAAAGCCACAAAAAAGTTTTCAGCATTATAAAACATGCTAAAAGCTTTAAAGTATAGCGTGCTGTGCACAGAATGGAGTTTTTATGCAGTGGAGTGATATTCAAATAGCGGTGCCGGCAATGCACACACAAGTTGCGCAAGATGTTGCGCTTTGCGTTTCAAATGCGGGCATATATGTGGAAGACCAAATGCAAGAGGAATTAGAGCTTTTAAAAGAGAGCGAGCGCGATATTCACCACGACGTTTTTTTGTGCGAGCAGCGCACACATGCTATAATTCACCTTTATGTTAGCGAGTGTGATGACAAAGAGGAAATTATGGAAATTTTGCATGAAAAAATGAAAAACACTAATTTGCCCTATGTTATTAAAGACGAGCAAATAAAACAAGAGGACTGGGAAAACAGCTGGAAGGCATATTATAAACCTATAGAAATAGGCGAGCGCCTTGCAATTGTTCCGTGCTGGCAGGAATTTGAAACACAGCGCGTTAAAGTTAATATAGACCCCGGCATGGCGTTTGGCACAGGCACACACGAGAGCACCTCGCTTTGCCTTTCGCAATTAGAACAGCGCATAAAAGGCGGCGAGCGCGTTTTAGATATTGGCACAGGCAGCGGCATTTTGGCAATAAGCGCTATAAAGCTTGGGGCAAAAAACGCCGATGCCATTGATATAGACCCAATGTGTGTTAGGATAGCTAGCGAAAACTCGCAAATAAACGGCACACAAAGCAGCATTAATGTGCACCTTGGCGATTTAAGCGAAAAAGCCACAGGCACATATGATGTAATATGCGCTAATATTATTGCAAGCATAATAATAAAGCTTGCGCCCTCAATTAAACCGCTTTTAAGTGAAAACGGCGTTTTCATAGCCGCAGGCATTATTGAAGAGCGCTTTAGCGAAGTGCAAAGTGCAATAATAAGCGCCGGGCTAAGTATAGAGCATGTTTTAAGGAAAAACGGCTGGGTTGCTCTTGTAATAACATAAAAGCTTTAAAATACAGCTTACTACCCATAAAGAAACATTTGACATTCGTAGGATTTGTATGTGTGTATACACACCTGTTCTGCTTGCCTAGCCGTTAGGGAGTAATCCGTGCTTTGTACTTTGATAGCGCATAGGCTTCGGCTTCCTCGACTGCGCCCGTAATGACAACGGGTAAACTACGTGCTATTTATGTTATATGAGGCACGAATATAATATAAATTGGCATGTGGGGCATCCTTGCCCCACGCCATAAAATGAGATATGAATAATCGAAGCAAAGCGCAGATTATTTATATTAAGTTAAGCTGTATTTCCCTCGCTTAAAAAACAAATGCTCAAACCAAAAGCAAAACAATTTACAGTAAATAATGGCAAAACAAAGCCGCTGCCACTTTTAAATAAATAAAAAACACTAAAACACAAACTCACAAACCTCAAAAATTACATATTAACGCTTATTTTTCAAAATAGCGCTTCTTAAATCAAAAAATTTTTATTTAAAGTGTTGACAATTTTAAAAAACTAGCATATAATAGTATTAATTCAAAAAATATTGATTTGAGCATCTGCTCAATTATTTTTTTGAACATCACATTGATTTTTTTTGATTTAAGAAAGGCGGCATTAATTATGGAAGTATTAAGCAGTGTTTGGAATTTTATTCAAGATCAAGTGCTTGGAATGAAATGGCTAAACGACGGCGTTGGAAATATTTTAACAAGCCTTGGGCTTGATATAACAACCGCTGTAGGCGGCAGTGTTCAATTTTTTATTTATGACGTTATTAAAATTACAGTTTTACTTTGTTCTTTAATTTTTTTAATTTCATATATACAAAGCTTTTTCCCACCCGAGCGAAGCAAGAAAATACTGGGTAGGTTTAAGGGCATATGGGCAAATATTATATCGGCACTTTTAGGAACCGTAACGCCGTTTTGCTCATGTTCGTCAATTCCGCTTTTCATGGGTTTTACAAGCGCAGGTTTACCTGTTGGCGTAACATTCAGCTTTTTAATATCATCGCCCATGGTAGATTTGGGCAGCTTAGTTCTTTTAATGAGCATATTCGGCCCTAAAGTTGCATTTGCATATGTTGTTGTTGGGCTTATAATAGCAGTTATAGGCGGCACATTGCTTCAAAAGCTTGGCATGGAAAAATATGTTGAAGATTTTATATTAAATGCAGGTAGCGTGGATATAGAATCTCCCAATTTAACAGTAAAAGACCGTTTGGTTTTCTCAAAAGAGCAAGTTGCAAATACATTTAAAAAAGTATTCCCTTATATTTTAGTGGGCGTTGGAATAGGCGCTTTTATTCACAACTGGATACCGCAAGATATTATCGAGGCGGTTTTGGGAAGCAATAACCCGTTTGGTGTATTTTTGGCAACGCTTGTTGGCATACCAATGTATGCGGATATATTCGGCACAATTCCCGTTGCAGAGGCACTTTTGGCAAAAGGCGCACAACTAGGCACAATTCTATCGTTCATGATGGCGGTAACAGCTTTGAGCTTGCCATCTATGATAATGCTAAAAAAAGCTGTTAAGCCAAAACTTTTAGCGGCCTTTATAGCAATATGTTCGCTTGGCATTATAGGCGTTGGGTATTTGTTTAATGCGTTCCAATATATTTTGCTGTAACAGCAAATGTGTTTTAAATAGGTTTAAATTTTGCAATAATTAATATTGCACAGTATACTCTTTTTACTAAAGCGAGTTAATTTATCATAAAACTAATTAGGCTACGCCTAATAAAACAAGGAGATAATTATGGGAATGTTTGATTTTTTAAAGAAAAAGCAAAAGGAAGAAAACTGCGGCTGTAGCGGCGGCTCTTGCTGTGACAATGAAAAAAGCAGTGCAGTGCAAACAAATGAAAAAGGCGAAGAAATGGCACTTTGCGATTGTGGCAGCATGTGCCCGGTATCTGAAATAGAGGCAAAAAAAGCAGCTTTAGTAAGCGGCGGTGCTTGCTGTGGAGATATAGATGCACAAAGCGTTGAAACCGCAAAGAAAAACCTAGAAAACGGCGCGCCTATAAAAATTTTAGGCTCGGGCTGTAAAAAATGCAACGAGCTTGAACAGGCAACAAAACAAGCACTAGCTAACCTTTCAATGGATACAGCAGTTGACCATGTTACAGATTTTGCCGCAATATCAAGCTACGGCGTTATGAGCACACCGGCACTTGTTGTAAACGGCAAAGTTGTTTCTTACGGCAAAGTTTTAAAAGTAAGCGAAGTTGAGGCCATTTTGAAAAAACAGCAGTGAAATTATAGGTGTAGCAGTTAAGCTAATTCAATATTGTGGATATTAATTTTTAACATAGTAGCAAAAACGCTGAAAGTTCAAGTGCCTCTTACGGCATTTAACTTTCAGCGTTTTATTTATTTGTTTGCTTTAGTTGCAAAGCTTTATAGGACGCCTAACTTTTCAGCGTGAAAACAAGAGCGAACCACAAAGCTTAGCTTCAAAGCCAACTACTAAACAAGGCACAAACCTTGCCAAAAAACGAAAACCTATATACTATACCGGCACTCAAATATTACAAGCAAAAAAAACAATACACAAACTTCATTAACCGCCTACCTCGCATGCCAATATTTCCTATCTAAACTTCTATACTGCACCGCTTCGCTTATGTGCTCGGCTGTTATAGTTTCACTTTGCGCTAAATCTGCAATTGTGCGGCTCACTTTCAAAACCCTGTCGTAAGCTCTTGCCGAAAGCCCCATTTTTTCAAATGCATTCTTTAAAATGCCTTTTGCATCGTTTGTTAAATTGCAATATGCTCTTGTTTGCTCTGCGCCCATTTTGGCGTTGCACAAAACGCCCTGCTCTTTATAGCGCTTTACCTGTATGCGCCTTGCGGCATTTACACGCTCTAATATTTGCTGTGTTCCCTCGCCCTGTTTGCTTGTGCTTAAATCGTCATAGTCTACAGGCATAACCTCGCATTGTATATCTATTCTATCCAGCAGCGGCGCAGAAATATGCTTTAAGTAATTGCTAATTTTATTTTGTGTGCAATTGCATATGTGCACAGGGTGCCCATAGTTTCCGCATGGGCACGGGTTCATTGCCGCTATTAAAATAATATCGCACGGGTAAGAAGCACTGCCGGCCGCGCGGCTAATTGTAACTTTACCGTCCTCAAGCGGCGCGCGCAAAATTTCCAAAACGTCGCGCTTGAATTCAGGCAGCTCGTCTAAAAACAAAACGCCGCCGTGTGCAAGGCTTATTTCGCCCGGGCGCGGGTTAGAGCCACCGCCCGTTAAACCTGCCGCGCTAACCGAATGGTGTGGCGAGCGAAAAGGCCTTTGCGTTATAAGCCCGCTTATGTCCCTTGTTAAGCCGGCAACGCTGTATATACCTGTTATTTCTATTGCCTCTTTTTCACTTAGCGGCGGTAATATGCCACCAAAGCGCTTTGCAAGCATGCTTTTGCCTGTGCCCGGCGGCCCCATTAACAGCACATTGTGCCCGCCTGCCGCCGCTATTTCCAAAGCGCGCCTCGCAATTAACTGCCCTCTAACGTCTGCAAAATCCGGCATGTTTTGCAGTGTTGCAGGCTTAAATTCACAAGGCTTTTGCGCCTTAATTAAGCTTTCATTTTTTAAATGCGCTATTACTTGTTTAACATCTTGCGCGCCAAAAACTTCTATGCCTTTAACAACTGCCGCCTCACTTGCGTTTTGCAGTGGCACAAACAATTTTTTAACGCCGCTCTTTTCAGCGGCTATTGCCATTGGTAAAATTCCGCTTACGCTGCGCAATGTGCCATCTAGCGAAAGCTCGCCCACAAATGCACACTCTTCACTTATTTCATTAAAATATTCTTGCGCCGCCATAATGCATAAAAAAATGGGCAAGTCGTAAACAGGGCCCGATTTTTTAACATCCGCAGGCGCTAAATTTATTGTAATTCTGCTTTGAGGGTAAGGGTAGTTGCAATTTTTAAGCGCACTTCGCACTCTGTCTGCACTCTCGCGCACAGCGCTATCAGGCAGGCCAACTATTTGCAAAGTGGGCAAGCCGCCGCTAATATCAGCCTCAACTTTTACACAAAAGCCGTTTAAAGCGTTTACACCAAGGCTGTTTATTTTTGCAAACAATTTTGCACACCCCCCTTTTTTGTATTAAGTTTATTATAGTTCAATTTCAAATAATTAACAAGTGGCGATTTATCGAAATATTGCGCCCTATTTATAGCATTTATTGCCAAAAAACGCATTGATTAAATTAATTATTAATGTTATAATGTTTAAGTATTTGGCATTTATTATAAATACAAAGCACTTGCAATTGCTTTTTTATAGCAAAAGCATTTAACACAGCGCAGTAATTCGCCTAAAACGGGCAAATTTTATTTATTCTTTAACAGTTGATGAAAACATTAAAACAAAAATATACATAAAGGTGGTTTATTATGTTCTTAGAAAAATTCTCTAAATGGAAAAGTGCGAAGCTTGACGATGCAGATTTAACAAGGGAGCTTCGAGAAATTGAGGGCGACGAGCAAGAGATAAAAGAGCGCTTTTCTTTAGATTTAGCGTTCGGCACAGCGGGCCTTAGGGGCGTTTTGGGCGCAGGAACTAACAGAATGAACATATATATGGTTAGAAAAGCAACACAGGGGCTTGCAAATTATTTGAACACACAAAGCGCACAAAGCAGTGTTGCCATAGCATATGACAGCCGCATTAAAAGCGACGTTTTTGCTAAAGAGGCCGCAAGTGTTTTAGCGGCAAACAATATTAAAGTGCATATATACGAGCAGTTAATGCCCGTGCCGGCTTTAAGCTTTGCAACAAGGCAGCTTAAATGCAGCGCAGGCATAATGGTAACCGCCAGCCACAACCCCGCAAAATATAACGGCTACAAAGCTTATGGCCCCGACGGCTGCCAAATGACAGAGCAAGCCGCAGACGCCGTTTACGAGCAAATGCAAAAAACAGATGAGTTTAGCGACGTTAAGCTTGTAGCTTTTGAAAGCGCGTTAAAAAGCGGCATGATTAACTATATTACAAGCGATGTAATAGAAGCTTTTTACAATAATGTTAAAGCGCAAAGTGTGCGAAAAGGCGTTTGTGAAAAAGCGAATTTAAAACTTGTTTATACACCGCTTAACGGCGCAGGTAATGCGCCTGTGCGCCGCGTTTTATCAGATATTGGCATGAAAGATATAAGCGTTGTTAAAGAGCAAGAAATGCCCGACGGCAATTTCCCAACATGCTCTTACCCCAACCCCGAGATACGTGAAACATTAGATTTAGGCCTTGCACTTGCCAAAAAAGAAAACGCAGATTTAGTGCTTGCAACCGACCCCGACGCAGACCGTGTGGGCATAGCGGTTAAAGACGAAAACGGCGAATTTAAACTGCTTACAGGCAACGAAGTGGGCGTTTTACTTTTAGATTATATTTGCGTGGCAAGAATTGAAAACGGCACAATGCCCAAAAACGCAATAGCTGTTTACAGCTTTGTTAGCACATCGCTTGCCGGAGTAGTTGCAAAAAATTACGGTGTAACGCCCATTGAGGTTTTAACAGGCTTTAAATACATAGGCGAGCAAATTTTGCACCTTGAGGAAAAAGGCGAGGAAAACCGCTTTATTTTCGGCTTTGAAGAGAGCTATGGCTACCTTGCAGGCACCTATGTTAGAGATAAAGACGCCGTTGTGGCAAGTATGCTTATATGTGAGATGGCTAGTTATTACAAAACGCAAAACAGCAATGTGCTTCGCCGCCTTGAAGAGATTTACGCAAAATATGGCAGGTACTTAAATGTTGTAGACAGCTTTTCTTTCGAGGGCCTTAGCGGCATGCAAACAATGCAGAGCATTATGGCAAATTTGCGCAAAGATGTGCCAAGCGCATTTGGCGGCATAAATATTGTTAAAATAAGCGATTACGATATAAGCGAGAGCACAGACATACAAAGCGGCAAAAAAGAAGTGATAAACTTGCCGAAATCTAATGTGCTTGTATATGCTTTGCAAGACGGCAGCAGCGTAATTGTGCGCCCCTCGGGCACAGAGCCTAAAATTAAAGTTTACTACACAACAAAAGGCGAGAATTTAGAAAAAGCGCAAAGCGCAAAGCAAAATTTAGAAAAAGATGTAGCAAAGTGTTTAGAGCTTAAATAGTGACCAGCAAAACACTTTTTCATTAAATTTCCTGTTATATTTATAAAAAACAGCGTGCTTTAAAATGCGCCTGTTAACATAAAAACGCTGAAACTTCACTTATGAAGTTTCAGCGTTTTTATTGTTTTTGTAATTATTTATGCACAGTATTTTTTGCGCTATTCATATGTATTTATAAATTTAATTGAGCGCACACTTTCACATCGCTAAACATGTTTTATGCGCTTTTCAAATGCCAAATAAAAGCCGATGACGCAAAAAAGTAGTAGCGCAGGCTGTGCACAGCACAAATAAGGCACACGCCCAACCCACGGGTTAAAAGAAGTTACAAACATATAAGCAATTATTAAACACCTTAAAATAACGCTTAAAATTAAACCTGTTTGCACCCACCACAAAACGCTGTATTCCCATTTTTCGCTTTTAAATGTGCTTGCCATTGCAATTTTTATATGCTTAAATTGGAAATAAACTGCGGTGAAAAAAGCGGTAGCCATAAAGGCGGTTATTAAATAGCGTATTATTGAAAGCGCTAAAAAGCTTACGCTTTGAATAGGCGAATAATATGCAAGCGTTGTGTTTGGCTTTGCGGCTGTGTTCACGCTTTCAAGCAAATATTCCTCGTAAATTTGTGTATCCTCGGGCGGCGAAATTGAAATATTATCAAACATAGGCTCTGCGCTGCTAAATAGTAGCATCCTAGCGAAATTCACAAAGCCCTCGCCTAAAACAGGCAATATATACTGCGTTTTGAACGGCATTAATGTTGAAGATATTTCGCCGCTGCCGGAGGGCAAAGTGCCGCTGTCGCAAAGGGCGTTAACCTCGCTTGCGAGCTTTTCGTAAAACTCCAGCGCATCGGCAGCATTATCAGCATAGCCTGCGGCATAAACCGAGCTTCTAAGCGCCCAGAAAAAACCGCCTGCGCTATACTCGCCTGTGCTAACATCGCCAAGGCCGTTAATCATATCGGGCTGTTTTAGTTGCTCGTTCACAGGTGCAAAAATTTCAACATGCTCGCTAACGGCATCAAGCGCCGCAACGCTAACGGGTATTTTTTCAAGCTGCTCAAATTCCTCGGCTAAGCTAACGCGCATCAGCGCACCACACGCGGCATTAAATTCAGCGCTTGTGTAATCGCTAACAATAAAGCGCCCGTAATGCTGCAAATTGATAAAGCTGATAATACCTATTCCTATACAAAGTATAATATACGGTAAAGTTTGCAGCGCACAGTGAACTGCTTTTTGCGAGAATTTTGCGCTGTTTTTTATTATAAAATACAAAGTGAAAATACTTGCAGGTATGCAAAACACCAAAAACCAAACGCCGTCTTCACGGTTAAGGTAAGAGCCTGCAAGCCCTATGCCGCCAATTAAAACAAAAGGCAAAGTGCTAAGCGGTTTTGCTTTTATGCGCAGTGCTGCGCCGATAAAGCCCGCAAAAAGCAAAAGAGCAAGCGCGCTTGATATATTCTCGCGGTAAACCCTTAACTGCACAGCCGCCGCCGTTTGCACCGGGTTAAAAACCAAAATAAAAAACAAAGCAAGGCGCATTTTATTGCCCTTAATAATAGGTAAAACGGCAAAAAGCGCGGCAAGGCACGCTAAAACATATAAAATTTGCCCGCCCAATAAATAGGGCACGCTAAGCGCATGTAAAAAAGCCAGCCATATAGAAAAAAGCGGATATTTACTTAAAGTTAGCCAGTTGTAATCGCCAAGCCAGTTACCCTGCGTTATGCTTTGCGCCATTTTAAAAAACAGCTCGTCGTCTATGGGCGCGGCATCGGGGTAAATAAATATCATTTGCTGAGAAGTTAAAAGCAGTTTAATCGCTATTATTATAGCAATTAAAGCGCAAAAAACCTTGCCGCTTATTTGCAAGTTTGCAAAGCGGCCAAAAAGGCTTAATATACTGCCTTTATTCATTTGCTGTTTTTGTAATGTGTTCATTTATTCACCTTAGGTTTTGTTTTTAAAAAGCGGATACGTTCCGGCGCACGGCCTTTTTGCCGCAGTGGCGTAATTAGGAATTTGCGCTTTATATATTCACCCTTTTGCGTTTTTTCTTTTTTCTAAAAGCCACCAAAGCCCTAAAAGCAATGCGCTAATTATGCTTACAGTTAAACCTGTATATAAAAGCGGCGGCTCATATGTTATAACAATTTCGTTTTCTCCCTTGAAAACAGGCACACCGAGTTGCGAAGTAAAAACTTCTGTGCCGTTAACATTTTCTCCGTTTACCGTTATGTTCAAATTTTCACTATAGGGTATACAAACAAAAAGCACACCGTCGTTTTGCGCGTTAATTTGCGCATGAACTTCACCTCTTGTAAAATTCACCTGTGCACTTTGCTCTTTTAAAAGTGCTGTTAATTTTTCAAGGCTACTTAAATTAATTTCGCCGCTTTGCTCGTAAAGCTCGCCCTCGAAAGCGCCATTTTTAAGCATAGTAAAAACATCGCTTAAATACTGCTTGTTATCCTCATACTCTATGGTAAAACCGCTTTCGCTTTGCGGCAACATAAAGCCAAGCTCAAACGCATACGGGTTTTCCCAAACGCTTATGCCGCCACTTTCAATATCAGTTTTTACAAGGCCTGTGGGTATAAAATTATCCTCATTTATAAGCATATATTTTATGCCCAAAAGGCTGCACGCAAATATATTTGCGCCGTTTTTTTCATCGGCTTGCGCAGTAAAAGTATTGTATACGTTTAAGTGGTTAATATATTCTGTTGCATTTCCGTCTTGAGTAGAGCCAAAATGTATAACGCCATAGTAATTAAGCAAAAAGCTGTCGTTTAAGCTCCTAAAATAATTTTTTTCAATTCTTAAATCGTCTGTGCCCTCGCGCTTTTCAATTTGCTCTACTAAATAAGTTCCATCGCTAACAAAACTTTTATATACATCCGCAGGGTATTTTTCAAACTGATAGTGCGTGTAATATGTGTTTAACAATAACTCGCCTATTAAAAGCAATGTTAAACCATAAACCCAAAAACGCTTAAATTTTTTGTTCAAAGCAAAAATCAAAAGCGCTATAACGCTTATAAAAGCGCATATTAAAAACCTTGTAAAAACAAAAATTACTTGCGGCGTTATATACCTTATTGCCAAAAGTGCTAGCGTTAAAACGCAAACAGCAATAATGCTTTTTCGCTCAAACGTGCCGTTTATTAAAGCGTTTGCCGCTAAAAAGCAAAGCCAAAACACAAATAAAAACGCATGGCGGTGTGAGAACCAAACAGGCGCTGTTAGCCCGTGGAACATAAGCATTAAATCTGTGCTGAACATGCTTAAAAATAAAAACACAAGTATTGCAAACGAAAGTATTTTTTGCTTTTTGCCTATGCCTTTTGCAAAGAAAAACGCGAGCGCAAATATTACTACAACAATACCTGAAGATATATTAGGCAAATCAGAATCTAAAAAATTCCAGTTAAACGAAAACGGGAAAAGCTGTGATAAAAATTCAAACACCGTGAACTCTGCTGTAAATTTAAGCGAAAAGCCGCCACCAACATTTTTATTGGCCGTTATATCCGCAAGTGCCGGTATAAATAAAAACGCGCTTAAAAGCCCACCAAGCAAAGAAGAAGCGCCAAAGCGCACAATGTGTAAAAGAGCATCTTTTTTAGTTAAACTTGGCAAAAGCGCCAAAGAGTATAAAAAGTAAAGCACAGTAAAAATGCACGCCATAAACGCAATGTAAAAATTGGCAAATACCATTACAAAAAGAACTATTGCATATATAAACGGCTTTTTCTTCTCTATTAAAACATCAACGCCATATAGTAGCAGCGGCAGTAAAATTAAAACGTCGTGCCACATGAAGTTTTGCATGTAAACAAATACATAGCTGCAAAAACCAAAGGCGAGCGCAGGAATTATAATTTTATCGCCACCTGCTTTAAATTTTTTGTGCAGGTAAAACGCCATTGACGTGCTTATTAATATAACTTTTAAGCACACAACAAGCGTTGTTAATATATCGTAATTTACAGGGTTACAAAGCACATATAAAAGCACAAACGGGCTGGATGCATAGTAGGATATAATGCCAAGCATGCCGCCGCCAAGGCTTTTATAAAGGCTGTAAAGCATGCCGTTGCCCTCTAAAAAAGCGTTTCGAATTTGCGCAAAGTAATTTATATATTGGCCGTTTAAATCTCCCGTTAAAAATGTGCCGTTACCAAAGGGTGTAACCCTGAAAACAAGGCATATAAACAGCATCATAAGCCCGCTGCAAAGCGCAGTTTTAAAAACTGCATTTTTAAAAAACGTTTTGTTTAAAATGTAGACCCGCCTCCTTTTTTATCACTTTTCAGGCTATGCACCGCTTGCTTTATAAATTGCAAAATGCAATATATAAGTAGCGGAAAAACAGCGGCAATTAAAAGCTCGCGCTGTGAAAGGGCAAAGTAGCTAAAAAACGGAATTTGCCTGTTTAGCACAATTTCGTCAAATGTGAAATCAGCGCCGGTTTCATTGCCCAAATCAATGCGAATTACCTCAACATCACTTTGGGGGAAAACATAAAACGCCTCGCTATACTCGCCAAAGCTTGGGAAAAGCCTTTTGCGGTTAGAAAAGTCTTCGCCTTGCTTTGCATAGTATGCGCAAATTGTGCCGTTTGCATCTTGCTTTAAGCTGTAGTAAACCGTGCGCAGTTTTTCGCCGTTGCCCTCATATACCATATAAGGGTCATCGCCTGTTGCAACAATCGTGTCCTCGCCTGTTATTTCAAGCTGGTTATATGTGAAATCGTTTAATGTTAGCGTTTTTTCCTGCGGTATATTTACCATATCCAGCACAAAATTAAAAATGCCGTTTGCAATTATTATTAAAAGCACCGCAATATATAAAATTAAAAGCATGTGCTTTTTTATTTTGGTTAGGTTTATATTTTTCATTCGCTCACCTCGCCCAAAAGCGCTATTTCATAGCTATCGCCGCTCATCCTAAAGCTGTACATTACGCTTTCGCCATTTAAAACCGCGCTTAAACTATCGCTGAACATAAAGCCGTAATCTCGCACAAAGCTATCGTCAACACGCTCTACAAATATAAACTCGCAGCCGTTATCTTTTAAATACTGCACAAATTCCTGTGGCGATAGTGCATATTCATATAAACCGTCGCCGGCGTGCTTTGGCAATACCATTGTACCGCCGCCAAAGCTATATTCAAGTTGAAGCGGCAATATATCGCCCGAGTACTGGAACCATAAAGAGCCGTTATCGCCTTGGCTAATAAAATAAATTTTGCCCTGTTCGTCTTCGCCTAAAAGCTCTACTATATTTTGCGCATTGCTAACAACTTGCTTTCTTTCGTGCAAGTAGCCGTCGTGGTATGTTAAAAACGTCATGCCGTTTGGTATATATTGGTTAAACCTAAATAAAAATATAAATAGTATGCCAAACATAGCCGCTTGCGGCACAAAGCTTAACTTACCTTTCGCATTTGCCGCGCTTTTCGCCAAAAGGAATGCCGCAACAGCAAACCACGCTAAATAGTATGGGTAAATATAGCGCTCATAGCCAATAAGTGTTGTTGCAATATCCGCTTTAAAAACAAATGCATAAGTGAAACCTATAAATGTGTGGTATGCTATAAAGCCCAAAAGCGAAAGCACACCAAAACATAAATTTTGCAGCTTTTGCACTTTTTCCTTTTCAAAAACAGCAGATAGAATAATCATAACCATAATTAGCAAAACAATAACAAAGCCTGTGCCTATCATAGAAAAATGCAAGCTAAAAAACGATGTGCTCATATTTTGCATAACATTTATAAATACTTCGCTTTGGTTAACGCCAAAGAGCATTGTTATGCCTGATATAACCATTGCAGCCATGCTCATTTGCGCTTCGCCGCCAATATCTGAAAATGGGTTTGCACCGCTTGCACTTGATACATAAAGCGACCACGCAAAGAACGATAAAAGCACAGTTAGCAGTGCGCCGCCAATATAGATAATTTTTGTTTTAACTTTGCATTTTGTGAAAAGTAAAATGTCTACCGTAATTATGCCCCAGGCAATCATAGCGAAAGCCAGCGTTGTGTCTTTTGCCATAATTAGCGCTACAATCGCTACAAAAACAGGCCAAAGCGAAAGCTTGTTTTCTTTTAGCACATAGTAAAGCACTAAAACGCCGCAAAAAAACCAAGCCATTGGTATATCAGAGAGCGAGCTCATGTAAACGCTGCTTGGGTATAGCGGCTCGCGGTTAATTGTAAATATATAAGGCGAAAGAACTAATGTTAAAAACAGCACAAAGCCTATAGCTTTATTTTTTTGCCTGAAAGAGCTTAGCATTAAAACAAAAACGCTTAGCGCCAGCACATTTATGCCTATAAATATGCGCCACTGTGCATAGCTGCCGAAGAACTCGAAAAAATAACCAAGCACTATAAGCCCTGCTTTTTGCGAGGCAACCCAAGCCCAGCCCACCTCGGCTGTAACGGGCAGCTCGTGGTTTATTTTCATAAGCTTAACCGCTGTGCCCCAATAGCTAAATTCGTCCCACTCGTTCAAAAGCGGCTTTCTAACGCCAAAGTAAATTATCATAATTACACTTAGCGCTATAAACACATAAAACCAAAGCGAAAGCTTTGGCATTGATAGTTTTTTTATTATAAATAATACTATTATTAGCACACACAGCGCAAAATAAATATAGCCGGCAACAAGCACTAAATTAAACATGCCAAACAAAATAAAATGCACAACTGTTAAGCACAGCGCAACAAAAGGCGAAACTGTGCACGGTAATTTAAAATAAGACGAAAGAAACACAGCTACTAGGCACAGTGAGAAAAAACTAATCAGAGTAAAGATAATATCAAGCAAAACCCTTTTCCTTTCGCGGTAATTTGAAATATAGCTTTGCCTATTATAACACTTATGTGTAATTGTATCAAGTGCTAAGCCGCTTTATATTGGCAAAGCCTTCAAAGCCGTAAAGGCGTAAATTTGCCCGTTAAAACCTATAGGGGTTAAAGCACGGTCAGCCTTAAAAAGCCTTTGTTTGTCAACAGCTCTGTTTCCCCATACACTAAGTGTAAATTTCACAGCACTGCCCCTTGTGTAAAAACCGTCAGCCTTAAAACACCTATAATAAATAGGTGTAACGGGTAGTAAGCATAGAAAAAGTATTTTGAGAACTTTTGCTCTTTTTCCCTTCGCTTATTGTTATAAAAAAGCACAATAACAACACCCGCTAAAGCCGGGCCAATCATTGCGTAAAATGCGTTTAAAAGCGCGTTGTTTTGCAAAAGCGCGCTTTGCTGCGCTTCATAAAGCGCTATTTGGCTTGAATAAACGAAAGCGCCAAAACATAAAGTGCCACCGGCAAATGCTAAAGCCTGTTTCACATTGCTGTTTTTCGCCCAAAGTAAAAGCAAAGTGAATATAGGCGCTATTAGCGGCCAATCGCAAAAAAGCGATAAAAATATAAAGCCGGTTATTTTAATAGCTTTTAAAAGCACAAAGCCTTCATTGCTATGCACATCAATAATGCCAAGGCACAAAATAAGCGTAAAAAACATATTTAGCGGCAAAGCACTTATAGTGCCAAATGCCGCTAAACTAAAAGGAACTTGCGCTATTATGCCAAATATTAAAAGCCGCTTTGCATAATTATATTTGCTTTTTGTGTAATTATAACCCTCTATCAAAAAGCAAACCATAACTACAGCCGTAAAATAACCTATATTTTTAAAAGCTATAGCAAGCGTGCCGCTTTGCGGCATTAACGCTATAGATATATGGTTTAATGTCATGGTGAGCATCGCTATATGTTTTATTGTGTCTTTACTTAAAACTTTTATGTTTATAAGCTCATCTCTTTTCCATAAAACTGTGCCGCCGCCTTAATTTTTTGCATTAGCTCGTCAAAAGCTTTTGGCGTTAAGCTTTGCGCGCCGTCGCTAAGCGCTTTTGCAGGGTTATTGTGCACTTCTATCATAAGCCCGTCGGCGCCAACAGCTACTGCGGCAAGGCTTAGCGGCTCTACCATCCACGCTATGCCTGCGGCGTGGCTTGGGTCTACCACAACGGGTAAATGCGTTTTATGTTTAAGCATGGGCACCGCCGATAAATCCAGCGTGTTGCGCATACTCGGCTCAAATGTGCGTATACCCCTTTCGCATAATATAACGTTCTCGTTGCCGCCCGCCATTATATATTCAGCGCTCATAAGCCATTCGTCTATTGTGCTCGAAAGCCCTCTTTTCAGCAAAATAGGCTTTTGCAATTTGCCAAGCTCTTTTAAAAGCTCGAAGTTTTGCATATTCCTTGCGCCAACTTGTATAATATCTACATTATCAAAAAGGTGCAAGTGCTGTGCGTCCATAATCTCGGTTACAATGGGTAAATCAGACGCATTCTTTGCGCTTAAAAGCAAGTTTAAACCCTCGTCCCTCATGCCTTGAAACGCATAGGGGCTCGTTCTTGGCTTAAATGCGCCGCCGCGCAAAAACGCACTGCCGCTTTTTTTAACGCTTAATGCAACTTCTTGCATTTGCGCTTCACTCTCAACGCTGCACGGCCCCGCTATAACAACAAAATTGCCGCCGCCTATAGTTTTATCGCCCACTTTTACCGTGCTGTTTTCAGGGTGAAATTTGCGATTAGCTTTCTTATACGGCTCGCTAACACGCTTAACGTCCTCAACGGCATCATGTGCACGAAGAAGGTCTATATCCACCGAGCTGGTATCGCCTATAAGGCCCACTAAATGGGTGTGCTCGCCCTTTGAATTGTGTATACTTAAACCGCGTGCAACAAACTCGTCGCAAAGGGATTGAATTTGTGCGCTGTTTGCATTTTGCTTGAAAATTACAATCATTTCATTTACCGCTTTCTTTTATATTTTCCGTTCCCAACTAAAATAAGCTGTGTTTTAATAATTAAACACTATTTTATAATTATATATCATAAATGTACAATTAACAAGGCTTAATGCTCTTGTTTTAGCCGCGTTTTATTAACCTTTACCGTTTGGCCGTTTTAACATTGCTAAATTATGCCAAAAATTTTGCTTTTAATATTATTTATCTCTAAAAATGGCAAAATTTTTTCTTTTTTTCCTATTAAATTGTAATATATTATAAAATAGTTAAAAAAGCATAAAAACATATTGTTTTAGATGTATTTTTATAGTAAAATAAATATATATTCTTGTGTTTTCATTGTTGCCGCTAATATTACTATTTATTTGGCTTCAATTTTGCAAGATTATTTTTTTCTTTTAAACACAATTTTTCTAAAATATAAATTACGGAGGCAGTTATGCAAAAAAAAGTTGCAGTTTTAATGGGCTCACAAAGCGATTGGCCCGTGGTGAAAAACGCAGTGGCACAACTTAAAGCGTGGGATATTGAGCACGAGGTGCACATTATGAGCGCACACCGCACACCGCAAAAGGCGGCAGAATTTACACAAAATGCAATTAAAAACGGTTTTGGCGTAATTATAGCGGCCGCAGGCATGGCGGCACATTTAGCGGGCGCAATTGCCGCAAACACGGTTTTACCTGTTATTGGCATACCCTGCAAAGGCGGCGCAATGGACGGGCTTGATGCCCTTTTAGCAACAGTTCAAATGCCAAGCGGCATTCCCGTTGCAACCGTTGCCATAGGCGGCGCAAAAAACGCGGCTGTTTTAGCGGCGCAAATTTTAGCAGTTAACGATGAGCGCCTTCAAAAGCTTTTAGTTGACGACAGGCTTAAAATGGCAGAGCAAATTGCAAAAGGCGACGCAGAATTGCAAGCGGAAATTAGCGGCTGATTGCGCCTTAATTATATTCGTTTTTGAATTAAATGAAAACACAAACGCTTATAAAAAATTGAGATAACACTATTAAAGCGTGGCTGTTTGTGCAAATTAATAAAATAAGAACACCTGAAAGAAAGAGGTAAAAACATGGAAAAATTAGCGATGCTTTATGAAGGTAAAGCAAAAAAAGTTTATGCAACAAGTGAAGATGATATTGTTTTAGTGGATTATAAAGACGATGCCACCGCCGGCAACGGCGCAAAAAAAGGCACTATTCGCGGCAAGGGCGTTGTTAACAACCGCGTTACAAACCGCCTAATGCAAATGCTTAGCGAAAAAGGCATACCCACACACTATGTTAAAGAAATAAGCGAGCGTGAAACTTTGGTTAAAAAAGTTGAAATTGTGCCGCTTGAAGTTATTGTGCGCAATGTTGCCGCAGGTAGCCTTGCAAAAAGGCTTGGCATGGAAGAGGGCACAGTTTTAAAAACTACTGTTTTGGAATATTGCTATAAAGACGACGCCCTGGGCGACCCTATGATTAACGAATATCACATTGCTGCTCTTGAAGCGGCTACGCCTGCAGAGCTTAGCGTTATTGCAGATTACTCTTTGAAAGTTAATACATATTTATCCGAGTTTTTAAAAGAATACAAAATAGAGTTAATTGACTTTAAACTTGAATACGGCAGGCTCGCCGACGGCACTATTGTGCTTGCAGACGAAATAAGCCCCGACACATGTCGTTTCTGGGACAGTGAAACACATGCGCATTTAGATAAAGACCTTTTCCGCAGAGATTTAGGCGGCGCGCAAGAAGCTTATGCAGAAGTATTAAGTCGCCTATTGGGCGATTAAAACAAAATATATCGATACACGGACAGTTATTGCAAAATCACCCTGATATTGCATAGCTGTCCGCTAGCCTTTTTAGGAGCTGAGAGTAAAAATGAAATATAATTGCGATAGCGATAAACTGCATGAAGAATGTGGAGTTTTAGGCATTTACGACAAAAACGGCGATGTTGGCGACGTTGTTAGCGCGGCATATTACGGCCTTTATGCCTTACAGCACAGGGGCCAAGAAAGTTGCGGTATAGCCGTTAACGACAGAGGTATAATTACAAAGCACAGAGACGTTGGCCTTGTGAACGACGTTTTTACAAAAGAAGTTTTAAGTAGCTTGCCTCAAGGGCAAATGAGCATTGGGCACTGCCGCTATGCAACAACAGGCACACGCACACGTGCAAACGCACAGCCGCTTGTTATTAGGCATGTTAAAGGCAACATGGCGCTTGCCCACAACGGCAACATAACAAATGCGGCAGAGCTTCGCGAGGATATAGAGCTTTCGGGCGGTGTGTTCCACGCTACAAGCGATACAGAGGCAATTACATACACCATTATTAAAGAGCGCTTAACTGCACCTAGCATAGAGCAAGCAGTAGTTAATGCTATGCATAAGCTAGAGGGCGCTTATTGCCTTGTTGTTATGTCTGCACGCAAGCTTATAGCCGCGCGTGACCCTTTAGGCTATAGGCCTCTATGTATGGGGCAGCTTGGCGGTAGCATTGTTTTTGCTAGCGAAAGCTGTGCGCTGGACACTTTAGGCGCAAAATTCATTAGGGATATAGAGCCGGGCGAAGTTTGTGTTGTTAGCGAAAAAGGCATAGAAAGCATTAAAACCCACTGCGGCAAAAAAAGCAGTTTTTGCGTTTTTGAATATATATATTTTGCAAGGCCCGATAGCGTTGTTAACGGCGCATGTGTTCACACATCAAGGCAAAGGGCGGGCGCATGTTTAGCGCTGGAGCACCCTGTGCAAGCAGATGTTGTTATAGGTGTGCCCGATTCAGGCCTTGATGCCGCTTTAGGCTTTTCAAAGCAAAGCGGCATACCATATGACATTGGCTTTTTAAAGAACAAATATATAGGCAGAACTTTTATTGCGCCCAACCAGAAAGACCGTGAAAACAGCGTGCGCATTAAGCTTAACCCCATATCAAGTGCGGTTAGGGGCAAGCGTGTTGTGCTTGTAGACGACAGCATTGTGCGCGGTACAACAAGCCTGAAAATTATACGCTTACTGCGTGAGGCAGGCGCAACAGAAATACATATGCGCTTATCGTCGCCGCCGTTTAAATACCCATGTTATTTTGGCACGGATATAGATTCGAGCGATAATTTAATTGCCTATAATTACACCATTGAAGAAATTACAAAAATGCTAGACCTTGACAGTTTAGGCTTTTTAAACATTGACGATTTGCCCAAAATAGTTAAAGGGAGCAACTGCGGAATTTGCTCGGGATGCTTTACGGGCGTTTACCCCTCGGCTGTGCCAAAGAAAAAAGAAAAAAGCAAATTCGAGCAGCAGCTGTAAGAGCACGTTTATTTGCGCTTGTTTTGTAGTGACGAGTTTTTATACTCACCTTTAAAGCTGCAAACCCCGCAATAATAGAGCCCCAAATTTCTAAACGGAGGAAAAAATGGAGAAAAGTTTTTCACAAAGTTATAAAGACGCCGGTGTAGACATTACCGCCGGCTATAAGGCTGTAGAGCTTATGAAGGCGCATGTTGCGAAAACGCTAACAAGCGGCGCTTTAAATACAATTGGCGGTTTTGGCGGCATGTTTGAACTTGATATGCAGGGTTTAACAAAGCCTGTGCTTGTTTGTGGCACAGACGGCGTTGGCACAAAGCTAAAGCTTGCTTTTTTGCTTGATAAGCATAGCACTGTTGGCATAGATTGCGTTGCAATGTGTGTTAACGACGTTTTAGCGTGTGGCGCAAAGCCGCTTGTGTTTTTAGATTATATCGCCTGCGGTAAGAATGTGCCCGAAAAAATAGAGAAAATTGTAGAGGGTATTGCAGAGGGCTGTGTGCAAAGCGGCGCTTCGCTAATTGGCGGCGAAACTGCCGAGATGCCCGGCTTTTACCCCGAGGATGAATACGATTTAGCCGGCTTCACCGTTGGCGTTGTGGATAAAAGCCGCATTATTAGCAGCGATAATATGCGCGAGGGCGATGTAATTATTGCGTTGCCATCCTCGGGTGTGCACTCTAACGGCTTTTCTCTTGTGCGTAAAATTTTCAACCTTGAACAGGGCGATTTACACAAGAAATATGAAGAGCTAGGCGGCGAAGCTTTGGGCGAAAATTTAATAACGCCAACAAAAATATATGTTAAGCCCGTGCTTGCGCTTTTAGAGGAAAACAGCGGCGTTGAAGTTTGCGCTGTAAGCCATATTACAGGCGGCGGCTTTTACGAGAATATACCAAGGGCGCTTGCCGATGGTTTTAACGCTAAAATTAAAAAGAGCGATATTCGGGTTTTGCCTATATTTAATTTAATACAAAAAGAGGGCAATGTGCCCGAGCGCGATATGTTTAACACGTTTAACATGGGCGTTGGCATGGTTTTAATTGTTAAAAAAGGCACCGAGGAAAAAGCGCTTAAAATTTTAGCTGAAAACGGTGAAGAAAACGCTTATATCTTAGGCGAGATTGCAAGCAGCGAAAAGGGCGTGACTTTGTGCTAAAAACAGCGGTTTTAGTTAGCGGCGGCGGCACAAATTTGCAAGCTTTAATTGATGCAAAAAACGCAGGGCAGTTGCCTTTTGCAAGTTTAAGCCTTGTTGTAAGTAGCAACGAAAGCGCTTTTGCGCTGCAAAGGGCGCAGAATGCAAATATTAAAACAGCCGTTGTAACGCGCAAAAATTACAAAAACGGCGCAGATTTTGATTTAGCGCTAATTGATATATTAAAAGAAAACGATATTGAGTTTGTTGTGCTTGCGGGTTTTATGTGTATTTTGGGCGAGGGTTTCATAAATGCGTTTCCAAAAAGCATAATAAATGTACACCCAAGCTTAATTCCAAGCTTTTGCGGCGAAGGTTTTTACGGCCTAAGGGTGCACAAAGCCGCGCTTGAAAAGGGCGTTAAAGTTACGGGTGCCACTGTGCATTTTGTGAACGAAATACCCGACGGCGGCGAAATTATTCTGCAAAAAGCTGTTGAAGTAAAACAGGGCGACACGCCCGAAATTTTGCAAGAGCGAGTTATGCGAGAAGCCGAGTGGTTTATTTTGGCAAAAGCGCTTGCAAATATAAGCGAGGAGCGAAAAGCGTAAGTGAAAGCTTTTTTGTTTTATTTAGGTTTGCTTTTATATTTTTTCTTTTCGCTAAGCTTGTGATTTGGTTTTTTGGCTAGGTTTGTGCCTTGTTATTTATTTAGTTTTTAGGGTTAAGTTTTGTGGTTCGCCCTTCTTTTCAGCGTGAAAAGAAGCAAAAGCGCCGGGGGTTGCGAGT
>CAYJEU010000029.1:0-24133 GCA_964369565.1 uncultured Bacteroides sp. | reverse complement strand
AATTTGCCAAAATAGGCGTGTTCGGATTACTCCCTAACGGCTAAAATAAAGGGTGCTTTTAAATTAGCATGAAAGTTTATAAAATGCAAATGTGCTCTAAGTGGAATTTTGCAGTTGAAAATGGTATGCTTTTTACATTTTTCTAATATCTCTGCCTATAATTTTTGCTATATCACGGCAATTATTTACTGTTGCTTCAAATTTATCGGGGCGCAAAGTTTGGGCGCCGTCACTAAGTGCTTTTTCAGGGTTTTGGTGCACTTCAATTATAAGGCCGTCGGCACCGGCTGCAATAGCCGCAAGCGACATGCTGTGAACATACCTGTAATTGCCCGTTGCGTGGCTTGGGTCAATAATTATAGGTAAGTGGGTTTTCTCTTTTATGATGGGCACAACAGATAAATCCAATGTGTTGCGCGTGTATTTTTCAAAAGTGCGAATACCCCTTTCGCATAGAATGATATTCTCATTGCCGCCTGCCATAATGTACTCTGCGCTCATAATCCATTCTTCTATTGTGCTGGCAAGGCCGCGCTTTAATAAAATAGGCTTTGTCATTTTACCAACAGCTTTTAAAAGCTGGAAGTTTTGCATATTCCTTGCGCCAATTTGAACGAGGTCTACATATTGTTCAAACTCGTCAATTGCCTCTTCGCTCATAAGCTCGCTAACAATAGGAAGGCCTGTTATATCTCTGGCATTTGCCATAGCAATTATGCCCTGGGTGCCCATGCCTTGGTATGCATAAGGGCTTGTTCTGGGCTTGTAGGCGCCGCCTCTTAGCATGCAAGCACCTGCACTTTTAACTTGTTTTGCAATATCAATTGTGTGCTCGTGGCCCTCAATGCTGCAAGGGCCGCCTATAATAACAATATCGCTATCGCCGCCAACAGGTATGCCGCCAACGTTTATAATGCTATCTTGCTCGTGGAAAAGGCGGTTTGCTTTTTTGAACGGCTCGCTCACACGGCGCACATTATCAACAAAGGGGTTTGCACGCACATGGTCGTCGTCTATAACGGTGGTGTCGCCAACAAGGCCGAATACATAGTAATCTGTACCTTGTATAATGGTTACGGCAAGCCCTTGTAATTCAAACTCGGCTTTAATTTTATCAATTTCTACTTGTGGAGTACCTTTTTTTGTGCTTATAATCATTTTGTTTTCCCTTTCCTGTTTTGCTGTAGTTTATGTTTTGTGCTTTGTAATATATTATAAAAACTTAAAAGTTATTATTAGCGTTAAATGCATAATAATTTCTTTTTTTTGTGCACAGCGTAAATAGCTTTAAAAAACGTATATTTTAATGGAAGTTTTTACTATGTGCAATTTACGCGCTTTTAGGCGGGTTTGGATTACATTGGATTGGCTAACCCATAAAAGCTTTCATAGCGCTAACATAGCCGTGTTTGCCCTCGCCTATAAAATGCCATTTACACGCCATGCCGGCATAAGATATTTGCCTAAAGGCCTCACGCTTTGTTATATCGCTTAAATGCACCTCGGCGGCAGGTAAGTTTACCGCTTTAAGTGCGTCTAAAATAGCAATGCTTGTGTGGGTATATGCGGCGGGGTTTATAACTATGCCGTCATATTTGCCAAGCGCACTTTGAATTTTTTGCACAATGTCACCCTCGTAATTGCTTTGGTAAATATGCGCTGTTATGCCAAGTTTTTTGCCCTCTTCAATAATAAAGCTCTCAAGCTGTTCATAAGTTAAACTGCCGTATATTTCAGGCTCTCTTATTCCGAGCATGTTTAAATTAGGGCCGTTTATTATAAGTAAATTCATTAAAAGCCTCCTCGCAATCTTTTGCCGCTTTTTGCGCTGAAATGCTATTATCTATTGTTATATTGGCAATGCTTTCGTAAATAGGCGCGCGCTTTTCATAAAGGGCTAAAAGGGCGCTTGAATCTGTGCTAAGAGGGCGCCCTTTGCCTTTTTGTAAATGCTCAAGCGGCCTGTTTATATAAATTATAATGCCGTTTTGCATAAGGGCATCAACATTGCTTTTTCGCAATATTGTTCCGCCGCCCGTAGCTATTACAGTGCCCGTTTGGCGGCTAAGTTCTTGGCAAACTTCGCTTTCTAAATTGCGAAAAGCCTCTTCGCCGCTTTGCTCAAAAAGCTCGGCTATGCTCATGCCTGCGCGCTCAACACAATGCGCGTCAATATCTACATACGGCCTTTTAAGCGAGCTTGCAAGCAAATGTGCAATATGCGATTTCCCACTGCCCGGCATGCCAACAAGCACTATATTCGCCATTTTAGCACTTAGGAATTTCTCGCACATTCTAATTTCTTCATCGTTAATTACCATGCCCGTGAAAATTTCAGCCGCATACTTCGCCTGTGCCACAAGCATGCTAAGCCCGTTTGCGGCAATAAGGCCCCTTTGCCTGGCTTGCAGGATTAAAGCGGTTGTTTGCGGGTTATATATAACGTCTAAAACCGCTTGTAAATTCGGGTAGATATAGTGTTCACCGTCGGGTTTGTGCAGTAAATCTAACGGCGTTTGCGAGTTATTTGGATACATGCCCACAGGGGTTGTGTTCACTATTATGTCAATATCTATAAGCTTTTTAATTTCATCGTAATCTGTAAAAACAAAATTATCTTGGTTTAAATGGCTTTTGTTTTTGCGCCCTGCAATGTAAATTTTTTTAGCTTTTTCTTCTTTTGCAACAGCTAATACTGTGCGCTGGGTGCCGCCTGTGCCTAAAATTAACACTGTTTTATTTTCAAAACTTACATTTGCACATTTTGCCATATATGAAAAGCCGGCATAATCTGTATTGTAGCCGTGCAAAACGCCGTTTTTGTTTACAATAGTGTTAACTGCGCCAATTTGCTGGGCGTGTTTATCTATAACCGAGCAATAGGTTATAACGCTTTGCTTATAAGGTATTGTAACATTTATGGCTTTGAAATTGGCATCTTGCATAAAGTTTTCAAATAAAAATTGCGTTGGCAATTCCTTTAATATATAGTTGTAAGAGCACAGTTTTTCATGAATTGGCTTTGAAAAGCTGTGCTTTAATGTTTTGCCTATAAGCCCGTATTCCATGCTTTGTCCTCCTGCCAAGATGTGCCAAAGGCCATGTTGCATAAATCTGCAACAGCTATTGCGCAAGCGCAAGTTTGAACAACGCGCGCACGGTGCACAATGCAAGGGTCGTGCCTGCCCTCTATTTGAAGCTGGGCGTTTGTTTTGCTTGCAAAATCCACGGTATCTTGCTTTTTAAATATGCTGGGTGTGGGTTTTATAACGCTGTTTATAATTACAGGCATCGCATTTGTTATGCCGCCGTTAATGCCGCCATTGTTGTTTGTTTTTGTTTTTATATTATCGCCGCTCATGTAAAAGGCATCGTTTGCCTCGCTTGCGCGCATATCGGCAAAACCAAAGCCTGCGCCAAAGCTTACGCCCTTAAGTGCGGGTATGCTAAATAAAATGTGTGCAATTTCGCTTTCAAAGCTTGAAAACATAGGCTCGCCAAGGCCGCTTGGCAGGCCTGTTATAACAGTTTGCAGTATGCCACCAACGCTATCGCCCTCGCTAGCAGCCTTTTCAATTTCTGCTATCATATTTAGTTTTGCATTTTCGCTTAATGTGCCAAAACTGCTGTTTTGTAAGTGCATAATTTGGTTTTTAAGCTCTTGTTCATCGCTTGAAAAACTATCGTCGTTTATGCCGGCGCAGCGCTTTATTTGGGTTTCTATCAATATGCCCTTTTGCTGCAATAAATGCAAAAACATACTGCCGGCGGCAACTAAAGGCGCTGTTAGCCTACCGCTGAAATGCCCGCCGCCGCGCTCGTCTTGAAAACCTTTGTATTTAGCGTGCGCTGTAAAATCTGCATGGCCGGGGCGAAGTAAATTTTGCGTCTTTTTATAATGAGAGCTGTTTGTGTTTGTGTTTAGTATATTAAAGCTTATAGCGCTACCTGTGGCAAAACCGTCCTTAACGCCGGATAAAATAATAACTTCATCTGCCTCTGTGCGTGGCGTTGAAATTTTACCCACAGCGCGCCTTTTTTGCATTTGCGCTTTTATGAATGCTTCATCTATTTTAACACCGGCGCAAAGCCCACAAACAACGCCGCCTATTGCTGCGCCGTGGCTCTCGCCAAAAACAGTAACGCTTATAGCGTTTCCAAAGCTGTCTCTCATAATACCTCCACAGGTTAGTTATTAGTAATTGGTTTGCGTTTTTATATTCTTTAGCTTAAATATTTTGCAACTTCGTTCTAATTATAAATTCTGCTTTTCTTTTTTTGCTTTTTAAAAAACGCCGCCTAAGCTTAACGGTAAAAACAAGTAAGGAAAAGCGGTAAAGCTAAAAACTAATAGCTAAAAGTTAATATGTAAAATCTAAACGCCCTCGCCGATAATTTTTCTAAGCTCTTCTTTGCTAACTTTCTTTAAGTATGCTTCGCCTTCTTTTGCGACACGCACAATTTTAATATAGCTGTCGGTTGCTTTTTTATCGTGCAATGCCTTTTCAAATATTTCATCGCCACTGTATTTAAGCTCGCAAGGTAAATTCAGCTTTTTGAATATATCAACGGTTCTTTGCTTTAGTTTTTCACTGTCTATCATTAAAAGCGTGCCCAAAGCCACAGCCTCGCCGTGGTAATAATTGCCGCTAACTTCTATTGCGTGCCCTATAGTGTGCCCTAAATTTAAAAGTGCACGAGGGCCTGTTTCACGCTCGTCTTGCTCTACTATGTGCTTTTTTACTAATAGTGCACGGTGTAAAACATGTTCTATATTTTCTTTGGCATCGCCCGTTTCAAAAAAGCTGAAAAGCTCTGAGTCGGCAATTAAACCTGCTTTTACAGCCTCTGCAAGGCCTGCGCTATAATGGCGCTCGCTTAAAGTTGAAAGGCAGTTTGGGTCTATTAAAACAATGCGCGGCTGGTGAAAAGCACCCACAATGTTTTTTGTATCGCATAAATTTATGCCCACTTTGCCGCCAATTGAGCTATCTATTTGCGAAAGTGTTGTGGTTGGGCAGTTGATAAAATCTATACCACGCATATATGCGCTTGCGGCAAAGCCTGCAAGGTCGCCCACAACGCCGCCGCCAACTGCAATAACAACATCATTTCTGCTGAAATTGTATTTATGCATAATGCTTAAAAGGCGCTCGAAACATTCAATACTTTTGCTTTGTTCACCTTGCTGCACTATTGCGGCATAGCCTTGTTTGCACTGGCTTAAAACAGTGTCTATATATTGTGGCGGAACGCCTTCATCGCTTACAATAAGCGCTTTTCGGTCAATATTAATCAATGCGCCAAGCCGTTTTAGGGCATCTCTTTTTATTATAATATCATAGCTGCGCTCGCCTAAATTCATTGTAAGTTTCATATAATGCTCCGTTTTCGGTAGTTGTTTTGTGGTTGCTTAGCATTTGTTAAGCCTAAGGCTTAGCCGCTTAAATTGCTAATTAACGGCTACAGCACTAAATGGCAATTAACCCTTTTTATTATCGTAAACGCCTAAAATTCTAACAGTGTTGCAATGTTCTTTAAGGGCGTTTATAAGTTCATCGCATGGGCCGCCTAACAGCTCTGTATAAAAGTAATAAGCCCAGTTTACATTGGGCATTGGGCGGCTTTTAATGCAATCCATATTATAGCCGCGCTGTGCAATTTCTGCTAAAACTTTTGCCAAGCTACCTGCTTTGTGAGAAACCGTAAACAAAAGGCTAAAGTGCTTTTCTTCATTAGCACCCTCGCAGTTTTGCGCAGCACTAGCAACAATACGCTCACTTTGCTCTTGCGCTGAATTTGCGCTATTAGCTATAGCGTTTTCGCTATTTTGTGCACTGTTTGCGAGCTTTCGCTCTATAACAATAAAGCGCGTTGTGTTGTTTTTGCTGCTGTTAACGTCGCTTGCAAGTACATCAAGGCCGTAAAGGGCAGCTGTGGTTTTGCCGGCAATTGCAGCAAGGCTTTTATCGTTTTGCTCGAAAACGTATTTTGCAGCAAAAGCGGTGTTTGGCATTTCAGCTGTTTTTAAATTAAGCTTTTGCAAAAAATCGCGGCTTTGTTGCAATGCTTGAGTGTGGGAAAAAACTGTTTTTATATCGCTTAGTTTTGCGCCTTTAACGCAAAGTAAATTTTGGCTTATTGGTAAATCGTAAGTTGCGCTAACGGCTATTTGCTCGTTTGCAAAGCATAAATCAAGCACATCGCTAACATCTCCCGCCGTGCTGTTTTCAAAAGGCAAAACGCCTTTTTGGGCTTTGCCGTTAATAACGGCTGTAAACACATCTTCAAAAGTTGCATAGGGCTTTAAATTGCCGTGCTCAAATAAATTCTGGGCCGCCATATGTGAAAATGCACCCTTTGCTCCTTGGTATGCTATAGTGTTTTTGCAAAGCATTTCGCTTTGCATTGCGCGCGAAACCTCCATGGTTTTTTCTATGAAGCTTTTATAATAATTTTCGTAATTTTTATTGGGCAAGCGCTGTATGTTTTTGCTTATAACTTCTTGCTCGCGAGAGGCATCTAAAACAGGTAAATTGTGCTGTTTTTTATACTGCAAAACCTCTTGCACCGCTTGCATACGCTCGCAAAACAGCTTTGCCATTTCTTTGTCTATTTCATCAATTTTATTGCGCACTGTGGTTAAGTTATCCATGTTTTCAGCTCCTGTGCCTTTTTTTGCTACATATAAAATATATTATACCATACTATAAGCCTTTTTTCCATATTATTTTTTATAGGCGTTTTCAAAAAAACAAAAAAATAAATACATTTGCAAAAAGTAAAACAGCTATAGAAAACGCATAAAATTAGTATGCATAAAAAAAACAAAGCACACATACATTTCAATATGAGCATAATTAATTGCCCTTAAAATGCAATATGCGGCTTTGTATATTGATTAAAATAATGGCGAAATAATTATTAATGAGGAGGATGGTTTTGTGTTTGTAATGACATTAAGGAAAAAAGGGTTAAAAAAAGCGGGTGTAATTTCGATGTGTGTAGCGCTTCTCACAATTGCAATATTTGGCGTTAATTCGTTGTTTTTTAACGATGACGAGAGCAGTAGCGAAGTTGCACTGGGGCTTGATACACCGCTTTCAAGCGCACAAGATTTAGTAACATTCTTGCAAGGCTTTGGCGTGCAGGCAGATTTAGCAACAGCAACAGTTACAAGCGTTACAGTTCCCCAAAAGTGGGACGAAAGCTTTGATGCCTTTAATGAGGTTATAGAGCAAAGCGGCTTAACGCTTGAAAAAAGCAAAGGCAAGCAAGTTGATAAATGGGCGCTTTTGGTACCCTCGCAAAGCACAGAGGAAGTGAAAAGTTATGCGATAGTTTTAGTGCAAGAGAATAAGCCGGTGGGTGCGTATATTTTGCAAAAGCCATCGGGAGAGGTTTTGCCGCTTGAGAGTGCAGAGCAGGCGGGGGCGCCATTAACTCAAGAGGAAATAGAGGCAAATGAGAATTTTGCAAGCGGAACGGAAGTTATTGTTGTTACAGACGGCGAAGATATGGCACAAAATGTGGAAGCGGTAGATAATGAAGAAATTATAACGCCTGAGGCAACACAAGAAGTTGCTGGCGATAGCCCTACAGATTAAATTTAATAAAAAAGCTGCGGCGAAATACTGAAATTTCGCCGCAGCTTTTTTATTATTATAGAATTCTTGTTAGAAAAAGAAAAGTAGAAATAAATTTATTGAATTAGTTTATTGAACAAATCGATACTTGCGTTATAATATGGCAATATATCGTCATCTTTTTCTATGGCAGTGCCATAAAAAGAACGTAGCATTATGGTGTAATCGCTAAAGGCATCTTGCAAAGAGTAAGTATTTTGTAAAACATCGACAAACTCGCCCTCAAAAGAACTTAGCGTGGTGCTGTTTTGCCATAAAACGCCAAGCTCGTCATAATTTATCTGCGCTTGCTCAGGTGGGGTTGAACCGTCGTTATATGCAAAAATGCCATATTGTGCTTCAAAGCTTTGAGCATCGTTTGTTAAGAAAATAATGCTGGTGCCCTCTTGCAAATCTACTATAAATTTTGTTACACTTGCCATTTGAACACTCGGGTCTACATAATCTGAGCTTGCTTTTGAAGTATCACTAGTTTGCTCTGAGTTTGAAGCAGTTGACGGCTGGGCCAAAGTGTATTGGTTTACAAAAACTTTAACTACGCCATCGCCGTTTAAATCGTCTGCTTGAAGTTCAAGCTCTGCTGTTAGGGCATCTATAGCCTCTATCGGTAAAGAGGAGTGGTTTAAAATGCCGATGCTATAATCAGGCTCAACAACCGATAATACATCTACTATAAAAAACACAATTAATATAAGTGCGGCGATTGCCCCTAAAATTATATATTTGTGATAGTGCCAAAAATTAGCAAATTTCTCTTTTTTTGTATATATTTTTTCAGGTTCAGATTCTTCATGCTTTATATTTAAAGTATAGCGAGCACTTGCCAATTTTATATCACACTTTCGTATTAATTTTTTTGTTTTTCTATTTGTTATTTATACCAATGGAGATAACCCGTTTTTTGCTGTTAAATGTTTTCAGGACTTTATTTACAAGTTTGTAAATTGAATTTTGGGCAAATTAAATTTGCCCAAAATTTATATATTATTACAGTTTGCAGTTATTATTCACCGAAAAGGTCACCTAAATCGCCCTCGCCAAATAAATCACCTTCGCCAAACAAATCGCCTGAGCCATCGCCACCGCCGAAAAATTCTTCTGCATCTGCGTTGGCATCTGCATCTGCGGTTGCGCTGCGCTCTTGCAATGTAACGTTTACGGCAAGTATTTTATCTTCGCGCACAATTTGAAGTTGAACTTCATCGCCAACCTCTTTTGTTTCGAGGTAATCTGTTAAATCGGTTGAAGAGGAAACAGCTATGTCGTCAATGCCGATAATTAAATCCATAGTAGCAAGGCCTGCTGCCTGTGCGCCACTACCCTCGTTTACAGATATAATGTAAACGCCATAGCGGTTAACACCATATTGCATTGCAGTTTGCTCGTCGCTTATTTGTGCCACGGTAATTCCCATTGCAGGCCTACCTGTAACATAGCCGTTATCCATAAGCTCGGTGGCTATTTCAAGGGCATTGTCAATTGGTATTGCAAAGCCTAGGCCCTCGGCCTCTGTATCGCCGGATTTTGCCGTAACTATGCCTATAAGCTCCCCGCGAGAGTTAAATAAGCCGCCGCCCGAGTTACCGGGGCTAACCGCTGCATTTGTTTGAAGCAGTGTAAGCTCTTGGCCTTCCACATAAATTTCACGGTCAAGCGCAGATATAATGCCATCTGTTACCGTGCCGCCCAATGTGCCCAAGGGGTTGCCAACTGCCAGTGCAAAATCGCCTACCACTAAACTATCAGATGAGCCTAAAGTTGCGGCAGGAAGGCCTGTTGCATCTATTTTGAGCACTGCCAAATCTGTCATAACATCTTGGCCTATAACCTGGGCAATGTACTCGGTTTTATCGCTTAAAGTTACTTTAATTTGCTGTGCGCCCTCTATAACGTGGGCATTTGTTATAATGTAGCCATCGCTTGAAATTATAACGCCGCTACCTGCGCCATCGGCAACATATTGGCCGAAAACAGGGTTTAAAACAGCTTGCTCTGTCATAATTTCAACAACGCTTGGTGAAGCAATGCTTGCTACTTCAGATACAGACAACTCGCTGTTTGCGGTAGCAACAGCGCCACTTTGTGTGCCGTCTGTTATAGTTTGGTTAATTATTGTAGAGCCTGTTTGGCCGTTATTAGCTAAAAGGCTGCCAACATATCCGCCGCCAACACTTATGCCGGCGAAGAAAATTGTTGCCAAAATAAAGGAGATAACTTTTTTACCTTTGCCCTCGCGTTTTTGTTTTTTTGGTGCGTCGCCCATGGGCTGAGCGTAATTTCCATAACTCACAGCGTGGGGTACTTGCCCGGGTGAATAGGAATATTGCCCGCTATGATTATCAGGTGCCATAGTGTTATTTCGATTTGATATATTATTATATAAATCTGAATAATTGTAATCTTGATTATTTTGGTTGCTGTTATTGTTGTTCATAATAAAATACTCCTGTTCTTTTGGCATATGGTGCAAAGCTGTTTTAAATTAGCTTTGCTTTTAATAAATTCATTTGCGGTTTCACCTAAAGCAAATATATTTGAAAACCTATAAATTTATTGCCATGGTTTAATTATATATTTCAATTATGAAAAAAAATGCATATTGTTGTGAAAAAAGGGTGAAAGATAATAGCTTGTAAATTAGAATGAAAGCATATTGCCGTTTATGCCGTAAATTACAAGTGAAAGTATTGCAAGGTAAATTAAATTTATTGGTAGGCCTTTTAGGGCATTTGGCACAGCTATGTTTTGTATGCGCTCTTCGCCAAGCTTAAGCAAAAACAAAACTGCGGAATAACCTATGCCGCTACCAAGTGCAAAACCCATGGTTTGCGCAAAGCTAAAACCTTGTATAGAGTTTATTAACAATGTGCCCAAAATACACGAGTTGAAGCATGCGGCAGGCAAGAAACCGAGAACATAAGATGAAGTTTCCGGCTGTAAAACCGCAGCTAAAGCTATTAATAAAAACAAGAATGTTATGCCTACACACACAACTAAAACAAGCGGCCTTATGTAATCTAAATATAAAAAGCTCTCATCAAAAAGCTCGAATGCAAAATAAGAAAGGGGCGTGCAAATAAGCTGTACCACACACAATAAAGTGCAAAATACTTTGCCGTTTTCGCTATCTTGTGCAATTTTAACAAGCCTGCTAATGCCAAGCGCGCGCCCTAATACAGCGTTTTGGGTAAAAACAGCAATAAAAGAGTAGCTAATAAAAATGAATATCGCATCAAAAACTTCTCTTATGTTATCTATGTAAAACAACTCCTGTTCTTTTATTCATTAAATTAATATGAATGTATATTATGCTAAAATTTCTCGTTTGCAACGAATTGTCCTTCGTGTAAATAGCGTTTAATAATGGTGGCAATGCTTCGCCACACAGCCATTAAAATAGCTAAAACAATGAAACCGCCAACAGGAAGCGCTGCAATGGGCAAGGGTGCATTAGCTATAACCGGTATTGTAAAAAATGTTCCTGTGCCTAGAAATTCCCTTAAAATACCTGTGCACATCAAAACAAGAACAAAGCCTGCAGAGGTTGTAAGGCCTTTTTTTATAGCTTTTATCGGCGGCTCGGGTATAACATTTTCATAGCGCTTTAAAATAATTGGGTCCATGACCAAAAGTGGTAAATAAAGCCCAACTTGAACTATATTTGCACTTGAAAATAAAAGCCTAATTATATAGTAAACACCTATAAATACAATGCCACTGCTAAGGGCATACATTACACCTCTAAAACGCGCTGGCATACGAAGGCACAGAATACTTGATAAAAAGCGTGTGGGCATTAAAAGTAAAAAAGCGGCAACGCTTAAAACAAGCGCGCTTTGCCCACTGCGGCATGCAACCAATAAGACAGAAAGGCCTAAACCTTGCATTATAACAGGGTTGTTTAATAAAATGCGCTCGCGCCTAATTTTTCTCTCTAGTGCTATAATATAATCGGGCTTATCAGTTTCGGCGCTGCTTTTAATGCTTTCGCTTTGAGGCTCTGGGCTTTGAGGGTTTTCCTGTGCAGTAGGCATGGGCTTACTTTGTGCGCTTGAAATTTGCGAGCTTGCAGCCTGTGTAAGCGTAGGCTTGCTATTAGATATTGTATTATGTGAATTTGTGTTTTGTGCGCTATTTATTGTATCATTTTCAAGCGCGTTTTTATTTTGTTCGCTCATTTTTTGCCCTCCAAACTGCTTGGTACAGCGGGTTTTACTTTAATGCGCTGCTTGAATGTTTTAGCGAATATGTGCGACATCAACCTATCAAGGGCTAAAGAAAATACATTTGTGCAAATTAAAGCAAAGCAAGTTCCTATATCGTAAAAACCAAAATAGCGGAAAAGCATAGTTAAAATGCCAAACAAAATGGCGTAGATAATTCGCGCATCAAGCCGCTTCGGAAGCAAAATTTCATCATTTAAAAGGAAAATAGCCGCAAAAATTATAATGCCTCCAAGCAATTCAAAATAAACCGAAGAAAGGCGTAATGTCATGCTTTCTATGCTCCAAGAATTGCTAAAGCCGCCAATGCGTGGGAACAAAAATGCAATTAAAGCACAAACAGATATATATATTAAAGGTAAGTATAATGTAATGCGCTTTTTCATCCACAAAAAGGCCGCACAGGCAATAAGCACTAAAAATGCGCTTGTGCCTATGGGTGAGGGGTAGTTGCCTAAAAGCAAATCTAAATTGCTTAGTGCAGGGCGCCCACCGGCTTTTAAAACGGTTAAAACACCGGGGCTTAATTGTGCAATTATTGTTTGGAAAAGAGAGGGTGTGCTATTAGTTTGCACATAGCTAAATACTTGTGTGGGCCAGCTTATTGCCGATATGCAAAATCCAACCGCAACAGGGGAAAAAACATAAAAGCCATAGCCGCCGAAAGCAGCTTTGCCAATAAGCACAGTGAAAAGTACAGTGACAACTGCTATATAATAAGGTATATTAGCGGGCAACATTAAAGTGACAATTAGCGCAAAAGCTATGCTGCTAATTTCGGTTTTGTCCCTTTGCATACGCCTTATTGCGCTTATAGCCCTATCAGCTAAATTAGCTGTTATAACAGCTATAAGTGCAAGCATTAACACGCGAAAACCATACATGTAAATGCTAAAGCCGTAAAGAGGTATTGTCATAAAAATATAATCTGTATATGTTGCGCCGGCAGGGTGGCGTGGAAGTATAATTGTATCTTTAGGCATAAATTTCTCCGTTTACATTTTTTGGCGTGCATTATATTGAGCCGTAAGTAACTAATTCGAACACGTTTTTTATTTAGACAAAAGCCCAATAACTGCGGCAGTGCACCTCGTAAGGCGAAAGCCTTACATCGGCACACTTTCTGGTTTTAGAACTTTTGGCGTTATAAAAAATTCTGCGAACCTATTGTATAAAAATTTTGTGGTAGGCAAGGCAGACGAACGAGGAATACTTGCTGTATTGCGAGTGAGGATAACGTAGTATTCCGCAAAATTTGCATGAAATAGGCGAGTTTGTATTAGTCACTAACGGCTAAGAATTAAGTGCCTGATTCGCAGCCTCTTTAAGCTCGTTTATAGCTTGCTCATAGCTGGGTGCACTGAAAATACTGCTACCGGCTACAAGAGCGTTTGCGCCTGCTTTAACACAAAGCGCCGCTGTTTTTGCGTTTATGCCGCCGTCTACTTCTATGCGAAGTGAATGTAGCTCGCGGCTGCTTGCTTCTTTGCGAAGAAATGTTATTTTTTCAAGGGCAGACGGTAAGAATTCTTGCCCTCCAAAGCCGGGCTCTACCGACATTATCAAAACTAAATCTACTTTATCCAGCAATGGTAAAATTGCTTGTGGCGGCGTTGACGGTTTAATAGATACGCCAACAAGAACGCCGCTTTTGCGTATAGCGTCTATTGTTTTTATAGGGTCGCTTTCACTTTCACAGTGGAATGTTATCCAGTTTGCGCCCGCTTTAGCAAAGGCTTCAATATAATTTAAAGGGTGTGTTACCATAAGGTGAACATCATAAACTGCGTTTGGTAAATATTTTTTAAGCGAAGAAAGAACAGGTGCTCCTATGGTTAAATTAGGCACAAAATGCCCGTCCATAACATCAAAATGGAACTCTTTTACGCCGCAATCCATTGTTTTTTTGCAATCCTCTCCAAGTGCTGCAAAATTTGCAGATAATATAGAAGGTAAAATTGGCACTTTCATAAAAACAATCCTTTCATACATTTAATTATATAATTATTTTGCAAATAATTTATTGAAAGCAAATATAATGGTAATTTTATTTTAACAAGGTATACAAATTATATTATACAATTTTTTAAGCTAAAATGCAAATATTATGTTTTTTGAACTTGCTTTTTAAATGCGTTTTTACAAATTGATGCTTGCATTGTTAAACTGCGTTTATATGTGTTAATGTGCCCGTGTTATTTATAAGCTTTAAATAATTATATAAATAATCTGCGCTTCGCTTATTTTGAACGAAGAGATGAATTGATTTTTCTTTATTCTAGGCTTAAAGCATGCTTGCTTGTGAGCTTTTACTTTTCAGCGTGAAAAGTAACAAAAGCGCCGGGGGTTTCGATGACGCACCGCAGTGCTAATGCCGGCGAGCAACCGCCGACAGGCGGCTCTTGGCGAGCGGCGCCCCCGGACCCCTAAACGATTACTGC
Organism: uncultured Bacteroides sp.; assembly: GCA_964369565.1. Classification (GTDB taxonomy): domain Bacteria; phylum Bacillota; class Clostridia; order Oscillospirales; family Ruminococcaceae; genus Ruthenibacterium. The sequence goes on along the minus strand of CAYJEU010000029.1, from coordinate 9,823 downwards.
TAAGATACGCACCATAAGCATCTGTACAGCCAAAAAAGAACAATACTTAATGACAGCTTTTTCGTCTTACACCTGCTAATGGTGCTAAAGAAAGCTAAATTAAAAGTTACCTTATCCTATATAAGTGTATTTATAAGTTTGCTATGTTTTTTACAGGGTGAATTTAGTGAAAAGTACGCATAATATAAATAATCTTCGCTTTGCTTCGATTATTCATATCTTATTCTATGGCGCAGGGCAAGGATGCCCCACATGCCAATTTATATTATATTCGTGCCTTATATAATACAAATTAAAACCGCTTAAAAAGCATTGCTTTTTAAGCGGTTTTTAATTATGCTACAATATAAAATTATTTATAAAGTTCTGCTAAGCGAGATAGATACTCGTATTTGTCTTGTGCAACATTTGCTGCTTTTTCAAATAACATTTCAGCTCTATCCGGGAACGCACGCACTAAACGGCTGTAGCGAGTTTCATTATTAATGAACTCTTCATAGCTTGCAGTAGGTGCTTTGCTGTCCATTGTGAATGGGTTTTTGCCCTCTGTTTTTTTGCGTGGGTCAAAGCGGAACATATTCCAGTAGCCTGCTGCAACAGCATTTTTCATCTCTAGTTGGCAATTTGTCATGCCGCCTTTAATACCGTGCATTTCACAAGGTGAGTAGCCGATAATTAGTGATGGGCCGGGATAGCTTTCAGCTTCAAGAATAGCATCTAGCGTTTGTTTTTGGTTAGCGCCCATAGCAATTTGTGCTACATAAACATAGCCGTAGCTCATTGCAATTTCAGAAAGGCTCTTCTTGCCTATGCCTTTACCTGCAGCGGCAAATTGTGCAACTTGGCCAATTTGGCTGGCTTTAGATGCTTGGCCGCCTGTGTTAGAGTAAACTTCTGTATCGAATACCATAATGTTTACATCTTCGCCTGCAGCAAGAACATGGTCAAGGCCGCCAAAGCCGATATCATAAGCCCAACCGTCGCCACCGAATATCCAAACAGATTTCTTAGCAAGGAATTGTTTTTTGTCTATAATTTCTTTGCATAGCTCTTCTTTGGGGTTTGTGCCAATTGCAGCAACTAAAGCGTCACTTGCAACAAGGTTTTCGTCGCCGTTTGCAATTGTAGCGATATATTGCTCTGCAGCAGCTTTAATGCCTGCATCGCTTGCGGTGCTTGCAAGCTCTTTAACTTTTTCAATTAAGTTATCGCGCAATGCTTTTTGGCCTAAATACATGCCAAAGCCGTGCTCTGCATTATCTTCAAACAGGCTGTTTGCCCAAGCCGGGCCACGGCCTGATAGCCTGTTTCTTGTATATGGGCTTGCAGCAGCAGGGCCGCCCCAAATTGATGAACAACCTGTAGCGTTTGAAATGAACATTCTTTCGCCGAAAAGTTGTGTTATTAAGCGAGCATAGCTTGTTTCAGCACAGCCTGCGCAAGAGCCCGAGAACTCTAACAATGGTTGGTTGAATTGGCTACCTTTAACTGTTGTTTGTGCAGGCATATTAGCCTTTTTATCAATATTTGCAACACAGTAATCAAATGCATCTTGTTGGTCTAACTGAGCTTCTTGGCTTTCCATAACAAGTGCTTGTGCAGGGCAAACTTGTGCACAAACGCCACAGCCCATACAATCCATAGGTGAAATAGCAAGTGTGAAATCATAGTCTTCACAGCCTTTGCCGTTCATTTTCTTAGATTTCATGCAAGAAGGCGCTTTAGCTTTTTCGTCTGCTGTTAAAGCGTAGGGGCGAATTGTGGCATGTGGGCAAACATAAGCGCATTGGTTACATTGTATGCACTTATCAACAATCCAGTTTGGAATGCTAACAGCAACACCGCGTTTTTCATAAGCTGATGCGCCTTGTGCAAATTCGCCGTTTACATGCTCTGTGAAAGCTGAAACTGGTAGGCTGTCACCAACGTTTTTAGCAATAGGATCAAGCAAGTTTTCTACCATTTTAACTGTTTTAGCATTGCCTTTTAGCTCTGTTTTAACAGGAGTGTCTTGGGCAGCTTTCCAGTCGGCAGGAACGTCAATTTTAACATAAGCGTCAAAGCCGGCATCAATAGCTTTATAGTTCATTTCAACAATTGCATCGCCTTTTTTGCTGAATGATTTATAAGCAGCTTCTTTCATGAAGCGAAGTGCATCTTCACGAGGAAGAACATTAGCAAGAGCGAAGAAAGCGCTTTGTAGAATTGTGTTTGTGCGTTTGCCAAGGCCAATTTCAATAGCTTTATCAATAGCGTTTATTGTGTAAAGTTGAACATTGTTTTCAGCAATATAGCGTTTTGCTTCTGCGGGCATGTGCTCGTTTAATTCCTTAGCGCTCCATTGGCAGTTTATCATGAAAATGCCGCCGGGCTTAACGTCGTTAACCATTTTAAAGCCCTTAATTACATAAGAAGGGTTGTGGCAAGCAACGAAATCGGCTTTGTTAACATAATAAGGTGCGCGGATAGCTTTATCGCCAAAACGAAGGTGGCTTATTGTAACGCCGCCTGTTTTTTTACTGTCGTATTGGAAATAAGATTGGATATATTTCTCTGTATGGTCACCGATGATTTTTGTTGAGTTTTTGTTAGCGCCAACAGTACCGTCGCCGCCAAGGCCCCAGAATTTGCACTCGATAGTTCCCGGTGCAGCTGTATTTGGGCTATCTGTTTCAGGAAGTGATAAATAAGTTACATCGTCGTTAATACCAACTGTGAAACGAGGTTTCGGAGAAGATTTTTTCATCTCTTCAAACACTGCGAATACGCTTGAAGGAGGGGTGTCTTTGCTGGAAAGACCATAGCGGCCGCCAATAATAACAGCGTCTCTGTCTGCTTCGCGGAATGCGCTTAGAACGTCTAAATGCAATGGCTCTGCAAGTGCGCCCGGCTCTTTTGTTCTATCTAAAACAGCAATTGTTTTAGCGCTTTGAGGAATAGCCTCAAGTAGTTTATCAGCAGCGAATGGGCGGTATAAGCGAACTTTAACCATACCAACTTTTTCGCCTGCAGCTGTCATATAATCTATAACTTCTTCGGCAACGTCGCAGAAAGAGCCCATGCAGATGATAACGCGATCAGCGTCTTTTGCGCCGTAGTACTCGAACAATTTGTAACCTGTGTTCAATTTAGCATTAACTTTGTCCATGTATTTTTGAACAATGCCGGGAACTGCTTCGTAGAATTTATTACAAGCTTCACGGTTTTGGAAGAATATGTCGCCGTTTTGGTGTGAGCCGCGAGTTGTTGGGTTATTAGGGTTTAAAGAATTGTTGCGGAATGCAGCAACAGCATCCATATTGCACATTTCTTTTAGGTCTTCATAATCCCAAACTTCAATTTTTTGTATTTCGTGGCTTGTTCTGAAACCATCGAAGAAGTTTAAGAAAGGAACGCGGCTTTCAAGAGTAGCAAGGTGAGCTACTGCGCTTAAATCCATAACTTCTTGGGGGTTGCTTTCTGCAAGCATAGCAAAACCTGTTTGACGACATGCGTAAACGTCACTATGGTCGCCGAAAATGCTAAGCGCATGGCTAGCAAGTGTTCTTGCCGAAACGTGGAAAACACATGGCAAAAGCTCACCTGCTATTTTGTACATATTTGGTATCATTAACAGCAAACCTTGCGATGCTGTGTATGTTGTTGTTAGTGCACCGGCTGCTAAAGAACCGTGAACAGTACCTGCGGCACCGGCCTCACTTTGCATTTCCATAACATTAACTTGTGTGCCAAAAATATTTTTTTGGTCAAGCGCACTCCATTGGTCCACCACGTCAGCCATTGGGCTGGAGGGGGTAATGGGGTAAATTCCGGCAACCTCCGAAAACGCATACGACACATGCGCGGCGGCGGTATTGCCGTCCATAGATTGTTTTGATCTAACCATTTTTCTTCCTCCGATTTAATTGTTGTTATTTCTTACAGCTTTTTTGCATACGGTTTTGCTGTTTTTAGTGTGTTAACGTGAACTTTATTAAAAATTTCACAAAGCAAATTATTCGTGTAATTGCAAAATATGTTTTTCAAAATTCGGCTTTAAACCGAATATACTTTGTTTTTGCACGTTTTTTATGCTCGCCTCGACTAATTGTACCAAAAATAAACGGCGTTGTAAAGCGTTCAAATGCGTATTTTTTGTAAAAATTTATTTTGATATTATATATTGTAATTATGCGCACTAATTTAACGATATTGTGTTAAAAAATTATTATGGTTAAAATGTAAAATTATAAACAAAAATTTTGTGCAAAAAAGCAAATAAATTTATGTTGACATTATTTTTTTTATGGCTATAATATAAGCGAAATAACATGGAACGCAATTCCACATTGTGGAATGATGTGGGGTTTCAATTATTGAGAGCATATATATAAGTTGTAAATATATAAATAATACATAGTAACAAGGAGTTAAAAATGAACAGTATAGCCCAAAAAATATATGGTATAGGGATAGTTCCGGTTATAGCAATTAATGAAGCTGAAAAAGCGGTACCCTTGGCAAAAGCGCTTGTGGAGGGCGGTTTGCCCGTTGCCGAGATAACTTTTAGAACAGACGCGGCTGAAGAGGCTATAAAGCAAATAGTTGCAAATGTGCCTGAAATGCTTGTTGGCGCAGGAACTGTTTTAACGAAAGACCAAGTAGACAGAGCGCAAAATGCCGGTTGCCAGTTTATGGTTAGCCCCGGCTTTAACCCTGAAATAACGAAATATGCTTTGGATAAAGGAATAGTGTTCATGCCGGGAACAGCAACACCGGGCGAAATGGAACAAGCTATGGCAATGGGAATAAACGAGCTTAAGTTTTTCCCTGCGGAGCAAAATGGCGGTTTAGCTAAAATTAAAGCTTTTTGCTATAAAATCAGTTTTAAAAATTGCAATTAGCGCTTGTAATTTTTAATATAATAATTTTCTACCTTTAAAAGGTGTGCTTTTTATAAGCACACCTTTTAAATTGTAATAAGCAAAATTATTATTGAAAAACAAGTGGAATTTTGTTATTATATCTTTACATAAAAAACCTATTACGGCAAATAATAAAATTGCAATGAAATTAAAGGAGCGGCTATGTCACTACTGAAACCGAAAAACGATAAAGGAACAAAGAAGCTAATTCTTGATATTATATTTGAAATATTGGGTAGCTGTTTGTTTTCTGTAGGCATTATTGCGTTTGCCAAAAATGCACAGTTTGCTCCCGGCGGCGTTTCGGGCGTTTCGCTTATACTTAATTATATTTTTCCTCATATTCCCGTTGGTACGCTAACATTAATTTTAAACATACCAATAATAATTTTCAGCTACCGCTATGTGGGCAAAAAATTCTTACTGCGCTCATTGCGCGCGATGCTTATACTTTTTGTTTTTACAGATTATGTAGCTGTTGCATTGCCTGCCTACAGCGGAAATTCGCTACTTGCGGCTATATTTTCGGGCGTGTTTATCGGCATAGGCCTTGCGCTTGTTTACATGCGAAATTCATCAACCGGCGGAACAGATTTCATTATGTTGTCTATTAAAAAAGTGTTCCCGCATTTATCTCTTGGGCAGCTTATTCTATTGATAGATTGCGGCATTATACTAATAGGCGGAATGGTGTTTGGAAATATAGATGCTGTTTTGTATGGCATTATAACAACTATTGTGTCAACATATGTTATTGATAAATTTATATATGGCCTTGGAAGCGGTAAAATGGCAATTATTGTTACGACAAAGGGCTTTGAAATTGCAAAAGCTATAGCCGATATTAAAGATAGGGGAGCAACGCTGATAAAAGCGGTGGGCACCTATAGCAAAGATGAAAAACAAGTGCTTTTATGTGTTGCAAATAAGAACGAAGTTTTTGCGGTGCATAAACTCGCTTGCGAAATTGACCCTGCGGCTTTTATTGTTATAACAGAAGCCGGTGAAATATTCGGCGAAGGCTTTACGCCCCATATTTAATATTAGAAATGATATTTTCACTATATATATTGTATTTTTTTTAAAAAACCACTATATATATTAATTTTCTATTGCAATTACACCCGCAAAAGTAGTATAATGATAAAAAATAAATAATATCATTATATGGGAGGCAAAAAATGTCGGTAGCAATAAGTGAAAATGCATTAAAAGTTTTAAAGGCGAGATATTTTACAAAAGACGCAAACGGAAATGTTATTGAAGATGCAAAAGGAATGTTTACCCGTGTGGCGAGGGCTGTTGCAAAAGCAGATTTGCTATGGGACGAAAACGCCAATGTAATGGCTACCCAGCAAGAGTTTTACGAGCTTATGACGTCTTTTCGTTTTTTGCCAAACTCCCCAACATTGATGAATGCCGGAAAGCCCCTTGGGCAATTATCGGCATGTTTTGTTTTGCCTGTTAGTGATAGCATGGAAGAGATTTTTGAAGCGGTGAAACAAGCTGCTTTAATTCATAAAAGCGGCGGCGGCACAGGTTTTTCGTTTAGCCGTTTGCGCCAAAACGGCGCGCGTGTAAACACAACGGGCGGCGTTGCAAGTGGGCCTGTTAGCTTTATGAAAGTGTTTAATGCCGCAACAGAGGCTGTTAAGCAAGGCGGCACACGCCGTGGCGCAAACATGGGCATTTTGCGTGTAGACCACCCCGATATACAAGAGTTTATTCACTGCAAAGCCAATAATGCAGATATAACAAACTTTAATATAAGCATTGGTATAACAGAAGTGTTTATGCAAAGCGCGCTTAATGGAAGCGATTATGATTTGATAGACCCCAGCACAAAAACTGTTGTTGGCAAAATGAATGCGCGCAAAATTTTTGAAGAGATAGTTAATGCGGCGCATAAAAACGGCGAGCCGGGCATTATATTTTTAGATAGGCTTAACCGCGACAATATTGTGCCGTCTAAAGGCGAAATTGAAAGCACAAACCCTTGCGGCGAGCAGCCGCTTTTACCTTACGAAAGCTGCAATTTGGGCAGTATAAACTTAGTTAAAGTTTTAAGGGCGAGTGAAAACGGCTGTGAAATAGATTACTCTCTTTTAAAAAGCACAGTTCACAGTGCCGTGCACTTTTTAGATAATGTTATTGATGTGAATAACTATCCGCTTAAAAGGATAGAGGAAGTTACAAAAGAAACACGCAAAATAGGCCTTGGCGTTATGGGCTTTGCCGATATGCTTTTGTATTTGGGCGTGCCTTATAACAGCGAAGAAGCTATAGAGCTTGCTGAGAGTATAATGTCGTTTATTAGCATTGAGGGGCAAAATGCAAGCAGAAAAATTGCGCGAATGCGCGGTGCATTCCCACTGTTTTTCGAGAGCACTTATGCCAATAAAGCGCCTATTCGCAACGGTACAGTAACAACAATAGCGCCCACGGGAACTATTAGCATGATAGCCGCGTGCTCATCGGGTGTAGAGCCTAATTTTGCTTATGTTTATATTCGCAATGTTATGGACGGCACCGAGATGATAGAAGTGAACCCTGTTTTAAAACAAGTGTTAAAACAGCGCGAGCTTTACAGTGAAGAGCTTATGCGTAAAATAGCTAAACAAGGCTCGCTTGCGCATATTGATGAAATACCCCAAGATATAAAAGATGTTTTTGTGTGCTCGCACGATATATCGGCGCATAGCCATATTAAAATGCAAGCTGCATTCCAACAGTACACAGATAATGCCGTTTCAAAAACCATTAATTTAAGCAACTCTGCAAGTAAAAAGCAAGTTGCCGAGTGCTATGTGCTGGCTTACCGTTTAGGCTGTAAAGGCGTTACAATTTACCGTGACGGCAGCAGGGCAGAGCAAGTTTTAAATATAGGTAGCGTAAATAAAAAAGAGGGCGAAGTGCAAAAAACCGAGCAAGAAATAGCGGAAAAGCAAGATGCAGCTATTCAAACAAATATTCAGCCTCGCAAACGCCCTGCGGTTACAATGGGCTTTACCGAGCGCATGAAAATAGGCTGTGGAAACTTATATGTAACGGTTAATTACGATAAACACGGCATTTGTGAGATATTTACAAGCACCGGAAAAGCAGGCGGTTGCCCAAGCCAAAGCGAAGCCACTGCCCGCCTTGCAAGTATTGCGCTTAGAAGCGGCGTTAGCATGCAAGAGGTTTACCACCAGCTAAAAGGCATACGTTGCCCGTCTACAGTGCGCAGAGGAGGCATGAGCTGCACCTCTTGCCCGGACGCTATTGCGAAAGTGATAATAAAAGCAGATAGCTTTATAAAGAACAATGAAAACGCAAGCAATAATTTCCCAGAGCCTGAGAAAACTTTGCCCGACCATAAGACAATTAAAATGGAAATAAAAAACGAGAGTGAAGCGGCAGAGAATACAGTTGAAAGTAAAGCCGAAAGCAAAGCTCAAAGCGATATGGCAACAGAGCAAACACCGCAGAGCGAAAAAGCAGAAAATGTTGTGATAAAAGCAAGCGATATAACGAGGGTTAGCGAGGCGAAAGCGGCAAAAGCACATATGCAAAAACAAGAAGCACAAGCTGCAAGCCAAGTGTCATATTATGAGCAAAGCGAGCCGCAAGAAGTAGCGCAAGATGTTTTTCAAAACGAGAGCGTTTACAGTGAGAACTATGTAAATGAAGATGTAAGAAGTGAAGATAATACAAATTCTTATGTAGACAATATTAAAAATGCCATTTACAGTGCAACTAGCGATACTCAGCAAGAATTCATAGGCGATGAAGACGAAAACAACTTAAAATTTGAGCCTTATTTTGAAGAGCAAGATGCTCAAAGTGAAAACCAAGAACCAAAAAAAGATTTTATGCCTTTTTTTGAAGAGGCATGGAATGAAAACAAGGCGGACAAGAAAGATTTAGGCAGTGTGAGTGTTCCACCTGAAAATTTAAATTTACCCGAAACAAATTCGTTTAAAGAGTATATAAGCAACAACGAAGAATTTGTACCCTTAGCAGACGAGTTAGAAGCGCAAAGATTAGTTGCGGTGCCGGTTTTAAGCAACAGCTCATGCCCTGAATGCGAGGGCGCATTAGAGCACGAGGGCGGCTGTGTTATTTGCCGAAACTGCGGTTATAGCAAATGCGGTTAAAATTACCTTCAAAAAATAAATAGCGCTATTATAAGCGCTAAAAAAGCATTGCGGTTTAAAAAACCGCAATGCTTTTTTGTTTTATATAGTTATATTAATATTCATTAAAATAAATTATTTTTTTTGCTTGGCTTTTATAAGCCGTTTGCAATAAATTTATGCCAAAGCCTGTTTTATAACTTCTAAATTCTCGCTCATATAATTATAATAAGTTGCGCCTGCTTCAATATCTTGCGCCGATACTGATTGCATAGAGTGTAAAATGAGAGTTTCACCATCTTTGTTTTCAGAGCTTGAAATTATTATAGCAGCTAGGTCTACTAAACCGTTATCAATTACTATAACTTTTTGAGTATCAAGCTCGTTAATTTTTTCAGTTAAAAACGTAATAGTGTCAACGCTTGCCTCTGTTTCGGCATCACAACCTTGAAATGCTGCAAAATAATTTACATCATAATCTTGCATCATATATAAGAAAGGAAACCTATCGGCGAAAATTAAAGTGTCTCTGTTTGCATCTTCAATTGCCTGTTCATAATCTGCGTGCAAATCTTTCAGCTTTTGCGTGTAACTTTCAGCCGACAATAAATAGGCGTCTGCATTTTCAGGGTCTAGTTTAATAATTTTTTGCGCTATATTCTCGCAGGCAACAATTGCGTTATTAAGTGAAAGCCAAACATGCTCGTCAGCGTGAGCACCGTCAGCGTGCTCGTCCTCAGCGTGGTCGTGCTCGTCCTCAGCGTGGTCGTGCTCGTCCTCAGCGTGGTCGTGCTCGTCCTC
>CAYJEU010000028.1:0-24501 GCA_964369565.1 uncultured Bacteroides sp. | reverse complement strand
TCCGAACACAGTAGTTAAGCTTGGTTGTGCCGAAAATAGTTGGATGGCGACGTCCCGCAAAGATAGGTAGGTGCCGGCTTTTTTTGCGCCCTTTGTTAGGGCGCTTTTTTTGTGATTGCGCTTATGAGGCGTTTTGCTTAGCGTGAAAATTAATCGTGTTAGCGTCATTTAGGCGAAAAAGTATTGGTGAATATTTGTTTTAGGTTAGCATATATACAAAAACCCCTAGCAGCTTAAAAACTGCTAGGGGTTTTTGTGTTTATAGTAAGTTTTAGTCCTCTATGTGCTCATAAGCTATTTTGAAAACGGCCTTTTTCACAGTGTCGAAGTCGCTGCGAATTGTAGGTTTATGAGGCTCTTCCACCATGAAAACCGCAAAACGATCGGGTGTTAAAACAAGCGCGCCGCTAAGCTCTGCATCAAATAAAGCTACATCTTTTTCTTCGCTGTAGGCCTCAACTTCTGTAAGTTCACCGTGGGCAACTTCACAAAGTTCAACACCTTCAATGTCTGTTTGCAAATCCATATACTTTGAATGTGTTTCAAATTTTGCATCTTGCGTAAGCCTTGTTTGCGCTTGCATAACCATAACAAAAACATTGTCGCCGTCAATATCGGTGCGCCCTATTGGCAACTCGGATAAATCGTTATTCACAATAAAATCTATGGCGATGTCTAAGTTTTCAAAAAGCCCTGTATACTGTTCTATATTATCAATAGTATCGTAAATCATATATACCTCTTAAAGATTAGTGTGAAATTTAGCGGTAATTGGTGCAAAAAAGCAAAGAGCGAATTGTGAAGGTTGCTATTAGAATTATAATTCACAAAAACGCTTTTAATAAATTAAACTGTGCTATAGTAAAACTTTTAAAGCTTATTTACCGGCATACATAGTGTCGTAGTATTTTTTATACTCGCCGCTTGTAACATTATTTAGCCAAGCTTCGTTTTCCAAATACCACTTTATTGTCATTTCTATGCCAACTTCAAATGTTGTTTCAGGGTACCAGCCAAGCTCGTCTTTAATTTTTGTTGGGTCAATTCCATAGCGCTTATCGTGGCCTAAACGGTCTTCAACATATTTAATCAAGTTTTCGTCAATGCTATCGTCTAATACATCGTGTAAAATTGAAATTATTTTTTTAACGATGAATATATTCGGGCGCTCGTTGTGGCCGCCAACATTATAAACTTCGCCTAATCTGCCGTTTTCAAGAACCATGTCAATAGCCTTGCAATGGTCTTCAACATAAAGCCAGTCGCGAATATTCATGCCGTCGCCGTAAACGGGCAGCGCTTTTTTGTGCTTAGCATTATTTATCATAAGGGGAATAAGCTTTTCGGGGAATTGGTAAGGGCCGTAGTTGTTAGAACAACGTGTGATTATAATAGGCATATTGTATGTATCGCCGAAGGCTTGCACAAATAAATCGGCGCTTGTTTTGCTGGCGGAATACGGGCTGTGTGGGCAAAGCGGCGTTTGCTCGGTGAAAAAGCCTGTTTCGCCTAAACTGCCGTAAACTTCATCTGTTCCAACTTGTAAATACCTTTTGCCGTCTTGCCATTTGCCGTCTTTATACCAAGCGTTTTTAGAGCACTGAAGCATATTAACTGTGCCCTCAACATTTGTTTTAACAAATATTTCAGGGTTTGTGATGCTGCGGTCAACATGGCTTTCAGCTGCAAAGTTCACAACATAATCTATATCATATTTGCCGAAAATATCGCTAATGGCATCTCTGTCGCAAATATCTGCGTTTACAAAAATATGGCGCTCGTCATTTTGAACGTCTTTTAAATTTTCAAGGTTTCCCGCATAAGTTAAAATATCTACATTGATAATTTTAATATCTTTGTATTTTTTTAGCATGTACAAAATGAAATTAGAGCCTATAAACCCTGCGCCGCCTGTAACTAGATATGTTTTCATTTTAATCTCCGTCCTGCCGATTTACGGCAAATATTTTATTAGAAGTTTTACTCGCCGTTCCAATTTTCAAAAAAGCATTCAAGTGCCTCTTGCCAGTTGCGCATTTCGTTGCCAACTGTTAAAGAGAGCATTCTGTTTTCAAGCGCTGAATATGCGGGCCTATCGGCAGAATTTGGGTTGCTTTCTTTGTATTTTGCGCTTGTAACAGGCTCAAGCTTTGCTTTGCCGCCCGAAAGGCGAACAATTTCGCTTGCAAAATCATACCAAGAGCATATACCCTCGCCTGTGCAGTGGTAAACGCCATACTCATCACTTGCGGCGAGTTTTAGTAAATGATGAGCTAAATCTTGCGCATTTGTGGGGTTGCCAACTTGGTCGTTTACAACACTTAGCTCAGGTTTTGTTTTTGCTAAATTGGCAATGGTTTTAACAAAGTTTTTGCCGCTATAACCGTAAAGCCACGCTGTGCGCACAATGAAAGTTTTCTTGCAAAACTCACGTGCATACTCTTCACCCAAAAGCTTTGTTTTGCCGTAAATAGAAACGGGCGCCGTTAAATCGTATTCGCTTAAAGGTGAAAGCGACGTTTTGCCGCTGAACACATAATCGGTTGAAACATGTATGAATTTAGCGTTTATTTTCTCGGCGGCTATCGCTAAATTGCGCGCACCCAATGCGTTTAATTTCATAGCGTCGCTCTCGTTTTTTTCACAGCCGTCAACATTTGTGTAAGCGGCGCAGTTTATTATTACATCCGGACTGTTTATACCAACATAAGTTACGGCGCTGCTTAAATTTGTAATATCAAAATCGTCTACATCCGTTAACTTTACTTGGGCGTTTAATAAAGAGCTTGGCAATGCACCAATTTCACTTTTGCCTTTTTCCAAACAGCTTGCAAGCGCACTTCCCAGCTGGCCTTTTGCGCCTGTAATTAAAATATTCATGCGTTTATCTCCGTTCTTGAAACTTTTACTTAGAGGCTAAAATTTTGCCGCTTGCAACTTGCTGTAAATGGTAGCCGTAAGGGCTTTTTCCATAGCGAGCTGCGCTTTCAAGAAGCTTTTCTTTTGAAATCCACCCATTTTTATAGCCAATTTCTTCGGGTGCACTAATTTTAATGCCCTGCCTTTTTTCAACCATCTGCACAAAATCTGCCGCTTCAACAAGGCTGTCCATCGTGCCGGTATCAAGCCACGCATAGCCCCTGCCCATAAGCTGAACATCAAGCTTATCTTCGTGCAAATACATTTCGTTTAGCGTTGTAATTTCAAGCTCGCCCCTAGCGCTGGGCTTCACATTTTTAGCTGTGCTTGCAACGCCTTTGCCGTAAAAATACAGCCCTGTTACCGCATAATTGCTTTTTGGGTTTTGCGGCTTTTCCTCTATGGAAATGGCTTTGCCGCTTTCGTCAAATTCAACTACGCCGAAACGCTCGGGGTCTGTAACATAATAGCCGAAAACTGTAGCTCTGCCGTTTTCCGCGTTTTGTACAGCGTTTCTAAGCAGCGCAGAAAAACCGCTGCCATAAAAAATATTATCGCCTAAAACCATAGCACATGCATCGTCGCCAATAAACTCTTCGCCTATGATGAACGCCTGTGCAAGGCCGTCGGGGCTTGGCTGAATAGCATAAGATAAATTAACACCAAACTGATTGCCGCTGCCCAAAAGCGCCTCGAAACGAGGGGTGTCCTCGGGGGTTGATATTATTAAAATATCTTTTATTCCCGCCAGCATTAATGTTGAAAGAGGGTAATAAATCATCGGTTTATCGTAAACCGGCAATAATTGTTTACTGGTAACCATTGTTAGCGGATAAAGCCTTGTGCCTGCGCCGCCTGCTAAAATTATACCTTTCATAGTAGCTCCTTTTATATGTGTATTTACATTTGTTGTTTTTTAGGAAAACATAAGCGTTTGCGCTATAGTTTAATTTTATTATAACTCGCTATTTTTGAAAGAATAATATTCAAAACAGCGGTAAAATTGTGTTTAAAATGCATTAGGTTTATCAATGTTTGTATAAGTGAAAACCCCATTTTCGCCAGTACCTGAACATAGACTTTATTTGCAAATAAAAGTGCGATATTTTTTTGTTTGGCGTTCTGTGCCATAAATGCGTAACTTTTGTTAAAGGCACATACATAACTTTGCCGTGCTCTTTTGCTTTCCTTGTTATATCGGCATCTTCCACATACATAAAATAGCCTTCATCAAAGCCGCCTATTTTTTTGAAAACATCTGTGCGCATAACAAAAAAGCAGCCTGTGCAAAAATCTATCTCTTGAGCTTTGGTTAAATCTTTATCACGCATTTGATAGTAAAGCTCGAATTTTTTTAAAAACGGCAGCGGTAATTGGCGGCTTAAAAGCGCCATAAATGTTGGCGCGCGCTTAGATGTATATTGCTCTTGCCCGTTTTCATAAAGCAAACGAGGCGTAACCATAACAACATGTTCGTTTTGCTCTAAATAATTACAAAGCGTGCTAATAGCATCTTCGTTTAAAATAATATCGGGGTTTATAACTGCGTGGTACTTGCTGTTTATAAGCGGTAAAACCACATTGTGCCCACTGCCAAAACCCTTGTTTTCATCTTGCGGCAATACAATTGTGTTTTGAGCAAAATTTTGCTTTAACAGCTTTTGGCCTGTGCCGTCGGGCGAGGCATTATCAACTACAAATAAACTTAAATTAACCCCTTTTGTACACTCGCTTACACTTGTTATTGTGTTGCAAACTTCATTAAAATTTCCATAGGAAACAACACAAGCGCTTACGTTTATTTGGCACATAATTACCCCGCATCAAAAATTATTTTTTACCCTTTATATTTTAACATTTTACATATAAAATGGCAAGGGAAATTAAAAACAATTAAAAGTTTTGTATAATATAAAAAACTTAACCTAAAATATAAATAATGAGTAGCTAGCTTTTTATTATTTCGAACGAAGAGATTAATCAATTTTTCTTGTTTGCAGGGTTTTAGCATGTTTGCTAATGAGCTTTTACTTTTCAGCGTGAAAAGTAACAAAAGCGCCGGGGGTTTCGATTCCCCCGGACCCCTAAACGATTACTGCTAAGGGCCGCACCATAAGCATCTGTACAGCCAAAAAAGAACAATTCTTAATGACAGCTTTTTCGTCTTACACCTGCTAATGGTGCTAGATAGTGTTAAATTAAAAGTTACCTTAACCTATTAAAGTGTATTTATAAGTTTGCTTTAGTTTTTAACTAAGTGAATTTAGTGAAAAGTACGCATTATACAAATCACACAGTGTTACTTATTGGCGTATTTGGCGGTTGGTGCGCGCCGGCGGCGAGCCGAAAGCCATAAAATGAAAATTTTATTGTGTTTGCTGAATAACTTGCTGTGTAAAGCAATTGTTTTGCGTCAAAGCTATATGCAGGCGTAAAAAAGCTTAATTTGTTTTGGGGGTTTTGCTATTGAAAAATTTCACTTTGTTTTCTGTGGGTGCGCTGGGTTATAGCATTATGGAAATTCTCTACAGAGGCTTTACACATTGGACAATGGCGCTTACAGGTGGCCTTTGCTTAATAATGCTTTGGTATATAGCAAAAGCTTTACACTTTGCACCTTTAGCGCTGCAAGCGCTGCTTGGCGGCATAAGCATTACGGTGTCGGAGCTTTGCGTTGGCATAATTGTAAATGTGTGGCTGGGCTGGAATGTGTGGGACTACAGCGAGCACACAGTAAATTTTTTGGGGCAAATTAGCTTGCAATTCACAGTTGTGTGGGTAGTGCTATCTGCGTTTATTTGCTTAATAATGCAAAAGTTTGTTAAAAGGCAAAATATGAAAACATTTAAAAAACACGCAGAGAATTTATAGGCAGACGCCCTTAAAATAAATGCAGCTATAAGCGTGAAAATTATTCGGCAATAATTGCAAAAAATGCAGTGATAACAAAAAACAAAAACTGCAATGGTTATGCCCGTTGCGGTTTTTGTTTTGGAAAATATAATTCGCTTTAAAAGCTGTAAATTGCAAAAAAATTTAATCGTAACAGCTTAGTATATTTTGGCAATATTCCTTATAACCTTGCACTGCCTCTTTTGGGGATGTGATTTTAACATCGGCGCCAAAACCTGCCAAAAAGCCGTAAAATTGCGGGCTTATTACAGCGTTAACGTGCACGCTGAACGTGTCGTTTTCTTTTGGTATTATGGTTATGTCTTTTCCAAAGCGGTCTATAACAGCGCCGGCAAAATAGCTTTTGAAAAGCAGCTCTATATTTTGCGCCTTGCCGCCAAACATGCCAAATGTTGTTTGCGCGTAAACGCCTATATCCATGTTTTCAAATTGCTGTGTTAATATGCGCTTTTCATCTGTTGCGGTAATGCTCTGCATTTTATCAACCCTGTAATGGCGAATGGAATCGCTTGCCTTATCATATGCAACAACATAATACATTTCATTATCCCAAATAAGCGCATAAGGCGAAACCTTGTAAGTTTTGCCGTCATATTTCAGCTGTTTTTGCTTGTTTGTGCCCCAGTTGAAATATTTAAACTCTATTTGCACATCACTTGTGATGGCGCTATGTAAAGAATCTATATTATAATAAACGCTCTCGTTCATGCTTTTAACCCTGTTTGTAACATAAACTTGGCGGTGTAATAAAACAGCGTTGTGCTTGCTTGTTAAATTCTCAAGCTTCGAGATTAACTCGCGGCTTTTCTTTAGAGATAAAAACCTGCTGCTTTGAACGGCGTCTACAAGAAGTTTAAGCTCCGGCAATTCAAATTCACGGCCGGCTAAAGAATAGCGCGTTTTATTATCTTTAGTGCGAATAATATCAAGCCCGAAGTCTTCAAGGGCTATTAAATCGCTGTAAATACTTTTGCGCTCAGCGCTTATATTATTAGCTTTAAGCTTTTGTATTATTTCACTAACGGTAATGCCGTGTTCTTCATCGGTTTCGCGCTTTAATATATCCAGTATATATAAAAGTTTAAGCTTTTGCCCTTCGTTTTTTGCCATGCGTTTTTTACTCCTTAGTGTTTAAATTTAATTTGTTTTTGTGTATGCTGTGTTTAACTGTTAGAATTAGCTTAGCCAAGCTATTGCAGCAATTTAAAAGTTATGCATTATTATTCACTTTTGTAGCGCAAAAAGCGCTATTCAAAAACGCGTAGCCTTTAAAATGCAAATAAAACAAATTGAGCATTTACAATTATATTATACAATAGCAAGCGCAAAAATTAAACACTTGCTTTTATTAGTGCATTGTGGTATAATACATATACGATAGTAAACTTATTTGGGAGTGGCCGACGGGCCGCTCTTTAACATTGTTTAAGGTAAATTTTGCGTTTAGCATGTTTGTTTACGAAGAAATTAAGATGTAAAAAAGCGGCTAAAAGAAAATTGCGATAAAAAAGAATAAAAAGAAAACGGAGTAATTATGGCGAAAAAACCGCAAGGGCAAAGCACAGCGCTTTACGTTGAAAGCTTAATAGCGCCCACTTTAAACGACATGGGCGTTAAAATTTGGGACATAAAATTTGAAAAAGAGGGCCCGGATTACTTTTTGCGCGTTTTCATTTATAAAGACGAGCCGCTGGATATGAACACAGTAGAGGCGGCAACGCGCGCAATTAACCCTATTTTAGATGAAAAAGACCCTATAACGCAAAGTTATTATTTAGAGGTTGGCAGCCCGGGCCTTGGGCGCAAGCTAACAAGGGCCGAGCATTTTGAAGCGCTAAAGCAAAATGAAGTTAGCGTGCATTTAATACGCAAAGATGAAAACGGCGAGCGTGATATTAAAGGCTTGCTGCAACAAAAAGACGATAAAACGCTTAGCCTTTTGGTTGATGAAAAGCAAGTTGTAATAGAAAACGCAAATATCAGCTATGTTAAGCTTTGCGATGATGAGAATTTATTTTAATAATGCTGTGCAAAGCGGCGCTAAAGCGCTGATAAGTAAAAGTAGAAATTAAGCTATGTTTTAATAGCTGTAAAATAATAAAAAGAATGGATGATTTAGAAAAATGAACGCCGAATTTTTTGATGCATTGAGCTTGCTTGGGCAAGAAAAAGGGCTTAGCACTGAGTATTTGCTTGAAAAGATTAAAACCGCAATAACTATAGCTGTTAAAAAAGACTATGATGTAGACGATGAAAATGTCAACATAAAAATAGATACACAAAAAGGTAAATTTACTGTAAGCCTTATTAAAACAATTGTTGAAGAAGTTGAAAACCCAAATAAGGAAATAAGCCTTGAGCAAGCGCAGAAAAAGCGTAAAACAGCCAAAGTGGGCGGCGAATTTCCAATTACGCTTAAAACAAAAGACTTTGGGCGTATAGCTGCACAAACAGCAAAGCATGTTATAAGGCAAGGCTTAAAAGAGGCCGAAAGAAACCAAATGTACGCTGAAATGCAAAGTAAAGAGCATGAAATTTTAAGTGCGGTTGTAACATCGGTAGATAGAGTAAGGGGCATTGTAAACCTTGAATTTGCAAACGGCGGCGCAGCTTCGCTGCCTAAAGCAGAGCAAGCGCCCGGCGAAACATTTGCAGAGGGCATGTATGTTAAAGTTTATGTTGTAGATGTTTTGGCGAGCGAGCGCGGCCCTAAAATGAAAATAAGCAGAACACACCCCGGCCTTGTAAAACGCATGTTTGAAATGGAAGTGCCTGAAATTTTCGACGGCACAGTTGAAATAAAAGCAATTAGCCGCGAGGCAGGCGCACGCACAAAAATGGCGGTTTACAGCAAAGACGAAAATGTAGACCCGGTAGGCGCATGCATTGGCCCTAAAGGCGCAAGGGTTGCGAATATAGTTGAAGAGCTAGGCGGCGAAAAAATAGACATTGTTCGCTACAGCGAAGATACAGCCGAGTTTATAAGCGCCGCATTAAGCCCCGCAAGCGTTGTTAGCGTTGAGGTGCTTGAGGGCAATGTGAAATCGTGCAAAGTTACAGTGCCGGATAATCAGCTATCGCTTGCAATAGGCAACAAAGGGCAAAATGCACGCTTAACAGCGCGCTTAACCGGTTATAATATAGATATACGCCCCGAAAGCGGCTACTATGGCGAAGAGGCACAGTAAGCGGCTGCAACGGGGAATTCACACTTGGCAGTTGCGCTTTACAGCGCAAGCCTTGAAAATAATTAAAGCAGTGAGGGCCCCGAGAGGTTTATATGATGAAACAAAGGAAAATACCGCTTAGGCGCTGCATGGGTTGCTATGAAAGCAAGCCGAAAAAACAGCTTGTGCGAGTGGTAAAAAACAAAGAAGGCGAAGTGTCGCTTGATTTAACAGGAAAAAAAGCGGGCAGGGGCGCATATATATGCAAAGATGCCACATGCCTTGCAAAAGCGCAAAAAGCAAGAAGAATAGAGCGCGCGCTTGAATGCACTATAACGCCTGAACTATACGAATTAATGCAAAACGAAATTACGACATAGATGTAAAAATTAAAGCAGGGTAGAAAATTCATAGCCGAGGAAAAAATAACGCATGGGCGCATATTTATTATGTGCAAGCGAAACGGAATTTTGAATTTTATATCGTGATATGTGCTTTATATACAGTTTGATGAGGGAAAATATTGCAAAGTAAAATAATAAATGCGCTCTCGCTCTCTAAAAAAGCAGGCGCACTCATAGCGGGCTTTGATTCCGTAGAGGAAAGCCTCATGAAAGGCAAAGCGCTTTTAGTGATATTTGCGGCGGATATTTCGCCAAAAACAAAAAAGCGCGCGTTGAAAAATATTCGGCAAGGCATTGCCGTTTATGATATAAATCTAACACAATTTGATATTGCGCAAATAACAAGAAAACCGGTTGGCATTTTAGCCCTTGCGGATAAGGGGCTTGCAAACCTTTGCCAAAAAGCGATTTTGGCAGATATAACACAAAGCGGCGAAAACAAGGAGGAAATTTAATGGTAATAAAGTATAAACTCAGCGATTTTGCAAAGGATTTAGGCAAATCGAATAAAGAGATGATAGACCTTTTGCAAAATATGACAGGTGAGGTTAAAAAGCACACGGCTCCGCTTGAAGAGTGGGAGCTTAATAATGTGCTGGAGTTTTTTACAAGCCAAACATCTGTTGATAGCCTTGAGGAATATTTAAACAGTGCCGTGCCTAAGCCTAAGGCTGTGCCTTCAAAACCAAAGGCAGAGCCACAGCCAAAGCAAAGCGCTGTAAAACAAACCTCCTTAAAGCAAGAAGAAAAACCAAAAGCTGCACAAGCGGCGAAAGAGGTAAAACCTTCAGAGGTGAAAAAGCCTTTTGCGCAAGCACCTGCTTCGCAGGAAAGCTCGCAACAAAAAGCGCCTGCAAAACAGCATGAATCAAGAAAGCCGCCCGAAGCGCGAAAAGAGCGTATTCGTGCGCTTAAACCCGAAAAAGATAATAAACCGGCAATGCCAAAACGTGAAGTTGTTACTGTTACTATAGATACAAGAACAACAGACGTTAACTTAGATAAATTTAATGAAAAATACACAGAGCTTGCAAGCAGTAAAAACATTGAAAACCGCCGCAAGCCTATGCCAAGCGGCAACAAACAAAAATTTGGCAATAAAAACAGGTTTGGCGCAAGGGGTAATTCCTTTAGCAAAAAACGTGTTGAAACAGAGGCAGAGCGCTTGCAACGCATACAACTTGAAAAAGCACGCAAAATACAGCTTAAAGTTTCTATCCCCGACGAAATTGTTGTGGCAGAGCTTGCAAGCCGCTTAAAAGTTAATGTGGCGCAAGTTATTAAAAAGCTTATGGGCCTTGGCATTATGGCCAATATGACACAGGAAATTGATTTTGATACAGCGAGCATTATTGCAGAGGAACTTGGCGCAAAAGTTGAGCGTGAAGTGCATGTTACAATTGAAGAGCGCCTGTTTGAAATTGACGAAGACCCAAGCGAGAGCTTGCAAGAGCGCCCACCGGTTGTTGTTGTTATGGGCCACGTTGACCATGGTAAAACATCTATATTAGATGCCATTCGCAAAACAAATGTTACAGAGGGCGAAGCCGGCGGCATAACACAGCACATAGGTGCCTACCAAGTAACAAGCGGCGGCAAACCTATAACATTCCTTGATACCCCCGGCCATGAGGCGTTTACATCTATGCGTGCCAGGGGCGCTAATATGACAGATATTGCGGTGCTTGTTGTTGCCGCAGACGACGGCATTATGCCGCAAACAATAGAGAGTATTAACCACGCAAAAGCTGCAGGCGTTAATATAATTGTTGCTATAAATAAAATGGATAAGCCCGAGGCTAACCCCGATAAAGTTATGGAGCAATTAACGCAGTATGAAATTGTGCCCGAACAATGGGGCGGCGACGTTATTTGTGTGCCTGTATCAGCAACAAAGGGCACAGGAATACCTGAACTTTTAGAGATGATAAACTTAACAGCTGAAGTAAAAGAGCTTAAAGCTAACCCCGACCGCAAGGCAAAAGGTGCTGTTGTTGAGGCAAGGCTTGATAAGGGCAAAGGCCCAATTGCAACAATACTTGTTCAGCGCGGCACACTAAAACAAGGCGATGTTATAATTGCGGGAACTGCCGTTGGGCGTGTGCGTGTTATGACAGACGACAGCGGAAAAATAATGCAAGAGGCAGGCCCAAGTATGCCCGTTGAGATAACAGGCCTTACAGAAGTGCCAAGCGCAGGCGATTTATTCGACGCAGTTGAAGACGAGCGCCTTGCAAGGGAACTTGCAGACCAAAGGGCAACGCAAACAAAAGAAGAGCAATGGGGCGCATATAAGAAAGTTACACTTGAAAACTTATTTAGCCAAATTGCCGAGGGCGAGCGCAAAGAACTGCCCGTTATTGTTAAAGCAGACGTTCAAGGTAGCGCAGAGGCGGTTAAACAAAGCCTTGAGAAAATATCTAATGAAGAAGTGCGTGTTCGTGTTATACACACAGGCGTTGGCGCTATAAACAAAAGCGATATTATGCTTGCAAATGCAGGTGGCGCAATTGTTATAGGCTTTAATGTGCGCCCCGACGATATTGCAAAAGCCGAGGCGGCAAGCGCAGAAGTTGAAATGCGCATGTACCGCGTTATTTACGATGCAATTAACGATGTAACACAGGCTATGAAAGGCTTGCTTGCACCTAAATACAGGGAAGTTGAGCTTGGCCGTGCCGAAGTTAGAAATGTGTTCAAAATTTCTTCATCGGGAACTATTGCAGGCTCTTATGTTAAAGAGGGTAAAATTACACGCAATGCACAAATTCGTGTTGTGCGCGACGGCATTGTTTTAGCGGAAGATGCTATAGACAGCTTGCGCCGCTTTAAAGATGACGTTAAAGAAGTTGCTACAAGCTTTGAATGTGGTATAGGCCTTGAAAAATTTGCTGATATTAAAGAGGGCGATATTTTCGAAGCGTTTATTATTGAAGAGTATAGAGATTAATTATAAAGTAAAGCTCACTTGTTTTGACGTAAAACGCATATTTTGCTGTGCGCGGATAAACATAAAAGGAGAAACTTATGCCTAACGATAAAAATTTACAGCGCTTAAATGAAGATATGAAGCGTGAGATTATCAATATTATTTCACATATGAAAGACCCAAGAGTGCAAGGGTTTTTAACAGTGATGCGCGTGCAAGTTGCACAGGATTTATCCATCGCGAAAGTTTATATAAGCATGATGGGCAGCGAGCACACAAGTGAAGACAGTGCAAAAGCGCTTAATAAAGCATCGGGGCATGTGCGAAGTGAAATAGCTAAGCGCATGCACATTAGAAAAGCGCCTGAGTTTAAATTCATTGCAGACGAGGGCGCAGCTTATGCAACGCATATAAACGATGTGCTTGCAGGCCTTAAAAAAGATTAATTACAAATCAAGCATAAAACAGCGCTTTTTTAAGCGCAAAACAATTAAAATTTAACGGTGTAGCATTTTTAAGTTATGCTATATCAATATCATATAATTTCACATTTAACTACTGCTAAGATCGCGTTATTTTACATGCGAAATTTAGCGTTTTTCGGCGATGAAATTAATGCGTAATCGGCCGGTGAAGTTATTGAAAAAACGAACGGAGAACTTATGCCAACAGAAAAAATAGATATTCAAACCGCAGCAAGTAGCCTTATGAGGGCAAATAATATATTAATTCTATTCCACAAAAACCCGGACGGCGACGCTATTGGCAGCTCAACCGCTCTAATGCACGCCTTAAAAAATGTGGGTAAAACTTGCGCTGTGCTTTGCGCAGACGAAATACCGGAAATGTATAATAATTATATGCACATTGAAAAATTTACAGGACAGTTCGAGCCTGAATATATTGTTTCGGTAGATACTGCAAGTGCGCAGCGCCTCGGCGATTTGCCAAAAGATATTGTGAGCAAAATTGATTTGTGCATAGACCATCACCCATCAAACACTAATTTTGCACCATTTACGCTGCTAAGGGAAGATGCGGCGGCCTCGGCAGAAATCATGTACGATTTAATCACAAGCTTCGAGCAAGATATATCACCTGTAATTGCAGATTGCCTATATACAGGCGTTTCAACAGATACAGGCTGTTTTCGCTTTCCGAACACAAGCGCAAAATCGCACGAAGTTGCGCAAAAGCTTATTGAAGCGGGCGCAAGGCACAAAGAGTTAAATATTTTATTGTTCCAAAGCAAAAGCAGAGGCAGAATAGAGCTTGAGCGAACAGTTTACCGCTCGCTGGAGTTTTTTGAAAACGACACATGTGCGCTTATTTGCCTAACGCTTGAGCAAATTGAAAAATGCAACGCAAAACCTATAGACCTTGAGGGTATTACAGCAATACCAAAATCTATAGAGGGCGTTAAAGCGGGCATTACTTTAAGGCAAATAACACAAGACACATATAAAGTTAGCCTTAGAACATCAAGCGAGCTAAGCTCTTCAGATATATGCAAAGCATTTGGCGGCGGCGGCCACGAGCAAGCCGCAGGCTGTGAAATTACAGGTAGCTATGAAAATGTTAAAAAAGCTATATTAAAAGAAGTGAAAGATGCATTAGATAATATTTAGTGTTGAATTTTGCAAGGAGCAAAATATGAATGGTGTAATAAATGTTTTTAAGATGCCTAAGTGGACATCTTTTGATGTTGTTGCAAAATTGCGAGGAATAACAGGCGTTAAGCAAATAGGCCACCTTGGAACACTCGACCCTATGGCTACCGGGGTTTTACCGGTTTTTATAGGCGATGCAACAAAAGCCATCAATTTGCAGTCTAACAGCGATAAAGAGTATTTTGTTTCTTTTTTGTGCGGCATAAAAACAGATACGGGCGATATTTATGGTAATATTATTGAAAAAAAGCATGTGCCTGCAAATTTTACAATAGAGAATTTAAAAGCGGTTACCAATAATTTTTTAGGCGAGCAAACACAAGTGCCGCCTATGTATTCGGCTGTGAAAATTAACGGCACGCCTCTTTATAAGCTAGCAAGGCAAGGCAAAGAAATTGAGCGAAAAGAGCGTAATTTTACGGTTTATGATATAAAAATTCAAAGCGAGCAAGCAGGCAGAGATGAATTTTCTATGACTGTGAGCTGCAGCAAGGGAACATATATAAGAACGCTTGTTGAAGACATAGCCGCCGCAATGGGCACTATAGCTACAACAACGGCGCTCACACGCACAAAAGCAGGCGTTTTCACAGTGAAAAACGCCTTAACAATAGAGCAATTGCAAAACGCAAAACAAAGCGGCACTTTAAGCGAGAAGCTAATAAGCACCGAATATGTTTTTACAGATTTGCCTATATTTAACGCCGATGAAACCCAGCTTAATTTACTTCGCAACGGTGTTAAACTCAAAACAAATTTAACCGACGGCCTATATAGAATTTACGATAAAGCGGAAAATAAAAGCGCACAGAGCACAGCAACCGGCAATTTAAACTATGCGGCCTTTAGGGGTGTTTGCGAAGTAAAAGCCTGCGAGCTAAGAATTAAAAAGTTTTTTAATAAGCGCTAATTACAAGGGGAGCACTATGCAGATATACACAGAATTACAAAAGGTGACAGCGGAAAAAACCTATGTTGCACTTGGTTTTTTTGATGGTGTACATGCAGGGCATCAAAGCGTTATTAACGAAGCTGTAAATGCCGCAGGTGATAAAGCAAGCGCTGCAGTGTTCACATTTGCCCAAAACAAAATGGGCAGTATAAAAGGCAAAAGCATTTTTCCAAAGGACGAAAAATTCAGGCGTTTAGCGGCGCTGGGTGTAGAGCACTGCCTTTGCCCGGAATTTACACAGTTTGCACATTTCGATAAATATCAATTTGTGCAGGAAGTTTTAGTAAACTGTTTAAAAGCTAAGCAAGTTTTTTGCGGCGAGAATTTTACATTCGGTAAAAATAAAAGCGGCAATATAAACGATTTAAAGCTTATTTGTAAACAGCACGATATAGATGTTAAAATAAAAAAGCTTTATTTGCACGAGGGCGAGGCTATATCATCAACGCGCATAAAAGGCTTGCTTACAAATGGAGACATAAACCTTGTTAATAAAATGCTATGTGCACCATATGCGCTGCAGCAAGAAGTTATAAGCGGCAAAAAAATAGGCAGAACAATGGGGTATCCTACAATTAACCAAGTGTTTGCGCAAAATTTATTTATACCAAAGCACGGCGTTTATTTAACGCGTGTGAATGTGAATGGCAAAATTTATGCCGGCGCAACAAGTATTAGCAACAACCCAACAGTGAGCGGCGGCGATATTACATGCGAAACGCATATAGTGAATTTCAATGGCGATTTATACGGTGAAATAATAAGGGTGGAATTTTTAGAGTATTATAAACCCAGCGTTAAATTTGAAAGCTTAAGCGAGCTTAAATCTTATATAGGCGAGGCGGCAAAAGCCTCGTTAAATTTACAAAATAAATATTAAGGAGCATAAAAATGGTACTGATACAATTAGAAAACGACAAAGAAATATTAATAGAGCTTATGCCTGAAATAGCCCCGGTTTCAGTGGAGAATTTTGAAAAACTTATAGGCGAGGGTTTTTACGACGGGCTTATTTTCCACCGCGTTATAGAGGGCTTTATGATTCAAGGCGGCTGCCCCGACGGCACAGGTATGGGCGGCCCTGGCTATGGCATTAAAGGCGAATTTGCGCAAAACGGCGTAGAAAATAGCTTAAAACACACAGCGGGCGTTGTAAGTATGGCGAGAAGCGGTATGCCAAACTCTGCAGGCAGCCAGTTCTTTATAGTGCACGAAGATGCCCCCCATTTAGACGGCAGCTATGCGGCTTTCGGCAAAGTTGTTAAAGGCATGGAAGTTGTAAATGAAATAGCAAGTGTTCCTGTAGACGGCAGAGATAAACCACTAGAAGCGGTTGTTATGAAAAAAGTTAGCATTGTGGAAAACGCATAATGAAAAGGCTTTTCACATTTTTCTTTGATAAAAGTTTGCTTATTTTTCTAATTATTGGCGGGCTTAATACAATTATAAGCACGCTTGGCAGCCAGTTTTTGCTTTTGCCTTTTACCGAGATGTTCTCGCAAGATATAGCTTACTGGGCAAGCACCGCAATTATGTTTACCCTTTGCAGCATTGCAAGCTTTTACTTTAACAGAAAATACAGCTTTGAAAGCAAAGCGCCGCTTTTAAAAAGCGCAATAAGGTTTAGCGTTGTTATTTTAGTTTGCTATTTAATTGGTTTTGGTTTTTCAGATATATTAACGCCAATAATCATAAACAGCGTGAATATTTCCGTTAGCGACGAGTGGCTTTTACGCATAGCAATGCTGTTCGGGCAAGTTGTTTTTACAGGGCTTAATTACATAGGGCAAAGGCTTTGGGCGTTTAAGGAATAGAGAATAAAAGCTAAGTGTGAGATGTAATATTTGCACTTTTTATTTAATATAATTTAGTAAGCTGTGCTTAAATGCACAGCTTACTTTTTAAAAAAGCATAGCGTGAAATATCACGTTATTTATTTAAAATAAGGTGTGCTACCACAGATTGGAGACTTTAATGCACAAAATAGCTATAGTAAAAAAAGGCATAGTTCCCGTTTATGCAAAGCCTAAGGTTGGCGTGCTAATTGATGAAATAATGCATGGAATGCCATGCGTTATAACAAAGGAAAGCGGAATGTTTGCACGCATAAAAACATTTTACGGCTATGAGGGTTATGTTGATACTGAAAGTTTAAAAACAATAGAAATAAACAAAGAGTATACAGCTTTAATGAAACTTGCAATGCAAGAAAAGCAGTTTACAAACAAATTTTTAAACCTTTGTTTTACAGATACAGCGCATTTACATATGGTAAGCGCAAAATACATAGATGCACTAAAAAAGCCAAAAGTGCAAGCGGCAATAATAGAAAAATTGCCCATGGGCGCTTTTGTGCAAATTAAAGGCGTGCCAAATAAAGAAAACTGGCAAAAAATTATACTTCAAAGCGGCGAGCCGGCATATATAAAGGCAGAACAAATAATTGAAGCGCCGGATTTTAGCGCATTTACAGAGCTTAGGAAAAAAAGCGAAATTAAGCAATTGCGCAAAAACATATGTAAAACAGCACTAAGCTTTTTAGGCACACAGTACACATGGGGCGGCAAAAGCGCGCTGGGTATAGATTGCAGCGGCCTTGCATTTATGGCATATATGTTAAACGGTATAGTAATTTACAGGGATGCCAAAATAAAAGAGGGCTACCCAATAAAAAGCGTTGAATATATGGATATAGAGCCGGCAGATTTAATTTATTTCCCCGGGCATGTTGCAATTTATTTGGGCAAGGGCGAATTTATACATGCTACGGCACAAAACGGTATATATGGCGTTGTAGTAAGCAGTTTCAATAGAAACAGCAGTAATTATGCGCCACATTTACATGAAACACTTAGCCATTGCGGCAAATTATATTTTAAATAGTAAAGTGAAACTTTAGTGTTTAACTGTTATTATTTCAAAGAATGTGCAATATTTAAAAGCACATTCTTTTTTTGTATGGGTTTAAGTTAAAGTATAGAATTTGGCTTTATTGTATAAACTGTAGTAGCTGTGCAAAAAACAACTTGAAAAAATTGTCGGTTTAATATATAATGTAATAGTGTTTAAAACATAGCAACTTTTAAATATATTGTTTTATGAAAACTTTAGGCTCGCTGTGCTATTGATTTTGCGGTAATTGCACGGGTATATTGGCATTTTGTTTTTAAAGCACTATTGCGAAAGTTGCAAAATTTGTTTGTATGGAGGATATTATGGAGAAAATTTTCAAGTTGAAACAGCACAATACCGATGTCAAAACAGAAATTAGGGCAGGTATTACTACATTCTTGGCAATGGCTTACATATTAGCTGTTAACCCTGCAATGTTAGGTGATGCAGGTATGAACCCGCAAGGTGTTTTCTTGGCAACGGGTATAGCAGCCGCAATTGCAACAGTTGTAATGGGCTTTTTAGCCAATTACCCAATAGCGCTTGCTTCCGGCATGGGCCTTAACGCTTACTTTGCTTACACAATTAGCTTAGGTGAGCTTGGTTCTTACGAAAATGCTTGGCAAATTGCATTAACTGCAGTTTTAGTAGAGGGTTTCATATTTATTATTCTTTCACTGTTTAAATTCCGTGAAACATTGGTAAATAGTATTCCTGAAAATTTGAAATACGGTATCACAGCCGGTATTGGCTTGTTTATTACATTCATAGGCCTACAAAACTCAGGCATAGCAGCTACAGACCCGGCAACTAAAGTTGCACTTGGCGATATAACATCGGCACCTGTAGCGCTTGCAATTATAGGCGTTATAATTATTGGTATAATGGAGTTCTTTAGAATTAAAGGTTCTATTCTATGGGGCATTTTAATAACATGGCTACTTGGAATTGTTGCACAGCTAACAGGCTGGTATGTAATTAACCCTGAAGTGGGCGCATACTCATTAATACCACAAGTTACAAGCGTGGCAGACTTTATTCCAAGCTTTGGCGCTTTAAGCGACACAGCATTCAAATTCAACTTTGAATTTGTAATGACAAATGCAATTGAATTTGCAATTATTGTTTTCGCGTTCTTGTTTGTAGATTTGTTCGACACAGTAGGCACATTAGTTGGCGTTGCAGCAAAAGGCAACTTGCTTGATAAAGACGGCAAACTGCCAAACGCAGGCAAAGCTTTAATGGCAGACGCTGTGGGTACAGTAGCAGGCGCATGCCTTGGTACAAGCACAGTAACAAGCTATGTTGAAAGCAGCGCAGGTGTTGCAGAGGGCGGCCGCACAGGATTAACAGCAGTAACAACAGCAGGTATGTTTGTTTTAGCAATGTTCTTCTGGCCTGTATTTGGTGCAATTCCCGGCTTTGCAACAGCACCGGCTTTAATCATTGTTGGTTTATTCATGATGAGCAGTATCAAAAAAGTTAAATTTGAAGGCGACATGGCAGACGTTCTTGGCGCATTCATAGCTATAATAATGATGCCTTTCACATATTCAATAGCAAACGGCATTATGTTCGGCGTTTTAACATGGATGATTTTAAAAATAGCTCGCGGCAAATTGAAAGATGTTCACCCTATAATGTGGGTAATCTTCGTACTGTTTGCAATTAGAATTATAACTTATTTCTTATAATAGTTATTTAAATTAAACAAAAGAGGCCGTAACATATGTTACGGCCTCTTTTAACTTTTAGCCTTTAGCTTTTAGCATATATAAAAAAGTGGCAGTTCACATTGTGAACTGCCACTTTAGCGTAAAATATATTAGCCTAAATCTGAGAAATATTTAATTGTGCGAACCATTTGGCATGTGTAGCTATTTTCGTTGTCATACCAAGCAACAACTTGAACTTGATATGTGTCATCTGTAATTTTAGCAACCATTGTTTGTGTTGAATCAAATACACTACCTTCTGTAATGCCAATAACGTCAGAAGAAACAATTTCGTCTGTTGTGTAGCCATAGCTTTCGCTTGCAGCAGCTTTCATAGCAGCGTTGATGCTTTCTTTAGTAACATCTTTGCCTTTAACAACAGCAATAAGAATTGTTGTTGAACCTGTTGGAACAGGAACACGTTGTGCAGAGCCGATTAGTTTACCGTTTAACTCAGGAATAACAAGGCCAATAGCTTTTGCAGCGCCTGTTGAGTTAGGAACTATGTTAGATGCACCGCCTCTTGCACGGCGTAAATCGCCTTTGCGGTGAGGGCCGTCTAAAATCATTTGGTCGCCTGTGAAAGCGTGAACAGTTGTCATAATACCGCTTTGAATTGGGTAATTATCGTTAAGAACTTTAGCCATAGGTGCTAAGCAGTTTGTTGTGCAAGATGCAGCAGAGATAATTGTATCTTCTTTTGTAAGAATATCTTCGTTAACACCGAAAACAACTGTTGGCAAATCGTTACCTGCAGGTGCAGAAATAACAACTTTGCGTGCGCCGGCATCAATGTGTGCTTGAGAAGCTGCTTTTGATGCAAAGAAACCTGTGCATTCTAAAACAACGTCAACACCAATTTTTGCCCAAGGTAAATCTGCAGGGTTTTTCTCTGCAAATATTTGAATTTTTTTACCGTCTACTGTGATAGAATTGTCATCACATTCAACTGTGTGCCCGTCGTAACGGCCTTGTGCTGTATCATATTTCAAAAGATGTGCAAGCATTTTTGGGCTTGTTAAATCGTTTAACGCAACAATTTCATAACCCTCTGCTCCGAACATTTGGCGGAATGCCAAGCGGCCAATGCGGCCAAAACCATTAATTGCAACTTTTACTGCCATAATAAAAAAACCTCCTTGATTTTAGACATTTATTATACACGAAAATTTCCGTGTTTTGTCTTATGCTTTATATTGTACAATATTAAAACAATAAGTGCAAGTACATTGTCAAAAAATTAACGCAATATACACAATTAATATAAAATTGCACAAAGAATTTTAAAATTTACGCTAGTTTTTGCGAAAAATTACTATGATAAATTTGCAAAAGCGCTAAATTGCCTCGCCTTTGCTGTGTGCCTTTAAATATGCGTTCACAAAACCGTCCAGTGCGCCGTCCATAACAGCGCCAACATTGCCGCTTTCAAAATTAGTGCGGTGGTCTTTTACTAATGTATAGGGCATAAAAACATAGCTTCTAATTTGGCTGCCCCAAGCAATTGCATTTTGCACGCCTTTTATGTCGCTTATTTTATCAAGGTGTTCGCGCTCTTTTATTTGGTATAATTTAGAGGCGAGCATTTTCATACACATTTCTTTGTTTTGAATTTGGCTGCGCTCGTTTTGGCAGCTTGCAACAAGGCCCGTTGGCTCGTGGATTAAACGCACAGCGCTTGATGTTTTATTTATGTGCTGGCCGCCGGCGCCCGAAGCCCTGAAAACCTCCATGCGAATATCGGCAGGGTTTATTTCAATTTTAATTTTATCGTCAAGCTCGGGCATAACCTCAAGCGAAGCAAAGCTTGTGTGGCGGCGGCCCGAGGAATCGAAAGGGGAAATGCGCACAAGGCGGTGAACGCCGTGCTCGCTGCGCAAAAAGCCGTAGGCGTTTGTGCCCGATATCAATATGCAAGCGCTTTTAAGGCCCGCCTCGTCACCGTCGAGATAATCGAGAACTTTAACCGAAAAGCCGTGGTTTGCCGCAAAGCGAGAATACATTCTGTAAAGCATCTCGGCCCAATCTTGCGCCTCTGTGCCGCCCGCGCCCGCGTGGAATGTTAAAATTGCGTTGTTAGAATCGTAATCGCCTGTAAGTAAAGTTACAAGGCGTATTTCCTCTGTTTTTTGCGAAAGTTCATCTACAGATAATTCAAGCTCTGCGTGCAAATCGTCGCTGTCGTCCTCTTCACACATTTCAAGCAGCGTTTGTGTGTCGGACAATTTCTGCGTTAGCTCTTCATAAGAGGTAAGCTTTTGCTTTATATCGCCCATCTCGGCAAAAACTTCGCCGGAAGCTGCGGCGTCATTGTAAAAATCAGGGTCTGCGCTTTTGTTTTCAAGCTCATTTAAACGCATTTTGCTTTGATTGATGGCAAGAGCATCGGCTAAATCTTTTATAACAGGCTCAAGCTCGTTTAATGTGCGTTTTATATCGTCAATAATAATCATAATATCTCTTTTCTAAACAGAAATAGCGCAAAGAAAAACAGGCTCATCTTTCATAAGTTTCGATAGTGTTATGCTAAAAAACAAAATAAAAACAGAATGAGCAAAGCCGCATTTGCACTTAAAGCAGTACTGTCTAAATAATTTAAGGCTAAATTTTGCATTTAGGTATAATAATTATATAATTTTATTGCAAAAATGTAAAGTTTTAAAATATACTATTTAAAATTTGCAAAATTATGGTATAATATATTCAAATTGAAACGGAGATATAATATGTATAATTTCACAGGGGAAACATGCTGTGCATGCAATAACAAATTTAAAAATAACGACGATGTGGTAGTTTGCCCCGAGTGCGGAACGCCTTACCACAGAGAGTGCTATGCAAAAGAGCACCGCTGCCTATTTGAAGATAAGCACGCACAAGGTTATGAATTTAAGCCTGAAAAGAATAGCGCTGAAAAAAACCGCTGTGCCAATTGCGGCGCCGATAATAAAAAAGACGCTTTAGCTTGCGAGCACTGCGGCTGTGCAATTCAAATAGAGCCTGTAGATAACGAGCTGAATTTGTCTGATACAGAAAAGAAAAAAGTTCAGCCAACATTAAACCAAAACACAAGCACAGATATATTCAATGCCGTGAGCTTTCAAACATTCAACCCCGAGCAGTTGTTTGGCGAAAATATTATGGCCAAAAAGTACGACGGTATTTCAGCGACGGAATGGGCGGCGTTTATAGGTAAAAATTCAACGCAATATCTTATGCAATTTGCAAGGATGGATAAGCTTGGTAAAAAAACATCTTTTTGCATAAGCGCGCTTTTTGTTGCGCCTATATACTTTTTATATAGAAAAATGTGGTTTTGGGCATTTGTAAGCTTTTTAGTATCACTAATATCAAATATACCAACAACTATAACGGTTGTTCAATCTATGGGGCTAAGCCTTTTTTCCAATATAAGTGCGCAAGGCTTAATGCTGGTTTCAACGGCGTGCTCTATGTTTAATATTGGCATGAGCGTTTATTTTGGCCTATATGCCTTTTATTTGTACAGGCAAAGCGCGGCAAAAACCATAAAGCAGCTGCAAACAGATATGACAAGTGTAGACGCTTATCACGAGAAGCTTGCTAAAACAGGCGCGCCGTCTACTATTGCTGTTATTGTTTTCTTAGCTTTAATGATAGCGTTTTCTTACTTTATTGTTTTATTGGTAGGCCCTGAGAATATTTTAGCGCTATATAATTAAACCAAGCACTGAGCAAAAAGGCGCATTACATAAACCTTATATTTGCACTTAATATGCAAGTGAATTATTTAATTTAAAATATAGAAAATTGAGGATTAATTTATGAAAAAAATAAGAAAAGCAATTATACCTGCCGCAGGATTTGGCACAAGAGTTTTACCGGCAACAAAAGCAATGCCTAAAGAGATGATGCCCATTGTTGATAAGCCCTCAATACAATATATTGTTGAAGAGGCGGTTGCGGCCGGAATTGAAGAAATACTAATTATAACAAGCCGCGGCAAAAGCATTATAGAAGACCATTTTGATAAATCGCCCGAGCTTAGCGCGGCGCTTGAAAAAGGTGGCGCGGCAAAGGCAAAAT
This sequence comes from uncultured Bacteroides sp., assembly GCA_964369565.1. Lineage (GTDB taxonomy): Bacteria > Bacillota > Clostridia > Oscillospirales > Ruminococcaceae > Ruthenibacterium. The sequence continues at coordinate 875 of CAYJEU010000028.1, read as the reverse complement.
TGCTTAAAGCTTGCACAGATATAAGCAATTTAGCAGATATATTCTTTGTTAGGCAAAAAGAGATGAAAGGCCTTGGGCACGCTGTTTTAAAGGCAAAAGCGTTCACAGGAAGTGACCCGTTTGTTGTTTTGTATGGCGACGATGTTATTTTGGGTAAAGACCCTGTAGCCGCCCAGCTTTGCAGAGCATATGAGCAATATGGCAAAGCGGCAGTAGGTATTAAAGAAGTTAGCAAAGAGGCTGTGCAAAAATATTCGTCTTTAAAGGTAGATTTGCTTAAAGACAATTTATACAGCGTTACCGATATGATAGAAAAGCCGGCACCCGGGCAAGAATTTAGCTTGTATAGCATTTTGGGCCGCTGCCTTTTAACCCCTGATATTTACGACATAATTGAAAACACAAAGCCCGGCGCAGGCGGCGAAATTCAGCTTACAGACGCTATGGCGGTTTTGGCGAGAACAAAAGGAATGACCGGCGTGGATTTCACCGGAAAACGCTACGACATGGGCGCAAAACTCGGCGTTATGCAAGCGGGTGTTGAAGTGGCGCTTGCCCACGAGGAAATAGGCGAAGACTTTAAAAATTATATTAAAGAACTTGCAAAAACACTTTAAGCTTTTAATATGAGCTTTTAATTTGCAATATTTAGGGTAAAACAAATTTATTTGTTTTACCCTAAAATTTTGCAGTTAAAATGGAAAATAACGTGTTAACAAATAAATTTCAAAGCTTTTATATTATTATAGTTTTTTTAAAAAATAGCGATTGCCGAAAAAAGCAAAAAAAGGGAGAATTTAGCAAAAATGCATTGTATTGTACTATTGTTTGTGGTATGCTTTAGTTAGCCAAACCGATGCAATACGAACCCGTTT
>CAYJEU010000027.1:0-24608 GCA_964369565.1 uncultured Bacteroides sp. | reverse complement strand
CGTGGACCGACCGGTTATGAGCCGGGAGCTCTAACCAACTGAGCTACAGCCCCGCATGAATTATATTATACACAAACACAAAGCAAATTTCAAGATATTTTTGAAAATTATTTTAATTATTTATATGTGCTATTAACCAATTAAATATTTTGCATATATATCGGCATTGAAATTTTAAAAATTCCAATTGAAATACCGCTTAATAATGTTATAATATATAATAGAATATCATTAATTAATTGTGAATTTATCGTCAAAACAGTTGAGGTGTGAAATGAAAAAGATTATTATTATCGCTTTAATTTTTATAGCTGTAATAATTCTTGTTATTGTTGGAATTTTTATTTTCAGCAAAATAAAAGAAACTATAGCTTTAAAAAACCAAGAGGTGCTTATTGAAAATGCAGACGGTGAATTCAGGGCGTTTTCTTTTAACAACTCTTACAAAAATGATATGGATGAAAGCCGTGGTGACAGCACTTACTACTACCTGAAAAGCAACAAACTGTTTTTAGAGCTTTGGGGCTTTGGCAGAGAAGATATTGTGGAAAAAGAAATTAGTATAAGCCCAAAAGAATTTTTGGCATTGCAAAAGGACGTTTCACTCTGGATAGAAAAATATGATATATTAGCTTTGGCGAAAGCAGAGCTTGAGAGCACGCCTTCTGAGACAGAAGAATATGCTACAGATGTTCAAGGCTCGTTTTATATTAAAATATATTATTCGGGTGCTGAAGATATTGTTTTAAGCGAAATGCCGCCTAATTACCATGAAATGCTGGCAGATTTAGATTTGATTTTTTCAAGTTACTATTAAACAGAGTTCTTTTATGAAACATATTTTTTTGCTTTTTTAGCATTAATATTATAACCCCGACACTTAAAACAGTGTCGGGGTTATTTAGTTGCATTCAAATTTACTTTACAGGGCTATTTAATGCGCTTTTCACTCTTCCATTTGCTTTGCCAAAACATTTGCCGCTACATGCAACAAAGCGGCAGCTGCAGAGTGCTCTACAGGGAAAGGCGCGTTTGGCGAGGCATTTGCGCCGTGCACCATAGCTATACTCCCTATCATATCGCCTGCTGTTATTATGGGCGATACTATACACGCTTTTATCTCGCTAAACTCACAAACATTTATTGGATTTTCGTGTAAAACTATTGTTTTTCGCTCGTCGGTACATTTTTCATATTCCTTGCTAAGGCGCCTTTCAATGCTGTCGCGAACAACAGTTGGCGCCGCAATAATTCTATCTCTATCTGCTATTACCGCGCAAACTCCACTGCTTTTATAAAGCACTTCAACATAGGCCTGCGCAAGCTCGCTAAGCTCGCCCATCAAACTGTGCTTTTTAAAAATAACCTCGTTATTACCCGAAACGTATATTTCAAGTGGGTCGCCCACACGAATGAACTGTGTGCGGCGTATTTCTTTAGGTATTACAACACGCCCCAAATCGTCTATTCGGCGCACTATTCCTGTTGCCTTCATGTTCCTGCTCCCTTTCTTTAATCCGCTTTCAACCTGCTTTGTGCGGCTATGCTTTGCAATAATTATTTTTAATAGTATTTACATTAAAAATAATAGTATGCATATTTTTTACATTTTATTTTAATTGTGCAATTATTTTGTTATACGCTCGCCCTTGCACAGAGAAATCTGCCGCATTTATGTAATACTGCTCTATTTCATTATGGCAAACTTGCACTTCTTTCAAAAACTCGCAAGCTTTTTGCAATAATTCACAAGATGCTTTTTTATTAAAGTGCAAGCGCTTTTTGCGCAGCTGTAAGCTTTGCTTGTTTGCAAACCTTTCACAGTGAATATTTCGCACATATAAATTATTCGTTTTCTTAAATTTTGCCTTGTGGTGTGAATTAGAAGTGCTAATTGCAAGCGATAATTCCGGCAAAATTAAATGCTCTATTTTATCGTGCGCAAACAAAGAGCAATAGCAGCTTATAACTTCATAACCTTTTGAAAGCGCGTCTTTTCGCATAATTTCCAGTATATGCTTTGAGGCACACGCATAATCGTCGTTTAGCACTATAATTTTGTTTGCAAGCTTCTCAATTGTACTTGCATAGTACACTATTCCATCGCCTGTTAATGCGCTCAAAAAGCGCTTTTTCTCTTTTGTGCTTTTTTGTGTTTGCTCTTGCAATATGCTTTGCTTTTCATTAACAGGCATGTTTTGTGCGCTAGTTTCTTCGGCCTCGTTTTTCAAGTTTTTGCGCAAAGGCAAATAAACCCTACACAGCGTTTTTGCAAAATCGCTTGCTTTTGATAAATTTGTGAATGTAAGTGCTGTTCTGCTTGTATCTGAAAGAAGGCTTGCACTTGCCGCCATATAGCGCAAGCTTCTTTCGTAAAGCACCGCTTTCTCTTTATATTTTGCTATAATTTCTTTCCTGTGTGCACTAATTTTGCCTGCGTTAAGGCAATAATAAAGCGGCATTATCTTTTCATAAGCAACAGGGTATTTTGGCTCTATCTCGTGCGGAGCAGTTGCGTCCAGCATTATGAAATTATATTTATCACATATAACACCGTCGAGCGAGCTTGGGCTTAATGCACAGTGAATACACTCTACCGTGCAGTTTTCATCTGTAAAATATTTTGCAACTTTTTTAATAAGTGTAGATTTCCCACACCCGGGCGTGCCTTTTAATAGCACCACATCTTTATTATAATTTAAAAGCTCACTGCCATGATAACCCGCATAACCTGTGGGCGAAAGAACACCTAGGAAATAATTTAATTGTAAGTTATGCATATAAACCACCCCTTTATAATTTAAAGCAACGCTTTAAGTTCTTAAAAATTCTCTTGCATTATCCTATGCACAGCTCACGGTTTTGTTACTGCTTTAATGTTTTAAACCCGGCATATATTTGTTTTTAAGGCTGTTTTGGGCGCTTTTTATTGCTTTTTCTTAAAATATTGCGCAAATAACATTTGCCCTTTAAGGCTATTGCTTATATAAATTTTCATTTTACATGCTTTTATAATTTTTAGGCTTCAATTTTAAACATTTTAGCTTGTTTTTAATGCTCTACTGTGATATTATTGTTAATAGTTCCATAAATTTAATTAATAAATGCCGAATTCCTTAGCCAAGCCGATATAATCCGAACCCGCATTGCATCGGCTTGGCTAACAACCTTGCACATGTTTTTTAAAAACAATATTACAATCGGCGGAAAGAAGCGCTTATATGAAACAAAAGTTCACCACTATAGAAAAAAGTTGGATACTTTACGACTGGGCCAATTCCTCTTATGCAACAATTATGCTTGCCGTAATTTTCCCAATTTATTTCACCGGCATTGCAAACGAAGCAGGGCAAATGGGCGATTATTGGTGGGGCGTTGGCACAAGCATTGCCACAGGTGTAACCGCAATTCTTGCACCTTTACTTGGCGCAGTGGGCGATTATAAAGGCATGAAAAAACCGCTGTTTACCGCATTTTTGCTTATAGGCTTAATTGGCACTGCGTCTTGCGCAATATTCAACAACTGGCAGGGCATGTTAATTGGTTACACAGTATCGCATATAGGTTTTAGCGGCAGCAATGTTTTTTACGACAGCTTTTTAACCGACATAACAACGCGCGAGCGAATGGATAAAATTTCTTCGTGGGGCTATGCAATGGGTTATATAGGCGGAAGCACTATTCCGTTTTTAATTAGCATTTTCTTTATTATGTTTGGCGAAAACTTCGGCATAGACGCTGTTATGGCAACAAAAATTGCACTTGTAATAAATGTAATTTGGTGGGCTGTATTCAGCATACCGTTTATGAAAAACTGCAAACAACAACACGGCCTTGATAGCCCAAAAAGCGACCATGTTAAAAAAACATTGCAATCGCTTTGGGGCACACTTAAAAAAATAGTGCAAAACAAAGGCATGTTTATTTTTATACTCGCTTATTTTTTCTACATAGATGGCGTTAACACCGTTATAACAATGAGCACCGCTTACGGCACCTCGCTTGGGCTAGACAGCACCGGCATGATAATAGCACTGCTTGTAACACAAATAGTGGCGTTTCCCAGTGCAATTTTATTTGGCAATATAGCCAAAAGAATAGGCACAATAAATATGCTAACAATAAGTGTTGGCGTTTATATGTTTATTTGCATTTTAGGCTTTATTATGGGCTTTGGCCTAGAGCAAGCGTTTTTAACAATTAGCCAAGCGCTTACAATATTCTGGTTTTTAAGCGTGTGTGTCGGTTTGGTTCAAGGCGGTATTCAAGCGCTTTCACGCTCATATTTCGGCAAATTGGTGCCACCTAATTACTCAAGCGAATACTTTGGCGTTTTCGATATTTTCGGCAAGTTTGCGGCTATAATGGGCCCTGCTATTTATGCTGTGGTTTTAAATACCACAGGCCGCAGTTCATACGCCATTCTTGCAATAATTTTCTTGTTTATTATTGGCGGTTTCTTCCTTGTTTTAGGCAGAAAAGAATTTGCAAAGGCGCAAGAAAACGCAGGGGAATAAATTCACTTATGCTTTTTGTGTAGCAAAACCGATGTAATCCGAACCCGTTTTATGACAAATGGGCAAATTTTGAATAAACACAAAAAGGGTTGAGCACACTATTTATGGTGTGCTCAACCTATTTTTCAGTAGTGCCAACACACCTATTATAAGCGGTTTGCACCGCAAAAAGAAAGAAGTGTGTTTAATGCAAAAACTTATTAAAAGCGAAACTTTTCATAATTTGGCAAGAGCTTATTCAGGCGAATGCCAAGCGAGAGTGAGGTACCAGTTCTTAGACTATGCCGCAAAGCAAAACGGGCTTTTTGCCCTTAGCGAAGTAATTAAAACAATTGAGAAAAACGAATTTAACCACGCGAGAATGTATTACACAAAAATGCAAGATGCCGATAAAAAAACGCTTAAAGACGTTGAAATATGCGCATCTTACCCTTTTAAAGAAAAATGGAATTTCAAAGAGAATTTTGATTTTGCAGTTGAAAACGAAACACATGAAGTTGGCCTTTACAGGGAGTTTGCAAAAATAGCCGAGCAAGAGGGCTTTAAAGAAATTAGCGAGCTTTTTGATTTAGTTTCAAAAGTAGAGCATTGCCACAAAATGCTTTTAACAGACATAAGCAATCAATTAAAAAACGGCACAATGTATAAGCGTGAAAAAGCGGTTAAATGGAAGTGCAGCGAATGTGGGCACGAGGCTACTCTAACCGAAGCTTGGCATGTTTGCCCGCTTTGCGCTCAGCCGCAAGGTAAAGTTATGCTTATATTAAAAAGCAAATAGTGCGTTTTCGCTTAAATTGCAATAATTATCAAGCAAATAACTATTTAGCACAAAACTTTTATTTGCTGCAAAATATTATACAATTGTATAGCGGGCGTTTTTTAAGCTGTTGACAAACAAATGCTTTGTCAACAGCTTCGCTGTTTACCCTTTTATTTTTGCGAGCAATAAAGTTTTTTCAAACTATTGCTCGCAAACTGCAAAGTGCCCTTATTTATTTGCAATTTCGCACCCTTTTGTTGACTTTATGCGTTTTTAACACTATAATACATATATAAAAAAATAAAATTTTGAATAAATAGCAGAGGGGATTTTCATGAAACGCACTGAAATAGCAAAATTATATAAAGCCCTGCCTATGCACGAAGAAGTGATTAAGGTTTGCGGTTTTGCAAAAACCACAAGAGATTCCAAAAGCATAGGCTTTATAGAGCTTAGCGACGGCACATGCTTTAAAGGCCTTCAAATTGTTTTTGAAAGCGAAAAAATTAGCAACTATAAAGAAGTTGCAAAATGCGGCGTTGGCACAAGCTTTGAAATTACAGGTAGAATTATACACACACCAAACGCAAAACAAGCTTTTGAGCTTAATGCCGATGAAATAATAATTTTGGGCGAATGTGAGGCAGATTACCCCTTGCAGAAAAAAAGGCACAGCCTTGAATTTTTGCGCACAATGCCACATTTGCGCATGCGCACAAATACATTAAACGCGGCTATGCGTGTTCGCAGTGTTGCCGCTTTTGCCATACACAAGTTTTTTAACGAGCGCGGCTTTGTTTATGCCCACACACCAATTATTACAGGCAGCGATTGCGAGGGCGCAGGCGAGATGTTCCGTGTTAGCACTATGAACCCCGAGGCACCCGAGCGAGGCGAAAGCGGTGAAATTGATTATTCAAAAGACTTTTTCCGCCGCCAAACAAACTTAACCGTTTCAGGCCAGTTGGAGGCAGAGGCGTTTTCAATAGCATTTTCAAACGCCTATACTTTCGGGCCAACTTTCCGCGCGGAAAACTCTAACACACCGCGCCATGCGGCAGAATTTTGGATGATAGAGCCTGAAATAGCATTTGCTGATTTAAGCGATGATATGGACCTTGCTGAAGACATGATGAAAAGCGTTGTTCAGTATATAATGGACACCTGCCCTGATGAAATTGAATTTTTCAACAGCTTTATTGATAAAACACTAAAGCAACGTTTACAAGATCTTGTTAGCAGTGATTTTGTGCGCATAACATACACAAAAGCCATAGAGCAACTTGAAAAACACAACGATAAATTCCAGTATAAAGCTGTGTGGGGCGTTTCACTTCAAACAGAGCACGAGCGCTTTTTAACAGAGCAAGTATATAAAAAGCCCGTATTTGTAACAGATTACCCAAAAGATGTTAAAAGCTTCTACATGCGTTTAAACGACGACGGCAAAACCGTTGCCGCTACAGATATGCTTGTTCCGGGCGTTGGCGAGCTTATTGGGGGAAGCCAGCGTGAAGAGCGCCTCGACGTTTTAATAAAGCGCATTAAAGAAATGAACTTGCCTATGAACGAGTATGAATGGTATTTAGATTTACGCCGCTTTGGCACATTTAAACACGCAGGTTTCGGCCTTGGCTTTGAGCGCCTTGTTATGTATGTTACAGGCATTGCCAATATTAGAGACGTTATAGCGTTCCCAAGAACGCCCGACGGTTTTTAGTAACAATTTTTAAGCGCACAAAAAGCACCGATGAAATCATCGGTGCTTTTTTACTTTTTTATAAAAATTTAATATGCTATAAAGCCTGGCAATTCGTTTGCATCTGTAAAGCCGTTCATCATAACTTTTGTGCGCTGTGCTGTGTAAAGTTCTGCAATTGTTGCCAAATAATAAGGCATTACAAAATATATACCTATGCCACATGCCAATGCGCCTATAATGTTCCAGCCAATAAAGGATAAATCTAAAACAAACATATTCCATTTTTCGCCTTCTGTCATTTGCTTTGAAAGGAAAAATGCTCTGTCTTTATGTATATTCGGGTTCTCTGACAAAATATACGGCACCATACGGTATTCATAGCTCTTTATAATGCCGGGAACCACTAAAAGCAGCGACCATAAAAATATATACAAACTAACAAAAAACTGCACTTTAACTATATTCATATAAAATGTGTTAAATGTTGAAAACAGCGTTGATATTGGCGCTTTGCCGGCCCTTGCCTCCATAAAATAACGGTTTAAGCCAACTTGCATTACCGCTATAACAAAAATGCTGAACAAAATCGGTATGAACGACATAACTACGCCCGCAATGCCGGTTATCGCTGTAATAAATGTAGTTACATACCCCGACGCACCGCTTATTATCGCAAAAATTACCGTTGTACCAAATGAAACCCAATATGTTCTTGAAAGCGCTATTTTTGCATTATCTTTTAAAAGCTTTCTTGTCCACATAAAAAACACCCCAATCTATTTTTTTAACTTTTCCAATTTAATATATGCATAACTGCATAATTTTGCTTGCCTTATGAAACGCTCATCGCAAAATAATACTGAATTTCACCGCGAGAGCCCCAACCGGCAACAACTTTATAAAGGTATTCGCCCTGCGTTGTGGGCGTGTAGAATTCGCCGTCTGCCTCTGTGCTTATCTCTAAAAAATCTGTGGAATATCTACCGGTTGCTCGATAAATTTGTAAAGTTTGCGGCGTTTGCGAAAATGTAATTTCCACGGGCATATCCGCTAAAACATTTTCAGGCACAATTGGTAAATCTTCCGGCAATAAGCTTGGCGCTTGCCATTTTTCTACTGTTGTTATAAAACTCCATGTATAGCCCGCCCTGTAAATATTCTGTTGGGGGAAAACTGCATCGTTATATGTTATGGTTATAATAGGAAGCGCTGTTTCAGGGTCTCTTGTATCAAGCGACTCCTTAATAATAAACGTCATTCCTGCACAAACAGCAATTAGAAACGCGCCAAGCAAAAATTTACGTATAATAACTGTGCGCAATTTCATAATCAACCTCCTGTCAACAGCCTCTTAGCTTTATACATAATAAAGTATACATTAAAACGCAAAAAAAGTCTATAGTAATATACAGTTGCCCTTTGCGTTTGCAGGCAAATACCCTTTACTGTTAATTAGCGTAAAAATTTACGGCATAATTGCTTTTTTTTGAAAATATACTTTAAAAAGGGGGAATTAAAATGCCAATAATTAATAATATTTCGCCAAAATTTAAAATGCGGCGCATTTTAATGTGCGAAAGCGATAAAGTGGTGGAGCTATATAAAACTTTAAAAAAAGATTCGCCATTCGTAGGCAAAACCGCTGTTAAAGTAATTATGCAAAACGGCGCTTTTTATGGGGTATATCAAGGTGATAACCTCCTTGCATGTGGCGGTTTTTGCAAGCAAAGCACACCGCTTTCCTTTGTGAAAAGGCTTTGCGGCTCTTTTAATATTCCAAAAAAAGCAACAATTATTATTCCGTTTGCAGGGCAAAGCGCACATTGCGTTAGGCTATTGAATTTTTTCTGCAAAGATAATAGTGCATTCTCATTTGTTTTAAGTTTACCCGCAAGCGCTAATATGAAGCTTTTCAATGCCTGCTTTTTAAGCGATATGAAACTAATTGCACTGCGCCCTCTTGAAAATTTAAGGGTGCACTATATTTTTTTAAATAAACAGGCTGTACAAAGCGAGCAAAAAAATAGTATAATTATAGCGTTGCAAGACACATTAATACTATCACGCGCATTAGAGCAAGGCTATATTGGTGTGAGCTTGCAAGATAATTATGTGCGATTGGAGAAAATGCATGAAAGCGGTTATACTTGATAGCTATGCACTAACACCGGGCGATTTAAACTGGCAAGGCGTAAAACAGCTTGTTAACGAGCTGAAAATTTACTCGCGCACAAGCAACGATGAGGCTATTTCTCGCCTTAAAGATGCAGATGTAGCAATAATAAACAAAGTATATATAAACGAAGAAATTCTTACAGCTTGCCCTAATTTAAAATGGATAGGCCTTACAGCAACAGGCTATGACACATTAGATATTGCCGCTTGTCGCCGTTTCGGCATAGGCGTTGCAAATGTTCCGGCTTATTCAACACAAAGCGTTGCACAAATGACATTTGCCCTTTTACTGGAGCTTTGCAACAGTGCCGGCAACTACAACAAAAGTGTGCACAGCGGCAATTGGCAAGTTGATATAAAGCCCGAGGCAAATATTCTTCCACATGCAGAGCTTTTTGGCAAAACCATTGGCCTTTTAGGCTATGGAAATATTGCAAAGCAAGTTGCAAATATTGCCCTTGCATTTGGCATGAATGTTATTTGCCACACTCGCACCGTTAGAAAAGAGTATGAAAACAAAGGTGTTAGTTTTGTAAGCTTTGAGCATTTAATGAAACATAGCGACATTATTAGCCTACACTGCCCTGCAAACGAGCTAACAAAGGGCATTATAAACGCCTCTTCGCTTGCTCTTTGCAAAGAAAATGTTAGGATTGTAAACACAGCAAGGGGCAGTTTAGTTGACGAAAATGCCATGGCAAACGCTTTAAACAACGGGCAAGTTTGCGCTTTTGCAGCAGACGTTGTAAGCATTGAGCCCATAAAAGAAAACAATGTGCTTTTAAGTGCAAAAAACTGTATTATAACGCCGCACATAGCATGGGCAACGCCCGAGGCATTAAACAATTTAAGTAGCATAATTACACAAAATTTGCAAAGCTTTATTGCCGGCGGCACCTTAAATATAATAAATTGAACAAAAAAAACTTAAATAGTTATATTAATTTGCTGTATATTGCCCTTGAAAAAAACAAAATAAAGGTGTAGTATTGAATATAGAGTAAAAACATAAAATGAACGGAGTTTAATATGGAAAACTTTGTAGATAATATAATTAAAACCGATAAAAAGGCAAGGGCTGTTATTGACGGCGCGCAAGTTTCCGCCAAAAACCTACTTGCCATGACAAAAGTTGACGCCGAAAGAGAGCGCGAGCGCCTACTTGAAGCACAGCAAAAGGAAATGGAACGCCAAGACCAAAAAATGCACGATGACGAAAAGCTTGCAATGATACAAGCAGATACCGAATATCTTAATGCAAAGAAAAAAATGGACAAAATATTTGATACAAATGTTGATAAGTGGGAAAAGGATATTATAAACGCGGTTTTGTGTAATAAATAATGTATAAATGCTATTTGCGCTTACATTGTTTATGTAAAATGCAGTTTATATATAAGCAACAAAACAACGAAAGGATGATTGTTTGTGCTAATGCAAAAATCTGCGCTTGCGGCGTTGCCAAAAGCTAGATATATTGCCTCTTTGCGTTTAACTCAGGAAGATTACCGCAGTTTAATGCGCCGCACAAGCGTGCTTGAAGTTGTGGGCATTTTGCAAAACCACGATTATTTGCAAGGCACGCTCGGCTCACTTGCGCGCACAAATATTCACCGCGAGCAATTAGAACAGGCACTTAGTAAAGATGTTTTTTATAAATATGAAAGTTTAATGCGCTATGTATATAAGAAAAACCATTTTGGCTCTTATTTTCTTGTGCGCAGTGAAATTAATGAATTATTAGCCAAACTTAAACTTTTCAGCGTGGGTTTGCCAGGGCAATATATTTTGCAAATGCCCGGCTTTTTGCTTGAAAAAACAAACCTTAAGTTAATGGAAATTGCCGCCGCAAAAGACATTAACACTTTTTGCGAGCTTTTAAACGGCACACCTTATTTGAAAATAGTGCAAAGTGTTTTAAACAAAAACAAAGAAGTAAGTGACTATTTGCTTTGTGAACACGCTTTTGAAGTTTATTACTATAACTATGTGTTTAAAATGATAGATATAGATTTAAAAGGCACACAAAAAGAGCAAGTTAAACAGCTTTTTTTAATGCAAGCTGAAATATTTAATTTAGATATGCTTTTCAGAATAAAAGCGTTCTATGCACAGCAGTTCTCCATAGAGCGAATACAAAGCTTGCTTCTTCCCTTTTACTGTGTTTTAAGCAAAAAGCAACTTTACAAATTATGTACATGCTCAAATTTACAGCAGTTTTTGCAAATATATAATATAAGCAAGGCAGCTGATAAATACGGCAAAAAATATGACGATTTCAAAACAATGCACATAAACGAAGCTCAAAGTGTTCTTTACAGAAAAGCATTAAAGCTTTTGCGCTTTACAATTGTTCCCGAGGCAGCTTTAGCGGCGCTTATGTGTATAGCGCAAATTGAACGCAGCAATATAGTTTCTGTTATAGAGGGCGTTCGCTATAAACTAGAGCCAGAAAAAATAGAACAATTTTTAAAATTGCCGTAACTGTTTTTTTATTCAGAAAATTATTCAGCAAAGGCAAAAGCACAAAAACTATAATAACAGTAAAAGAGGTGTTAAAGCTTGGGAATGGTAAAAATGAAGCATGTTAATATTTACGGCAGAGAAAAGTTCATAAAACAAACTCTTAAATTGCTTGCTTCAAAAGAGTGCTTTGAGGCCGATGAAAACGAAGAAGCACACGATAAGGCAGTAGCATCCGAAAATGTTTTCGAGCCCATTTTAACAAATGCCATAGGCCTTTTGAAAGACATTGGGCAAAAAGGCGATATTAATAAATACAAGGGGCAAACATTCCATCTTGGCAATGTTAAAAACACTGTGGACAAGTTTAGCGCTCTTGTTGCGCAAAAGCGCACAAAGCAAGCGCAAATTACAGCGCGCTTAACAACATACGAGCAAACAAAAGCACAATTGCTTCACCTTACAAATTTGCACACAAATGTTGATGAAATTTTTGCGTGCTCTTATTTAAAAGTGCGCTTTGGGCGCTTGCCTAAAGATAGCTTTTCAAAACTTTCTTACTACGCAGATAAGCCTTTCACTTTTAACGATTATGATTTCGACGGCGAGTATTATTGGGGCGTTTATTTTGCGCCTGAAAACTACGGTGAAGAAGTAGATAAAATATTCGCTTCGTTGTTTTTTGAGCGCATGTGGGTGCCGGATTTTGTTCACGGCACGCCTGAGGACGCGCTTGTTAAAATTATAAGCGAGCAAGCAGAGCTTGAAGAGCAGCTTGCCCACTTTAACAGCAAAGATAATTTAATGAGCGATGAGGATATACAAACCATAAAAAGCATGGTGTCGTGGCTAAACTATGAAAGCCAAGTTTTTGAAATGCAAAAATATGTTGTTATGCTTGAAAACAGCTTTTATATAAGCGGCTATACGCCCGAAAACGATGTTAAAGCTCTTACCGAGACCCTCAGCATGGTAGAGAGCATAGAGGTTATCCTCGATGAGGACAAGCAGGGCGCAAAAAGCACAAAAAAACCACCCGTCAAGCTTAAAAATAATTGGTTTAGCCGCCCGTTCGAGCTATTTGTTAAAATGTATGGCCTGCCGGGCTACGGAGATTTAGACCCCACAAATTTTGTTGCAATAACCTACAGTATTTTATTCGGCATAATGTTTGGCGATATAGGCCAAGGGCTTGTTTTAGGGCTTTTCGGGTATTTCATAATGTATAAGCGCCTAAATAACGGCATAGGCCTTGTTCTTGCAAGGTGCAGTATTTTCAGCGTTATTTTCGGCTTTGTGTTCGGTAGCCTTTTCGGCTTCGAGCATATTATGGAAGTTTTCTACCACGATATTTTAGGCATAAGCTTCTTGCCCATTATACCCATGCACCCCGATAATTTAACAAGTATTTTAATAAGTGCCGTTGCGGCAGGCGTTTTTGTTATATGTACTTCAATAACATTGAGCATAGTAAGCCAAGTTCGCGCAAAGCAAACGCTTAAAGCCATAGTTAGCGTAAACGGTTTGTCGGGCCTTGTAATGTACCTTTCTATAATAGCGGTTGTCGTTGAAATAGCACTGGGTGTAAATTTACCGTTCATTGGCACAACGCTTTATTATATTATTTTCTTGGCAATTCCATTTTTGCTTGTGTTTTTCAGCCACGCAATTTGCGAATTTGCAAAAGAGAAAAAAATGACAGAGAGCTTCGGGCAAATTTTCCTCAACGGCTTCTTTGAAATGTTTGAAATTATGCTAAGTTTCACTTCAAACACAATGAGCTTCCTTCGAGTTGCGGGCTTTATACTTGTTCACGCCGGCATGATGAGCGTAGTTCACACTTTGGCGAATATGCAAACTTCAACATTTATAATTGTTATTATTTATGTTTTCGGCAATTTAGCAGTTATGGTAATTGAAGGGCTATTTGTTGGCATACAAGTTTTGCGCCTTGAGTTTTACGAAATATTCAGCCGCTTTTTCAACGCGAGCGGAAAAAGCTTTAAACCCTTATCAATTAAAGATTAGTTATTTAAAACGTTATATTCACACAATATTAAACTGATATAAATATATATAAAAGAACGGAGAATAACCATGAAAAACACTAAAACAAAAATGTTAGCAAGAATAATGATTTTAACCGCATTAACAATGACTATTATCGCTTTTGCAGGTGCTCTTGCTTTCGCTGAAGAAGCTGCAACAACCACTGAAGTTGTGCAAACAGCGCAAAGCCCTGATATGAGCAAAGGCCTTGGCCTAATTGCAGCGGCTTTAGCTGTAGGTATAGCAGGCGTTGGCTCTGGCATTGCGGTTGCCGCAAGTGCACCTGCCGCTATAGGCGCTTTAACAGAAGACGCCACAACATTCGGTAAATCGCTTGTTTTCGTTGCGATGGGCGAAGGTATGGCTCTTTACGGTATGCTTATTTCCATATTAATTTTAGCCGAGCTGTAATAAAAGCTTTAAAAGCCGCTTTTTTAAAGATGCTGTTTTGCTTTATTATATAAGTAAACTATGCAATTTTTAGCTTTAGCGCTTTTAATAATTTCTTGCTTTTGGCATATAGTTATTTTTAATCTCCGCACTAATGCGGAAAACGGAGCATAAAATGAAATATTTTTTAATAAGCGATAATATTGATACTCTTGCAGGCATGAGGCTTGTGGGCGTAAATGGTGTTGTTGTTCACGAGCGAAGTGAAGTGCAGCATGCGCTGAAAACCGCTTTTGAAAGCGAGGAAATAGGCCTTGTTTTAGTAACGGAAAAGCTTGTGAGTGAATTTTCAGATTTGATATTCGAGTATAAGTTAAAACGCTCAACTCCGCTTATTGTTGAAATGCCCGATAGGCACAGCAAACAAAACCCGGGCGAAAGTTTAAAACGTTATATCTCCGAAGTTGTGGGAATTAAGATTTGAGGTGAGCTGATTGGCAAACGCAAAAAACAAACATATTGTAAAAGAAGAAAACCATGCACAAAGTGTGCCGGTTAAAATAACAGGCTCTAACAGCTTTGAAATATCTGTTATGAAGGCCGCAAGAAAGCAAGCGGCGCAAATATTAAACGAGGCAAAAGCGCAAAGTGAAGCGCTTTATTCCTCTATTTTAGCGCAGGATAACGGCGACCCCGTTAAGGCGCACGAAACAGAGCTTAACTCTGTTTTACGCCGCAGTGTTGCAAATATAAAGCAAGAAAATTTAAAAAAACTTATAATTTACAGAAAACAGCTTGTAAACGGGCTTTTTGCTGAATGTTCTGAACAGCTTGTTAACTTTACATGTACAAAAGAATATGCCGATTTTTTAAAAAGCACCATAGACTCTTTGTTAGAAGAGGCGCTTAATTTAAAAGAAGAATGTACGGTTTTAATATGCCCAACCGACGAAATTGCAAAGAAAACTATAGCTGAAATTTTGCCCACTGCAACCGTAAAAGAAAATGCGCAAATTAAAATAGGCGGCATACAACTTATAATAGGGCGCATTTTACACGATGAAACTTTAGATACAAGGCTTTTAAACCACCGCAAAGATTTCTTACTTCACTGTGAATTGCATATAGATGCAATTGGATTGGAGCCGAGTTAATGAAAAAACAAAGCAAAATTTATTCAATAAACGGCCCTGTTGTAACTGTTTTAGGGCAAAGCGGTTTTTCCATGCTTGAAATGGTGCATGTTGGCGATGCCGGCCTTTTAGGCGAAGTTATTAGAGTAGAGAGCGACAGCACCACAATACAAGTTTACGAAAACACCACCGGCGTAAAAGTTGGCGAGCCTGTTGTTGGCAGCGGCGCGCCGCTTTGTGCAACGCTTGGCCCCGGCATTATGAGCAATATTTACGACGGCATACAAAGGCCGCTTGGAGTTATTGCACAGCGCGAGGGCAATTTAATTGCAACGGGCGTAAAAGCAAACGCTTTAGATGAAGAAAAAAAATGGGACGTTACACTGTGTGTTAGCATAGGCGATTACATTGAGGGCGGGCATATTATTGCAACTTGCCCCGAAACAGATGTTATTGTTCATAAAAGCATGGTGCCTTTACACTTAAAAGGCAGGGTTGAATGGATAGCAAAAGACGGCCTTTATACTGTGAAAGAGCCCATTGTAAAAATAAAAACAGCTTTAAACGAAACTGTAGATATAAGCCTTGCCCAGCAGTGGCCTGTGCGCACAATGCGCCCTGTTAAAGAGCGCCTTGCTATTAAAGAGCCTTTAATTACAGGCCAGCGTGTAATAGATTCGCTTTTCCCTGTGGCAAAAGGCGGCGCAATTGCTATACCCGGTGGCTTTGGCACAGGAAAAACCATGACACAGCACCAATTGGCAAAATGGTGTGATGCAGATATAATTGTTTATGTTGGCTGTGGCGAGCGCGGCAATGAGATGACAGACGTGCTTGAAGAATTCAGCAAATTGCAAGACCCTAAGAGCGGCAAAAAAATGATGGAGCGCACCGTTCTAATTGCCAACACAAGCAATATGCCCGTTGCGGCAAGAGAGGCAAGCGTTTACACAGGCGTTACGCTTGCCGAATACTACAGGGATATGGGCTATGATGTTGCCATGATGGCAGATTCAACCTCGCGCTGGGCAGAGGCACTGCGTGAAATTAGCGGCCGCCTTGAAGAAATGCCGGCGGAAGAGGGTTTCCCCGCTTATTTGCCAAGCCGCCTTGCCGCCTTTTACGAGAGGGCAGGCAATGTTACAACGCTTAGCAATGAAAAAGGCAGTGTAACGCTTATAGGCGCCGTTTCCCCCCAAGGAAGCGATTTTTCAGAGCCTGTTACCCAAAACACAAAACGCTTTGTGCGCTGTTTTTTAGCTTTAGATAAATCCCTCGCTTACGCTAGGCACTACCCCGCTATTAACTGGACAAATTCCTATAGCGAATACTACGACGATTTGTACTCTTACTATAAAAAGAATATAGGCGAAGTTTTTTGCACTCTTCGTGAACAAATGCTTGCGCTTTTAAGCGAAGAGAGCAAACTTATGGAGATAGTGCGCCTTATAGGTAGCGATGTTTTGCCCGATAGCCAAAAAACAACGCTTGAAACGGCACGCGTTGTGCGCGTTGGCTTTTTGCAGCAAAATGCCTTTCACCAAAACGACACCTATGTGCCGCTAACAAAGCAGTGCCGTATGATGCACGCTATAATGCACATGTACGAGCAAGCGCAAATGCTTGCGGCGGCAGGTGTGCCTGTTAGTGCAATGGTGCAAAAAGGGCTTTTTGAAAAGCTGATAAAAGCAAAATACGAAGTGAGCAACGATAAACCCGAAAAGTTCTTAGAATACGAAAAGCAAACAGAAATTATGTGCAAAGAACTTTTAAACGAATTTGAAAACGCAAAAAAAGAAGAGGGGTGATGCTCTGTGGCAATTGAATATTTAGGCCTTAGCGAAATAAACGGCCCGTTTGTTGCGATAGAAGGCGTTGCAGGCGTTGGCTTTGAAGAAACAGTGCGCCTTAATACAAAAAACGGTGTGAAATATGGCAGGGTTGCCTCGCTATCCGGCGATAAAGCGCTTGTGCAAGTTTTCACTTCAACCACCGGTATAAGCCTTGAAGAAACCTCGGTGCGCTTTGAGGGTAAACCCATGCAATTACCTGTTGGCAGCGAAATTTTAGGGCGCATTTTCAACGGTGCAGGCGAGCCAAAAGACGGCCTTAGCGAAGTTTACCCCGAGGAGTACAGAGATGTAAACGGCATGGCTATAAACCCTGTTTGCCGCGATTACCCAAGGAATTATATCCGCACGGGTGTTTCTTCTATAGATACGTTAATAACGCTTATAAGGGGCCAAAAACTGCCTATATTCTCAGGCAGCGGTATGAGCCACAACAAATTAGCGGCGCAAATAGTTAGGCAGGCAAAGCTTAGTGGCTCTAACGATAATTTTGCGATAGTTTTTTGCGCCATGGGCGTAACAAACGATGTTGCGCAATTTTTTAGGCAAAGTTTTGAAGAGAGCGGCGCGCTTGCAAGGGTTACTATGTTTATTAACCTTTCAAGCGACCCTATTGTTGAGCGCACCCTTGCGCCACGCTGTGCACTAACAGCGGCAGAATACCTTGCCTTTACACAAAACATGCACATACTTGTTGTTATGACAGATATGACAAGCTATGCCGAGGCGCTTCGGGAATTATCGTCGAGCAAAGGCGAAATACCGGCAAGAAAAGGCTACCCCGGCTATTTATACAGCGATTTGGCAAGCCTTTACGAGAGAGCGGGCGTTATAAAAAACGGCAAAGGCAGTGTAACACAAATTCCCATTTTAACAATGCCCAACGACGATATAACGCACCCTATTCCCGATTTAACCGGCTATATAACCGAGGGGCAAATAGTGCTGGACAGATATTTAGACCAGCAAGGCATATACCCGCCAATAAGCGTGCTTCCAAGCCTTTCCCGCCTTATGAAAGACGGCATAGGCGAGGGCTACACCAGGGCAGACCACGCCGATGTTGCAAACCAGCTTTTCTCAAGCTATGCAAAAGTTAGCGACGCAAGGGGCCTTGCAAATGTTATAGGAGAAGAAGAGCTTTCAAAAACAGATAAACTTTATTTAGATTTCGGCGAGCGCTTCGAGCGTAATTTCCTGGGGCAAGGCGATAATATTGAGCGCACTATAGAGCAAGATTTAGAGCTTGGCTGGCAGCTTTTATCTATTTTGCCAAAAGAGGAATTAGAGCGAATTGACGAAAAAGTTTTGAACGAACACTATGGAAAATATAATTAAAAAACGCTAATAGTTTATTGTTTAAATAAAAGTTTTAACCGCATATTCCTATGCCATATAATAGCAAAATTTGCTTAATTTAAAGCCAACTTTAGCATTAGTTAAACAAATTTATTTAAATATAAGCTACATTCTAATTTTAATTACTAACAAACAAAACAGCTGAGGTAGTTTATGCAAGAGGGCATGTTGCCAACAAAAGGAAACTTAATAGCGTGCAAAAAAAACCTTGCGCTTGCAAAGCTCGGCTACGAGCTTTTAGATAGAAAGCGCAATGTTTTAATGCGTGAAATGATGAGCCGAATTGAAGAGGCGTCTAATATGCAAAAAGAAATAGGCGACACTTTTCACAAGGCTTATTCAGCTTTGCAAAGCGCAAATATAAGCCTTGGAATACAGCGCTCGCTTGAAAATTACGGTGAAGAAGAGCAAGGCTTCTCAATTTCAAGCCAAAGCATAATGGGCGTAGATTTGCCAAAAACTTCTATAAACTCTACCGATTTATACCCTATGTTCGGCTTTTCAGACACTAATTTCCAGCTAGACTTTGCCTACACAAGTTTTGATACGGTAAAAACACTTTGCGCTAATTTGGCAGGCATTGAAAACAGCGTTTACCGCCTTGCAAAAGCCATTAAAAAAACCCAAAGACGCACAAATATGCTTGAAAATATAGTAATTCCTCGCCTTAGCGAAAATATAAGCTTTATATCTCAAACATTGGAAGAGCAAGAACGTGAAGAATTTACAAGGATGAAAGTAATTAAGAGCCAAAAAGAGGCGAAAGCCAAATAATATTTTAGTAATAGTGCACAAGTGTTAATATTTTGTTTATAATTATATTTGTCGCTTTGACGATTGAATTTAAAAAAACTTAAATTTTTCGAGAGTGTAAAACAAAAAACAGCATGTAATTTTATTTGTTTATAGGCATTTTTGTTGTAATTTATGTAACATAGAAAAGCAGTGGCGATATAATCGCCACTGCTTTTTATTTATTAGTTTTTCGTGTTCAATGAGGGTAATTGCTTTTAGCTCTTAGCAAAGTTTCTTTTGCTTAAAAGCAATTTCTGTTTTAATAAAACAAGCATATTTATAATACTTAAAATACATAACTTGCCAAACTAAACGCTTTTAATATGCCTTGCCCCACACTACAAATTTCTCTGCTTTTTTGCCGCAACAAGGGCAAACATCGCTAATTTTTTCTTGTTCAAAAGGTATGCATCTGCTTGTAATGCCGGCTTTTTCTTTCAGCATTTCCTCGCAAGCCACATCGCCGCACCACATTGCTTTTATATAACCGCTTTGCTCGTTTGCAGTTTTAATTATATCGTCTAAATTATCGCAAGTGAATGTGCGCTCGCTTCTGTTTTTAAGAGCGCGCTCAAACAAGTTATCGCCAAGGGCTTTTAATATCTGCGGTAATTTTTCCTCTAATTCGCTAAGTGCAACAAATATTTTCTCGCGTGTATCCCTGCGCACAATAACACATTGCTCTTTTTCTATGTCTTTCGGGCCAATTTCAAGGCGCAAAGGTACACCTTTCATCTCCCACTGCGCAAATTTGCGCCCCGGTGAATTATCGCTGCTGTCCACCTTAATGCGCACAATGCTTTTCAGCTGTTTGCAAAGCTCGTTTGCCTTATCTAATACGCCCTCTTTGTGCGAAGCAATAGGCACAATAATAACTTGAATTGGCGCAACGCTAGGCGGTATAATAAGGCCATCGTCATCGCCATGTGTCATAATAATAGCGCCCATTATGCGTGTGGAAAGCCCCCAGCTCGTTTGATGAGGATATTGCAATTTGTTATCTCTGCCTGTAAATGTAACATCAAACGCTTTGGAAAAGCCGTCGCCGAAATAATGCGTTGTGCCGCTTTGAAGCGCCTTACCGTCGTGCATCATCGCCTCAATTGTATAAGTTGCCATTGCGCCCGCAAATTTCTCTTTGGCCGTTTTTTCGCCTTTTAAAACAGGTATATTTAAATCACTTTGCACAAAATCGGCATAAGTTTCAAGCTGCGCAAGTGTTTCCTCGCGCGCCTCTTTTTCTGTTTCGTGAATTGTGTGCCCCTCTTGCCACCAAAATTCCCTTGTGCGCAAAAATGGGCGTGTGGTTTTTTCCCAGCGCATAACACTGCACCATTGGTTATAAAGCATAGGCAATTGGCGGTAAGAATGCAAAACATTACTCCAGTGGTCGCAAAAAAGCGTTTCGCTTGTTGGGCGAACGCAAAGGCGCTCTTCAAGTTCCTCGCTGCCGCCTGTAGTAACCCATGCAACCTCGGGCGCAAAGCCCTCTACATGGTCTTTTTCCTTTTGCAATAAGCTCTCGGGTATAAGCATAGGCATAGCAACGTTTTCGTGGCCCGTTTCTTTAAAACGTGCGTCTAAATTGCTCATAATATTTTCCCAAATAGCATAACCGTAAGGGCGCATAATCATGCAGCCTTTAACTGTGGAATAATCCACAAGTTCAGCTTTTAGGCATATATCTGTATACCACTGCGTTATGTTTTCATCAATAGGCGTAATCGCTTCCACCATTTTTTTGTCGCTCATTTGAACCTCTGCTTTCATTTCGTAAATTAAAAAATTCAGGAGCCATGCCCTAAGCTGCCACAAAACATAGTTTTGCGGCAGATAAAAGGTATATGCCCCTGTAAAATGTGTTTTCATGCATTTTGCAAGCTGCCCTAAAGCAACCGCTTAAAATGTTTAAGAGTTTTCTTCAATATAACGAACTACATCGCCAACTGTTGAGAACTTTTCAATTTGCTCATCAGGTACTTCAATGCCAAACTCATCTTCAAGAGTCATAACAAGGTCTACAATATCAAGGCTGTCTGCTTCAAAGTCCTCCATAATATTGCTTTCCATTGTAACATTATCTTCCTCTAGATCAAGTTGGTCGCAAATAATTTCGCGCACTCTCTCAAATACCATTATATATACCTCCAAGTATAGTTTTTATTTTCATTTTAAGGGAAATATTTGTAAAAACGTGTTATTTACAAAACGTCCTATAAAATTTATAACTTTTTTATGCTCTATTGTCAAGTATAATTGAAAAAATTTTTTAAGTTTTTTTTAATTTAATATAATATTAATAATTCTTGTGCAAAAGTGTAGAAAAACAACTTTGCTTATGATATAATAAATAGGTGCAAAATTTACATAATAATTTATTGTAAATATACGGTTTATTTTATACAAATAATATAGTTCATAGCTTATACTATAAAAAGGATCGGAGAATATTATGTTAACAGCAATAACAGGGGTAAACTGGGGCGACGAAGGAAAAGGGCGTATGGTAGATTTGCTAAGTGCAAATTACGATATAGTTGTTCGTTATCAAGGCGGCAACAACGCAGGGCATACAGTTATAAATGAACAGGGTAAATTTATATTGAACCTTTTACCCTCGGGTATATTGCGCAAGCATGTTGTAAATGTTATGGGCAACGGAATGGTTATTGATTTGCAGCACCTTGTTGGCGAAATTGATAACCTTCGCAAAGGCGGAATTGAAATAACGCCCGACAATTTAAAAATTAGCGAGCGTGCTGTTATTTGCATGCCTTATCACCGTCTTTTAGATTGCTATGAAGAAGATAGGCTTGCAGATGCTAAATACGGCTCTACAAGGCGTGGCATAGCGCCTGTATACGGCGATAAATACATGAAAAAGGCTCTAAGGCTTGGCGATTTATTCAGCGAGAATACCACAAAAGCGCGCCTTGAAGAAATTGTTGCATACAAAAACTTAACAATACAGGGCGTTTACGGCAAAGAGCCGGTTAGCGTTAGCGAAATGTGGGCTTGGCTTAAAGAGTTTGGCGATATTATAAAACCTTTTGTTTGCGACGCTTCCCTTTATTTAGACGAAGCGGCAAAGCAAGGTAAAAATATTATGTTTGAGGCGCAACTTGGCGCCCTTCGCGATATAGATTTCGGCATTTACCCCTATACATCTTCATCAAATGTTATAGGCGCTTATGCACCTGTTGGCGCAGGGCTTGCCAATAGAAAAATAGATTTGAACATTGGCATTATGAAGGCTTATTCCTCATGCGTTGGCGAGGGGCCGTTCACATGCGAGCTTTTTGGCGAAGAGGCAGAGAAACTTCGCAATGCCGGCGGTGAATTCGGCGCTGCAACAGGGCGCCCACGCCGTGTAGGCCCGTTCGACGTTGTTGCCAGCCGTTATGGCTGCCGCGCACAGGGCGCAGATATATTAGCGCTTACAAAAATGGATATACTGGACACATTAGACGAAATTCCCGTTACCATAGCTTACGAGCTTAACGGAGAGGAAATTCACAACTTCCCTTACGGCGAGGCATTAAACGAAGCAAAGCCCATAAACAAAATGTTTAAAGGCTGGCTAACAAGTTTATCTGATTGCCGCAAAAAAGAAGATTTACCTAAAAACGCACTGGACTATATAGAGTTTATTGAAAAAGCGGTTGGCGTACCCATTAAATACGTTTCAGTAGGTGCAGAGCGTGAGCAATATATTGAAATGTGAGGGTAGCTTAATTCATGTTAATTAATTTTACAAAAATGCACGGCGCAGGAAACGACTATGTTTATATTAATTGTTTTGAGCAAAATATTACAAACCCTGCCGAATTGGCGGTGCGCTTATCCGACAGGCACAAAGGCATAGGCGGCGATGGCGTTATTTTAATAGAGCGCGCTGACATAAACGGCGCGCACGCTAAAATGAGCATGTTCAATTTAGACGGCAGCGAGGGCAAAATGTGTGGCAACGGTATACGCTGTGTTGCCGAATATTTGTTTACACATAATATGGTAGCAGGTAACACTGTTAATATACAAACGCTATCGGGCATAAAAACTATAGAGCGCATGCAGCCCGGCCTTTTAAAAGTTGATATGGGCGCACCTGAACTTGAACCACAAAATATTCCCGTTATTGGTTTTGATAAGCCACTTATAAACCAATTGGTAGAGATAAACGGCGGCGGCGTACAAATAACATGTGTTTCAATGGGCAACCCCCACTGCGTAACATTTGTTGATGAACTAGAGAATTTAAATTTAAGTGTTATAGGCCCGGGCTATGAAAAAAGCCCAATTTTCCCCGAGGGTGTGAACACTGAATTTGTAAAGATGATTAGCTCAACGCATATTGCCATGCGTGTTTGGGAGCGCGGAAGCGGTGAAACATTAGCGTGCGGCACAGGAACATGTGCCAGCGTTGTTGCTGCTGTAAAATGCGGTTTTTGCAAGCTTAACACAGATGTAACTGTTGATGTTTTAGGCGGCGCTTTAACTGTTAACTACACAGGCGACACAGTTTATATGACAGGCAATGCTGTTACTGTTTTCGAGGGCTGTGTAGAAGTTTAATTTAGCTTTATTAAATTAGGTATATAATGTAATATAGGCTTTCAGGGTTTTTGCAAACGAATTTTCGCTTGCTTTAAACGCTGAAAGCCTTGTTTTTTTCTATATTATAGGTTTTGTTTCAACAATTTTCCACAAATTTTCACTAAAGCCTTTTCTCTTGTTAAATCCCCCCTTTGCTGCAATAGATAATATTTGATAATTATTCTCAAAATCTATTGACATTAATAAAAATTAACGCTATAATTATAATCGTATTTGAGAATAATTCTCAAATACGATTAGTTTAATTAGGAGAGTATTACAAAATGGCGAAAAGATTATTAGGTATATTAACAATAATATTTGCTTTGCTTTTATCAGCTTGCGGCGCACAGCAAGCACAAAGCGAAAGCACACAAGATGGCAAACTAAGTATAGTTACAACATCTTATCACGAGTACGACTGGGTTATGCAAATTTTAGGCGAAAACGCAGATAATTTTAACGTTACATTGCTTATGAACGAAGGAGTAGACCTTCACAGCTACGAGCCTAATATAGAAGATATTTCTATTATTACAACATCTGATTTATATATTTTCAACGGCGGCCCCTCGCATGATTGGATTTTTGATTTGCTACAGCAACCTGCAAACGCCAATTTGAATACACTTAGCATTATAGAAGTTTTAGGCGATGCTGTTAAAGACGAAGTAATGGTAGAGGGCATGCAAGCTAGCTCACACGAGCACGACCACGCCGAAGACGAACACGACCATGCAGAAGACGAGCACGACCACGCTGAAGACGACCACGACCAGGCCGACGACGAACACGACCAAGCAGAAGAGCAGCAAGACCACG
>CAYJEU010000026.1:0-25198 GCA_964369565.1 uncultured Bacteroides sp. | reverse complement strand
CATTTACATTGTCTTTAATACTGCTGTTTATGAGCATATTAATGATATTTATGGCGGTGCAGACTTTTTATGGCAATTTGCTTACAATGGTATTGGTAGAAACATTAATAATAGTTGTATTTAAAGGATACAAAAAAGACATAGCCTGCTTTGTGGCAGGTGCTATTGTTCCGCCTGTTGGGTTAATAGTGCCTATCATTTGGAATGCTGTTGTAGCGCCTGACGTGTTTGCAGTTTTAATTAGCAATACTTGGGTAGTAATCGGCATGGTATCAGCTGTAATTGCTGTGGGCTTAATAGGCGCGCTTTTAGGGCTTAAAATAGGCAAAGAGATGACTAAAGCCGGCATAGTGTCAAAGTAGGGTGAAATGGAAAGATTAAAAACAAAAAGACCGTTATACCCAATATTGTGTATGCTACTATCACTGGCTACATTGATTTTTGGGCTGTTAATGGCAACAAAAGATAATATTTACATATTTTATATAGCAATTTATATGTTATATCTTGCTTTTGGCTACTACAAATCTTGTATAGCAATTATTCCCGGTTTGCTAACTACAACATTTGTTATCGCCGGTTTGACATACCTAATAACAAAGGACTTAACAACAACCTACCACTCATTTAATAGAGCGCTGGCAATAACTTTTGCGGTTATTCCCGGTTTGAGTGTTAACACCACGCATTTTGTTAGGAATTTAAGGCAACTTAAATTTCCAAAGTTAATAACACTCGGAATGCTAATCACGCTCAATTTTATTCCGCTTTTTGTAAAAGAAATGACACAGATAAAAGACGCTATGAAAACAAGGGGAGTGAGCTTGCTATTAAACCTCAATGTGTTTTACAGGGCGTTTGTTTTACCGCTTTTTGTCAGAATATTGCAAATTTCAGACACATTAGCACTCAGTGTTGAAACAAGAGGCTTTGTAACGGATAAAGTGCAAACAACGATATTCGAGCCTATCAAATTTACAGCCAGAGACATTGTTTTTGTCATACTGTTTGCCGGCTTTATTGTAGGGGGCGCGTTAATATGAATGTAGCAATTTCACTTAGAAATATATCGTTTTCTTACAATAATACTGCAAGCAGTAAAGTGTTATCAAATGTAAATTTAGATTTATACTATGGTAAAATAACTCTCATTGCAGGGGCTTCAGGGCAAGGGAAATCCACCTTATTTCATATTATGAATGGTGTTGTTCCAAATTCAATAAAAGGCAATTTGACGGGCGAAGTTATAGTAAACAGTAAAAATATATCTAAGTTACATATTGGGCAAATTTCAAGAGAAGTAGGTAGTGTGTTACAGAATGCAGAGCTTCAAATTATACACCCGATAGTGAAAGAAGAAATAGCTTTTGGGCTTGAAAATGTGGCAGTGCCAAGTGATGATATGCAAAGCATAATAGACAATGCTTGCACCGATATGGGGCTTAACAAAGATAATAAAACGCTTCATTTGTCAGGAGGGGAAAAGCAAAGACTAATTACAGCAACAACGCTTGCCCTTAATTCTAAAATAATAATATTGGATGAGCCGCTTGCAAATTTAGATAAGCCGGCATCAATACTATTATTGCAAAAACTCAAAGTTCTAAAAGACAAAGGCTATGCTGTTATAATTATTGAACATAGGCTGGATATGGTAATTGATTATGTAGACGAGCTATATCATGTGGAAAACGAGCTAGTGAGAAAGGTGGATAATCATCACGAGTATATTTTGCAGAGCAGTGTGAAAATACAAGATATTTGCTCAAAAAAAGAACACAAAGAAGTGCTTTTTGACATAAAAAACTTAACATATACAATCAAAAACAAGGCCATTATTGACAATTTAAATTTAACTATATATAAAGGCGAAAGAGTGGTAATTCTTGGCGATAACGGTCAAGGTAAAAGCACTTTTACAAAGTTGCTTGCAAGGCTAATTCGGGCAAGCAGTGGCAGCATCTCTCAAAACTTGAATGTCAAATTCCCGAAGGAAAAAGGAAATAAACAATGGTTTAAGGAAGTTTCTTATGTGTATCAAAATCCAAATTATCAACTATTTATGGCAACAGTAGAAGACGAGATTTTATTTTCGGCGCATTCTGTTGATTATGCGCAAAAAGTTGTTGATATGTTTGGGTTAGAACCACTTTTAGACAGGCATCCACATTCACTTAGTGAAGGCCAGAAAAGAAAGCTCGGTGTAGCTACAATGCTTTCTATGAAACCGCAAGCAATTGTATTTGATGAGCCAACTGTAGGGCAAGATTATGCATCGCTTAACAATTTAGTTAATATAATTAACACCATTCACGAAGAAGAAAACAATACAATCTTAACGATTACACACGACATAAGATGTGCCCAGGCCTTAGCCGATAAGGTGATTGTTATAGAAAAAGGCAAAATAATAAAGGCCGGTGGAAAAGAACTTGTAAAACAGTATTTTAACAAGGTGTGATTGGATAGGGCTTCGAGCAATGATGAACTATACTTTATGCCACTCTCGTTATGGAATATCAATCCCTTTTTGGGATTGCGAATAGCTTGCAAAAGCAATAAAATACAGGGTTTTCTAATGTGTGCAATTTTGTGCCTTGTGATTTTACGACAACTTTATTTTGCATTAAAATAAACTGCATTCTATAATTAATATTTAAGTTTTTTTGAGATGATTGTAGTGTTAGTTTAATTGCTTTATTATGCATTTCATATTTGCTATAAAAAATTTGTTTATTTATGCCGCGATTAAATTTTTAGCAGACTTAATCTTTACGGTATACATACAATTATCAATAAAAAGCTTGCGTTACAAATAGCGCGGGCTTTTTAATTTTAAATAGTATAACCATACGACAAATAAAATCTACCTTTAAATCACATAAAAAATATGATATACTGTGGTAAAGCTTATTTGCATAATACTGTTTGTGGGCGCCCTACAAGTTTTCTGCACGGGCGTGCTGTGGTAATGCTTTGTAAAAATGTACAAGCAAGTTAAAAGCGCCCCCATTAGATTATTAAACATCAAAATAAAAAACAAGTGGAGATATTGATGCAAACAATAATTAAAAGCGAAAAGACACTTTTCATCATTGGCTGTTTAATAGGCCTTGTTGTTTTTTTATGTATTTTTACCTTTAGTACGCTGAATGTAACAAACGACAGCTTTTTTGCAAGCGGATATATGGAAAAAGATGTTGCACAGCATTATTCGGGCTGGATGCTTTACAGGCAATCGGGCTGGCAGTTTCCTCTTGGGCTGGGGCAAAACATGGCTTATCCTTACTCCACCAGTGTGTCTTATACAGACTCAGTTCCGCTGTTAGCTATATTTTTCAAGCTGCTATCTCCTATATTGCCCGCAACTTTTCAGTATTTTGGGCTTTATATGTGCCTGTGTTATATGTTAATGGGTGGTTTTTCGGCTCTTTTAATGCAGCTTTTTACAAAGACTTTTACTGTAAGCTGTTTTGCCGCCGTTTTGTTTTCGCTATCGCCAATTATGGCAGAGCGTGCATTTAGGCATGTGGCCCTTACAAGCCACTATTTAATTATTGCAATGCTTTACTTTTACTTCAAAAACAAAGGTAATTATAGTTTTAAAAGCACTGTACCGTTCATAATTATCAATACCCTCGCAATTACAATTCACCCGTATTTTTTACCGTTTACATTTGCTATTTCGTTTGCGTTTTATTTGCATTGGGCATTTAGCAAGCGTGAAATTTTTAAGCCCTTTGCATTTATTGGCGTTAGCCTTGTTTCTACACTTTTTGTTGGCTATTGTATTGGTGCATTTCACAGTATTGGCAGCGCCGGTGATATTGGGTATGGCTTTTTTTCGTTAAATATCAACTCATATATAAACCCTGCAAGTAATAAAATACCCGATTGGTCTAATATTATGAACCCTCGCCCTTTGTATTTCGAGTATCAATTAGAGGGGTTCAATTATTTGGGTTTTGGAATAATAGCCGCACTGTGCTTTGCTTTTGTTGTTTTTATAATTAATAAAAACATACGCAAACAAGTGCTTTACTGGGTTAAGAGCAGCCTTGGGCTTGTTTTTGTAACAATTGTGCTAACTGCTTTTGCGATTAGTAGCACCGTTGTGTTTGGTGGGCTTGTGCTGTTTCAATTTAACTTACCTGAACCTTTGCTTTCACTTGCATCAATATTTAGGGCAAGCGGAAGATTCGGGTGGCTTTTGTTTTATTTAATTTATATTGTGGTTATATTTGTAATTTCGCAAATTAAGTTTAAGTTTAAATTTTTACCGCAAATATTGCTTGTCGCTATTGTTTTAGTGCAAATTTATGATATTTTGCCGGCTTTGCAGTTGAAAAATAATTACTTCAGTAAAAAAGGCTATTTGGGCGACGGGCACACAGTGAGTTACGGCTTAACAGACGATTACTGGCAAACTGCCGTGCAAGATTTTGATAAAATAATTGCTTTAGATATAGGCCCTTCTATCTACCAAGGCGCAATAG
Source organism: uncultured Bacteroides sp. (assembly GCA_964369565.1). GTDB lineage: Bacteria > Bacillota > Clostridia > Oscillospirales > Ruminococcaceae > Ruthenibacterium. The sequence continues at coordinate 20,702 of CAYJEU010000026.1, read as the reverse complement.
ACATCGCCATACTAGCAGGCAAGGCAAACAGCGATGTTAAAGTTAACCTTGCGTTTGAGGCAAGAGCCAACAACGAAAATAGGCGCGAATTTGTATCAAAAACCCACGATGATTTAGTAAACGGCAACATAGAAGATGACACACTGTACATTGTTACGGATGTGTTTGAATATAAAGAGCACATAAACTCGGGTGAATACAAGCTTATAAAAGTAGACGGGCAGCTTTTAATGTTTGCAGCAAGCAATTATTCTGATGCACAGCTTAAAACATTTGATGAATCGGACACATTTGAGCTTGTAAGCGGCGATGACTTATCTTACTAATTAAGCTGTGCAAACTAAATTATTAAAAAGCAACTGTAATATTTCGGAGGTGAATATGTTTAGCATAGCTATTTGCGACGATGATAAAACAATATGCGCTCAAATTGAAAATGCAATTTTAAATAACTTGCAAGATTTTGATGATAAAATCGAAATAGAAGTGTATAATTCGGCATGTGAACTTTTTGCACAAATGAAGAAAGGTGAAAAATATTCACTTGTTTTTTTAGATATTGAAATACCCGATATGACAGGCATTGAGCTTAGCAATAATATACGAAACTATATGGACGATTTCAACACGCAAATTGTGTTTATATCCGGCAGTGAAATGTATTATCGCCAATTATTTGATGTTCAGCCACTGCATTTTATAATAAAGCCCATAGATGAAAGCGTTTTAATTAAAGATGTTAAGCTGGCTTTGAAGCTGTGTGCGAAAAAGGAAATGAACTTTGTGTATAGCATAGCTAAAACGCAGTATAAATTGCCTGTTGAAGATATTATGTATGTAGAATCTGAAGGGCGTAAAATTATTTTAACCACGCACGATGATTGTGTTAAGTTTTACTCCACTATGGACGATGTGCAAAAAAAGCTAAAGGCTAAACATTTCATGCGTATACACCGCGCATTTATTGTTAATTATAATTTTGTGAAAAAAATGAATTACGATTATATAGAAATGATAGACGGCAAAGAATTTGCGGTGGGGCGTTTATTTAAAAAAAGTTTAAAAGATAATATTCTTCTTATTGAAAAGGAGCTTATGCAATGATAATATTTTTGCTGTGTATAGTTTTAGCTTTATGCATTTTTATTATAATTTGCTTTAAAAAAATTCAATTGCTAAATGAAAGCTATAAAAAAAGCAATATCGAGTTTGAAAAACATTTAAGCACTCTTGAAAATGACCTAAACATTGCGAAAGCAGGCCGCCATGATTATAAAAATCATTTAATAACATTAAGAGGGCTTATTGAGCAAAGTAAAAACAGCGACGCATTATCCTATATAGATGAACTTGTAAAGCAAAACAGCAAGCAAAGCAAAATATTCTCGGGTAATGCCGTTGTAGATAGCATATTAAATGCAAAAGCTACACAAATGAAGCAGCAAAACGTTGGTTTTACAATAGATGCAAATTTACCTATGCGCCTTAATATTAGTGCGCCCTCTCTAACCGCTATGCTTTCAAACATTTTAGATAATGCAATTGAAGCCGCAAGCCAATGCGAAAACAGTTATGTGGATTTAAAACTTAAATATTCAAAAAACAATTTCATAATTTTGATAAAAAACCCATATGAGGGAAAAATAGAACAAGGCGCCCATAAATTAATTACAACAAAAAAAGATAAAGAAAACCACGGGTTTGGCCTTGATATAGTGCGCTTAACGGTTAAGCGCCTTAGAGGCAGCTGTGAAATTGAACATGATAACGGCATATTTAGTGTGCACATAATTATACCTTTGTGAAAACATATTTTAAGCATGAAACCAAAGATTTAACAAATTTAATATTAAATTATAAATGAAATGGCAAGCAACAGGTTGTTCGTTACATTTTAAAGGTAATTGGTGACGAATTGTAAAACGTCACCATTTTTTTATGCTAAAATAAAAACAATCCATGCTGAAAACTATAATAAAAGGCCATATATTAAAATATGGCGGAACGGAGCATGAATATGACATTTAACGATGTTAACACATTAGAAATTGACAATTTAACAAAACATTATAATACAGGCGGCTTTTTGAACAAAAACAAAAAGCAAACGAAGGCACTGCGCGGAGTAAGCTTTGTTCTTACGCCGGGCCTTTACGGCTTGCTTGGGCCAAACGGCGCCGGAAAGTCCACTTTAATAAATATAATAGTGGGTGGTGTTAACCAAACCTCGGGAAGGGTGCTTTACAATAACAACACCACCAGAAAAATGGACGCCTCTTTCAGGCGCATATTGGGCTATGTGCCACAGCAGCAAACTTTATATGATAGCTTTACAGGTAAGCAGTTTTTATTATATATGTGCTCTCTTAAAGAAATACCGCAAAAACAAATGCAAAGTGAAGTTTTGCAAGTTGCGAATGCAACAAATATTACAAGTGAACTTGATAAAAAACTAAGCGCTTATTCAGGCGGCATGAAACAGCGCCTTTTAACCGCTAACGCATTACTGGGCAGCCCGGAAATATTGGTTATGGACGAGCCCAGCGCAGGGCTAGACCCTAAAGAAAGGGTGCGCCTTAGAAATTTAATTAAAGAAATAGCGAAAACAACAATAGTTATAGTTGCAACACATGTTGTTTCAGATGTTGAAAGTGTTGCAAATGAAATTATTTTACTAAAAGACGGGCAAATAGTAGATAAAGGTGAACCTGCATCTCTAATTGAAAAGCACGCTAAAGGTAAAACTATGGAAGATGTTTACCTGAAAATATTCGGGGATGATTAATTATGATTATTATAGCCGAAATAAAAAAACTTTGGAGCAATATTAATTTCCTGCTTTATTTATTTATATTGCTTATTCTTAATATGTTTTTGTTGTGGTTTTTAACACAGCCTAATATGCAAAATATCAATTCAAGCGCATATAAGCTACTAAATAATCAACTATCCTCGTTAAGCATGGAGCAAAAAGATGAGTTTTTAACGCAAAAACTTGAAAGCGCACATGCTATGTATTTTTTAGACAATTTACAAATAACTGCAAACAACTATGGAGAAGATTCAGATTATTACAAAAACGAGCTTAAAGCTAATGAAGATATTATTGAAAAATATTCATTTGCATATTCAAAGGGAGTGTCGCTTGAATACGCAAATTCCGTTGCAGCTGAATATGTTTTTTTGAACATAATTAAAACGGAATTTGACGAGGTTTATGCATATGATGATTTTTTAAATGAAATTAATGAAAAAGCAAATTCCTTCTCGCAAATTTCCATTTTTAACACACAAGACGGCTTTGTGCAAAAAAACATAGAAGAAACCGTTAAAGCTTATGCAAATTTAACCGATACCACGATAAATTATTTACCGCAAAAAGGCATTATCACAGCACTTAATTTTGCCCCAACAGATGTTATTTTAGTTTTTATAATGGTGCTGATAAGCATAATATTAGTTCAGCGCGAAAAAGAAACAGGCGTTATAAATTTAATAAAAAGCACAGCGGGCGGCCACACAAAAACAGCTTTTGCAAAAATAATGTCACTATTAGTTAGCCTTTTTATAGTTGTTTTTTTAGTATATGGCAGCAATTTAATTTTTAGCAGCATAGCGTTCGGTATAAACAACTTAAACGCAAGCGTGCAATCTATACCGCAGTTTATGCGCTGTGTTTTAGATATAAGCGTTTTGCAATATATTTTGCTTTTCTTAGCGGTGAAATTTTTAAGTGCGCTTATTTTTGGGCTTTGGATAATGACAGCAATGCTATTTGCAAAAAAATTGCTTTCGGGCATAATGATAAGCCTTTTAATGCCTGCGTTTTTTTATATAATTACCTTGCAAATTCCGCCTAACAGCAGTTTAAATGTTTTGCATTATGCAAACCCCATAAGCTATTTGCAAACAAATAATATTTTGGCGAATTATCAAAATTTATATTGGTTTAATAATCCTGTGAATTTGGTAACAGTTATTTGTATATCTGCATTACTTTTCATATTGTTGTTTTTAATTTTCTTTTTTGCCGGTTTTAAACTTGGGCGCTTTTCGCAAACTGTAAGCAGTTTTAATTTTCTAAGCAAATTTAAAGCCCGAAAAGCGACTACTGTTTTTAAAACGGAATGTCACAAATTACTATTGATAAATGCGGGCATATTAATAATTGTTTTGGCGTTGGCTTATCAAGGTTATAGGGTTATAAACACAAATATCTATTTGCCGTATGATGAAATTATTTATAAAGAGTATGTGCAAAAATTAGACGGCCCCTTTACACAGGAAAAGCTTGATTTTATAAATAGCGAAAAATTGCGCTTTGAGCCGCTAATAAAAGCCGATAGCGACCTTGCAAAAGGCCTTATATCACAGGATGAATACTACAATATATTATATCAACACGGCAGTATCCAAACTGAATACACCGCCTTTAAAAGGGTTTTAGATACTTTGAGTGCTATAACGCCGCAAAGTGGCGCACAGCTTATTTATGAAACAGGTTATTTGTATTTATTCGGTTTAGATAATTACCAACCAATTAACCATTTTCATCCCATTGTTAAAGTGCCTTATAACGAAGAAAGTCTACATTCTTCATTTTTAAGCGCTGCTTTAATTATTCTGGGCCTTAGCGGATTGTTTTCCATGGAGCGCATAAGCGGTATGCGCCGAATTCTTTATTCAACGCCGTTAGGCCGTGAGCAAACCGTTAAAACAAAGCTTGTTTTATCTGCAATTTACTGCTTTTTGGTAGCGTCTATTTCAAGTGTGCCAATTTTAATTAACACATATAGGTTTTTCGGTTTATCTGGGCTTTTAGTGCCTGCAAAAAGCTTAGCGGCATACAGCAATTTTCCTTTTTATATTCCAATTATATTTATTATAATAATGTGTTTTATAGCAAGGCTTATAGCTTGCGCGTTAATTGGCGCCGTAACACTTTTTATTTCACAAAGATACAGCAGTAAAATAGTTGTTATTGTTATAAGTTCATCAATATTTTTACTGCCGCTTATTCTAATTGCAATGGGCTTTGATGTGTTCTCATTTTTAAGCATTTACCAGTTTTACGAGTTTAGCGCTATATTGGCAAAAGGCAATGTAATGTATATAACAATAGCGCTTTTATTGGCTTTGGCTTATGGCATTTATTTGCTCTGCTGCCACATTATTAATAAATACTGCTGGTATTTTACAGATTTATAATGCTTTTAACATAGCTGTTATGGCATAACATAAATTAGTATTATAGAACTAAAACTAACACAAAACATATATAAAATACGTAAAAAGTTTAACGGAGGTATAAAATGAAAAAGCTACTAACACTAATTATTGCAATGCTGTTTTTGTTAACGGCTTGCGGCGAGCAAATACAAGAGGTGCCACTTGAGGAAAACGAAGTAATTGAAGCCGCACAACAAGAGGACAGCCTTGCTATGTTAGGGTATGCAGAAATTGCAAGCAACGATATGGGTTATTATTACACAAGATATAATATTACACAAGACGGCACAAGCTACAACACTATAAGGTATGTAGATTTTGAAACAAGAAGCGATTTAACCCTGTGCGCTCGCCCCGAGTGCACCCACGACAATGAAACTTGCAATGCCTTTTTGGGCGTAGATAGCCCTTCATTTAATGTGTTTAACGACAAATTATATTTACTGCATATGGGTACACCGGTAGGCAAAAGTAACAGTGTGTATGAACTAACTCCTCCTGAAATAACCATGCGTGATTTATCGGGAGAAAACGAGCAAACTGTTGTGACATTTGATATGGATGCAATACTGTCATCCGCCGCTGTTTCAAGCGAGCATGTGTATGCGCTTGTAACATATAGAGAGGAATCTACAAACGAGCAAGGGCACTCAATTATGGTTGAAACAAGCGTTATTGAAAAAATTAGTATCGCCACAGGCGAAAAAGAGGTTGTATTTGAAAGTAAGTATAATCAAACGTTTATGCCCGACACAAACCCCGATAGCCTTAATTATGGCAAAGGGACATCTGCAATGTCCGGTGTGATGATGCCTTATATGGAAGAAATTGTTGGCGATAGCATATTATTTTCTCAAATTGTTATTACCGAGGAGATAACGGGCGATGAAACTTCTGATGAATATGACCGAAAATTTAACTCTATGACAAAAGTTTACATGCTTTATAATACCCTTACAGGTGAAACCAAAGAAATTTATGAGATAAATTCAAGAGAAAATGTATATGTTTTAGAAAGTGCAATGTATGAAACCGAATACTCTTTTTACGAGGGTACCATTGAAAACAAATTTATGGTTCACAGAATTGACTATAATACAGGGCAGCGAGAAAGTTTCGATTTAGCGCCGATATTCAGTGAACTTGAGCAAGAAGGCGATGCCGGAAGTTATTTGGGCATTTTAAAAGATATAAACGGAGAATTAATTGTATATTACAACAGAGATTATACAGTTAAACTTGATAACGGCCAAGACCAATATATGACAGACCGCGATATATATATTGTAAATTTGGAAAATGTAAGCGCAAGGCCAATAACATTAAGTTATTTATCCTTGCACCCCGGCGCGAGTGCAGAACACGCCTATGAAAACACAATTGTGCCCATAACACAGTATGGCGATTACTTTTTGGTGCAAACCGCACAGAATTTTAGCGTTTTAACCGTTCAAGCGCAAGATGGCTCGGTTTATGAGGCGTATAATGATGAGCGAGTTTTGAGCCTAATATTAAAAGAAGATTATTTTAACAATGTGCCAAATTATATTCCGCTAACAAAAATTTCTTAGGGTTTCAATGCGCTTTTAATTTTTAAATTTGCACTCATCGCTTCATATTTTTGCACATTGCAAAGTAAAAAACAAAAGGGAGAATATATGAATAAAATAATTTTGCTTATGCTCGTTTTTTTGCTTATGGTAGCTTGTGCAAATGCGCCTGATAACACAAATACACCTGAAAGCGCAAATAATGCTGTGCAAGTTGATGAAACGCCCATTGAAAGCAATGTGCAATTAGTGGGCGTTAACGAAACAGGTAGGGAAATGTGCTATTTTGATGAACTGCATAAAAAAAGCATAAACAGTATTGGAATAACGCAAGAAACAGTTGACTATGAAAAAATTAAAGCGGTGTTTATATATATAATTCAAACAACAAGCTACATTCCTTTTGATAATGAAGTTATAACCTCAACTTGGCGCAGTTTCGATACCTGTGATACACCGCCAACTTTTTACGAGGAGCTTGCAACAGGCGTTTTACAATATGGCATAGGTAGCTGTGAAAATTATGCCTCGGCACTGGTGTTTTTGCTGGAGGGGCTTGGTATGGAGGCAAAATATGTGCCCGGCGCAACATATTCTGTGAACGGTGAAATGGTAAAGCACGCATGGGCTATGGTGAAATTTAACGGCCACTGGTACCACATTGACCCTCAACTTGAAGATAATATTTCAAAAAGCAATATAATATTTAAGTACTTTATGAAAGATGACATTACATTTAGCAAAACACATTTATGGGGCGAGGCTTTGCCAAACCCAACAGATTATGATAAAAATTTGCCCAAATGCGAGGGGCCTGAGTTAATTGCCGAACAAAAAATTCCGCTAACGGAACACAATTTTTATAGCGAGGAGCAAGCAGAAAATAAGGCTTTAACATTTGCTGAAAATGCACAGAGTATAAATTCAGTGCATATAGAAGAAAAAACGCCAATTTTCCCGCAAGAATTTCCGGATTAAACTTGCATAGTACTCCCAACACTATTCATTTTTATAAGCGATATTCATGGGTAGGCGTTTTGTAAAAGAAAGCTACTCGCCGCAAACTAAACGTAGTTTGCGGCGAGTAGCTTTCTTAATATATTTATAAACAAAAATATATGTCAACAGGGTATGCCTTTTGTTATTTACCGTGCAAATAACAACTTTTCATGTGGTCGTTAACCATTCCGGTAGCTTGCATAAACGCATAAACCGTTGTTGAACCTAAAAACTTAAACCCCATTTTTTTAAGGTCTTTACTTAACTTGTCGGAAATTTCAGTAGTCGACGGGAATTCTTCATTAGTTGCATAATTGCTAATTATTGGTGTGTTATCAACATAATCCCAAATAAATTTATCAAAACTACCATATCTGTTTTGTATTTCTAAAAACAACTTAGCATTATTGATTGCCGCAACAATTTTTCCTCTGTGTCGAATAATGCCCTCATTTAGCAACAGCTCATTTATTTTGTCATCATTGTAAGTTGCAATAATATTAGGGTCAAATCCGTCAAATGCAATTCTAAAAGCTTCTCGCTTTTTAAGTATAGTTATCCATGTTAACCCTGCTTGAAAAGATTCTAAAGTTAGCATTTCAAATAATTTTCTATCTTCATGAACAGGCTTACCCCATTCGTTGTCGTGGTAGTCTTGGTATATTTGCGAGCCGTCTAACCAAGAACATCTTGTTTTGTTATCCATAATTGCTCCTTGTTTTTTTTAGTGAATATATTGCCGGGGCTTCTTCCTTTATCTTAATCAAATGAGCGCTCCCTTTATATAATATTAATAGCTTGTATTAGCGCCTATTATACCACTAACACATTTAATAAACAAGAAATAGGCATTGCGCTTGCAAGTGTGATAAAACTGAATACGAAAATGAGAATAAATATTTGCTATAACTATCAGAGAGGGCAAATAATAGAAAAAATTAAAAAATGTTGGTTTTTAGCAATTTTTTAATTTTTGGCATTAAAAACAATTATTATTTAAAAACATTTAATTAATTGTTGTGTTTTACCAATAAAGCGTATTTTTGAAATTTTAAAACTCTTTATATTAAATGGTTAGTTTGTAAAGTAAAAATAAGCAAAAGCTATATTTCATGTTTGTTGAGATATAGCTTTTTATGTGCCTGAACCGCTAAAGAATGCGGTTTAATCTTACATTGTGTATAAAATTGCGCTGCTTGTTCAGCACTAATATTTAGCTTGCTGTTTATCTAATTAAATGTAATTTGTTAAAATACTACTGTTTGTGTGTGAAAAACATTTGTTTTACATACAAGCACAAACATTCTTGACAAAAATTTTTTTCTATAGTATTATAGTAAGGCTTGTGATTGACAAAGTTTAGATGCATAGCATCAAACCAAAAAGATAAATTAAAAAGATAGGGCGCGTATTTATGTATAAATTTATTGCGAAAAGATTGCTGTTAATGATAGTTGCTATGTTTATGATAGCGCTAATTACATTTATAATAATGAATAGTGTGCCGGGCGGCCCTTTTACGAACGAAAGAGAAGTTCCACCGGAAATTGAAGCCGCACTCAATGAAAAATATAACCTTGACGCTCCGCTATATGAGCAATTCTTCCTATACATATTCGATGCAATTCGAGGAGACCTTGGCCCGTCGTATAAATACACAGGGCAAACGGTTAACGATTTTATTGCAAGCGGCTTTCCTGTTTCGGCTAGGCTTGGCGTAGCAACAATAATTTTTGTGCTTGCAGCGGCATTGCCAATGGGCATTTTGGCGGCGAGAAAATCGGGTAAATGGCAAGATATGGCCATTATGGGCGTTGCAACAATTGGCGTAACTATTCCCTCGTTCATAATAGCATCACTATTAATATATGTTTTTTCGTTTAAGCTGAACTGGCTACCTACATATGGGCTGGATTCACTTGCAAGCTATGTTTTGCCGGTAATTGCACTTGGCGGCTATTCAATTAGCTACCTTGCTCGCTTAACTCGCTCAAGCCTTCTTGAAGTTATGGGGCAAGACTATATAAGAACAGCGCGCGCAAAAGGGCTAAACGAGTATAAAGTTATAGTGAAACATGCATTGAGGAATGCCCTTATACCTGTTATAACAGTGCTTGGGCCCACTATTGCAAATTTGCTTACGGGAAGCTTTGTTGTTGAGAAAATTTTTGCTATACCCGGCCTTGGCGTGCATTTTGTGAACAGCGTTTCAGAACGCGATTATACAACAATTATGGGCGTAACGCTTTTTTATGCGGCGTTTTTGCTATCTATGGTGCTTATAGTAGATATTTTTTACTGCTTAATAGACCCGCGCATAAAACTTGCCGATTAGTATGTTTTAAATATATTTAATGTGATTAGCACAGCAAAAAACCTGCATTTTATGCCGATAAATAGCGGCGGAACGGAGCATTTAATGGAAAAAACTGTTTTGAATAACGAATGGGATATGCTTGTTTTAAACAGTGACGAGCGTGAGAAAATATCTACAAAAAGCCGAACTTTTGCCGCTGATGTGTGGTTTAGGTTTAGAAGAAAGCCAACTGCAATTGTAGGCTTTGTTATTATAGTACTGCTTATATTGTTTGCGGCTTTTGGCCCTATGTTCACGCAATACAGCTATGAAGAACAGCGCCTTGAAATGTCGAATATACCGCCTGTGATGAATGCGTTTGTATCGCCTACGGGTGATGGGTATTTATACATTACACAAACGCTTAAAGTAATTACTGTTAGTGAAGACGGCATTTTGGGCGAGAGCTTAACACGAGTGCGTGAAAACGAAGACAAAAAAATGACGATTTTTGACCATAATGGTACAGAAGTAGCACTTTATTATGGCACAACACCATATTTAATGGTTGACGAACAAACGGGCGATATTTACAGTAAAAAAACTGTTTTTAACACATCATTTCTACTGGGCACAGATGCCCTGGGGCGTGATATTTTAACAAGGCTTATGTATGGCACGCGTGTTTCGCTTATAGTTGCTTTTATAGCTGCGCTTGTAAATTTACTTATAGGTATAGTATACGGCGGCATATCGGGGTATTTAGGTGGAAAAGTTGACCTTGTTATGATGAGAATTGTCGATATAATAAGTACAATTCCGCTAACACTTTACGTAATTCTTGTTATGGTAATTTTAGGAAGTGGGCTTCAAAGTATTATTGTGGCGCTGGGCAGCGTTTACTGGGTTAACATGGCGCGTGTTGTTCGTGGCCAAGTTCTAAGTTTAAAACAGCAAGAGTTTATACTTGTTGCAAAAACAATAGGCTCATCAACAAAAACTATTTTGTTCCAGCATTTAATACCAAATGCAATGGGTTCAATTCTTGTAACTGTTACAATGCTTATACCAAGCGCTATTTTTATGGAAGCGTTTTTGGGCTACCTTGGAATAGGCTTGCGCCCGCCGCTTGCAAGCCTTGGCACTATGTGCAACGATGCAACAGCGGCACTGCGCACAAGCCCGCACGCTTTGTTTGTACCTGCAATTGTAATTTGTATTATTATGTTTGCGTTCAACTTTGTGGGCGATGGCCTTCGCGATGCACTTGACCCGAAACTTAAAAAGTAGTAAAGCCGCTTAACGCCTGTGTTTAGCAATAACAGGTTTTGTGGCAACTGAGGAGAATTAGCAATGTCATTTGTTTTAGATGTAAACAATTTAAATGTGTCTTTTTTCACAAGCAACGGCGAAGTGCAAGCAGTGCGCGGCGTAAGTTTTAATGTTAAAAAAGGCGAAATACTCGGCATTGTGGGCGAGAGCGGTAGCGGAAAAAGCGTTACGTCAATGTCGATATTAAAACTGCTTGCAGACACAGCAAAAGTAAAAAGCGGCAGTATAAAATTTATGGATACAGACCTTTTGGCGCTATCAAAAAATGAAATAAGAGCTGTGCGTGGCAAACAAATTGCAATGATATTTCAAGACCCAATGTCGTCTTTGAACCCCCTTTTAACAGTGGGCGATCAAGTTGGCGAAATGATTAAAACCCACAATAAAAGCATGCCAAATGAACAGGTAAAGCAAAAAGTTATAGAGCTGTTTGAAAAAATAAGAATACCCGACCCTAAAAAAAGGTATAAAGAGTATCCTCACCAATTTTCAGGCGGTATGCGCCAGAGGGTTATGATAGCAATGGCGCTTGCAAACAGCCCACAGCTACTTATTGCAGATGAACCTACAACGGCGCTTGACGTTACTATTCAAGACCAAATTCTAAAACAGCTTCGTGCCCTTCAAAGCGAATCAGACACAAGCATAGTATTTATAACCCACGATTTGGGCGTTGTGGCAGAGCTTTGCCACAGGGTTGTTGTTATGTATGGTGGGCTAATAATGGAAGAGGCGCCTATTGACGAAATTTTTGAAAAACCGCTTCACCCATATACAATGGGGCTTATGGCTTCACTGCCTAAAATAGACCAAGACAAAAAGCAAAACCTTATGAGCATACCGGGCTCTCCGCCGGATATGATTAACCCGCCTAAAGGGTGCCCGTTTGCGCCGCGGTGCAAATTTGCGCGCAATATTTGTATGGATAAATTACCGCCATATACCGAGAAAACAAAGGGGCATCGTTCAATGTGCTGGCTACTTAGTGACGGTGCGCCGAAAGAAAACAACCCCTTTGCAGTACAGGAGGGTGCACTTTAATATGAGCAATAACAACGCATTGGTTGTAGAAAACTTAACAAAACACTTTAAAATAGGTAAAAATGCGTATGTGCACGCCGTTGACGACGTGAGTTTTACGCTGAAAAAAGGAAGAACACTGGGCCTTGTGGGCGAAAGTGGCTGTGGAAAAAGCAGTACAGCGCGCACAATTATAAGAATTTATGACCCCGATAACGGCAAAATTGTTTTAAACGGAACAGATATAACTAATTTGTCGCAAAAGGAACTAAAGCCGCTGCGCAAGCAAATTCAAATGATTTTCCAAGACCCGTATGCATCGCTTAACGCTAGAATGACTGTTAGAGATATTATAGCAGAGCCGCTTATTGCACACGGCATTGTTAAAAATAAGAATATGGCAGACGAGCTTGTTTACCCGATGCTAGAGCTTGTGGGGTTATCGAAAGAGCACGCAAGGCGCTATGCGCATGAATTTTCAGGCGGCCAGCGCCAAAGAATAGGTATTGCACGCGCGCTTGTTCTTAAGCCACAAGTAGTTATATGCGACGAGCCAATATCGGCGCTTGACGTTTCAATTCAAGCACAAATTGTTAATTTACTTCGTGAGTATCAGCAAAAAGAGGGGCTTTCTTACCTCTTTATAGCACACGATTTATCAATGGTGCGCTACGTTTCAGACGATATTGGCGTTATGTATTTAGGCAAGCTTGTGGAAACGTGCGAAGCATCACAAATTTACGATAAACCACTTCACCCATACACAAAAGGCCTGCTTTCCTGTGTGCCTATTGCCGACCCCAAAATGGCAAGGCAAAAACAAAGCGCCGGAATAGGTGGCGATATACCAAGCCCTGTGAAGCCGCCAAGCGGGTGCCGTTTTCATACTAGGTGCGAGTTTGTGAAGGATATTTGCAAAGAGCAAGTACCTAGCATGAAAGAAGTTGAACCCGGGCACTGTGTTGCTTGCCATTTGTATTAATTCGGTTTTTCATATAACTGTTGTAAGTTTTTTAAAAGCCACTGAAAAGTGCATTTTTAAATTTAAACGCTCAACGGTAATATGTAAAAATATATAATAAGTAAGAGGAAGGTAAAAAAATGAAAAAGAGAATTTTATTGGCACTTCTTGCCCTTATGATGATGTTAACATTATTTGCAAGCTGTGCACAAGAAACACCTACAAACATTGAAGATGTTGAAACATCACAGCCACAAGAACAAGCGGATGATGTTGTGGCCGAGGACGCTGCGCAAGAGATGATTTTTGTTTTATCAAACTTGCCCGATGGCCTTGACCCCGGTATAACAAGCAACTCGTTTGCAAAATATGTGCTTTTCAACTGCTTTGAAGGCCTTGTTACATACGATGAGACAGGCAGCCTTGTTGGCGGTATGGCACAGGATTGGGATATCAGCGAAGACGGCCTTGTTTATACATTCAACTTGCGTGATGGCTTAATGTGGAGCGATGGCACACCACTTACAGCAAATGATTTTGTATATTCAATTTTGCGCGTTGCAACTCCTGAAACAACATCACAATACTCAAGCATGGTTACAAGCTATATTTTGAATGCACAAGAGTTTTACGACGGCACAGCAGCTGCTGAAGATGTTGGCGTTAAAGCAATTGACGATACAACACTTGAAATTACATTAATGCAACCTGCATCTTTCTTTATCGACATTTTAAGCATGTGGGTTTACATGCCGGTTCAACAAGCTACTGTTGAAGCTAATGGCGATGCATGGACAACAGCGCCTGAGAGCTACATCTCAAACGGCCCGTTCAAAGTTACAGGTATGAGTATGAGCGAAAACGTAATTATCGAGAAAAACGAAAATTACTGGAATGCTGAAAATGTTGCTATGGAAAAAATAGAATTCCGTTATATTCTTGATACATCAACTGCTTTAACAGCATATGAATCAGGCGAAGTTGACGGCATTGTTTCAATTCCTCCAACAGACTATGCTCGTCTTCGTGCAGAAGATGCAGGGGTACAAACATTCCCAAGCTATGCAACAACTTACTACCTAATCAACACAACAAAAGAGCCATATAACGACCCACTTGTTAGAAAAGCTCTTAACCTTGCAATTGACCGTCAATCTATTATTGATAACGTAATACAAGTTGCAGCAGAGCCTGCATATAGCTTCCTTTCACCGGGTTACTCTATAGACGGCACAGATATTACAGAGGGCCGTGGCACATTTGAGCTTTCAAATACTGCAGACGTTGAGGCTGCAAGGGCTGCTTTGGCAGAGGCAGGCTACCCGGACGGCGAGGGCTTCCCAACACTTGAGCTTTCTTACTACTCAGACAACACAGTAAAACTTATTGTTGAGGCTATGGCTGTAATGCTTGAAGAAAACCTAAATATCGAAGTTGAAATTGTTTCAAGCGAATGGCAAACATATTATGAAGAAATTCAAGCAGAAAACTTTGACGTGGGCGCAATGGGCTGGAGCGCAGACTTCTTACACCCAATGTCATTTATCGACCTTCTTATAACAGGTGGCTCTTATAACGACACAGGCTACTCAAACCCTGAATATGATGCGTTAGCAGAGCAAGCAAGGGTTGAATCAGATCCTTTAGCAGCCGCAGAAATTGTTTTGCAAGCTGATGACATTGCTTCAAACGACTATGTTGTTTTACCGCTTTACTATCGTTCATCTTCTATTTTGATAAAAGATCACGTTGACGGTTACCACATGAATGCAACAGCTGCGCTGTTCTTTAAAGACACAACAATTTTGCCTCACTAATTACACATATTTACTTTGCTTTAAAGTAAAGTAATTTTAAGTGAAAACTAAAAATGAGTGCCACGTTTACCTTTATATAAGGCGAGCGTGGCACTTGTTAAAATATTTTAGCTGCAAATGAAGCTGCAAAATTAAATGCGGTAAAAGGGCGTTTAGCGTTAAAAATTACGCTAAAACTAAAAGAAAAATTTGCCGTAACATACGGTATATGATGAAAAATCTCCACTGTGTAAGGAGATTTTAAAAATAAATTTGTGCCGGTGCACAGAATGGAGATTTTAATGAAATGTGTAATTAAAACAGAGCTTTTTGGCGAAATGACATTTGATTTATACCCTGATATGGCGCCTATTACAGTAGAGAGCTTTGTGAAAACAGCTAAAAGCGGTTTTTACAACGGGCTTGCATTTTGCCGCATAGTTGAAGACTATGTTATACAAGGTGGCTCTATCGATAACGATATTATGACAGATAGCGATTTCCACATTAAAGGCGAATTCAAAGAAAATGGCGTAGACAACACATTGCCGCATATTCGCGGTGCGCTTTCAATGGCGCGCGATGACGATTTCAACACAGCGGGCACACAGTTCTTCATAGTGCATAAAGATGCAGATAAGCTAAATGGCAGGTATGCGGCATTTGGGCAAATGACAGATGGCTTTGATACATTGGATAAAATAGCAGCCTTGCCCACACACGGCAAAGAAACATGGAATAAGCCTGTGAATATGCCTATAATTAGCGAAATTTTGATAGTTGAAAAATAAATATTACATAAGAGCATATATTTGAGCTTCGAGTGTTCAGTTTATGCTCTTTTTTTGCGTAAAAATAAAAGAAAAAATAAAAATCAGCGGAAATGCACGATGTTTAATAGTAAATATCATGTTACTATATATATAAAGATTGTAGGAACGTGCTTTTGTGAAAGGGAAATTGCATGCTGTGTTGAGCATAGTTTTAAAATGTTGTTTTATCATGCAAAATTGATGAAAATTTTTCTAAAGCGGCAACCATTGCGAATTTTGCGTTTAAACATAATTAGATACTCATGTTTTATACAGTTTTTCAAAGCTCGATTTTCTTGTCGATGTAATTGCAAATATATACAATAATAAACATAATAGGAGGAAACACTATGGCTAAATGTAATAACTGCGGATACGATATACCGCAAAACACAAAATTTTGCAACAACTGCGGTGCAAAAACACAGGAGGCGCAAGCACCCATGCCAAGCCAAGACACTTTACCTGATATGAATGGGCATGCAAAAAACGGCGATATAAGGCAAGAAAACAATGCAAACCAAACTTATATGCAAAATAATATGCAACAAAGCGCACAAATGCCTGTGCAAGGCAGCTATAATGCCGCTCCACAGCAACCACAACAAATGCAGCAACCACAACAAATGCAGCAGCCACAACAAATGCAGCAGCCACAACAAATGCAAGCGCCACAGCATGCGCAATACAATACCCCTACACAGCCACAATATCAAGGGCAAGCGCCAATGCAAAACCAATACAGCGGCGCTAGCGTGGCAACAAAACAAAAAAACAACAAGCCCATAATTTTTATAGGCATAGGCGTAGCGGCTTTATTAGTAATAGTGCTTGCAATTGTTTTAGCTGTAAGTCTATTTTCGGGTGGCTCGTCTGATGACCCAAACATAGGCGTGTGGACGGCAGATGAAATTACTATGATGGGTATTACGATGAACCCTGTGGATCTTTACGCCGATGGTATAAACTTAGAGCTTAAATCAAATGGCAAATGCACCTTGACTATAGACGGCGAAAATTATAACGCCGATTATGAAATTGACGGCACAACCTTTACTTTAGTAGACGGCAGTGATGAGTTTCCCGGTACAATAGAGGGCAATGTAATAACCATAACCAATTTGCTCGATATGGGGCTTGATATTGTATTTGTAAAAGATGGTATGACAGGTGATGGCTCAGAGAATTCACAAGGTACGAATGGCGCAGGAGCCGGTATAGATGAAAATAACCTAACAGGCACATACATACTTTCAAGCATGACGACAGCCGGCGTGGTTATGAACTATGATGCTATAAAACAAGCAGAAATTGAGATGACACTTGAAATCGACGGCGAAGAGGGAACACTGCTTGCCTATGGTAGCTCTACATCGGTTGAGCTTGATACATCTGCAAAAACAATGCTTTTACAAGGCGTGGTTATGGACTATGTGATAGACGGCGACAATATAGTTGCGACAGGCGAAAATGCAGGCTATGAAATGGCATTTGTGTTCACTGCCGAGAATAGTTCCATTTGGAGCGATACATCAGGCGGCGGAGCAAACGCAACAGGCTTTATAGCACCGGGCTACGGCGCCGAGCATACAGTACCCGTTGAAACGCTGACGAATCCGTCTGACTGGTATGGAATTTTAACCATTACCGATTATGTAGGGCCTGATGACCTAAACGGCGAATATGAAGTATGGGGCTACCTTGGTACTGATACCGTTGCGCCTTATTTTGAGGTATACATTGGCGGCCCGTGGGATGATGAAAATTCAAACGTTTTCTTTTCATTTTATATCGAACAACACGACTATACGTTTTTCCCAATAGTAGGTGATGGCTCATGGGTGCATGATGCACCGTTAAAAGAGGAAGATAATACATGGTTTGCGCCGTCACTTATAAACGGAATTTTAGTTTACACTTCTTATGAGTATGACTACAATGGTGAATCTTTTACAATGTCTTATGAAATTGCACAAATAGATGATGGCACACCTGCGACAGGCACTTGGAACACAGATACTTACACAGACACTGAAACAGCCGACACGCAAGAAAACAGCTCAGCGCCTGCACCGGAGCCTGCACAAGCTGCGGCAAGCTTTACTAAGGATGAGCTTCGAGATGTATATTTAGCGTTTCAAGACCTCAGCATTGATGAAAAATACTCGCTCACATACAGTGAAGTTTTATCTCGCTATTTTAATGGCGTTGGCGGAAACATAACAAACGAAGGAGACACATTTATATCATATCAGTGGATTTCAATAGAGTCTGAAACATCACTGCTAAATATCTCCTTTAATAAGGAAGAAGACGGCACTTTAACATACAAGTCTATGTCGATTAACAATATTGATTATGAGTAAAAAACATTTAAGTTGTTTATTTTATATTAGCTAAGCTTGCAGCTATGCGCGGCACAAAAAGTTCACCCTTTAGCTTTGTGCTAAAGGGTGAACTTTTTTGTGCTTTGAATATTCCGGCGCTCATTTTGCTATACAAAACCCTCGTTTGTGTATGAGTTAAACACTTAAAGCGCAATTAAAACAATAAATTACGACAGTAAAAAAAGCGGTAATTATTCAAGAAAGATGGCATAATAATAGCAAAAGCAATATAGCTATGGCAAGCTGTGCTTTTATCGCTACCTTAAAAAGTTTTATTGATAATTTTATTAGTATTTTAAAACTAATTGCTTTTTACATTAGTATAGTATATTATGGGAGTATAAAGATGTTTTTGGGCTTTTAATATGTAGTGATAAAGAGCTGCCAAAAAAATAAAGGCTATGTAGATGAAACTTTAGGGCGAGCGTTAAAAAGAAAATCACCGGTATTTATAAATAATTTAGTTATATTTGGTAAGGGTAATGGTATATGAACAATAAAATATTTAACATAGATGATAAAACTATAAGAATAAGTTTGTTTGGCGGTTTCAACTTAAGTTTAGGTAAAAAAGAAATATTCAAAGATAATAAAATAAAAACAAATAAGGCGTTGCAATTAATGGTGTTTTTTCTTTGTAGCCCTGAGCGCAAAGCGAGCACAGAAATGATTGTCAAAGCTGTTTTGAATTCAGATGAAATTGAAAACCCAAATGCGGCTTGCAAAAACTTAGTTTACCGCTTAAGAATAATTTTACGCGAAAACAAGCTTGTTGCCGAAGATGAAGATCCGGTAGTTTTTGAAAATGATTTTTATAATTTGCGCTTAAATTGTGTTAGCGATTTAGAGGCGTTTAATACTTGTTGGCAAATACTAAGCGAATTAGACGAAGAAGATGCTTTTGAAGCGTGTAAGCAAGCGTTATCTTTATATCGTGGCGCGTTTTTGGGCAATTTGTTGAGTGAGTATTGGGTAAGCGAACAACTTGCTTTTTTAGAAAACCGTTATTTTTTGTTTTTAAATAAGCTTTTAGAGCTTGTTGAGCCGCAAAGTTGCTACCAAGAAGTGTTGGACGAGCTTGCGCAGGCTTATGGCCTATATCCACACGAAGAGAATGTTTATTTGAGTTATATTAAAGCGCTTTATGAATGCAACCATTTTAACAGAGCGTTTCATGTATATGATAATGTATGCGAGCGCTTACTGAGCGATTTAGGCCTGCAACCACCGCCTAGCCTTCTTCAGCTTATGAAAACATTAACACTAGAGAATGAAAGCATGGCTAAAAACTTAACAGAAGTTCACGAAAGCCTTTGTAAATCGGAGGTTTTTGAAAATGCACATGAGTGTGGGCTGTATGAGTTTTCGCATATTTACCAAGCGATGTTAATGGGTGTTATGGGTATAGATAGTTCTGTGAGAATTGTTTTATGCACTGTATATGATGAAAATGGCGACGTGTTCCCCATAAGCCCCCATTTAGACGCAATAAGCCAGCACTTGCGCAAAAGTTTGCGTGCCTCGCTTCAAAGCGGTGACGTATTTGCAAGGTATAGTGCAAGCCAATTTGTAATACTGCTTAAAGATACCGATGAAGAGTGCTGTAACGGAATAAATTCTCGCGTTAGAACACATTTTCATAATATACCTAAAATGCGTTCTTTGCGCTTAAGCTTTTCTTGTGAAGACCTACAACAATTTAATAAATAGTAATATTCATATAAATTAAGCAATAATTATTACACTTTTAAACCATGCCTATGCAAAGTGGGCATGGTTTTTGTTATAGTGAATTGCGAAAAAATAAAAAACAAGCCGATAACTTGAAAATGAGACCGCTTTTGAGACCAAAAACAAAAAATGCAAACACTAAATTGCAAAATCGAGACCGTTTTTGTGACCTGCAATAGATATAATTATATTCATGAAAACAATCATGAATTTGAAAGGACGCAAAACGAATGAACACGTATAGCAGGAACACTATTAAAAACACAAAAGTTGTTTTGCAAAAACAACAAAACAAAATATCAAGGGGTTTAGCATTTATCCTCACATTAACTATTTTGTGCAATTTATTTCAAGTGAATATTTTTGCGCAGGAAAAAGTTGATGCTTTTGAACCCGTGGTAACAACAAAAACAACGAATATTGAAAATACAAATAATGTAAACGGCGAAGAGCCAACAGGTGAAGAGCCTGCAAGCGAAGAGCCTGCAAGCGAAGTGCCTACAAGTGAAGAGGCTACAGGTGAAGAGCCTACAGGTGAAGAGCCTACAGGTGAAGAGCCTACAGGTGAAGAGCCTACAGGTGAAGAGCC
>CAYJEU010000025.1:0-26011 GCA_964369565.1 uncultured Bacteroides sp. | reverse complement strand
GATGATTTTATGGCTATGGTAAATAAAATGCCTTGGTGCGTGAAATTAGTATTTGATGAAGATAGGTGTGTAGATATAAAGAAAATCGACTTGTATTAGCTTGTTAAACTAAATTACATATTGGAAGGACTTAATGAAAACTATTTTACTGGAAGATTCTGAATATAATTATGACGAAATAAGCACAATGGAGGTTTTATCCGGTGTTGAGCTAGAATAGTTTAAGAAGTTCAATATAATATTAGGCATAAAATAAACCCTTTAGCACAAAGCTAAAGGGCAGGTTTATTGCTGAACTTCTCAGCTGGAGCTGCTGAACAGATTTGAACTGTCGACCTCTTCCTTACCAAGGAAGTGCTCTACCTACTGAGCTACAGCAGCGCATTAAAAATAAAAAACCACACATAAGTGCGGCTATTTAATAAACAATATACGTTTATTAAAAAAATGGCAGGGGCAGAAGGATTCGAACCCTCGGCACGCGGTTTTGGAGACCGCTGCTCTACCAACTGAGCTATACCCCTATAAATTATAAATTTACTGCGCTATAATATAATAACTAAAATTATCATAATTGTCAATAGATTTATTGATGCTAATAAAAATAAATATATATTTTATTTAAAAATTCGTTTGCAAAACATATTAACAAAGCTGTTTTTTTGTGTAATTATAGAAAATTATGTCGATATTGTGTTATAATTATAGCATTAACAAGCAAATTTGTCAAAAATTACAGAAAAAATTGTTTTTTAAATTTGCACAAGAATTATAATATACTCATTAAACAATCACACTTAAACCAGCTCTATCATTCTGTAAAGCTATTATACTTGACAAAACAAAACATAAAGGAGAATATATGAAAAATAACAAAATACATATTTATTGTGGTGACGGAAAAGGTAAAACAAGCGCATGTATCGGCCTTGCAGTAAGAGCTGCAGGTGCAGGTTTTAATGTAGTTTTTGTGCAGTTTTTGAAAGGGAAAACATCATCTGAACTTAATATATTACAAAATATTAGTAATATAAAAATTATAAGCACCGATTTATCGAATAAGTTTACATTTCAGATGACCGCCGAAGAATTAGAAACTGCTAAAAATAAGCAAAATGAATTATTATCCAAGGCAATTGAAGAATGTAAAGTAAATAGCGATAAAAACTATTTACTTATATTAGACGAGGTATTTGGAGCGTTAAGCACAAACACACTAAGCAAAGAACTTGTTATGCAAGCTATAAATAATTTGCAAGCTGAAATTGTATTAACCGGAAGAAATCCATCTTTAGAATTTATAGATGCAGCAAATTATGTTAGCGAAATAAAAAAAGTTAAACATCCATTCGACGAAGGATTACAGGCAAGAAAAGGTATTGAATTTTAATAGTATTAAATTAATTTATTATTTAATTAATCAATGCAAAACTTTTTTAGTAATTAAATAATATAAAAATAATTTAATTTATTTTTATAAGTATAAATAAATATATTGACAATTAAGTAGTATTATTTAACAAACTTATAATTAAGTTAATTTTGGATGGCTACATATCTGCATTAATCAAACTTTTAATATTATAAGAAAATTAATGAATCCGCTCCCCTGTATTTCGCTAAATTTATATTTAGCGAAATTATCTATATTGCTTTATACATTCTTCACTCATAAAATTAAATATCATAAATTACTTTACTATTATAATATACGTTTTTTCGAATACAATTTTCTTTAAATTTGTTTTTGTTTATCAGCTAAAAACATATGCGATACCTCATGCCGCATAAAAAACCATCTTTGAAATACTGCAAAGATGGTTTTTGGTTTAAATATTATAATTTAAATGTTTTTGGAGGGTTTTTAGAAAAGTCTGCTATTATTGCATTCGCCTCTCCCGCATAAAAAACTTCAAAATCAGGGTTATCAGCTGTATTATAAATACCTTTCACTATAGGAATATTCATAAAATTCTCTTTTACTTGCATATCATTTTCAAAAACAGCTTTACCATTTAATCGTAGCCACTCAAATTTTGCGTTTGAAATACATATCTCAAAATATGGATTTTCATTTAAATGCCTATACACCTCTTTTTTGTTGCCGGTGCAAAACCATAATTTACCCTCATACTCAAAACCGAACATAAATGGGCGGCATGTCGCTTTATTGTCACTGCTTACTGTTGCCAAATATTGTACGGGGTTTTCTTTTAAAAAATTTACTATTTCATTCATATATTAATCCTCCGAATTGTAATTGTTATTGACTTTTTAGAGCTCTAACATTATAATATAGCAATACTATTAATTTGTAAAGTAGGCACAATATTATACCATACTAACCTTTTTGATACTATTGGAGGAATTATGCAATTTATATCTAACTGCCCTGTTGAAATAGTAATAAATTTTATAGGAAACAAATGGAAAATTTTTATTTTAAGGGATTTATTTACCGGAACAAAACGCTTTGGTGAACTAAAAAAATCATTAAATGGTATATCGCAGAAAGTTTTAACTGATAATTTAAGGCAAATGGAAAATGACGGTATAATTAACCGAAAAGTATATGCCCAGGTACCACCTAAAGTTGAATACTCTTTAACTGAAATGGGTATGAGCTTAAAACCTATATTAGATTCTTTAAAAACGTGGGGAGAAGCTTATAAAAATAATAATAAACAATTATAATTTAATATTCAAGTTCTCTAATACTGGCATTAATACTTTTAAAGATATTGACGTTATTGCGCCCATAATAACGCCAGATATTATTAACACCGGCGCGTAAAACAAACTATAACTTGTGCTTAATAATAATCTAATTAATAATAATTGCCCTAAATTATGCGCAATTGCACCACAAATTGAAAAAATATAATATTGTTTTTTCACAGCTAAATTAAAAAGCAGTAAAAGAACAATTATTGAAGTAATACCGCCGGTTAAGCTAAGTGCTCCGGCAATTAAACCCCTTGTTAAAAAAGCAAATACAGCCTTTAAAAACACTAATAATAAAGCTTTCGATTTTCCCATAAAAAGTAATGCATACATAACAACAATATTTGAAAGCCCTATTTTCACTCCCGGCGGTAAAGCTATAAAAGAACTTATAACGCTTTCAAATATTGATAAAGCAATGGCTAGCGCAAATAGCATACCCATAAATGCAATATATTTTGTTTTGTCTTTCATCCATTAATACCTATTATTTCCTTTAATATTGAACA
This sequence comes from uncultured Bacteroides sp., assembly GCA_964369565.1. Taxonomy (GTDB): domain Bacteria; phylum Bacillota; class Clostridia; order Oscillospirales; family Ruminococcaceae; genus Ruthenibacterium. The sequence goes on along the minus strand of CAYJEU010000025.1, from coordinate 22,778 downwards.
TAAAACGTGTAAAGTTATATAACTTTACACGTTTTTGTTATGCATTTCATAAATAATAAATTATAAAGTAACTAACATGGCAATATTTAATTATTCTTTTGTATAAAGTGAATTATACAATTTACTTGGTACTATAAAATTTGTAGCACTTTTAATAATTTTCGCTTGCATTTTACTGCTTTGCACACATTCTCCGTCTAAGTTCATTTTAATTTCTTTACCATCAAGTGGCGTTATACATATTTTTTGAGCGGTTTTGTAAGTGAAAAAGTCTTTTAAACTATCAATTACTTCGCCATTCTCTGTTAAGTGCTCCCCTTTTTTATATTTTGAAATTACTGATGCTATTTTTACACGGCTAATTTTATTAACAATATTAATTTCTAAAATTCCATCTTGCACATTTGATAACGGTGATGCCATTACGCCTCCACCATAAGCCTTACCATTACAAACAGCTATCAATAAAAATTCGCCTTCCAATATTTCATCATCTAATTCTATTTTATAACTTCGGCCTAGTTTATTTAAAACCTGTTGTATTATAGACATGTGGTAAGCTGTTTTTCCGTTTACTAAAGGTATTCTTCTATAATTTTTCACACCGAAAGCAACTTCCGCATCAAGGCCAACTGATGTAATAGAGGCAGATATATTATCATTAACATTAATTAAATCAATATCCACTGCTGTGCCGTCTATGTTATCTTCAATATCCAAAAAGCATTGTGTGTCACCAAAACTGCGAACAAAATCATTGCCTGTACCACACGGAATACAGCCTATTTGAACATTGTTAAACTTATAAGCGCCTTTTATTATTTCATTTAGCGTTCCGTCACCGCCACATGAATATAGCCTTATGTTTTCACCTGTTTGCGCATACTCACGCGCCAAAATTTCAGCATGCCCTTTATATTCAGTTTGTCTAATAACCAAAGGTAACTTTTTTTGTTTTGCTATTGCTTTTATCTGTGGAGAAAGAGCTACAAGTGCATTGAATTTTCCTGCAGTTGGATTAATAAGAAATATATGTTTTTGTTGCACAATAATACCACCTTTAGTTATGTTTAATTTTTACTTGATACAAATATGCAAAGGCTATCACAATAAAGAGCATTTTTACTCATTAACGCTCTTGCACAATCATTTAATGTTGAGCCTGTTGTAAGAACATCATCAATAATAAGGAACTTTTTCCCTTCAACAGCGGCTTTGTCAGCAAAAACGTCAAAAGCATTTGCAACATTTTCAAGCCTTTGCTGTGCTGACAAATTTGTTTGCCTATTTGTGTCTTTAATTTTAATCAGCATATTATTATCAAATTCTATATTTAGTTTTTTTGATATTAATTGTGCTAATAAATATGGAATATTATCTCTATTCTTATGCTCTAACTTTCGTGTTGGAACACAAACTATTTTATCATAATCAATTTCTTTACTGCAAAGTTTTAAATGCGCAATCATCAAATTTGCACAGTATTCAAGCAAGTAAAGCTCCCCGTTAAATTTTAAGCGGCTTAGCATTGGCTTAGTAAAATCGCTGTGGAAAAGCGGCGCATACGCATAACGTATATAGGCTGTATTTAGCTTGTCCTGATTTATATCGCTATATAAATCATTAAAGCAAATCTCATTCTCAGTGTCACAATTTGTGCACTGAGTGAACCCTATAACTTTACCGCAAAACGGGCACCTTTTCGGGTAAATTAAATTAGAAGTTAATTTTTTACCCGCTGTAGCAATTTTATATGTTTTTGTAAGTAATTTTTTATTAAAGCGCATTTTTAATTACCTCACAATTTAAAGTGTATAATATTTAAACCGCCTAAAAATCAGCATTTAAATCTTCAAGCAATAACGATGATAAGCAAGAATAGCGTTTATTAATTAACGCATTGTCTATCATATTTTGAGATTGCGCAATTTGCCCGCATATTATACATAGCTGTTTTGCCCTTGTAACGCCCGTATACAACAAGTTGCGATAACAAAGGCGCTTTGGCACTTCAAAAAGCGGAATTATAACCGCTTCAAATTCACTACCCTGGCTTTTATGAATTGTAATAGCGTATGCAAGTTCAAGCTCGTATAAAAATTCAGCCGGATACACAATACTTCTATCTTCGCTTAAAACAGTTAACGAGTTTAATCTTAAATCAATTTCGGTAATTATGCCTAAATCACCATTAAAAACTCCTGCGCCTTCTTCGCCGGTATCTAATTTTATATACGGTAAATCGTAATTATTTTTTATTTGCATAACTTTATCGCCAAGGCGAAACACTCTGTCTTGCAAAGTAATTTGTGGTTTATTTGAGCTAAAAGGGTTAATTTTATCTTGCAATGCAGCATTAAGCGCTAGGGTTCCAAGAGGGCCTATTTTTGTAGGGCACAGCACTTGAATATCCTCAAGCATGTTGTAATTGTATTTTTGTGGTAATCGCTCGCTAACAAGCTCGCAAACAAGGCTTGCACATTGTGTTGCAAATGGCCTGTCTATCATAAAAAAGTCGCTGTTATAACCGCTTAAAACCAAAGATTCGCCTTTAACAATTCTATGCGCATTTGATACAATATCACTTTGTGCAGCTTGCCTGAAAACTTCATTTAACCTTACAAACGGCACATTTTGTGAATTTAATAAAGAGCCTAATACATTCCCTGCCCCAACGCTTGGCAATTGGTCTTCATCGCCAATTAAAACTATTTTGCAAGACGGCTTTAGCGCGCAAAGCAAGCTATCAAAAAGCAAAATATCAACCATACTCATTTCATCTATAATAACTACATCTAATTTCAGCAAATTTTTTTCATTATGTATAAATTTTACAATATTATTTTTTGTGTAATCAACTTCTAAAAGCCTATGAATAGTTGTAGCTTTTCTTTTTGTTAGCTCATTTAGCCTTTTTGCTGCCCTTCCTGTTGGTGCGGCAAGCGCTACCCTTTCACCACTCATGTCAAACGCGTTTATTATTCCGTTTACAGTTGTTGTTTTTCCGGTTCCGGGCCCACCTGTTAAAACAAGAATTTTATGCGTTAAAGCGTTAATAATTGCTTGCCTTTGCAGTGGTGCATATTTAATATTTGCAATTATTTCTAATTTCTGAATTAATTTTTCGCTCTCAGAAATATCTATTTTAGGTAATTTAAATAAAGATTTAATATGCTCAGCAATATTTGTTTCTGCAATTAAATACTCTTTTAAAAACGTGTAATCAACATTATTAAGCGTAATTGTTTCAATGTCGTTTGAAATTTGCAATTCTTCAAATGCACTGTACACTTCATTTTCTTCCACGCTTAAAAACCCACAAGCAGCACTTATAAGTTTTTTATTAGGCAGGCAAGTATGCCCGTTATTTTGTAAATTATGACGTAAAATATATAAAATTCCGGCACTAACACGCTTTGAACTATTATATTCCATGCTAAAATCAGAAGCAATTTTATCGGCTAATTCAAATTGGAGAAAAACAGGATAATTACATAAAACATAAGGGTTATTTTTAATAACCTCATTTGTGTTTTCTCCATATGTATTAAAAAGTAAAATAGCATCTTCTGAATTTATATCAAGGCTGTTTAAATAGGCAATAACTTCCCTTACGCTATATTTTCTTTTAAACTCCTCTTGAATTTTTATTGCTTTTTGTAGGCTAATCCCTTTAATTTCCGAGAGTTTTTTTGCATTTGTTGCTATAATTTCCAGCGTATCTTCTTTAAAGGTATCCACTATTTTATTTGCTAAAGCTGCCCCTATATACGGCAGCGAGCCCGCCGCTAAATATTTTCTTACAGCTTGTTCGCTTTTTGGCATTTTTGCTTCAAATGCCTCTACTTTAAATTGTTCGCCGTAATTTACATGCGCCTTTAAAAAGCCATATAACTCCACTTCTTCGCCGGCACAAAGTTCAGATAAACTACCAACTGCCGTTATTATTTCATCATTATCATCAATAATTTCTAAAACCGCATATCCATTTTCTTTATTAGTAAAAACAATATTTTCAACAACACCTTTAATTCTCTTAAATTTATCGTTTTGAAAATTCATTATCGTCCTCTTAAATTTGTTTTTCTTTTTTTATTATATCTATTAATGTGTTTTGTGTTGCATATATAATATTATTTTCATTATAAATACTTGTATTTTCGCTATCTACCACATTATCGCAAAGAACTATTATTTTTGAATTCTTATTTTTTATTTGAATATAATTAACATCATCCCACAAAGCATCGATGTTTTTTTCTAAGATTAATATATAAAATGTGCTTTTTGGTTTTCGAAAAAAGCGAATATTGCACAAAATTCCCGAAGCATAATAAGCACCTAAAACTATTAATAGTGTTGCTATTACAATTAAAATAATACTTAACATTTAAAGCCCCTAAGCCGTTAGCAAGTAATTTTAGCACGCTTATTTTTAAAAACGAGTGTATGATGATATTTAATCATCATACACAATATAAAAACGTTACACACTACTAAGCTAACAATTTAATATAAAACTATATAACAAACAAGTTTTATTATAGTTTACATTATGCAGTATTATAAAATTTGTTACTAATAGAGGTTTATTCCAGTTCATCAACGGGGTTTTGAATAGGTACTTGATTATTTTTGCCAAATATTTTTTTAATTCGCTTAAATGCCTTTTCCGAGAAAAGTATTTGCAAGCAAATCCACATTTTTTGTTTAAAACTTAATTTAGCTTCAAAAGCTTGTTGCAAAGTCATTTGAAATCTTCGCTCGTTATAAAAATCTAATATGCCTTGCATTCTAAAAAGAATTTTATCGCATGTAACCATGCGCTCAGTGCACCATTTTGATGCAATTTCCTGTAATAGTGCTAAATTATTGCTATACTCATTAAAAGCTTGTTCGCTTGTGCACGCTGTGGCAATTAATTTCCCCGTACTGTGCACAACAATAGGAAGTAAATATTCATATGCGGGATAATCACCTTCAAAAAGTTCAGGGGTAAATTCAAAATTGCATAGCGGTGCAATTGCCGATGTTTTTGCAAAAAACATACTGCCTTTAACCGCAAAGCCAATATCACCATCATCCTCAACTGTTCTGATATTTGCTTTTTCAAACAGATTTTTAACGTCTTTAACGCATTTGCTCCAGTTTTGACCCATCACTAAATTCTCTTGATGAAGCGACGGCAATGCTACAAAAGCACCAATATCCTCCCGTTTTGCAAGTACAGACCCGCAACACTCGGGCGATAACGCATTTAAAGTATTCTTCATTGTGCTTGCGTCATTGAATTCTTTTAAAATAAGTGGCAAATCATTGTGGCAATATAATATATTTTCAAAAACACAAATATCTTGCCACAAATTTTTAAACAAATAAACCATTCCATTTTCTTTTGTTGTTATACACTGAGATTTCGGTGGAAGCTTCGGCATAAATTTCTCTTTAAGTTCATCGCTGGAAAAAATGCACAAAATAGCAATACTCTTTTGCATTTTCGATGCAGCTTCACAAAGATAATCTGCAAGGGGTTCATCTGCAAACCAAAAAACGGCGGCAGTTCTTTTAACTTCGCCTTTCTCTTTTTGCACATCAAAAACCATGGTTAACGATTGATTGATTAACGCAGGTGGTGCAGTTCGTGTTATATTTTGGCATATAAGTGAAACAGGATAGTTTGTGTTATTGAGTATATAATCGTAAAGCTCTTGTGCATTATAGCCCTGTGGAACACTTGTGTAAATAAGGCGGCTAAGTAAAAAGAGTTTACGCTTAAAAAACGGGCTTTTCCTTTTTAACATTTCAACGGGCATTCCCATCATTGGGTAATCGTTATACTGTAATAAGTCATCAGAATTAACATAAGTGTCCCATTTAAAGCCTAACTCTTCAAAGTGCTTTGTAAAGCAAATTTCATGCTTGCTTACAGCATCCCAATACGAATTTATTTCAGGCAAGTTTTGCCAATAATCCGTGAATTTTTCACTTGTAAACATTTTGTTCTTTACAACAAAAAAATAGCTTTGAATATGCGGCTCTATACTAATTTTATTGTCCCAAGAAGCTTTTTTTGCGCCTTTATGCGCACTTATACCCCAAAAATCTACATTGCGCTGAGCCATTAAATTAAACATGGTTTTAAGCGAACAAACAGGCCCAAATATAGTTTGATTATAAAAAACAACTTCGCTGTATTTATTGATGTCTTCAAGAGATAAAAACGCCTCTTTATAGGCGGTTATATCATAGCCGTTATTTTCTCTATATAGTATTTTTGATGCGTAAGGTTTTATTTTTGCTTCACTTTCGGATGTTAAATGCCCGTTAACAATAACAATTTGTTCCTTACAGTGTTCAAACATCGCTTTTAAGAGAAATACAACATAATTATCTACAATACCATCTTTATCATAATAAGCAAAAATAGCAAGGCGATTATTTTGTATGTTTTGTATATTTTCAAAATTTTGCAATTTTTGTTCACCTCTTAGATTTAAACTTTTATTTACAGCGAAAATTATCTCATAACAAATATATCCATGTTGAAATGCTTCATATTCAATTCTTCAAGTTTACCGCTTTCCATAATGCTTGCAAGTGCTTCATCAATTGCTGTGTTAATTTCAATGTCTGTTTTTCTTGTGCCTATAGCAACAGGTGCATCGCCAAAATCAAGCATAGACACAGTGTAAATATTGCCAAGGTTCATATTGTGTGTCATTCCGTAAATTGAGGGCACAATAATGCAATCTAAAATATTGCTTTGCATATCATCAAATGCTTGCTCGTATGATGGATACTCTATTATATCGTTTTTAATTGAATCGTAAATATAACTGCTTTGTGCTACTTCTATTACAGTTCTACCCTCTTGTACACCTATACTAAGGCCTGCTAAATCTGCAACAGAGCTAACAGAAACGCCCTGCTTTGTTAGAACAATATACATATTATTCAAATATGCCCTTGTGAAGTTCATGCTTTGTGAGCGTGTTTGTGTTATAGCAAGGCCGCTCATTAAGCAATCTACCTCGCCTGTATTTAGCATTTGCTCTTTTTGCGCCCAAGGCACAGAAACAAATTCGGGCACAACACCTATAATGCTGCATATTTCCGTAGCAAGGTCAATATCTAAACCGGCGTAATTTCCGTTTTCATCAATATATGAAATTGGGCTAAAACTCTCATCAACGCCAATAATTAATGTGCCTCTTTGTATAATATCATCAAGCGTTGCAGAATAAGCCATTACCGGTTCATCTTGTGCTATAGATGATGTTTGTATTTCGCTTTCAACAGCACTTTCATCATTATTACTTTGTGTGCTACCACTTGTTGCTTCTTGCACTTGTGTGCTGCTTTGCTGTGAATTTTGTGCAAGCGGAACAGGATTTGCACAAGATGTAAACACCATGCAAAGCACTAAAGCTAACACAAATATTTTTAAATAAACTTTCATTTTTATACCATGCTGATTGAATGTGCACAGCTTAATCAAATATAGTGCACATACTCACCTTTCTTTTTACATTTTTTATTTGCTAAAAACAAAACAATATTTATTATAAACCTCATTATATTATACTATATATTGATGAATTGGTAAAGAAATATTTTGTATAGCTATACTTATTATTCAATATTCAAATTATTCAAATTACTTTCATTTAATAAACTTTCATTTTGTTTAAAATTTTCCACCATGCTAAGTCTTCTTTGTATTTGCCTTGTTCTAACACCAACTAATTTTTCAAGCTCGTCGTTAGCCTGTGTTATTCTATTTTGCGCTTGAGCTAAAACTTTACCGAATGTATCAAATTCGGCTTGAACATTTCCTAAAACTTTCCAAACTTCACTGCTGCTTTTTTGAATTGCAAGCGTTTTAAAGCCCATTTGCAAACTGTTTAGCAAAGCTGCCATTGTTGTTGGCCCTGCAATAATAACTTTATATTCATTTTGCAAGCGCTCTATTAAACCATGCCTTACAACTTCTGCATAAAGGCCTTCAATAGGCAAAAACATTATAGCAAATTCAGTAGTGTGCGGCACACGCACATATTTGCTATTTATATCTTTAGCAAAACTTCTTATGCGCTGTTGCAAATTTTTAATTGCCATATCAATTTGCGCTTTATCGGCGGTTTCTTGCGCATCTAATAAATTTGTATAGGCATCTTGCGGGAATTTAGCATCTATTGGCAAAAAAACATGTGAATCGCCATCGCCGGGTAGCTTCACGGCAAATTCAACGCGCTCGCTAGCGCCCGGAATAGTAGCTACATTTTGTTCATATTGCTCCGGTGTTAATATTTGCTCTAAAATTGCACCTAATTGAATTTCGCCTAAAATGCCTCTTGTTTTTACATTGCTTAAAACTTTTTTCAAATCCCCCACACCAACAGCGAGGCTTTGCATTTCACCAAGGCCTTTATAAACGCTTTCAAGTTGTTTGCTTACACGCTCAAATGATTGCTGCAATTTCTTTTCAAGTGTATTTTGCAATTGCTCATCAACCGTTTTTCGCATTTCATCTAATTTTTTGTTATTGTCTGTTTGCATAGCACTAAGGCGCTGCTCTACAGTTTCCCTAATTTTTTCAAGGCGGTTTTCACTTGCATTACTTGTGTTTTGCATACGCCTTTCTATTTGCGTTAATTGGTCGTTAAGTGTTTTTTGAAACATCTGCAGTTGTTCACTTTGCGATTTGCCAACTTGCGATATCATTTCTGATTGCATTTTTGATGCGCTTTGTAAATTTTGATACAAAGAGGTATTAAATTCTTGCCCCAGCTCTTTTTTTGACGTTATGATATTTTGATTAATATCTTGAACATCTACAGTGCTAACAGCATCAGTATTTTTCTTAGAACTCACTTTTACAAATATTAAAATTGATATTACAAAAGCTAGCCCCGCAAAAATTAAAATTAGAATATCTATTATCATAAAAATCTCCATTCTGTGCATTGCACAAATAATTTTTGAAAACCCCCATCTAAATGGAGATTTTTTGGTATGCACAATATATAACGGCATAACGTTTTATAAATGCTAACGTAATTTACCACACCAATCCTTTTTCTTTAATGAATTAATATTTATTTACTAAATGCAATTATTGTATATAACTTTATATAATTTAATATTATTAGTATAAATTAATATTTGCACAATAGCAAGTAAAAGAAATGAGGAGGCGTTATTTTGAATAATTTAAACGAAATAGAAACTCGCTGGAATATTATTTTCAAACGCAGTATGTTTGTGTCGTTCAGTGTTATGTTAGTGTTTTTAGCTGCATCGTTTTGGGCAAAGCAAACTTATATTGGGTGCACTGTAGACGATTTAATTATGCAAACTGCCCTACCGATTCAAAGCTCTTTTGGCGATAGCATAGATAACGAAGAAAAAATAGTATACCTAACATTTGATGACGGGCCCTCTAAAACAACACAAGTTGTGCTTGAAATTTTAAAACAAGAAGATATAAAAGCAACATTTTTTGTTATGGCAGCAAGTAATAACGAGCAATATTTGCCGCTTGTATCAACAATAGTTGAACAGGGGCACATTATTGGTTTGCACACATGTTCTCATCAGTATGAAGATATATACCAAAGTAGTGAAGCGTTTTGGCAAGATATTGAAAACTTAAAAGAAAAACTTTCACCGTATGGTGTTGTAAATTCAACTGTGTTAAGGTTTCCAGGGGGCAGTTCCAACACTATTAATAGGCAGTACAGCGGTGGCGATTTAATGACTACTTTAAAAGAGCAAGCGCTTGAAAAAGGCTATAGCTATTTCGACTGGACAGTAGACTCTAAAGATGCAATAGGCGGCAGCAGAGATGCTCAATCGGTTTATAGCCGTGTAATAAAACAAGCGCAAGGGCAAAATTCATGTATAGTTTTAATGCACGATACAAATGCAACAAGTGAATCTATAAAAGCATTACCCGATATAATTACATGGTTTAAAAATGCGGGCTATACATTTGAAACCTTAGATAATTTCGATAACTGAAAATAATATAAAGCATAATAGCTTGAGAATATTATGCTTAAAACTCGCACAATAACAGCAACATGCAATATATAAAGCTAAACAAATAACTTTATATGTACAAACGGTTAAATTAATAATAAATATTTGATATTTATTAAGAAATATATTATAATAGTAGCCAAGCAAAGGCTATAAATCGGAGGTTGAAATATGTTTGGCTATGTTCTGCCTTATAAACCTGAACTAAAAGTGCGAGAATGGCAAGAATATCGCTCTGTTTATTGTGGCCTTTGCAAAGAAATTAAAAGAAATTACGGTTTTTTTGCTAGGTTAATTTTAAATTACGACTTTGTTTTGCTAGCGCTTATTGCCGATAATTTTAATGGCGAGCACATAGAATGTTCTATGCAGAATTGTATCGCAAACCCGTTTGCCAAAAGGCCGGTTTGCAAGCATACAAAAGGGCTGAATTTAGCTAGCCACACATTAATGTTAAGCGTTTTTTATAAACTAAAAGACAATTTATTAGATGATAAACTTATAAAAAAACTACCCTCTTTAGCCTTTTACCCTTTGGCAAGTGCTAAACGAAAAAAAGCAGCACTTCTTTTTAACGATTTAGATTTAGTTTTAAGTGAACAAACACAAAGGCAAGCTGAAATAGAAAAAATAAAGACAAATAGCTATGACGAAGCGGCAGACCCTACCGCTATTATGACAGCAACTATTTTTGCGCTTGCAGGCGATGAAAAATCCAAAGCTGCTCTTTTTAGGTTTGGTTTATTTTTAGGCAAAATAATATATTATTTAGATGCCGCAGAAGATTATGAAAAAGACAAGCAAAATAACGCGTATAATGTTTTTTTGCTAGGCAATTTATCAAAAGAGCAAGCTGTAGAAAAAGCTATAAGCCTTTGTAAACTATGCGCATATGAAATGAGCCTTGCATACACGCTTTTCCCAAGAGCACATAATTCACAGCTTTTGGATAATATAATATATATGGGCATACCCTATAGCATTGAAAATGCTGGAAAACCTAAACAAAAACAATTAAACGGAGAAAAAAATGAATTTAAAAGAAGCATATAATAAATTAAATTTAAGCGATAACGCCAGTGTAGAGCAAGTTAAAATGTCTTTTAAAGAGCTCGCTCAAAAATACAACCCCGAAAATTATTCACAAGGGCCTCTTTATGATGATGCGAAAAGGCAAATGGAAGAAATAACACAGGCATTTGATACAGTAATGACGCATTTGCGCACAGGCGATAACAGCTCGAATTATCAAACAGGTAGCGGAGAAAATAGCGGCTCTGCAAATTATGCGTCTGTTAGAGAAAAGCTTAACACCGGAAACGCTGACGCTGCCCTTGCCGAACTAAACAGCGTTAAAGGCGGGCCGCAAAGTGCAGAGTGGAACTTTTTGGTGGGCAGTGCTTATTATCACAAAGGCTGGGTAAATGATGCACTTCGCTATTTTTCTACTGCGGTTAAATTAGACCCAAACAACCGTGAATACCAAAACGCTTTAGATAATTTAAGATATGGCCAAAACGGCAATATGCACGGCAACCCATATTCTCAAAACAATATGTATGGCTCAAGGGTGGGCTGCTCTTGTTGTGACATGTGTGCTGCTTTTATGTGCATGGATTTATGTTGTTCTTGCGGTGGTTGCTAAATGAACAAAAACAGGTTGAAAAGCAAGAAAATTGCCCTTAGTGGCGTTTTTGGCGCACTTAGCCTTACAATAATGCTATTTGGCAGTATATTGCCGCTTTCTTCATACCTTGCGCCGGCGCTAAGCGGTTGTTTGTTAATTCCTATAACATGTGAGTTTAATAAAAGGTCTGCATTTGTTCTTTTTATTGCAATTTCTGCATTAAGCATATTTATAGTGCCCGATAAAGAATGTGCATTTTTGTTTTTGGCTTTTTTAGGCTGGTACCCTATATTAAAAAACTCATTCGATAGCATTAAAAATAAAATATTAAAATGTGCTATAAAATTTTTGGTTTTTAATATTAGCATAGCTTTAATGTATTATTTTGTGTTATTTATTTTTCCTATTGATGCTATTGTTTCATCATTTAACGGCTTACAATATTATTTTTTTGCCATATTAATTGTCATGGCAAATATAACATTTTTTATTTATGATATTTCACTCAAGCGCTTAATTTTTACTTATACACATTTTTGGAGTAAGTTTTTTATTAGATAAGCTTTGAGTTAATATAGTTTTAGCCTGAATAATTTATTTTCGGGCAAAACACAAAATAAGTTATTTTTAGTAAGTAAATTATAATTGCAAAAATCACTTTATAGTTATGCTTTAATTTAACTTATTAAAACACACAAAGGAGGTTTGATACTTATGAATTTAAGCGCCGGGGCCTAAGTAAATATTTAGGTTGACGAGGTTGAGGGTTATCGATTTATCGGCGGATGCTCTCATGGCTAAATTTACAGCCATAAAAAACGTACAAAACAGATGGTAACGTCTTTACAAAAACGTTTTTAAGTAAATTGTTAAATTAAATTATTATATAAAAATATTTATCGGCAAAGCGTGGTTATAAAAGCGTTATTGCCTTTTTTACCATGCGTTTGCTTTGATAGTTTGGAGTAAATTATGTGTGGAATAGTTGGATATGTAGGAAAGAGCGACAGCACTAATATATTGCTAAATTGCCTTTCTAAACTTGAATACCGCGGATACGATTCAGCGGGTATTGCAATGCACTTGCATAGTGAAATTGCCGTTATAAAAGCAGAAGGTCGCCTTAAAAATTTACGCGACAAAATTAAACAAACTGATAGCCAATTGCATTCAGGATGCGGTATAGGGCACACTCGTTGGGCAACACATGGCGTTCCCAGCGATGTAAACAGCCACCCTCATTCTTCAGCAAAAATAACCTTAGTGCATAATGGTATTATAGAAAATTACAACTCATTAAAAAAGCATTTGGTTAAACACGGCTATACATTTGAAAGTGATACAGACACAGAGGTTCTAGTAAAATTAATAGATTATCACTATAAAAACGACCCCTTGCAGGATTTAATGCATACACTTGAGCAAGTTAAAGGCAGCTATGCCCTTGCGGTTTTATTTAAAGATTTTCCCGATAATATTTTTTGCGTTAGAAAAGAATCTCCGTTAATTGTTGGTTATGGAGATAATGAGAACTTTTTGGCAAGCGATATCCCCGCAATTTTGCAATACACTAAAAAATACTCTGTATTAGACGAAGGCGAAATAGCTGTTATTTCTAAAGACAACATTGCAGTATATAGCGAATTTGGCGATATAGTAGAAAAAGAGGTTTTAGAGGTTACTTGGGATTTGCAAGCTGCAGAAAAAGCAGGATACCCTCATTTTATGCTTAAAGAAATACACGAGCAGCCTACAGCTTTAAAGAACACCATTGCCCCTAGAATTAAAGATGATTTACCTAATTTAAGCATAGAAAATTTAAGCGATGAATTTTTGCAGGGTATTAATAATGTACATATTGTTGCGTGTGGCACTGCAATGCACGCAGGCATTTTAGGAAAATTTGCAATTGAAAAAATTGCACGCGTGCAAACTTTTGTTGATATAGCAAGCGAGTTTAGATATAGAAACCCTATATTACATGAAAACGACCTGGTAATTATAGTTAGCCAAAGTGGTGAAACGCTAGATAGTCTTGCTGCACTAAAGCTTGCAAAAGAAAACAATATTAAAACTTTGGCAATTGTTAATGTTGTTGGCTCTTCTATTGCGCGCATGGCAGATTATGTTTTGTACACTCATGCGGGCCCCGAAATAGCTGTTGCCAGCACAAAAGCTTATAGTGTTCAAATAGCAATGCTATACATTTTAGCTTTAAGCATTTCAAAGGCAAAACATGTTATGCCTTTAAACGAAATTAAGCATTTAACAACACAATTGCAGCTTATACCTAAGCTTATTGAAGAAACATTACTCAACTGCGAGAATATAAAATATCTTGCCAGCCGCTTTATGTCGGTTGAAAATATGTTCTTTATGGGCAGGGGCTTTGATTACGCATTAAGCTTAGAAGCGAGCTTGAAGCTAAAAGAAATTAGCTATATTCACAGCGAAGCTTATGCCGCCGGCGAGCTTAAACATGGCACAATTTCGTTGATATTTGACGGAACACCAGTTGTAGCACTTGCCACGCAAGATAATATTTTTGAAAAAACAATAAGCAATATAAAGGAAGTAAAAACAAGAGGCGCGAATGTTATTTTACTTTGCAAAGAAAATGCAGATGTTCCTAAAGATATTTATGATTATATTGTAAAATTACCGCTTTTTGAAGAAATTTACATGCCAATGCTAAGCATTGTTCCACTGCAATTGTTTGCTTATTATATGAGCGTTCTTCGTGGCTGCGACGTAGATAAGCCGAGAAATCTTGCAAAAAGCGTAACTGTTGAGTAATACATTTAATCAAAAGCGATAATATTGTAACACTACTTTCAATTTTAACTTCTTACATTAAACCTAAGCTAAAAATTCATGCCGATTACGGTTATTAATTTTAGAATAAATTATATAAACACTAAATGTATAAAATTTTGGAGGTTCAATATGCGTAAAACAAAAATAGTTTGCACACTCGGGCCGGCAAATACTAGTGAAGAAGTTCTTAGAAAAATGATAGAGGCAGGAATGGACGTTGCAAGGTTTAATTTCTCTCATGGCACGCATGAGGGGCATGCAAAACATTTTGCTTTGCTTGACAAACTTCGCAATGAATATAACCGCCCTGTTGCAGCGTTGCTTGACACCAAAGGCCCTGAAATTCGTTTAGGCGAGTTTGAGGGCGGTAAAGTTTTTCTAGATGAAGGGCAAACATTTACATTAAAAACAAAAGAGTGCATGGGTAACAAAGAGCAAAGCTTTATTACTTATAGCGAATTACCAAGCGATGTTATTGTTGGTAACCATATTTTACTTGACGATGGTAAAATTGATTTGCTTATTAATAAAGTAAACAGCGATGAAATTGTGTGCACAGTATTAAATGAAGGTGATATATCAAACCGCAAAGGTGTTAATGTGCCGGGTGTTAAGTTATCACTCCCCTATTTAAGCGCGCAAGATAAAGCCGATATCACTTTTGGCATTAAAACCGGTTTTGATTTTATAGCGGCATCTTTTGTGCGCAGCGCTTATGATATTTTTGAAATTAGGCGTTATTTAGAAACACAAAGTTGTAATTTTATTAAAATTATCGCTAAAATTGAAAACCAAGACGGCGTTAATAACATTGAAGAAATTATTGCGTGTGCTGATGGCATTATGGTTGCCAGAGGTGATATGGGTGTTGAAATTGATTTCACTGAAATACCTATTTTGCAAAAAGATATTATAGCAAGGTGTTACACAGCAGGTAAGCCTGTTATAACAGCAACACAAATGCTCGAGAGCATGATATCAAAACCTCGCCCAACTAGGGCAGAAATAACAGATGTTTCAAACGCAATATATGACGGTACTTCGGCAATTATGCTGTCAGGTGAAACCGCTATGGGTGAATACCCCGTTGAAAGCGTTAAAACAATGAATGCTATAGCTTTAAGAACAGAAAGCGATATAAATTACGATAAGCGCTTAAAACAGTTAAATATATTATCAAAATTAAGCGTGCCGGGCGCTGTTTCACATGCTGCTTGCACAACAGCAATGGAGATAAAAGCTACAGCCATAATTACAGTTTCAAAAAGTGGTGAAACAGCACGCCTACTTAGCAAATACCGCCCTTCTACAGATATAATAGCTTGTGTTGTTTCTAAAAGGGTAAGTAGACAATTAGCCTTATCATGGGGCATAATTCCTTTAATGATGGATTTAGCCAGCAGTACAGATGAATTAATTGATTTATCTATTGAAACATCTAAAAAAGCAGGGCTTCTTAAAGACGGCGATGTTGCAGTTATTACTGCAGGCCTGCCAATTAGCGTTTCAGGCACAACAAATATGATTAAAGTTCACCTTGTTGGCGATGCCCTTATAACAGGCGTTGGCATTAATAAAAACTCTAATATAGTAAGCGGTTTAACTTGTGTTTGCAGAACGGCACAGGAAGTTAAAGAAAAAGCGACACCGGGCTGTGTTTTAGTAGTGCCATCTACAAATAATGAAATGCTCCCCTATATGAAAGATGCGTGTGCTATTATAACTGAAGATGCAGGCGAAAATTCGCACACAGCAATTGTTTGTTTAACTTTAGATAAACCGGTAATTATTGGTGCACAAGGTGCAACACTAGAACTCATTGATGGCATCAACGTTTCTGTTGATGGAAAAAGAGGCATTGTTAGAAATATGCTAAGCTAATATAAATTAATTAATAAAAATCCACCAGCTTAGCTGGTGGTATTACAGAGGCGCCTATAAGGCGCGGTTACTGGCCGCGCCTGTAGGCGCTTTTTGCGGTCTGCCATTTGCAAAAGATTGTTACTTGCTACCCGTAAACGGGTCTTGATATTCTTTCATTGCTAATTGGTCGTGAAGTCTATCTTCTTCTATCTGCCCCTTGATGTATTCTTCTATTCTCTTTGCATTTTTTCCTGCTGTGTCCACATAGTATCCTCTGCACCAAAATGAGCGATTTCCATATTTATATTTTAAATTTCCATGCCTTTCATGTATCATCAAGCTACTTTTGCCTTTCAAAAAACCTACAAACCCTGACACACTTATTTTAGGTGGTATCTCTACTAACATGTGAACGTGGTCTTTGCACAGCTCTGCTTCTACTATTTTTACCTCTTTCCATTCGCAAAGTTGTCTTAATATTTTCCCTACATCTTTTCTAAGTTCTCCATATATTATTTTTCTTCGGTATTTAGGTGCAAATACTATGTGATATTTGCAATTCCATTTTGTATGCGCTAAACTATTATTGTCACTCTTCATTTTTGTGACCTCCTTTTGATTTTATTTGTGCAGTTGGCTGACCGCACTTTTATTATAAATCAAAAGGAGTTTTTTGTCTTAATTACGCTCAAAGCGTTGACCCCCGGCATAGCCGGGGGTTTTATGCATACAAACAAAAAGCCCGCTTTAAAAGGTTTAACGCCTTTTAAAGCGGGCTTTTTAATATATTGTTTTTTAATAATTACTGCAAAATACTATTCTTTTGAATATTCGCAAATTGCCTTTTTTACTTTAAGCAATCTTTCAGGTGATACAGAAAGTGAATAAATGCCATTTTCAATAAAAAATGGCAACATATTTTTATCACTTGCGATATCCCCGCATACTTCAACATCAATATTATTTTCCTTTGCCGCTTTCGCAGCAAATTCAAACAATTTTAATACAGCAGGATGTTTTGCATTATAATAATGTTCAACTTCTGAATTCATTCTGTCTACTGCCAAAGTAAACTGTGTTAAATCATTAGAGCCTATGCTGAAAAAGTCTACTTCTTTGGCTAATTCCTGCGCCATTAAAGCGGCAGATGGGGTTTCAATCATAATGCCTAATTTAGCATTGCCATATTTAATTTTATTTTTATTAAAGACATCTTTAATATCTTCTATTAAATATTTAACTCTTTGCACTTCCCAAACAGAGGATATCATAGGTAATAATATGTTTATATTCTTCTTATAGGCAGCCCTTAAAATAGCGCTTAATTGCTCTTTTAGTAACGCTTCGCGCTCATCACTTAATAAAAATAACCGCAAAGCCCTAAACCCCATACTAGGATTTGCTTCCTTAACATTATTAAATTTATTGGCTTTTTTATCAGATCCAATATCAAAAGTGCGAATTATAAGCCTTCTATCGCCTGCATAATCAGCAGCCGTTTTATAAACTTCATATTGTTCTTGCTCGCCGGGTAAATCAATTTCATCCATGCATAAAAACTCTGTTCTAAATAAACCCACACCTTGAGCTGCATTATCAAAAACAAATTTCAGCTCTGAAATATCGCCTATATTTGCATATAAATTAAATTTAATACCATCTTTAGTTTGGCATGGCATATCCCTATAATTTATAAGATGCTTTGCCTTTTGCTTTTCTTCTTTTATTAATGTTAATGCATTTTTTAATTGCACATTTGTTGGCTCTATAATTAATTCGCCCGTATATCCGTTTATAACAGCATTTTTGCCGGCAATATACTCATCAACTTCTACACTTACCAATGTTGGTATTGAAAACGCGCGCGCTAATATAGATGTGTGTGAATGAATACTGCCACCACGTATTATAATTCCTTTTATGTAATTTTTATCCATCTGCAGTAAATTACCCGGAGAAAGATCGTTACAAATTATAATTCCTTTTCCGGCAAAATCTACTTGGCTTTGTGTATCCTTTAAAATAGCAATTACTCTTTCAGATACATCTACAATATCAAGCGCTCTTTCGCGCATATATTCATCATCAGTTTTTGAAAAAATATTGCACAAAATATTACTTGTGCGCATTACTGCATACTCGGCATTGACATTTTCACTTTTTATAATGTCTGTAACCGAGTTAGTATAAAGCTCATCTTTTAGCATAATTTGGTGCACTTCAAAAATCTCAGCATCAAATTTGCCAACATCAATAACCGCTTGTTCATACATTTGTTTTAGCTGCCCTATAGCCTTAATGCGCGCAGAAAAAAAACGTTTAATTTCATTATCAACATCTAAAACATTTTGTTTTGTAACGCTAACATCATTACTGTAAAACTCATTTATCTCGCCTACAGCAATTCCTTTATATGCAACTTTTCCGGAATATTTTTTCATGGGATTACCCTCATTTTATAGATATATACTAATATATACCACCATAACCCTACTCAATTCCACTTTTTCCATAAAAAATTTTTATGGAAAAAGTTTAACAATACTATTAAAGCATTTCTTCAAGTTTTTCCTTTGTAACAAGGCCAACGCTTCTAGAAACTTCATTTCCTTTCTCAAACACAATAACTGTTGGTATAGTCATTACATTATAGCGCTGAGCTAGCTCTTGCTCTGCATCAACATTAATTTTACCTATTTTTACATCTGAACGCTCTTGAGACATTTTATCAATTACAGGGCCAAGCATACGGCAAGGGCCACACCACTCTGCCCAAAAGTCTACAAGTACCTTTTGTTCACTGTTTATAACCTCTTGTTCAAAATTGTTTTTATTAAATTCTAATGGCATAATTTACCCCTTTCATTTTAAATAAATAAAACAATAAAAAATCAAAAAATTCATTTTCTATTGCGATTGTTAAATTTATGACATAATATCATTAATTTTATTCATTATATATATAATATCACCTAAATTATGTTTTTACAAGCATTTATTTCATTGTAAACATAAAATTTACATATTATTAAAAATCTGCTTAATTATATATACAATATGAACAAATAAAACAAATTCCATAGTTTTTTTATATATAAAAACAACACAAAAATATATGATTTTTTGTTTTTGTAACTTTGCACATATCATCTAAAATAATTATTAGCAAAATTATTAAATTTAAGCTAATTTTATTTGTAAAATACTAAATCTTATTATAATAGCCTTTAATAATTTAAGAATATTCAATTTTCCGCAAATACCATATTTAGTGGTTAAAACAAGAAAAACAATATAAAATGTAATATTTACACATCATATTGTGTCGAAATATATAACTTTTACCATATTTAGAATTATTTTCCAAAAAAGGGTTGTGTTTACATTAATCATATGGTAAAATTTGGTAAAGACAAAATTTAAAACAAATTAAATAAATTTGAAAATAAAACAATAACGGAGGATTATTATGGAATCAATCATGACATTGCTTATCACACAAAGCAATCAAGAAGAGGCAAAGCAAATTGAAAATTTGCTTTCAAAGTACAAAATTCGTGTGCAAACTTGTGAAAAGGATGGAAACAAGGTATTTGAAGCTATAATGCGCGAAAAACCTGCGGCGGTTTTAATAGATGCCTTTATGCCCGGTATGGATGCAATTAGCGTAAAGAAAAAGTATGATGAAAGCGGCGCAATAGGTACAACCTTTTTTGTTACCGGCAGCTTTTCAAACGATTCACTTGAGCAAGAAATAATGGAAAACGGCTTTTCATATTACTTTTTAAAGCCTTTTGATATTAATGTTTTAGCAAATAGGGTTATTTCTAATGTATCTCGCCATATACACCTTGAAGCGCCTATTGACGATGAATGTACAGTTACAGAAATTTTACATCAAATAGGTGTGCCTGCACATATAAAAGGTTATAAATTCTTACGAGATGCAATATTAATGACAATGGATGATAATGATTATATAAATAGTGTTACAAAGCGCCTTTACCCGGAAATTGCGCGAAGAAACAGCACAACTGCCAGCAGAGTTGAGCGTGCAATTAGGCACGCTATTGAAGTGGCTTGGGATAGAGGCGATGTAGACACTTTAAACGGCTATTTCGGATACACAATACATAATTTGCGTGGAAAGCCAACAAACAGTGAATTTATAGCTATGATTTCAGACAAAATGCGTTTAAGCAAAAAACAGCAATTGCGTGTTTAAACAGGAAAATATAACAGGGGCGAGCTTTAAATATGCTCTCCCCTGTTTTTTTTTGCAAATTTATAAATATAAATAAATATTATATAGTTTTCATTCTATGTAATATTTATAATTGAACAATTATTTTGTGATAAAACTCAACAACTTTAACCGCTTTATCAAGAGGTATTCTCTCATCGTGGGCATGTATAGTTGCCCTTTCTTCTTTTGAAAGCTCCATTGCTGAAAAACGGTAAACATTATCGCTAATTTTAGCATAATGGCGTGAATCGCTACAAGCTATCATCAAATAAGGGCTTATAATAGTGTTTTCCCATGTGCTGGCAATAGCGTTTTGAACAACTTTGTAAGCGTCACTATCTGTGCGTGAGCATTTACAAGGCGGCATTGAGTAAATCTCTTTTATTTTTATATCGTCGTTATTTATTACACCTTTCATATACTCTAAAGCACTTTGTGGTGTGTCTTCGCCAAGTAGCCTCAAATTTGCACCTAAAACAGCTTTTGGAGGTATAACGTTAAATGCTTCGCTTCCTTGCAATTTTGTAAGTGCACAAGTTGTGCGCATTAAAGCGTTTAACTCGCCGCCTTTTTTTGTGCATATATAATCTAACAAAGGGCAAAAAAGCCATAAATTTGAAAATATCAATTTATAAGTAAAATTAGAGTATCTACCCAATGTGTTAAACATTTCTTTTGTTGCCTGTGAAAGCTGTGCTTTAAAAGGCTTATTCTCTAATTTTACGGCAGCTTGCGCTATAACTCCTACAGGTGTGTGCGGTGGCGGGGCCGATGCGTGCCCACCTTTAGAATTTGCTTCAAACAGAACATTTAACATGCCTTTTTCAGCAATACCTATTAACGCAGTTTTTTGTGTAACGCCAGGGAAAATATCTTCAACCACTGCACCGCCTTCATCTAAAACAAGTGCCGGTTTAATATTATTATCTTGCATATATTTAACTATTGTAGGCTGTGCATTACCTGCAACCTCTTCATCGCCGGCAAAAGCAAGGTATATATCATTTTGTGGCACAAAACCTTGTTTAATTAAATGCTCGGTGCTTTCCATAACACCAAGCAAAGTAGTTTTTGTGTCTAAAGTTCCCCTACCCCATAAAACGCCATCTTCAACCACAGCATCAAACGGTGGCTTGCTCCAGCTTTTTTCCTCTACCGGCACAACATCATAGTGCGACATTAAAACGCTGGGATTTTCACTGCTTTTACCTTTCCAAAGGTATAATATACCGCTTTCATCAAACAATTGCATTGTACAATTGCTTGTTATATTGGGGTATCTTTCTTTTAAAAGCGCGCGGAATTTTTCAAACTCTGCTTTATCTTCAAGGCTTTTATCGTTGTATGATATAGTTTTACACTTAATCATCAGTTTTAAAGACTCAATAGCATAATCTTTATCAAAATCCTGCATTTCAATTTTTTTATAGGTTTCTTTTATTGGCACAAACATAACAGCTCTTACAACAACGATACCTATCAAAGCTATTAACAAGAGTGCCAGAGCAATAAAAAATATTTGCATTTCAAAAACTCCTTTTTTATAATATACCTTTTTTATACATAATTCTTGCAGCTGCTATAGCTATAAGTGAGCCTACAGGCACTAAAATACCAACACTGCCGGCAAGGCTTGGGACAGCAATAAACAGTACAAGCATAAATATAATAGGTGCCATTGCTATTTTTGGGTTTTTAGCTATAAACACAACTGCTAAGCCGCCAAAAAGCGCGGGTAAAATATTATCGAAAGCGGGTGCTAACACAGGCGATTGCAAAATAGGTTCAATTTGTGCAAGAAGTAAAACACCTGCCGCTAGAATTACTGTTGTAACTATAGAAGAAATACCTATTGCAATAGTTGAAATAACTTCGCCCTCTTCAGAGCCGGGCTCGTATTTTGCAGCTTGCATAGCATTTAATGCGCATGGCAATTTTAAATTTGTTAAATTACCTGTTACAAACCCAAGGTAAGAGCCTGCCGCCCCGAGCATTGGAATATATGTTATAACCTCTATAACACCTACTGTCCAAAATATTGGTGCAACACCTAATAAACCAAGTAAAACATCTGTCAATTTCGGCCATGCATTATAATAAACACAAATAAAAATTGGCACGCTTACCAATAAAATTGCAGCAGCAATCATCCATATGCGCCCGTAAAAATGAACTGAATCA
>CAYJEU010000024.1:0-27152 GCA_964369565.1 uncultured Bacteroides sp. | reverse complement strand
ACAAGAAAGCTATGACTTTAGCGAGCAAAACAGCTCTGAATTCATGCCAGCAAATGATTTATTTGCAAACGAGCAAGACGCACAAGAAAGCTATGACTTTGGCGAGCAAAATAGTACTGACTATTCATCAGATGGTGGTTTTTTCCCAAGCGAACAGAATTATGGTTACGATGAGAGCGACAACGTTGAGTTTAACAACAACGAGAGTGAATATGCACAAGATGATGTGATCGACGATGAAAATGTTAGAAAATTCAACCCACAAGAATGGGATAGCACTTTAAACGATGAAGAAGATTATATTGTTAAGCCTAAAAAATCAAATTCACTATTATATATAGTAATTATAGTAATAGCTCTTGCAATTATTGGTGTAGCAATTTACTTTATTTCAACAAGCTTAGCACCAAATGAACAAGAAAGTTCAATAATAGTACCAAGCGAGGCTACAAGCGTAACATCAGAGCCTGAATCTGAAATTGTTGAGCCTGAACCTGTTGTTACAATACCTGTTGATGAATGGTATATGCAACTTGTAAACCGCCAAAATGCACTGAGTGCAGATTTCACTGTTACTACAACAGATGTTGGTGGCCAACCTGTAGATTCTAGAATTGCTGAAGATTTACAGCGCTTGATTGACGATGCAAATACAGCAGGCATAGAGCTTTATGTTCGCAGTGGTTACAGAACATATGAGCGCCAACAAACAAATTACGATTATCAAGTAAGCGTGCAAATACAAAATGGTTTAGCACAAGCAGATGCAGAGGCAGCAGCGGCACAAATTACAGCACCTCCGGGAACATCTGAGCATAACTTAGGCCTAGGCGTTGATTTATTTGCTGTTGGCAATGATGATTATGATACTGCAGTATTTGAACAGTCTGATGCATCAAAATGGCTAATGGAAAATGCCGTAAACTATGGTTTTATACTTCGCTACCCCGCAGATAAAGAGGCTGTAACCGGCTTTGCATATGAGCCTTGGCATTATAGGTATGTTGGTGTTGAGCAAGCTAGCTTAATTAAGGCAAGCGGGCTAACACTTGAAGAATATATTGCTAGTGCAAACAGCTAAAATATCTGTTTTAAGTATAAGTTGATATATTTGCATTAAATTTTATTTATCGCTTTTGAAATTTCAACTAAATATTCTAACAATTAAAAACCGCTTACAGCAAGAAAAAATTGCTGTAAGCGGTTTTGTTTGTATAAAGAATAGAGCATAAAAAATGCTACTATACTAACTCTTTTAATTCTTTTGCTTTATCTGTTTGTTCCCATTTAACATTCAAATCTTCTCTGCCCATATGGCCGTAAGCTGCAAGCTTTCTGTAAATAGGTTTTCTTAAGTCTAATTGCTCTATAATATCTTTTGGGCTTAATTTGAATACTTTTAAAACAGCATTTTCAATTGCATCTTCGCTAACAGTTGCCGTTCCAAAAGTATCTACCCTAACACTAACAGGGTCTTTAACGCCAATAGCGTAAGCAAGCTGAACTTCGCATCTTTTAGCAAGTTTTGCAGCTACAATGTTCTTTGCTACCCAGCGCGCTGCATATGCTGCACTTCTATCAACTTTTGTTGGGTCTTTACCGCTAAATGCACCGCCGCCGTGCCTACCCATGCCGCCATAAGTATCCACAATAATTTTTCTCCCTGTAAGGCCGGTATCGCCTTGAGGGCCGCCAACTACAAAGCGCCCTGTTGGGTTAATAAAATATTTTGTGCTCTCATGTAAATACTCTTTAGGAAGAACAGGCATTATAACATGCTCCATAATTTGTTTGCGCAATTCTTCAGTGGAAACGTCAGGTGAATGTTGAGAAGAAACAACAACTGCGTCTATTCTTACAGGCTTATCGTCTTCGTAGGCAACTGTAACTTGGCTTTTTCCGTCCGGACGCAAAAACGGCAATGTGTTATCTTTGCGCACTTGTGTAAGTTTCTTGCATAAATCATGCGCAAGGCTAATAGGTAGTGGCATAAGCTCTTGTGTTTCATCGCAAGCGTAGCCAAACATCATGCCCTGGTCGCCAGCGCCGCCTGTGTCTACACCAAGCGCTATGTCTGCACTTTGCTCGTTGATATTTGCAAGAACAGCACAAGTATCGGCATCAAATCCGAACTTTGCCCTAGTATAACCTATATCTGCTACAACTTCACGAACGATTTTTTGAAAATCGACATAACAATCTGTGCTAACTTCGCCCATTAAATGAATTAGGCCTGTGCTTGCGGTTGTTTCAAGTGCAACACGGCTACTTGGGTCTTGTTCAAGTAAAGCATCTAAAATAGCGTCAGAAATTTGATCGCATATTTTATCTGGGTGCCCTTCGGTAACTGATTCTGATGTGAAAAGTTTTACTTTGCTCATATTTTCTCCTTTTCGTGGCAAGAAAAAACCCAGTGTGTATAACACCGAGCTGTATATAGCTTATCTTTCGGTGTAATACCGCAGGATTTGGCACCTTACAAATGTAGGTTGCCGGGCTTCACAGGGCCTGATCCCTCTGCCACTCTTAATAAGTTTGTATTCTTTTTTTAAATTATAGCATTTATTATTACAAAATTCAACTTTTTTTGATAAAATTGATTATTGTAATTAAATGTAAAAATTTACATAATAAAAATTGATAGCAGTTTTGTTATGAATTTCATAATATTTGCAGTTTGAAATTAATAATTTAGCGAAAAATATAACAGCATTTAGTTAAAAAATAAAAATTACAATATTGTTATTAACCTTGACTATCACTTAACTAATATTTTATAATGTATTAAGGAGTATTAATATGATTTTAAATTTAGCAGTATGTGATGACGATTTAGTACAAATTGATAATATTAAACAGCTTGTAAGCCTTTGGGCTAATAGGCTTGATTTTACTGTAAATATTAAAGAATTCACAAGTGCTGAGAGTTTTTTATTTCATAATGAGGGTAATATTAATTATGATATTATTTTACTTGATATTGAAATGGGTGAAATTAACGGGGTAGAGCTTGCTAAAAGCATTAGGAAATATAGCGATAGTGTGCAAATTATTTTTATAACAGGCTATTCAGATTATATTGCAGACGGCTATGAAGTTTCTGCATTGCATTATTTAATGAAACCGTTAGATAAAGATAAGTTTTTTGAAACATTAAACAGAGCTTTGGAAAAAGTTAAGAGGAATGATAAAAAACTATTATTAGAAAGCAGTGAAGGGATTTTAGTTGTTCCAATATATCAAATAGTGTATATTGAAGTTGTGAAAAATTATATTACAGTGCATGCTAAAGAAATTTATACAGCAAGAATGACATTAACTGATGTTTTTGAAAAGCTTGATAGACAATTTTTTAAAATTGGAAGATCGTATATTGTAAATTTAACTTGTATAAGTAGCGTAAGTAAAACACATGTGCATTTTATAAATGGCAGTATAGTGCCGTTGCCAAGGGGCATGTATGATAAACTCAACAGAGCAATTATAGATTTATAACTGCATAAAACTAATATAAGTTATATGTAAATAAAGGTGGTGTTAGCGTGTTTTGGCATAAAAAAGCTGAAAATAAAATTGCACTATATCAAGAAGAGCTTTTAAAAACGCATTATTCTGAAGTTGAAAATATGTATAAAAAAATTAGGGGTTGGCGCCACGATTATGCGAATCACATCCAAGTTATGAAAGTTCATGCTCAAAACGGTGATTTATGTGCTATAAAAAACTATCTTGATTTACTTGAGAACGACTTAAAAACAGTAGACACAATAGTGAAAACAGGAAATTCAATGGTTGATGCCATTATGAACAGCAAACTTTCACTTGCAAAAGCGAATAATATAAAAGTTATTGTTGATGCTAATATACCAATAAAGCTGAATTTGTCGGATATAGATTTATGTGTTATTATAGGCAATTTGTTTGATAATGCAATTGAAGCTAGCCTTGCGCTTAGCGAAGAAAATAGGCTAATTCGCATTTATATGGATATTAAAAACACTCAAGTTTATATTAGTTTTACTAATTTTACAAAAGATAATAAAAGAGAAAAAATTGGTAATGTTTTTAAATCTACTAAAGGTGAAAATCATGGGTTTGGCCTTTTAAGAATTGATAATATAGTAAATAAGTTAAACGGCTATATTAAAAGAAACAGCGAAAACGGCGCTTTTACGACAGAAATTCTATTGCCTTGTATTTAACAATTCGTCCCTAATAATATACAATTCGTCCCCAAGTTTACACAAGGGGGCGTTTTTGCTTTATTATACAATTAGCAAAAGCTTTAATATATAATGTATTATCAATGAAATAATCTTTAATAGGCAATAATAATTAATTGCGTTATAATAGCTTTGCAAAGGAGGAAATACATGAATATCAATAAACAAAGCAAAGAAAAAATAGAATATGGTATGTTCAAAGTTACTAAATTTATGCTAAACACTGCTTGGAAAAAAAGAAAAAGCTTAATTATTAATAATTTTATTATAGTTTTAATTGCAGTTTTTTTAAGCCTAGCCGAGCTTTTTGTTACGCCTACTATCTTAGGCGAATTGCAACAGGGCGCAAATTCAGACAATATAATTTTCACAATTTTGTTTTTTAGCATTTTGCTTATTATTTTAAATGCTTTAAAAGCATATTTTTCGGCGGTTATTCGTTCAGGGAAAATAGAAGTTAGATTAAGCATAATGCAAATGCTAAACAATAAAAAAGCACTAATGTCCTACCCGTTAACCGAGGACGAGAGCATAATAAAAAAGCACGAAAAAGCTGAAAATACAACCGGAGCGAATGATTCTGCCAGCGAGGCAATTTGGGAAACGTTAACAGATGTTTTAACAGCGTTAATCTTGCTTATTATTTATGTAATTTTGCTCACAAATGTAAATATAGTAATGATTTGCGTTGTTAGCATTACTTGCGCTTTAAGTTATTTTGTATGCAAGAAAATAAACAATTGGGGCTATAGGCATACACACGAGCTTGAAGAGCTTCAAAATAAAGTTAACTATGCGCAAAAGAAAAGCGAAGATGTTGAATTTGCAAAAGACATTAGAATTTTTGGCATGAAGCAATGGATGGATGATATGTACTATTCCGCCGTGAGTTTACTGCGCGGCTTTAGGCTTAAAGCTGAAAAGAAATATATTAAGGCAGATTTTATTGATTTGCTGCTAACATTTGCAAGAAACGCAATAGCTTATATTTACCTTATAAATTTAAGCTTAAGCGCAGAAATTACAGCACCAGAGTTTTTGCTTTACTTTAGTGCAATTAGCGCTTTTAGCGCAATGCTTGTGCAATTTTTAACCCAGATGACCGAGCTACAAAAAAAGAGCATAGAACTTCGCTCGGTGCTTGAATTTATAAATTTGAAAGAGATTTTTAAATTTGAAGATGGCAAAAGCATAATGCCGGATAATAATAAGGAATATGAAATAAAGCTTAACAATGTAAGCTTTAAATACCCGGAAGCTAAAAACTACACTTTAAAAAACATAAATTTAACATTAAAACCGGGCGAAAAACTTGCGGTTGTTGGCCTTAACGGTGCGGGTAAAACAACATTTGTAAAATTAATGTGCGGTTTTTACGACCCCAGCGAGGGTGAAGTGCTTTTAAACGGTGAAAATATAATACATTTTAACAGAAGAGATTATTATAAATTTTTTACAGCTGTTTTTCAAGAATTTTCACTGTTAGCCGGCACTATAGCTCAAAATGTTACTCAAAGCATAAATGATATTGACATGGAGCGTGTGAAAGATGTTATAGATAAAGCGGGGCTAACTAAAAAAATAGCCTCTTTGGCAAAAGGCATGCAAACAAATATTTTAAAAGATGTTTATGAAGACGGCATTGAGCTTTCAGGCGGCGAAACACAGCGGTTAATGCTTGCACGCGCACTTTATAAAAATTCGCCGTTAATTGTTCTTGATGAGCCTACAGCCGCGCTTGACCCACTTGCAGAGAGCGATATTTATAATAAGTATAACGAAATGACAAAAGGTAAATCTTGTGTTTATATTTCACATAGGCTTGCCTCAACAAGGTTTTGCGACAGGATAATTCTTATAGATAGTGGCGAAATAAAAGAAGAGGGTACACACGATGAGCTCATAGCTTTAAACGGCATTTATGCAAACTTATTTGAAGTACAAAGCAAATATTACAAAGAGGGGGAGAATTTAGATGAATAAAGAAAAAACAAGTGTTATAAAAGCTATAAAATTAAATTTAAGAGCACTTAAAATTTACTACGAATTTTTCCCGAAAACGCTAATTTCACTGGCACTACACAGTATTTTAACGGCAATAACCCCTTTTGTTGCTATTTTTATGTCTGCGCGGTTAATAGAAGCACTGGCAAACGGGAAAAGTGCAAATGTTGTTTGGATGTGGGTAATAATTTCGTTACTTTCTGCGGCGGCTTTAGCGCTTTTAAACGCAATTGTAACTAGGTGGAAAAATGCGCACAATTCTGAAGACCTTTGGTATAGTTTAAACGATATATTCAGAACAAAAAGGCTTTCAATGGATTTTTGCGTTACAGACAGCCAAAAAGTTAGAGATTTGCGCTCGAAAATTCATCAAGATATTAACTGGGGCAGGTGGGGAATACCATTTGTAAAATATATATTTGAGCCTATAATTAAAGCCTTTACATCTTTAATTACTTCAGTAGCGCTTACAGTTAGCCTATTTACATCGAATACTGTAAAAGAAGGGTTTTTATTTCTAAACAGCCCGTTTGCATTTTTAGTTTTAATTTTAATTGTGGTGGCTATTACAATTATTTCATCTGCTATATCTGTTAAAGCCGATAGTTATTATATAAACCTCGGCGAAGAAATTAGGTTTGGAAATCGCTTTTTTACTTTTTTTGGCACTGAAGTTTACAATAAAAATAGGGCACTGGATATGAGAATGTATGAGCAGCTTAGTATTTGTAATGAGCATCTTAATAATACTAATATATTTGGGAAAAATTCAAGTTTTGATAAAATGAATAAAGGCGTTGTGGGCGTGTTAAAAGGCATTTCCTCGGCTATTTCATCTAGTCTCACAGGAATAATATATCTTTTTGTTTGCCTTAAAGCTTTAGGGGGTGCGTTTGGAATAGGCTTTGTAGCACAATATATTGCAAGCGCTATAAAATTTATTTCTGCAATAGGCACATTGCTTCATGGAGTAGCACTTACAGTGCCGAATGCCGAATTTTTAAAAACTACTTTTGAGTATTTAGACACTGAAAATGTAATGTATAGAGGCTCGCTAACAACAGAAAAACGCAGTGATAAAAAGTATGATGTTGAATTTAAGAATGTGAGCTTTAAATACCCCGATACAGAAGATTTTGTGCTGAAAAATGTGTCGCTTAAATTTAAAGTGGGCGGTAAACTTGCGGTTGTTGGCGAAAATGGCTCGGGTAAAACCACATTTATTAAGCTATTATGCAGATTATACGAGCCAACCGAGGGTGAAATATTATTAAACGGCATTGACATTAGCAAATATGATTATGATGATTATATAAATATTTTTTCAGTGGTGTTTCAAGATTTCAAGCTACTTGCTTATACAATTGCCCAAAATGTTGCATCCAGCAAGAGCTTTGATGAACATAAGGTGAAAGAGTGCTTGGCAAAAGCCGGTTTTAGCGATAGGCTTGAAAAAATGCCTAAGGGAATTCACACGAATATATATAAAGATTTAGAGAAAGACGGTGTAGAAATATCCGGTGGCGAGGCGCAAAAAATAGCGCTTGCAAGGGCAATTTATAAAGATGCACCTTTTGTTATATTAGATGAGCCAACAGCAGCGCTCGACCCGCTTGCAGAAGCAGAAATATACTCTAAATTCAACGATATTATAGACGATAGAACAGCGGTTTATATAAGTCACAGGCTTTCAAGCTGTAAATTTTGTGATGAAATAGTTGTGTTTGATAATGGCGGAATTTCGGAGAAAGGCAGCCATGAACAGCTAATTGAAAAAGACGGAAAATATAAAGAAATGTGGAATGCTCAGGCGCAGTATTATACAAAGGATAGTGCTTAGCCGTTAGGGAATAATACGAACTCGTTTTTTATTTAAAATGAGCTTTATTAAATAAATATAAAAAAGCGATACAAGCTTTAAAAGTTTGTATCGCTTTTTGTGTTTTAATAAAAAGTTAAGCAGTTATGTAAAAAGCTTATTAAAGGGAAATATGTGTACCTGTTTTGCCCTCTATGCCTTCTTTTGCTTTTTCAAGCAATGTTATCAAAGCTGTGCGCCCTTTTTTAGACTGTGCAAAATCTATAGCTGCAAGCACCTTAGGTAGCATAGAACCGGGTGCAAATTGGTTATCGGCAATGTGCATTTGAGCAGTTTCAGGTGTTAAAGTGCTAAGCCATTCTTGGTTAGGTTTACCGTAATTAACAGCAACTTTTTCCACCGCAGTTAGAATAATTAAGCAATCGGCATCTAACTCTTTTGCTAAGAAACAAGCCGCTAAATCTTTATCTATAACAGCTTCTGCGCCTTGTAAGCTATTGTCGCCATGGGCAACAACAGGTATACCGCCGCCGCCACAAGCTATAACTACTGTGCC
This sequence comes from uncultured Bacteroides sp., assembly GCA_964369565.1. Lineage (GTDB taxonomy): Bacteria > Bacillota > Clostridia > Oscillospirales > Ruminococcaceae > Ruthenibacterium. Next base: position 18,550 of record CAYJEU010000024.1, on the reverse strand, counting down.
TGCATCAACCATATCCCTTATACTGCCTATTTCAACTATTGCTTTAGGTTTAGGTGAGGCAACAACACGCCTATAGCCGCGCCCTGAATCTTCAACAACTGTAAAACCACGAGCTTGAACTAATTCATCAGCCTCTTCTTTGCTCATAAAAGAGCCTATAGGTTTTGTAAGGTTTTTAAAGGCTTCATCATTTGCGTCAACTTCAACTTGCGTTAAAACTGTTGAAACACTTTTTTTAATGTTTCGATTTGCTAGCTCTTCTTGCAGAGAATTTTGCAAATCAAAACCAATATAACCTTGGCTCATAGCTACGCAAACAGAAAGAGGGCAGGGTACATATTTTTCAGGGTTAATTTTATGCAACTCTGCCATAGCCTTTTGTATCATACCAACTTGTGGGCCGTTACCGTGAACAATACTAACTTGATGGCCTTCTTCAATTAAATCTACTATTGCTTTTGCAGTTTGCTTAACTGCAATTTTTTGCTCTGTTAAATTATTACCTAATGCATTGCCGCCAAGGGCAATTATAATTCGTTTACCCATAATATTCTCCTAAATTACATTACTTAACTGCTATGCAGTCAATTTCAACAAGCACGTCTTTGGGTAGGCGTGCAACTTCAACTGCAGCACGAGCCGGACAATTTTCTTTAAAAAAGCTAGCATAAACTTCATTCATAGCGGCAAAATCGTTCATATCCTTTAAGAAAACACCAACGCGCACAACATTATCCAGTGTTAATCCTGCAGCCTCTACTATTGCCTTTAAATTACTTAGCGATTGCTTTGTTTGGATTACAACATCCTCGCCGGCTAAAGTGCCGGTTTTAGGGTTTAAAGGTATCTGACCTGATACAAAAAGCATTCCGTTTGCCATAGTGGCCTGTGAATATGGGCCTATTGCACCGGGTGCATTATCTGTTTTAATTATTTGTTTCATTATATTCTCCTTATAATAATGTTATATTAATAATATTATGCTTTTATATCCAAATTGTCAAGAATATTTTACGATTTTATGATGTTTTTTTGAAAATTACTGTATAAATTGCTGAAAGTGAAATTTTGTTATAATATAAAAGCGCTGAATGAAATATCATTCAACGCTTTTATAAATATGTGATAAATATTACTTTAATTCGTTAAGCAAACTGTGCCCAATTGTGTTTTTAGGCATTTGTACATTAAAAACATCTGCTATTGTTGCACCAATGCAGGCAAATGTATCTTGCTCGCCCAAAGAGCCAAACCCAACAAAAGAGGGAGAGTATGCTATAAAAGGTACTTTTTCCCTTGTGTGATCGGTTCCTTTGAAAGTAGGGTCGTTTCCGTGGTCTGCTGTAATCATAAGCATGTCGTCGGGTTTTAATAAAGGCAATAGCTCGCCTAATTTAACATCAAACTTTTCAAGTTCCTGCGCATACCCAATTGCGTTTCGCCTATGCCCCCAAAGAGCATCAAAATCAACTAAATTTGTAAAACATATACCGTTAAAATCCTTTTTAGCAATTTCTATTGTTTGCTCCATTCCGTGCACCGAGCTTTTAGATTTATTAGTCTGTGTAATACCCTCACCATTAAAGATATCGTTAATTTTTCCCACAGAAATGCAATCAAAATTAGCCTGTTTTAAAGCATCTAAAACAGTTGTGTCAAAAGGCTTTAATGCATAATCGTGCCTGTTTGATGTTCTTTTAAACTCGCCTTTTTTTAGTCCCCTATAGGGCCTTGCTATAACACGCCCAACTTTCCATGCGTCTTGCATGCAAAGCTCGCGTGCAATTTCACAGTACCTATAAAGTTCCTCTAAAGGCATTAAATCTTCGTTGCCACAAATTTGCATAACAGAATCTGCTGAAGTGTACACAATTATTTTGCCTTCGTTTACTTCTTGCTCTGCCAGTTCCTCTAAAATTTCAGTTCCGCTAGAGCTTTTATTTCCAATAATCTCGCGCCCTATTCTTTTAGATAGCTCATCAATAAGCTCCTTTGGAAAACCCGTTTCGGTAAAAGTTTTAAACGGCTTTGTTGTATGAAGGCCCATAAGCTCCCAATGGCCGGTCATTGTGTCTTTCCCAACGCTTTTCTCGTTTAATTTACAGTAATAAGATAATGGCCTTTCGATGGAGTTAACATGCTTAATATTATGCAAATTAGAAAGCCCCAGCTTTTGCAAATTTGGTATGTTAAAACTATTAACGCTTTTTGCTATATTGCCTAATGTATCGGCGCCTACATCATCATATAAATGCGCGTCGTCCATATAGCCTACACCTAAAGAATCTATAACAATTAAAAATACACGTTTATATTTACTCATGTTTTTATCCTTTTCTGTTTTCATTAAATGGTTTTGAATATTGGCAATAGCAATAATTTTTAATTAACGGTTAGGTATATTGTTTTCAAAATAAATGCTTTGTGAGGGAAAGGCAAAACTTGCATTGTTTTTTTGCATTATATCAATAATTTTATAATTGATTTCACTCATAACACTGCGGTATTCTTTTATTTTTACTGCGGCAATATACATAGTAATTAATACATCAATACTGCTGTCGTTAAAGCTGTCAAGGCAAATTTCAATGCTATCGTCTTCAACACCGTCATAATCAATTAGCATCTGCTTTAAGTCTTCACTAACGGCTTTTAGTGTGGCGGCATCTGTGTTATAAGTTAGGCCAATTTTAAAGCGTGATAACCTGTGTTCAAGCTTTGTCCAATTTGTAAGGGCGCTTGCTGTAAGCTTGCTATTAGGCACTATTGTAAGAGAGCCCTCTAAAGTGCGTATTTTTGTGCTTCTGAATGTTATATCCTCAACTTCGCCCTCAATTACATCTGCTGTAATCCAGTCGCCAACTTCAAACGGGCGCTCTATAATAATAATTACTCCGCCAAAAAAATTGCTTGCGGCATCTTGAGCGGCAAGGGCTATAGTTAAACTGCCAAGCCCAAGGCCAGTTAAAATACCTGTCACATCAAAATGTAACTCACTTAAAACCATTAAAAATGCAAAAATAGCAATTATAACAGTATAAATTCTTGTGAAAAAAATAATTATTGTTTCGTTTCTTGCATTGAACTCGTTTTTAGATAATAATGTTCTTATTATTTCTTTGCACCTAATTAAACCCCAAGCCAGCATTATAACAATAAACGCTCTGTAAATTGCTAATACATACAGCTGTGTAAAATCTGCTGTGTAGGAAACAGCACTGAAGAAAAAAATTAAACCGCTGATTATTAGCAAAATATTTATAGGTTTTCTTGTAGATTTTATCATTATCAAAAGCCAATTAGCTTTTGCGCGTTTTGCCACTTTGCTAACTATAGGAATTACTATTAAATTCCAAATTAGCAATAAAACAAAAAATACTGCAAAATTAATTAATCCGGGCAGTATATGGCTAATTAAATTTAATAAATATTGTGTCATAATGTGTTCCTTTTATTGCTAAATCATTTTTTTAAATCTTCACTGCGTTTTTTAACGGTAAGCTTAAAATTTTCAACTTTGCGTGTGTATTCTTTATCCATAAATTCGCTTGTTATCATAAAATCTGCAGAAGAACGGTTTGTGGCTATCGGTATATCATACACAAGGGCAATTCTTAAAAGAGCCTTAACGTCCGGGTCGTGTGGCTGTGCACACAAAGGGTCGGAAAAGAACACAATAAAATCAATTGCGCCTTCAACTATTTTTGCGCCGATTTGTTGGTCGCCACCAAGTGGGCCGCTGTTATATGCCCTAACAGGCATACCCGTGCGCTCTGCAATCATAGTTGCAGTAGTTCCGGTTCCGCACAAAAAGTGTTTTTGTAGTATTTTTTTGTTTTTTACACACCATTCAAGCATATCATCTTTTTTGCCATCATGCGCTATAAGTGCAATGTTTTTTTGCTTTTCTAGTGTTAAATCTATATAATTATCGCTCATGTAATACTCCTAACTTATTATATAATTTACAAGCGTTTTGTTTACATCTTCGCTGTAATTGTATATTCTTAATTTTACTGGTTTAGTTAAATCTAAACTGTAAATGCCCATAAGCGAGCGTGCGTCTAATATATAATTTCCGTTTATTAATTCAAACTCGCCTTTTAATGCACAAATTAATTTTACAAAATTCTGCACATTGTTTTCGCTTGTGAATTTTATCATAACATCATGCATTTTTTTTGCTCCTATCATAAAAAATATAATTTATTATAACATTTTTACCTATATTAGTAAAGAGAATAAACGCCAAATTAGCCGGACTGCTTTTCAAAAATGAAAAAATTTGATATTATATAGAATAAGTAATTAAAATTTAAAGGTGTTAAAATGCAAATAATAAATATTAAAGAAGAAATGCGCCTTGACGCGCTTTTGCTAAAAAAATATCCTGTTTTAAAAATTGGCACATTACATAAATATATGCGCGAGAATAAAATTAAAGTAAACGGTAAAAAAACGCCCTTAAAGGAAAAAGTAGTTAAGGGCGATATTGTGCAATTATATATTCGTGAACTGGAACAAATTAGCGATAATTCACCGCTTTATATGCACGCCGGCAAAAGCATTGATATTGTATTTGAAGACGGGCAAATTATGATAGTAAATAAACCTGCCGGCTTACTGGTTTATGATGAAAGCGCAAAAATAGCAGATACTTTGCTAAATAGAGCTTTACTCTATTTGCATAATAAAAATGAAAAAACACAGCCTTATTTGTGCCATAGGCTAGACACAGGAACAAGCGGCTTAATTATTATTGCAAAAACAAATGAAGCACTTTTATGCATAACAGATGCTATAAAAAACAGACATATAAAAAAGAAATACTTATGTGTTGTTTGCGGTGAATTGAAAAAAAGCGGGCAGTTAAAGGCTTATCTTGTAAAAAATGCAAATGAGGGAATTGTTAGAATATTTGATAAAAAAGTTAAAAATAGCAAAGAGATAATAACAAATTATAAAACAATATATAAAAGCGCAAATGAAACCCTTTTAGAAATAGAGCTAATTACAGGGCGCACACATCAAATAAGAGCGCATTTAGCATATATTGGCGCACCGATAATAGGGGATAGTAAATATGGCCAAATTAAGCAAAATAGACGCTATAAAGCTAAACATCAGTTGCTATGTGCACATAGCATTACATTTGAAAATATAAACGGAGCATGCAAATATTTAAACGGGAAGAAATTTGAAGCAAAAAAACCATGGTTTTATGAAAAAGTTTTAAATGAAGACATAATTTAAGAAGACATAATTTAATTTGTAAATTTTATTTAATACTATCATGAATATATTTATTAATAAGAAGCTGGAATTGTAAATAAGCTTGCTTTAAAGAACTGGTTTAAATTACACATTAGCGGCGGCATAACACATTAATGTGTAAACCCTTGACAAAATGCATAATTTGAATTAAAATTTTAATATATTAAAAATAAAAATAATAGCATATATGAACGGAGATTTTATTATGAGCAGAATTAAAACAATACAAACAAGAGATTTAGAAAAAAGCATAACACACGGTGGTTGCAAAGAGTGCCAAACTTCTTGCCAATCGGCTTGTAAAACATCTTGCGGTGTTGCAAACCAACCTTGCGAAAACAATAATGAAAATACAGCCAGCGAAAGGTTAGCAGCAAAGTAATTAATTATCAGTAACTTAAAACCGGCAGTTTACTGCCGGTTTTAAATTATGTGGAGGAAAAATGATACATCAGTTTAAGTTTGATGAATATAATATAGTTTTAGATGTTTACAGCGGTAGTATACATATAGTTGATGAAGTGATGTATGATATTATCTCTAAATTTGAAAAAAACACAAACGAGCAGATTATAATTGAAATATTAGAAAAATATGACGCAAGAAAAGATGTAAATGAACAAGAAATAAATAGCTGCATTAATGAACTAAAAGAGTTAAAAAAAGAGAATAAACTATTTTCAAATGCAGATTATTCGGAACTTGCGAAAAAATATACCAGCGGTGAAAATGTTTTAAAAGCAATGTGCTTACATGTAGCGCATACATGCAATTTAACATGTAGCTACTGTTTTGCGGCGCAAGGAAAATATAAAGGCAAACAAGCGTTAATGAGCTTTGAAACAGGCAAAGCAGCATTTGACTTTTTAATTAAAAATTCAGGTAATCGCAAGAATTTAGAGGTTGATTTTTTCGGCGGCGAGCCTTTAATGAACTTTGACGTTGTAAAAAAGCTTGTTAGTTATGCTCGCGATATTGAAAAGCAATATAATAAGAATTTTCGTTTTACATTAACAACTAACGGCGTTTTACTAAACGATGAGGTAATACATTACTTAAATAAAGAAATGCACAATGTTGTGCTTTCGCTGGACGGTAGAAAGCATGTGCATGATAAATACCGAATAGACAGCCTTGGGCAGGGCTCGTATGATAAAATTGTTCCTAAATTTCAAAAGCTTGCAAAGGAAAGACAAGAAAAAAATTACTATATGCGCGGCACATTTACAAATGAAAATTTAGATTTTACAAATGATGTTTTGCATATGGCAGATTTAGGCTTCACCATGCTAAGCATGGAACCTATGGTAGGCAATGAAAGTGATGAAAATGCACTTAATAGCGAGCATTTACCAAAGCTTTATGAACAATATGAATTACTTGCAAGGCAAATGTTAAAAAGGAAAAAAGAAAACAGGCCTTTTGAATTTTACCATTATATTTTAGATTTAAAGCACGGACCTTGCATTTATAAAAGAATAACAGGCTGCGGCAGCGGCACTGAGTATATGGCAGTTACGCCCACCGGCAAACTTTACCCTTGCCACCAGTTTGTGGGTGATGAAGAATACTGCATGGGTAATGTTTTTGATGGGGTTATAAACACCAAAATACAAGAAGATTTTAATAGCTGCAATATTTACTCGCAAAAAGAGTGTGAAAATTGCTGGGCTAAGCTTTATTGTGCAGGCGGCTGTGCTGCTAATAATTATCACGCTAATAATGATATAAATAAAGTGTATGGTTTCGGTTGTGACTTGTTTAAAAAAAGAATTGAATGCGCAATTTTCATGCAGATTGCGCAAAACGAAGAGGCGCTTTAATTATGGATACTCCTATTTGCGATTTTATAAAGGAATACACAAAAAAGCAAACTGTGCGTTTTCACATGCCGGGGCATAAAGGCAAGGGGTTTTTAGGTGTTGAAAATATTGATATTACCGAAGTACAAGGCGCAGATTTTTTATATAATTCAAACGGAATAATTGCTAAAAGTGAAGAAAATGCGAGTTTATTGTTTAATTCGCGAAGAACATTTTACTCTACAGGTGGCTCGTCACAAGCTTTAAAAGCTATGCTGTATTTAGCAAAAACTAAAAGTGAAAACAAAAGTAATATAGTTGTTTGTGCAAAAGCAGCGCATCAATCATTTTACAGCGCATGTGCACTTTTAAATTTAATGCCGTATTTTATAAAGCAAAATATGAGTAATATGTTTTACAATGAGCAAATAAGTGTGCAAACCCTTGAAGAAACACTTAATGATTTAAGTGAACCGCCGCTTGCGGTATTTATTACATCGCCCGATTATTTAGGCACTATGCAGAATATTGAAGAGCTGTCATTCATTTGCAAAAAGTATAATACCGTGCTTTTGGTTGATAATGCCCATGGCGCATACTTAAAGTTTTTAAATATGCACCCTATAGAATTAGGCGCAGATTTATGTTGTGATTCCGCGCATAAAACTTTGCCGGCTTTAACGGGAGCAGCTTATTTACACATTGGCAAAAACGCAAAGTATGGTTATGAAACAAGTGCTAAAAAGGCATTAATGCTTTTTGGCTCAAGCAGCCCATCATACTTGGTGCTGCAATCACTTGATTATTGCAATAAAATTTTAGCAGATAATTACAGCGGAAAATTAAAAAACTGTATTGAAAAGATAAACGCGCTTAAAGAAAAACTTGAAAATTTAGGTTTTAATGTGTTAAAATCTGATGATTTAAGGCTTGTTTTAAATGTGAATACTATTGGCTATAAAGGTGAAGAAACAGCTGAACTTTTGCGTGAATTTAACATAGAGCCCGAGTTTTACGATGAAAAATTTATAGTGTTTATGTTTACAACTGAAAATGAAGAAAGTGATTTTACTAAGCTTGTCAAAGCTTGTTTAAGCATTAAACAAAAAGAGAGCATAAATGAAAAATGCGCGTTTAGCAATAAAATAAACCAGCTTGCAATTAGCCCTTCTCAAGCGCTGCTTTGCCGGATAAAAACAGTTGATGTAAGCAATGCAAAAGGCAAAATTTGCGCAGATATTTGCATTTCCTGCCCGCCGGCAGTGCCTATAGTAGTAAGCGGTGAAATAATAAACGAAGACATTATTGAAAAGCTGAAATACTACGGCATATCGCATATAGATATTGTTGAATAACATAGACAATTAAAAAATGTATTCATAAAACTTAATAACCTTGCATAAATATTTATTATGTAAAAATAAAAGGCAAAACTAATTGTTAAAAATAGTTTTGCCTTTTAATGTATAAATGCAAGGAGTTTTAATATGCAAAATAATTATAGATCTAAAGCAAGGTTTTTAAAGGCAAAGGGTATGCGAAGGCCTTTTTTAAAAAGCTACTACATATCAAAATTACCTGCGGCTTTTTTAATTATAGGTATTTTAGTAGGCTCTGTTATTATGCAATTAAGCTTAAATAGTAATAATGATTTTGCTATTTATTTCGCAAACGAAATTATAAACGCTTACAGTTTGCCTTTTGCTCAAATTATGTCATATGTTTATTTAACGCTACTATTTACACATTTATTTGTTTTCTTAAATGCGTTTTCTTGCCTTGGTGCACCTTTTATTTTAGTAGCGGTGTTTTCAAACGGGTTTGTTTATGGCTTAATAAGCAGTTTCCTTTATTCTAAAATGGGTGCATATGGTTTGGTTGCAAACTTATTTGTGTTTTTACTTCCTCAAATAATAAATAGTATATTACTTTTATTGTTTAGTACTAAATCAATTAAACTATCAATAAATATGCTAAAATTAATAGTGTTTAATAAAAATGATGTGCCTTTAAAATTAAAATTGTTTTTACGCACGTTTTTATATTTCTGCATTGCAATTTTAATTGCAAGCTTATTTAGTGCCGCATTATCAATTATTTTTGTTCCTGTTTTATTTTGAAGTTAAGCGTTCAAATTCCGTTTCTGTGCTGCAATTTTGCAGCACAATTTTTTTGCCTTTTAAGTAATGCAAAATATTTTCCTCAGTTATATCTTTGCTAAATTCAACGCTATAAGCACAAAGCATTTGAGCTGCTATATTATATTTTTTTGCACTTGATGTATTTGAATATTTACTATCACCTAAAATTGGAGCGCCAAGGTATGCTAAATGTGCCCTAATTTGGTGTGTGCGCCCTGTAATAAGCTCTATGTCGCATAGGCAAAGCTCGTTTTGATATTTTACAACTTTTACGCCTGTAATAATTTCTTTATAGCCTACAGTTTTTGTTCCTTTTATACTAACTTTATTTTTATTTTCGTCTTTTTTCAAATACGCTTTAAATATTCCCTCGTTTGGCACTTTTACTGTAATGCATTTATATATTTTTTTCAGCAAATTCTCTTTAATTATTAAATTCATATCCCTGAGCGCTGCATAATTTTTAGCTGCAATTACTATTCCTTGCGTGTTGGTATCAAGCCTATTGCAAATAGAAGGTGAAAATGTGTGCTCGTTTTCTTTTTTGTATTCACCTTTTAGCTTTAAGTAATTTCGAATAATGTCCACAAGGCTTATTTTGCCTGTTTTATCAGAGTGGCAAAGCAAATTAACCGGCTTAAAAACTGCCAAAATATTCTCATCTTCATATAAAACGTCAAGGGGTGGGTATTGTGTATTCTCTAGCGCTTTTTCATTGCCTTTTTCGCTAGAATAAAAAAATTCATCGTTAATATAAAGCTCTATAATATCGCCTTGTTTTATGCGTGCATCGGGCAAAGCTTTTTTACCGTTTACTTTAATACGCTTATTTCTAAAATATTTATAAAGCAATGATGTTGGTAAATTTTGTGTTACATTAACAACAAAACGAGATAACCTAACATCGTGCTCGTTTTTTCCTGCAATAAATTGCTTCATAATATATATCTGCTCTTTTCTTTAATATAGTTTTGGTGTATAATAACAGTGTATAAGTTGAAACTTGATAAGTAATATTATACTATGTGCTTTAATATTTATCAATTGTTAAAAGGGGAGTTGTTATTGAATAACAATTTACATGATAATCACCGAAAGCGAGTTTATAAGCGCTTTTTAAACGAGGGGCTTATGGGCTTTGAAGAGCATAACGCTCTTGAGTTTTTGTTGTTTTTATCAAAAGCAAGAGGTGACACTAACGCGCTTGCACATAATTTAATAAATGAATTTGGTAGCCTATCGGCAGTGCTTGAAGCGGATATTGAAGAATTGCTTACAGTTAAAGGAGTTGGAGAAGTTACAGCAACAACGCTTAAGTTTATTCCTGAAATGTGTGCTTATTATATTGAAAATAAGCGTGATAAAAAAGCAAAGCTTGATACGATACAAGCTGTTAGTGAATTTTTTATGCCGAAGTTTTTTGGTAAAACAAACGAGTTGTTTTTTGCTGTGGCTCTTGATGATAAAAGAAACTTGCTTAGAAGTATGCTTGTTAGTGAGGGCACAGGAAATGCAACATCTGTTTCAATATCTAAAATTGTTGCAATGGCTACAAGGTGCAATGCAACGGCAGTTATTTTAGCGCATAACCACCCAAGAAGCGCAACACTACCCTCAAGTAGTGATATTATTTGCACGCAGAATATTTATGCGGCACTAAACACAGTTAATATAACTTTGCTCGACCATTTAATTTTCTACAATAACGAATATATATCTTTTGCACAGACAAGCTATATGAATACTATAAAAGAGCGCTTTAAGGGCAGATAATTATATATTTGTTTTACCTTATAAAATATGTAGTTTTTTGCTAAATGGGAGATTTAAATGAAACTAAATTTCATAAAAAAAGATATAGATTATAGTGTTAAAACTATATTAGAATTTACAAGTGAAGAAAACACCGGTTATTGGGCAGACCCATTTTTTAAATTTTACCCTGATATTGACAGACTGCATTTTTATAATTTAGGGCAACAAGAAAAAGCGAATTATTTAACTAATTATTTTAAGATATTTCAACAGGAAAACAAAAACATAATTGATGAAAAGCTAGAAAAGTATAACGAGCATTGGAATAAAAATGCCGCTAGTATTATTAATGCACTTGAAGATGCGTTTGAAATAAAGCTCGATGATATTTTAAATGATTTAATAGGTGTTATTTCCTTTTGCCCCATTTGCCCAAGATATTTAGCACAAAACAGATTTGATGTTTTTTATTTAAACAGCGAGCGTGGCGCGCTGGGATTATCTATACACGAAATTATTCACTTTGTATGGTTTTATGTTTGGAACAATATTTTTCAAGATGACCCAAAAGAATATGAAACACCGCATTTAAAGTGGATTTTAAGTGAAATGGTAGTTGATTGTATAATGCAAGACAAACGCCTTAGTGAGATTAACCCATATTTTAAAGACGGATGTGTGTACTCATATTTTTATACACTGGACATAGAAGAAAAAAATATTCTGAAAACGCTAGGTGAAATGTATGCTTCAATGGATATTAAGGCATTTATGAAAAGATCTTATGCTTATTGCAAAACGCATGAAAGCGCTATTAGAGCACATATTAAAAGAAGTGAAAGTTAATTTATAACAGTATTTGTAATTTTAATAAGTTTGTGCGATTAAAGCAATAATTACATATACAAAAAATTAGTTTATATAAATTTGTTATACTATTTATAAGTTTAACACAATAACGGAGGTTTAATTGGATAAATTTGAACTTGTTAGCGAGTATAAACCTATGGGTGACCAGCCCAAGGCTATAGATTTACTTGCAAACGGAGTGGATAAAGGCTATAAAGGACAAACTATGCTTGGCGTTACCGGTAGCGGTAAAACGTTCACAATGGCTAACATTATTGAAAAGTTAAACAGGCCCACTTTAGTGCTGGCGCACAATAAAACTCTTGCAGCACAGCTGTGCACAGAGTTTAAAAGCTTTTTTCCTAATAATGCCGTTGAATATTTTGTTAGCTATTACGATTATTATCAGCCCGAGGCCTATATACCCTCTACAGACACCTATATTGAAAAAGACAGCGCTATAAACGAAGAGATAGACCGCTTGCGTCACTCTGCAACAGCCGCGTTAAGCGAGCGTAGAGACGTTATAATTGTTGCGAGTGTTTCGTGCATTTACTCTTTAGGTGACCCTATAGATTACCGTAATATGGTTATAAGCCTTCGCACCGGTATGAAAATTAAGCGTGAAGAGCTTATGGCAAAGCTTGTTTTTTTGCAGTATGAGCGAAATGATATAAACTTTGTGCGCAATAAATTCAGGGTAAGAGGCGATGTTGTTGAAATTAACTTAGCTTATGTTTCCGATTTGGCAATTAGGGTTGAGTTTTTTGGCGACGAAATAGAAAAAATAAGCGAAGTTGTGCCGCTAACGGGCGAAAGGAAACGTGTGTTAAGGCATATTGCAATTTTTCCGGCAAGCCACTATATAGTTGATAACGATAAAATGAAAATAGGCTTAAATAATATTAAATTAGAATGTGATGAACAGGTTAAAACCTTTACAGAGCAAGGGAAGTTAATAGAGGCGCAAAGAATAGCACAGCGCACAAATTATGATATGGAAATGCTTGGCGAAGTTGGTATGTGTAAGGGTATTGAAAACTACTCTGCGGTTCTTTCAGGGCGAAAAGCCGGCTCTACACCAACAACATTACTTGATTATTTCCCGGAAGATTTTTTGCTTTTTGTAGATGAAAGCCATGTTATGTTGCCACAGCTCAGAGCGATGTATGGCGGCGATAGAGCAAGGAAAGAAAGCCTTGTAAACTTTGGGTTTAGGCTTCCCAGTGCTTTTGATAACCGCCCATTGCGTTTTGATGAAGTTAACTCTAAACTTAACCAAGTTATATTTGTTTCCGCAACGCCTGCTGAGTATGAAAAACAAAACAGCGAGCAAATTGTAGAGCAAGTTATACGCCCAACAGGCCTTATAGACCCACAAGTTATAGTAAAACCCGTTGAGGGGCAAATTGAAGACTTGCTAAGCGAAATAAATTTGCGCTCGCAGCGAAACGAGAGAGTATTAGTTACAACATTAACAAAAAAAATGGCTGAAGATTTAACAACATTTTTGGTGGAGCACAGCGTAAAAGTTAAATATTTACATCATGAGATTGACACATTTGAGCGCATTGAAATTATGCGTGACTTGCGCAAGGGCGATATTGATGTTGTAGTTGGCATTAACTTGCTTCGTGAGGGTTTAGATTTACCCGAGGTTTCCCTTGTTGCAATTTTAGATGCCGATAAAGAGGGGTTTTTGCGCAGTGAAACAAGCTTAATACAAACAATAGGCCGTGCGGCAAGAAATATAGACGGCATTGTTATAATGTATGCAGACACTGTTACGCCGTCAATGGAGCGCGCTATTTTTGAAACAGATAGGCGCAGAGAAATTCAAATGCAATATAATAGCGAAAACGGCATTACACCTAAAACTATAATAAAAGCTATAAGAGATGAAAGTGTGCTTGAAATAAGCCGCAAAGACGACGGCGACGATAGTGCACCAAAACGTATGAGCAAAGCTGAAATAGAGCGCAAACTAGCAGAGCTTACTCGCCAAATGAAAGATGCCGCTAAAATACTTGAATTTGAGCATGCGGCTTATCTGCGTGATAGAATTGAGAAGCTTAGAAAACAACTGGAAAGGAAAACAAAACTTTGAGTCAAAACAAAATAGTTATAAAAGGCGCAAGAGAAAATAACTTAAAAAATATAGATTTAACTATACCGCGCGATAAAATGATAGTTATGACGGGGCTTTCGGGAAGCGGTAAATCCAGCCTTGCATTTGATACAATATATGCCGATGGCCAGCGCCGCTATATGGAGAGCTTATCTAGCTATGCGCGTCAATTTTTAGGGCAGATGGAAAAACCGGACGTTGACGAAATTCAAGGGCTTTCACCCGCTATATCAATAGACCAAAAAACAACAAGCAAAAACCCACGTTCAACCGTGGGTACTGTTACCGAAATATACGATTATTTGCGCTTGATGTATGCGAGGATAGGTGTTCCGCATTGCCCTGATTGCGGGCGTGAAATTAGCCAGCAAACAGTAGACCAAATGGTAGACGAAGTGCTAAAACTACCTATGGACACAAAATTTCAAGTGCTTGCGCCTGTTGTTAGAGGGCGAAAGGGAACACAGCAAAAAGAGTTTGAGGCTGCAAGAAAAAGTGGCTTTGCACGTGTTCGTGTAGACGGCAATATGTATGAACTCGACGAAGAAATTGTGCTTGATAAAAATAAAAGGCACACCGTAGAAATAGTTGTAGATAGGCTTGTTATGAGCGAAGATGTTAGAACACGCCTTGCCGACTCTGTTGAAATAGCTGTTTCTCTTACAGGTGGACTTGTTAGTGTTGATGTAATTGACGGCGAGCTTATGCAGTTTAGCCAAAGCTATGCATGCCCTGAGCATGGCGTTAGCATTGAAGAATTAGCGCCCAGAATGTTTTCGTTTAATAACCCATTTGGCGCATGTGACAGGTGTACAGGCCTTGGAACTTTTATGCAAGTAGACCCCGAGCTTATTATGCCAAACAAGAACTTAACAATTAGAGAGGGCGCAATTAAGGCAAGCGGTTGGTACTATGCCGAGGGCTCTATAAGCGAAATGTATTATAAAGCGCTTGCTAAAACATATAAGTTTTCTTTAGATGTACCGGTGAAGAATATTCATGCAGAGGGTTTAAACGCTATTTTATACGGTACAAACGGCAAGAAAATTGAGATGACAAGGGAAAGCGACAGGGGATATGGCACTTATGTGAATGAGTTTGAAGGCGTTGTTAATAATTTAGAGCGGCGCTTTAGGGAAACAAATTCCGATTGGATGAAAGATGAAATTCAAAATGTAATGACGAGCGTTGAATGCCCTGTTTGCAAAGGCGCAAGGCTAAATAAAGCCTCTTTGGCGGTAACTGTCGGCGATTATAATATAAGCCAATTTACACATATGAGCGTTAGACAATGCCTGGACTTTTTAAAAAATCAACTTGTGCTTAATGAGCGCAGCCGCATGATTGCAGACGGCATTTTAAAAGAAATTGGCGAAAGGCTTGGTTTTTTACAAAGTGTTGGGCTTGACTATTTAACGCTATCACGAAGTGCGTCCACATTATCAGGAGGTGAAAGCCAACGCATACGCCTTGCAACACAAATTGGCAGTGCATTAGTGGGAGTATTATACGTTTTAGACGAGCCGAGCATAGGCTTGCACCAAAGGGATAACGAAAAGCTTATTGCAACATTAAAGCGTCTTAGAGATTTGGGCAATACGCTTATTATTGTTGAGCACGATGAAGATACAATGAGGGCAGCAGACTATGTTGTGGATATTGGCCCGGGTGCAGGCGTGCATGGGGGCGAAATTATTGCACAAGGCAGTTTAGATGATATTTGCAAAGAGCCAAAAAGCATAACAGGGCAATATTTATGCGGTAAAAAGAGCATTAAACTGCCTAAAGAGCGAAGAAAACACAATGGGCATCACATTGAAATTATTGGTGCAACGCAGAATAATTTAAAAGATATAACTGTTAAAATACCTCTTGGCGTTATGAACTGCATAACGGGAATTTCAGGTAGTGGAAAATCTTCGCTTATTAATGAAATACTTTATAAACGCCTTAGCTCAGAATTGAACGGCTCCAGAATAAAAGCCGGCAAACACAAAGATATGAAAGGCCTTGAGTGGGTTGATAAAGTTATTGGCATAGACCAAAGCCCTATAGGCAGAACGCCACGCTCGAACCCTGCAACATACACAGGCGTTTTTACAGATATTCGCAACTTGTTTGCGCAAACACAAGCATCGAAAATGCGCGGTTACACAGCAGGGCGCTTTAGCTTTAATGTTAAGGGCGGCAGGTGCGAAGCTTGCGAGGGCGATGGTATAATAAAAATAGAAATGCACTTTTTACCCGATATTTATGTGCCTTGCGATGTGTGCAAAAGCGCGCGTTATAACAGGGAAACTCTTGAGATAAAGTATAAAGATAAAAGTATTTCAGATGTTTTAGCAATGACGGTTGAGGAAGCTTGCACATTTTTTGAAAACATACCAAAAATACACCGCAAGCTGAAAACGCTTTTAGACGTTGGGCTAGGTTATATTAAGCTTGGGCAAAGCGCAACAACGCTTTCGGGCGGCGAAGCACAGCGTGTTAAACTTGCACTTGAGCTTGCAAAGCGTGAAACAGGGCAAACGGTTTATATTTTAGACGAGCCCACAACAGGCCTGCACATAGCAGATGCGCATAAACTTGTAAAAGTGCTTAATAAACTAGTGAACGCGGGTAATACCGTTATTGTTATAGAGCATAATTTAGAGCTTATAAAATGTGCAGATTATGTAATAGATTTAGGCCCAGAAGGCGGCGGCGCAGGTGGGGAAGTTATCGCAAAAGGTACACCGGAGCAAATAGCAAAAAACATAAATTCATATACAGGCAAATATTTAAAGCCTGTTCTCGAAAACAGTAAAGTAAAAAGATAAAAATAAAGCCACAGCTTTAATAGCTGTGGCTTTATTTTTATCTCGCTGCAAAAAGTATATTTGCAATATCGTTTTTATCAAGCGGCTTAACTGTGCCTACCAATCGTCTTTCGAAGTATGTTGCACTTTCTGCCATTTTTAGAATTTCATCATCTGTAGGAGATATTTTAAGCTCACTCAGCGATGTCGGCATATCTATAAAGCGATAAAAATCTTCCATTGCTTCAATACTTTTTAATGCAGTATCTTTTTCAGTTTCAGCAGGTGTAACGCTTAGTACCTTTACACCAAACTTTGCTAGCCTGTGAGGGATAATATCGACAACATATCTTGCCCAACTTCCCCAAACTGCGGCAAGGCCGGCACCATGTGCAACATCAAACATGCCACCCAGCTCGTGCTCAATTCCATGAACCGACCAATCTCCACCATTTGTGCCGCAATCTGTTAGGCCGTTATGAGATACGCTGCCTGCCCACATAATATTCCATCTTGCTGTTGTATCCGCGGGGTTTTCTTTAAGTATTCTCATATGTTTTATAGCGGCTCTCATTATGCCTTCGGATATTTCATCTGTAATATCTAAATTATCGCCATTATTAAAGTATCTTTCCATAGTGTGCATTAAAATATCTACACAACCGCTTGCTGTTTGGTAATCAGGCAAGGTTTTTGTGAGCTCAGCGTTCATAAGTGCAAATTTGCATATCGCTTGTTCACAGCCGGTGTGCCTTTTAAGCATACCCTCATCTTTTGTAATTACGCTTGAATTGCTCATTTCACTGCCTGCTGCTGCTATTGTTAGAACAGTTGCAATAGGCAAACAGCCGGTAGGCTCTGCTCGCCAGTCGTACAAATCCCACACATCGCCATTGTAACTAGCCCCCATGCCGATAGCCTTTGCTGAATCAATTGTGCTGCCACCGCCAACTGCAAGAATAAAATCTACATTTTCTTTTTTGCAAAGCTCTATGCCCTCATATACTTTAGATAAAAGTGGGTTTGGAACAACGCCACCAAGTGTAATATATGTAATGCCTGCTTGCTCTATGGATTTTTGCACCCTTTCTAAAAGGCCTGAGCGAATTACACTGCCTCCACCATAATGGATAAGCACTTTTTTTGCGCCAAATTCTTTAAGCATTTTACCCGCTAATTTTTCTGCGTCATTCTCAAATATCATTTTTGTTGGTGTATAATAAGTAAAGCTATTCATAAAATCCTCCTAGTTTATTATTTTTTATTTTTATCAACAGTGAAACCGTTTTCGACAAAATTATTACGCTAAATTAATTGTTAGCATCGAAAATTAATTAATTATATTTATCGTTATCTAAATAGCATTTCAAATTAATTTTTTATACTCAATTTTAAGTGCTTTTAATAAATTGTCAAAAGTAGCATATATAATGCCTTATTTGAATCATATAGTAAAAATTACGATATGTCAATATAAGTTATCACTAATTATTGTGCAGATTGTTTTTTTAGTTATTTATGTCGTAAAATTTTTCCGGTTTATATTAAGCTTTACTGATATAAACACTTTGTGTGCATAAGTAAAATTTCGGGCATAAAAAGTGCCCTCCAGCACAAGCTAAAGGGCGAATCGGATGTAACGTCACGTTGCTGGCTTGCTTATACAAAATGCATACCATTAAATTTCGGGCATAAAAAGTGCCCTCTAGCACAAGCTAAAGGGCGAATTTGGTGTCGAGCTTCTCGACTGGTCGGAGTAGAGAGACTCGAACTCTCGGCCTCTGCGTCCCGAACGCAGCGCGC